>NZ_JANQBQ010000001.1:1262896-1894344 GCF_024723825.1 Romboutsia lituseburensis
TTGGATATTTTGTACTATATCTTCCCATGTAGTAATTTTTTGTCCATTTATTTCTATAACTTCGTCATTGGCTTTAAGGCCTGCTGAATATGCCGGAGTATTTTCTATAACCTCTCCTAAAACATTTTGATTAGTAGCTATACCCATTGACATATACACTGGTATTAAAAGTAATATAGCTAATATAATATTAAAAAATGGCCCTGCTAATAAGATACTTGCTCTTTGAAGAATAGTCTTTTTTCCAAAAGAATTCGGATCTTTTGATTCTTCATCTTCACCTTCCATACTGACATATCCACCTAGTGGTAATAATCTTACAGAATATTTAGTTCCGCCTCTTTCAACACTAAATAACTTAGGCCCCATTCCTATTGAAAACTCGTGTATTGTAACACCAGCTCTTTTAGCAAATAAAAAGTGTCCTAACTCATGTATGAATATTAATACTCCAAATAGTATTATCGCTGCTATAATAGTCAAATTTACACCTTCCTATCTTATGGCACTTGCCACATATTCTCTTGCCCATCTATCTATATCTAGTATTTGTTCTAGCGTTGGTTTATCTATACTAGTATGAGCATCCATTGTTTTTTCTATGTAATAAGGTATATCATAGAATCCTATTTTGTCATTTAAAAATTCATTTACTAGTACTTCATTAGCACTATTTAATACTGCTGAATATGTACCACCCATTTTTAAACTATCGTACGCTAGTTTTAAACAAGGGAATATTTCTAAGTCAGGCTGTTCAAATGTTAAAGTTGCAATCTTAGCTAAATCCAATCTTTCAAAATCATTTACAATTCTATTAGGATAAGATAACGCATATTGTATAGGTAATCTCATGTCTGGACATCCTAATTGAGCCATTACTGAGCTATCAATAAATTGAACCATAGAATGTATTATACTTTGAGGATGTACAACAACATCTATTTGATTTTGTTCAACTCCAAATAACCATTTAGCTTCTATAACTTCTAACCCTTTATTCATCAATGTTGATGAATCTATACTTATTTTTCTTCCCATTGACCAATTAGGGTGCTTTAATGCTTGGTTTTTAGTTACATTTTCTAAATCAGATTTAGATTTACCTCTAAATGGTCCCCCTGATGCTGTTAGGATAATTTTTTCTATTTCTTTATTTTGCTCCCCATTTAAACATTGGAAAATAGCACTATGCTCACTATCTACAGGAAGTATACTTACATTATGCTTTCTAGCTTCACTAATAACTAGATCACCAGCACAAACTAGAGTTTCTTTGTTTGCTAAAGCAATATCCTTACCTGATTTGATAGCTTCTAATGTAGGTACTAATCCTATCATACCTACTATAGCTGTTAATAAAACATCAATTTCAGGTAGTGAAGATATTTCCTTCAAACCCGACATCCCACTTAGCACTTCTACATTTATATCAGTTGGTATCATTTTTTTTAGTTTAATTGCGCTTTCTTCATTATATACCGCAACATATTTAGGTTTAAACTCTTTTATTTGTTCTAATAATAAATCTACACTACTATTCGCAGAAATTGCTACAACTTCAAATTTATCTTTATTTCTTCTTACAACATCTAAAGTTTGCTTTCCTATAGACCCTGTAGACCCTAGTATTGATATTCTTTTCATATTAATTCCCTTTCTATAATTTTAATA
Organism: Romboutsia lituseburensis; assembly: GCF_024723825.1. Lineage (NCBI taxonomy): Bacteria > Bacillati > Bacillota > Clostridia > Peptostreptococcales > Peptostreptococcaceae > Romboutsia > Romboutsia lituseburensis. The sequence goes on from NZ_JANQBQ010000001.1 coordinate 1,264,571, forward strand.
TATTCATCCTTATATTATACCATTAAATTATATAAATTTATCCAATTTAAAATAAATTTCATATTAAAACTAATTTAAAATACAATTAAAATATCCTATTACGATTTTTACATATTATAAAAGGCTTTTTCGATTTAGGAAGTATAGTAAATTAAATAAAAAAATAAAATATAATATCATACATAAAACTTAAAATTATAATGATATTATATTTTATCTAATACTGCTAATTACTGATAGCATCTCTCTCGAAAAAGCCTTTATTTTATAAAAATCATAATTGCATAATATACAAATGGTGCTACTAATATAACACTATCAAATCTATCTAATATACCACCATGTCCTGGTATTAATTTTCCATAGTCTTTTATACCAACATATCTTTTAATTGATGATGCAAATAAATCTCCAAATTGCGCTACTACACTTCCTATAAGACCTATAATTACTAATGGCATTATTTGAAGTTTGAATATATATCCAAATATTGCACAGCATGCTATACTTCCTAATATGCCTCCTATAGAACCTTCAACGGTTTTTTTAGGGCTTACTTTAGGTATTAACTTATGTTTTCCAAATAAATATCCACTGAAGTAGGCAAAAGTATCAGTTGCAAAAGATATTATAAATATTATCCATACATATAAATGTCCTAATTCAAAATCTCTAATAGTTAAAACTATATAATCTAAAAATATAGCAACATAAAAGATTCCTAAAAATGTAACTGATATATCGAGTATGTTATTTTTACATCTTAATAAATATGTTATTGAAATTACAAATAAAACAAATGCTACTGCATATGAATATTCTATTCCTAACCCATATATATTTTTTATTAATAAATATCCTGCAAATATATACCCTACATTAAATAAAGGGTTAATATTTTTTGTTTGAAATGCTTTATAAAATTCATGTAAAGCAATAGCTACTATTGCTATTTCTGCTATGTATAATGGCAATCCACCTATTATTAAAAATATAAACAGTGGAACCAACGCTAAAGCTGCAATAATTCTTGTAAGCATATATTATTCTCCTTACTTAAGTCCACCAAACCTTCTGTCTCTGTTTTGGTAATCATATATAGCCTTTTGCAATTCTTTTTCATTAAAATCAGGCCAATGTACATTTGTGAAATAAAATTCAGAATATGCAGCCTCCCATAATAAGAAGTTACTTAATCGTTCTTCTCCACTAGTTCTTACAATTAACTCTGGGTCTGGTATAGACTTTGTGCTTAAATAATTTGTTATAGTATCCTCTGTTATGTCCTTTATATCTAGTTTACCACATTTTGCGTCTTTTACTATATCTATTACAGCATTTTTTATATCATATCTTGCACCATAGTTTAGTGCCAGATTTAAATTTACGCCTGTATTAAATTTTGTAAGCTCATACGCTCTTTCTAATTCATCTATACAAGCTTGAGGTAGTTGACTAGTATCTCCTATAGTTGTTATCTTAACATTATTTTTATGTAATTCTCTTACTTCTTTTTTTAAATATGTTGATAATAAGTTCATTAATGTATCTACTTCTAATTTAGGCCTTTTCCAATTTTCTGTGGAAAATGCATATAGCGTTAAATGCTTAATACCTAATCTCTGACATTCCATTAAAACTTTTCTTATAGTTTCAACTCCTGCTTTATGTCCAGCTGTTCTTGGTAGAAATCTAGCTTTTGCCCATCTTCCATTTCCATCCATTATTATAGCTATATGTGTAGGTACTTTATTAATATCTATATTATATGAATTCATAATTTATGCCTCCAAATAGTAATCTGACTCCTATTTTAAGGAGTCAGTAAAATATGTTATTAAAATTTCTACACCATTATCTATTTCTGATATTTTAATGACCTTAGGAATAGTTAACTTTTCTTGGTCTTTTCTACCTTTTATAGCTTTTATAGTGTACTTTATATTTTGATTTTTGAAAAATTCTTCAACTTTATTTATATGAAGGCCCAAAAGGTTATAATATTTATTCAATATTATACCTCCATTATATCCTTTTCTTTAGCTACTGCAACTGCATCTATTTCTTTGATGAATCTATCAGTTATCTTTTGAACTTCGTCTTGAGCTTTCTTTAATTCGTCTTCAGTTAATTCTCCATCTTTTTCTAGTTTCTTTAATGCATCGTTAGCATCTCTTCTTTCATTTCTTAATCTAACTTTAAATTCTTCAGCACTTTTATGAGCTTTCTTAGCTAACTCTTTTCTTCTTTCTTCTGTTAATACTGGTACAGATAATCTTATAACTTCTCCATCATTAGAAGGATTTAATCCTAAATCAGAATTTCTTATAGCTTTTTCTATTTCTGCCATAGAAGATTTATCCCAAGCACTTATCATTAAAGTTCTTGGTTCTGGAACTGATATAGCAGCCATTTGATTTATTGGAGTTGGAGTTCCGTAATAGTCAACTCTTATTTTATCTAACATTTGAGCATTAGCTCTTCCTGTTCTTATAGTAGTGTATTCGTATTTTAAAGCTTCTATTGTCTTAGACATTTTAGCTTCTAATTGCTTATGAGTATCTAATTTCATATATGTATCCTCCTATTATTTTATCTATTTCTATTTTACCATATTTTATTAAAATACTTTAGTATTATATTAATAGTTTACACACTTTTTTATTTTTTTCATAAAAACTATTTGTCTATTTTTATAATACTTATTTCTAATTTTTATGGTATTTATTTTAGTGTCATATTAATAGTACTATTTCACTATTGTTCCTATTTTTTCACCCATAACTGCTTTTATTATATTTTCTGTAGAAAGTTCAAATACATGTATAGGAATTTGATTATCCATACATAAAGATGTAGCAGTTGAGTCCATTACTTTTAATTCTCTTTGAAGAACTTCTAAATAACTTAATTCATCGAATTTAACTGCATCAGCATGTACTTTTGGATCTTTGTCATATACTGCATCAACATTTTTAGCAAGTAATATAACTTCTGTCTCCATTTCAGCAGCTCTAAGCGCTGCAGCTGTATCTGTTGAGAAATATGGATTTCCAGTTCCTGCACCAAATATAACAACTCTGTCTTTTTCTAAGTGTCTAACAGCTTTTCTTCTTATATATGGCTCTGCTATTTGTCTCATCTCTATAGCAGTTTGAACTCTAGTTTGAACATCTATATTTTCAAGTGCATCTTGTAGTGCCATAGCATTCATAACTGTTGCAAGCATACCGATATAATCAGCTGTAGTTCTATCCATACCTTCAGATGTTCTTCCTCTCCAGAAGTTTCCGCCACCTACAACTACTGATACCTCTACACCTATCTCTTGTACTTTCTTTATAGCAACAGCTATTTCATCAACAACTACATTGTTGATACCGAAACCTTTTTCTCCTGCTAATGCTTCACCACTAAGTTTTAATAGCACTCTTTCATATTTTGGTTTACTCATTTAAGAAATCCTCCTCTTTCAGTTAAAAATTACGATTTGTGTAACTTTTATATTTTTTCCGTATATTTAGTTTTGTATTTACTTTTTTAAAAAAAAGAGAACACTTAAGTGTTCTCCTTTGGTCATTACTTAAGTTGCTTAGCAACTTCTTCTGCAAAGTTTTCTTCTTTCTTTTCTATACCTTCTCCAACTTCGAATCTAACAATTTGCCCAAGCTCTATTTCAGCTCCAACTTTTTTAGCAGTTTCAGCTACTAATTGCTTTATTGTTAAATCTCCGTTTTTAACAAAAGGTTGTTCTAATAAGCAAACTTCTTTTAATTGCTTTTCTAATCTTCCTTTTATCATCTTCTCAACTATGTTAGCAGGCTTTCCTTCGTTTAAAGCTTGTTGAGTTAATATTTCTGTTTCGTGAGCTATGTAATCTTGATCAACATCGTTTCTTGAAACGTACTTAGGGTTCATAGCAGCAACTTGCATTGCTATATCTCTTCCCATAGCTATAACTTCTGCATCTCTAGCAGTAGTCTTCATTTCAACTAAAACACCTATTTTACCTCCACCGTGGATGTATCCAGCAACTTGTCCGTCAGTAGATATTTTAGCAAATCTTCTTACGTCTAACTTTTCTCCTATTGTAGCTATTCTGTTGTTTAATACATCAGATAAAGCTATTCCTTCTTTATGAGTTGAAGCTAATAAATCAGCTATTTCAGTTTTGTCAGTAGCTAATGCCATTTCAGCAGCATCTTTAACGAATGCTTTGAAATCTTCGTTCTTAGCAACGAAGTCAGTTTCTGAGTTTACTTCAACTACAGCAGCAACTGTGTTATCAGCATTTATTTCTATAGCAACTAATCCTTCTGCAGCTATTCTATCAGCTTTTTTAGCAGCTTTAGATAATCCTTTTTCTCTTAATAAATCTATAGCTCTTTCCATGTTTCCTTCAGCTTCTTGTAAAGCTTTTTTACAGTCCATCATTCCAGCGCCTGTTGATTCTCTTAACTCTTTAACCATTTGTGCAGTTATAGCCATTTAGGTTACCTCCTATATACTATTAATGGTAAGGGCTTAGACCCTTACCATTCAGTTGTTATTTTAGTTTATCTTTTAAAGATTAAGCTTGTTGTTCTTCGTCAGCTTCTACTTCTTCTTCAGCACCTTGTCTACCTTCTATTATAGCGTTAGCCATAGCAGCAGTTATTAATTTAACAGCTCTTATAGCATCGTCATTTCCTGGTATAGCAAAGTCTAATTCTTCTGGATCACAGTTAGTATCAACTATACCAAATACTGGGATTCCTAATCTATGAGCTTCTTGTATAGCTATGTTTTCTTTTCTTGGGTCAACTACGAACATAGCTCCTGGTAATTCAGGCATATCCTTCATACCATTTAAGTATTTTTCTAATTTTTCTTTTTCAGCTCTTAATTTTATAACTTCTTTTTTAGGTAAAACGTTGAATACACCTTCGTTTTCCATTTTTTCTAATTCTCTTAATTTGTTTATTCTTGTTTGTATAGTTTTGTGGTTTGTTAACATTCCACCTAACCATCTTTCGTTAACGTAGAACATTCCACATCTTTCAGCTTCTTCTTTTATAGCTTCTTGAGCTTGTTTCTTAGTTCCTACGAATAAAACTGGCTTTCCAGTTTCAGCTACTTCTTTCATAGCTTTATAAGCTTCTTCAGCTTTCTTAACTGTTTTTTGTAAGTCTATTATATATATTCCATTTCTTTCTGTGAATATATATTGGCTCATCTTAGGGTTCCATCTTCTTGTTTGATGTCCGAAGTGAACACCAGCTTCTAATAATTGTTTCATTGATATTACTGACATTGTTTTTCCTCCTTGGTTTTATACCTCCGACATGATCAACTCCCAAAAAAACCTCTTAGGCACCTTCTTAGGATCCCATTGTCGTGTGTGATTTATAGTTTTATTATTTTCACCTCTAGTAGTATATCATAGGCTTTTTAAAATTACAACATTTTTTCTTTGTTTTATTTTTGTCCTTTTTTATCTAAATTATATACAAATTTCTTAATGCTAATCAGCAAATATCATTTTTATTTTAGTTTTAAAAGATGCACTATCAACATCATTTGCACTTACTATATTAACACTTCCTAAAATTTCACCTGTATTAGTGTAATATTTTATGACTCCAAGTACATCTCCTTTTTTTACTGGATAATTTATCTCCTTAAATGTTATTTGAGAATTTAGACTTTCGTCTTTACCTAATATAGCATATAACTCTTTATCTGCTATTAGCTTAACTTCTAATTCTTCTATACCTTTAATATACTTCTTACCTATTAATCTATCTTGTTCCATTACTTTTTTCGTACTAAAGTTTTCTTTTCCATATTTTAACATACCTAAAGCTGCTGAAAGTCTCTTATTCTTATGATTAGCTCCTAGGGTTACACCTATAAGTCTATGTTGTTTTTCATTATTTTCATCTTCTTTTACCAACATAGAAAATGATAGACAATATCCTGCATTACCTGTATATCCAGTTTTTATACCATCTACTTCGGGTAGTATACCCATTAATGCTGAATTTGTATTATTTTTGCAAAAGCCTCTTTGAGGGTTAGAGTATGTCTGCATATTAGTTATAGCTACAACTTGTTTTTCATAATTATCAAACATATACTTACCTAATTTAGCAATATCTCTTGCTGTGGATATATTTTCTTTAGGTGGCTTAGAAGGATTTTGTAAATCATATATAGGAAGCCCATTAGGATTTACAAAAGATGTATTCACCATTCCAATTTCTTTACACTTAGCATTCATCTTTTGGACAAATGTTTTTTCATCCTTGCCTATATGTCTCGATATTGCGACAGCCGCATCATTTCCAGATACAATCATAAGGCCTTTCATAAGCTCTATTAGTGGAACTTTTTCACCTTCTTTTAAATGATAACTTGAACCCCTTACACTTGCTATACTTTTATCTATAGTTATTATATCATTTTCTTTTACTTCACCTTTTTCTATAGCTTCTATTGCAAGTAGAAATGTCATCATTTTACTTAGACTAGCTAGTGGTCTTTTTGCATCCGGGGTTTTTTCATAAAGTACTCTCCCAGTATCTTGATCTATAAGTATAGATGACTTAGAAAACTTATCTACGCCTTTTTGCGCCTTAGCGTATGTAAGGTTTGGAGTTAAAAATGCAATAATAAGTGTTAATACAAGTAGTTTTTTTGCTCCATGTTTCAATTTCATTCACCTTCTTGGTTTTATAAGTTTTTTGATTAACAAGTACATATTTAGTTTTTTCCTTTTTGTATATATAATATATCAGTAATAATTTTCTAAATTATTTTATTTTTTATTTTTAAAATCAAAGTGAATTACTATTTCAAGAGTATATATTATAATGTAATCATAATTTTTATATATATAAAAAAGGCCATGTTATTTAACATGGCCTTAATTGATTTTATTAAGTTTTATTTTTTGAATTTACTGCTTAGATACTTCTTGTTATTAAGTAATAACATTATGGCACTAAATACAATTCCTATAACAGATAATATAACAAATATCATTTCATGTGATTTGTAAAATATATCAAAAGAAATCATACAAATACCCATTGCTAAAAATAGCAAAGTACACAAAAACCTGTCCATCTAAGTAGATATTCCTCCTTCAAGAGCATATTTTTAATACTCTTTTTTTATTTACATTTGTTGAATAAATTTTAAATGATAACTATATTATATACAATTAAAACCTATATTGTTCTTCTTTTTATAGTTAATTTTATATTATTTTCAATTTCAGTTAACATTTTTTCATTTTTAGGATCTACAAATAAACATGTATAACCATTTTCTCCCGATCTTCCGCATCTTCCGATTCTATGAATATATGACTCTACCGTCTCAGGTATATCATAATTATATACATGAGTTACCCCTGTAACATCAATTCCACGCGCTGCAACATCAGTTGCTATTAAATATTGAATCTCTGCGTTTCTAAATGACTTCATTATTCTTTCTCTCTTTGATTGTTGTATATCACTATGAATCTTTACACAATTAAACCCTCTTTGGTGAAGATTTTCATCTAACTTGTCCACTCTAGCTTTTGTCCTACAAAAAATTATAGCCATAAATGCATTATCTTCTTCTAGTACTTTACATAAATCATCTTGTTTATTTCTATCTGTAGTTTCAACAACTTCCTGTGTTATATTTTCTAATGTAACTTCTGTACTTTTAATAGAAACTACTGATGGGTCTTTCATATATCTATAAGCTAACTTTTTAACTGCAGAGTCCATGGTTGCTGAAAAGCATAATATCTGTCTTTTTTTAGGCATAAACTTCATTATAGATTCTATATCATTCTTAAATCCCATAAAAAGCATCTCATCTGCTTCATCCAATACTATCGTATTTACCTTAGATAAATCTATACTTTTTCTCATCAAATGATCTATAAGTCTACCTGGAGTTGCTATAACTAAATGTATATCTTTTTTTAATTTCTTAATCTGAGAAGAAATATCCTTTCCTCCATATGCAGATAAAATCCCTATATTTTTACCTTCTTGTAATTTTTCAGCTTCCTGTGTTATCTGAATAGCTAATTCTCTTGTTGGAGTTATAATTAGTGATTGTATTTCGTTTTTAGATGTATCTATTTTTTCAAATATAGGTAATAAAAACGCTAGAGTTTTTCCTGTTCCTGTTTGAGCTTGTGATATAAGATCACTCCCTCTAGTTATAATTGGTATACTTTCTATTTGTACTGGTGTTGGTGTTTTAATGCCTTTCTTATTTAATACATTTACTATATTTTCACTAATTGCTAGTTTTTTAAAATCCATAAACATACCTTTCCTTCTTTTATAATATTTTCAAATGAGCTTTTATCAAAGTTTAGACTTAATTTTTTTAAATACATATTTATATATAATATCATAATAATTTATAGGTAACAAATAACTTATTTGTATAATATTTTGTATATTTTTTTTAGATTTGTTAATACTTAAAAAGAGGGCATATAGCCCTCCTAATTGTTAAATCTATTTTAAATTATATGTTTCATTTTGTTACAAAATGAACTTACTAATGTTTTATCTATTTTTATCAATAACTACTGAATAAAATTTCTTACTTTACAAATAAATTATATTTAAACTTACTATTCTATAAGTAGTTTTATTTTTCTATTAATACAATTTAACTCTATTTATATTGCATTAACACTTTAACTTTATTAATCTATATTAAAAGTTTATTAACTTAAATTTCATCTTTATTTAAATATTATATTATTTTACTTAATTGTTATTTTCCTAGTATTTCTATATCTATTGTTCTTCTACCCCAGTTAGAACATTCTTTTTTAGTGTTCATAAATATGTCTATTTTATTTCCCTTTATAGCCCCTCCACAGTTATTAGCTACAAATACTTGATCAAATTGAGGTATATAAACCTTAGTTCCATAAGGTATTACCCTAGGGTCTACGGCTATTGTTCCCCAAACAGGTTTTTGTCCTGTTGATGTTGTACTGTATCCTGTATATGCCGTTGCTACAACAGTCATTTTCTTTTTGCCTTGACTTGCTGATGCATTGTTACTACTATTATTAGTATTACTTGAATTATTGTTTGATTGGTCCATCTTTATATATTTACTACTTGCCCAACCTTCTTTGTTGTTAGGAAGTCTAACTTTACTCCATCCTTGACTACTACTTAATACTGTTACTGATTTATTTCTACTTAACGACCCTACAACTTTATATTTAGTAGATGGTCCACTTCTTACATTTAAATTAGTAGTTGCTACTGCTGTACTATCTGCGAATGTTTCTGTTGCTCCTAGTGTAAATATAACTGTACTTAGTAAAGCACCTAGTACCATAGTTTTCTTTATCATAAAAGCACCTCATTTTCTAAATTTTAATAAATTTTGTTACTATTTTGTAATCGCTTGTTACCATTTTGTAACTTGCTATATTTATATATTATACATTTGTTACCAATTTGTAAACTATTTTTTTCATATTTATTACAAAATAGTTACATTTTTGAAATTTTTATTGCATAAGGAGGTTCTATGAAAATGGCTCTACAGCTTAAAGAGAGGTTAAAAAAAGTTTTAAAATTTTATTTACATTTTTTATAGTGTTTTTTTTATTTATTGAACTAAAAAGATTCATTTTTGATGTAAATAGTAATTCTATTTTTTACTATCTTTCTAATATTTCTTTGTTAAAATATATCATAATTATATCATTAGGTCTTTTAGCTTTTTCATCTATGTGCTTATATGATTTCACATTAAAACCAATATTAAAAAATAGCATTACAAATAAATATATACTAAAATATTCATGGATTTGCGCTTCTATATCTAACATGATAGGTTTTGCTGGATCCTCCTCAATAGGACTTAAACTACATTTTTATAAAAATTATTACTCAGATAAAAAAACTTTTTTAACTCATATTAGTCAGATTTTATTTTTAAATATCTCAGGCTTATCGTTACTTTGCTTATTTCACTTAATATTTAATTTTAAATTTTTATTTATTAATAACACTAATAAATTTTCGATTCCAAATTTAACAGTGTTATTAATATCATTTTACATTATAGGATTATGTATTTTTTTAACTTTTAAGCACTTTAAATATAGTAATTCACAAAACATATCTAAATTTATTAAAATAGCTCTTATATCCTGCTTAGAATGGATTTTAGCAACATTACTTTTGTATTTTATTGCTAGATTAATCAATATCTCTATTAGCTTTAAAGATTATTTTCCCATTTTTATACTTTCAGTATCTATAGGTATTGTGAGTATGATTCCTGGTGGTTTTGGAAGTTTTGATTTAACATTTTTATTAAATTTAGAATTATTAGGAATTAACAAAGAATTAGGTGTAGTTACTTTGATTCTTTATAGATTAAGTTATTATATAATTCCTTTAATATTAGGACTAATAATTTATCTCTATGATAATTGGAAAAGTTTAAATTCAAAATTTAACGATGTCCCATCTCTTATCCTATCATCTACAGCAAATTTTATGCTAATGTTTCTAATCTTTTCAACAGGCATCGTGTTACTAATTTCAGCCGCTTTACCTTCTGTTGTTTATAGATTGAAACTTATAAGCGACATCGCTAATTATTATATAATTAATCTTTCTCATATAATTTCTGTAATAATTGGTTTTTTACTTATTTCACTCTCAAGAATAGTTCATTATAAATCTAAAGATGTATATAAGCTTACTTTATTATTACTCATTTGTGGTTCTATATTTACATTTATAAAAGGGCTCGATTACGAAGAAGCTTTATATTTAGCAATTGTAGGATTTATACTGTTCCTTAGTAAAAAAAGCTTCTATAAAGAAAAATTTATTATGACATGGGGTAGAATTTTACAAGATTTTGTCATATTATTTTTCATATTTATAATTTATGCGTTTATAGGATACGTAAATACACCCTCTAGCCAATTAATCCTACCTAGATTTTTAGAAAATTTAGTTTATACAAACTATAAACATTTAATAATAAGCAGTTTTATAGGTTTTATTATTGCATTAGCTTTTTTAGTTATAATTTATAAAAAAAATAAAAATAGCATTCCGCCTCATATAACACTTGATAAGTGTGAAAATGAGCTAGACAATTTTTTATCTATATATGAAGGAGGCCCACTTACTCATTTAATATATTTAAAAGACAAAATGCTTTATTTTAATGCTACTAACGATGTCCTATTTCAGTTTAGTATATATTCAGATAAACTAGTTGTTCTAGGGAGACCTATAGGAAATAAAGATAGCATTCAATCTGCTATTGAAGAATTTTATGATTATTATAGTAAATATGGATACACTCCTATTTTTTATCAAGTAGATAAAAGTACATTATCATTTTTACATGAATTTGGATATGATTTTCTAAAACTAGGAGAAGAAGCTAAAATTTCCATTAATTCATTTAACCTAACGGGTAAAAAAATGAAAGGTATAAGAACCTCTATTAATAAAGTAGAAAAAGAAGGCTACACATTTGAAGTCATCAACCCACCATTTACCTCTAGTTTTTTAAACGAACTAAAATCTGTATCAGATAATTGGCTAGATGGCAAAGATGAGAAAGGATTCTCACTAGGATTTTTTGATGAATATTACCTTTCTAAATCACCGATATGCGTAGTTCAAGATGCTAATTATAATATAATGGGATTTTCTAATATAATGCCAATGTATGACAATGATAGCTTTTCTATAGACTTAATGAGATTTTCTAAAAATGCCTGCAGAGGTGTTATGGATTTTATGTTTGTAAATCTAATAAATTATGGAAATAAAAATAAATTTAAGTTTTTTAATATAGGCATGGCTCCTTTATCTAATGTTGGAACTTCAAAATATTCTTTTTTAAGTGAAAAAATAGCGTCTCAAGTTTATAATCACGGTCAACATTTTTATTCATTTCAAGGTCTTAGATCCTTTAAAGAAAAGTATGCTACAACATGGGATCCTAAGTACTTAGCTTATAGAAAAAGATCTTCTCTTCTATTTACCATGATACAAGTTACACTACTCATTTCAAAAAAAATTAAATATAAATAAAAGGCTACTTTCTAAGTAGCCTTTTATTTATCCCTTTATATATTCTCCTGATACATATACATATCCGTTTCCATACTTAATTTTATACCATCCATCTTTAGATTCTACTATCTCAACTTTGCTTCCTTTTGATAATGAGCCTATAACTGAATAACTAGTACCATATCCATTTCTTACATTAAGATTCAATGCTGTTTACACCATACTTTACATTACTATTTATAGGAGGCTTTTCTTCTGGTATTTGACTGCCTGGTTTTAGCTTTACATTTTCCTTTAAGTAACTTTCTATCCCATTAGCTATTGATACTGCTAACTTATCTTGATATACCGGATCTGATAATTTATTATTTTCTTGAGCATTTGATATAAATCCTGTTTCAAATAAAGAAAATACCATATTAGTTTCTCTTAAAACTACAAAGTTGGCTGACTTAACTCCCCTGTCTCTTCCCTGAGTGGACTTTATTGCATTATTATGTATCCCCGTAGAATAAGGTCTATGGCTTGTTTTTTGTGTATGATGATATGTTTCAATCCCATTTGCCGATTCGTTACTTGAAGAATTTAGATGTATAGAAATAAAAGCATCTGCTCCATAAGAATTTGCCATATGAGCTCTCTCACCTAAAGGTATAAATACATCAGAAGTTCTACTCATTTTTACTTGAATACCTTTTTGTTTTAATTTCAACTCTACACTTTTAGCTATTTGTAGACTTAATTCATCTTCAAATTTCCCAAATGCACTGGCTTCATTATCACTTCCCCCATGTGACCTGGGTCTATAAATACTTTGTAAAAATCTCTATTTACAGAATTTGATCTTTGATTAGCATACATTATTGTCTTGTCACCAGATACATAAATCTCTAATATATGTATTTTATTATCTATGTTTATTGCTTAAAAATACAGTTCCTTCTTTTATAGGATATACGATTCCATTTTCATCTATATCTACAGTTTCATTATTTGACATTTCCCAGCCAGAATATTGAGATAAATCTAGATTTTCACCTTTTTTAATAGATACACCATTTTCGACTATTATATCATTTGCGTCATATTTATCCGCTATAGATTCAAATTCTAATTCTATATTGTTATTAACATTTACTATATCTACTTTAGATAAGATAGGTAATGAGGATAAAATACTTAAAGCCGCTACTTGTGTAGCTCTTTTGTTGACTATTTTTTTCAATTGATTTCCTCCCTCATATTTTTATTTTAATTTTGACCTTTATGTAAATTTATGTAAATTTATGTAAATCTAATTTTAATTAAATTTACATAAAAAAAGTATCCAAATGTATGGATACCTTTTTATCAAATGCTTAAAATTTACTTAGTTATTAACTTTAATTCTACTGGTATATAATTATCTATATCTTTTCCAATTAATACATTGTGAACTGCGTCTACAGCTGTTTCACCTATTAATATTGGTTGTTGTGCTACAGTCGCTGCCATTTTTCCTTTTTTAACTGATTCAACAGCATCTTCTGTCGCATCAAATCCAACAACTAATACATTTTTCATATTTGCAGCTTCTAATGCTTTTTGAGCCCCTAAAGCCATTTCATCATTTTGAGCAAACACTGCATCTATATTATCTTTTGATTGTATTATATTTTCCATTACTGAAAGTCCCTTAGTTCTATCAAAGTCTGCACTTTGCTTTGCTACTAAGTTAAATTCACTTTTTTTAATACCCTCTTCAAATCCAGCTCCTCTATCTCTAGTAGCTGAAGAACCTGCTATCCCTTCAAGTTCTACTATATTTCCTTTTCTGTTTAACTTATCCATTAAAAAGTCTGCTGCCATTTTACCACCTGCTATATTATCTGATGCAACGTGTGATAAAACTTTTCCGCCATTTGCAGCTCTATCTACTGTTATTACTGGTAAATCATTGTTATTTGCTATCATTACTGATGCTATTGCTGAATCTGAATCAACTGGATTTAAAAGTACTATATCTACATTTTTAACACTTATATCTTCCATATTTGATACTTCTTTTGCTGGGTCATTTTGAGAATCAAGTACTACTACTTCATATCCTAATTCTTTTGCTTTGTTTTCAACTCCTGTTTTTAAATCTACGAAAAATGGATTGTTTAGTGTTGATACTATAAGTCCTATTTTTTTTGCATCATTATCTTTAGGAGTACATCCTACAAGTAATGATGATGATAATATTATTGTTATTATAATAGAAAGAAATTTTTTCATTTTTATTTCCTCCTAGTTACTTTTTCTGTCAAGCAGTACAGCTATTAATATAACCACACCTTTTACCATCATTTGATAATATGATGATACGTCTAATATATTAAGAGCATTACTTAATACACCTATTATTAATGCACCTATTATTGTTCCACCTATCTTACCCTTACCACCAGTTAAGCTAGTTCCTCCAAGTACAACTGCTGCTATTGCATCTAGTTCATATCCTGTTCCTGCTGTAGGTTGTGCTGAGTATAATCTTGAAGTTATTATTATACCTGCTATAGCAGATAGTACTCCACTTATTGTGTATACCCATATTTTTATTTTATCAGTGCTAAGTCCTGATAGCTTTGTTGCTTCTTCATTTGATCCTAATGCATATGTGTATCTTCCCATCTTAGTATTTTTTAGTATATATGCACATACAGTAAATACTAATATCATTATTATTGCAGGTGTTGGTATAGATAATATTTCGCCTCCACCTATTTTTCCAAAGTCTATTGCAAGATCAGAGCTTCCAAGTGTTATTGGCTTTCCATCTGTAAATACTAATGTTAAGCCTCTTAAAACTGTCATTGTAGCAAGCGTTGCTATAAATGGTTGTAGCTTTCCTTTAGATATTATAAATCCATTTAAGAAACCTACGCCTGCTCCTATTATAATAGAAGCTAAAACTCCAATTGCTATACTTTGTCCTGATGCTAATAAACTTGCACATACTGCACCACTTATTGCAAGTATTGAACCTACTGAAAGGTCTATTCCACCTGTTAATATTACAAATGTCATACCAGCTGCTATTATTGCATTTATTGATGTTTGTCTTAATATATTAAATATATTCTTACTACTTAAAAATGATGGGCTTAGTATTGATACTACTGCTACTAATAATACTAGTCCTACTAAACTTTTATATTTTACTAATAATTCCTTTATGTCTAGATTTCTGATTTTTGTATCTTGTATACAGTTTGATTGCATAATTATATTGCCTCCTTAGTTTCTACTGCACATTTTAATATAGCCTCTTGTGTTGCATCTTTTATATCAAATTCACCTGTTATCATTCCATGGCTTAAAACTAAAATTCTATCACTTAAACCTAATATTTCTGGCATTTCTGAAGATATCATTATTACTGCTTTTCCTTGTGATTTAAATTCATTTATTAAGTCATATATTTCTTTTTTAGCTCCAACATCTACTCCTCTTGTAGGTTCATCAAGTATAAGTACGTCAGGGTGTGTCATAAGTGCTTTTGCTATTGCTATTTTTTGTTGATTTCCACCACTTAAGTTTCTTATTAATTGATCTTGACTTGGAGTTTTTATTCTTATTCTTTCTATATAACTTTTAACTCTTTCATCTTCTTGTTTTTTATTTATTTTAAATAAAGACGATATTCTATCTAGTGATGATATTGTCATATTTTCCTTTACTGATAAATCAAGTATTAGTCCATCACCTTTTCTATCTTCACTAACGTATGCAATTCTATGCTTTAATCCATCTTTACAGCTTTTTGCTTCTACTTTTTTTCCTTTTACAATTATACTTCCACTAGTTTTTCTTATATGTCCATATATTGTTTTAGCAAGTTCCGTTCTTCCTGATCCCATAAGCCCTGATATACCTAAAATCTCTCCAGCTTTTACCTCAAAGTTTATATCTTTTACATATTCATTATTTAGATTTTCTACTTTTAAAATATTTTCTCCCATTTTTACATCTAATCTTGGGAATTGGTCTGTAAGCTTTCTACCTACCATCATTTCTATCATTTTATCTTCATCTAAATTTTCTATTTTTTCTTTCCCAACATATTTCCCATCTCTAAGTACAGTTATAGAGTCACATATTTCAAATATTTCTTTTAGTCTATGTGATATATAAACTATAGACTTACCTTCTTCTTTTAATTCATTTATTACTTTAAATAAGCTTTCCGTTTCTTTGTCCGTTAAAGCATCTGTTGGCTCATCCATTATTATTATTTTCGCATCTAATGATAGAGCTTTTGCTATTTCTATCATTTGTTGTTGACCTATACTTAAACTTTTAACTAATTCTTTTGAACTTGTATTTACATTTAACTTCTTTAATAATTTGTCCGATTCTTCATGAAGTTTAGTAAAATCTATTCTAAATCCTTGTTTTGGTTCTCTACCTAAAAATATATTTTCACCAATACTTAAATCAGGTAATAAGTTAAGTTCTTGATGTATTATTGCTATACCTTTTTCAGTAGCATCTTTTGGTCCTGTTATATCTTCTTCTATTCCTTTATAAAAGATTTTTCCACCATCTTTTTTATAAACACCACTTAATATTTTCATAAGTGTAGATTTACCAGCTCCATTTTCTCCCATAAGAGCCATTACAGTTCCTTCATATAGTTCTATGTTTACACCATCTAAAGCTTTTACTCCTGGGAACTCTTTAACTATATTTGTCATTTTTAAAATAGGTACTTTCATTTAACTACCCCCTGAAGTTTTCTACATCTCTTAATGTAGGTAATGAACTTTGTGCTCCTTCTTTCATTACTGAAAGTGCTCCTACTTTTGATGCAAAGTCCATAGCTTCTTCTATATTTTTATTATTTGCAAATGCTACTGATAATGCTCCTGTATAACTATCTCCTGCTGCTGTTGTATCTATTGCTTCTACTTTGTATGCTTTTTTAAACACACTTTTTTCTTTATTTATATATAAGCTTCCTTTTGAACCTAATGTTACTATAAGTTCTTTTACACCTTTTTGTATCATTTTTTTAGCAGCTAATTGTATATCATCTTCACAATTTATCTCTATACCACTTATTATTTCAAGCTCTGTTTCATTTGGTGTTAATAAATCAACATTTTCTATTAACTCATCTTCTAAAACTACTGCTGGCGCTGGGTTTAATATTGTATATTTTCCAAGTTCTTTTGCTTTTTTTAGTGCATACTTTATAGTATCAAGTGGCGTTTCTAATTGAACAACTACTATATCACTATTTTTTATTGCTTCTATATTTTCATCTATATCATTTGGTGTTAATTTAAAGTTTGCTCCTGGAGCTACTACTATACAGTTTTCAGCATTCTTATCTACTGTTATAAGTGCTACTCCTGTTGGGCATGATTCGACTTTTATGTAATCTGTACATACTTTATCATTTTCAAGTGCATTTATTAAAGTTTGTCCAAATCCATCATCTCCAACTTTACCTATCATAGATACATGTCCTTCTAGCCTTGCCATTGCAACTGCTTGATTTGCACCTTTTCCACCAGGTACCTCTTTAAAATTACTTCCTATTAATGTTTGCCCGGCCTTAGGCATATCATCTACCTTAACTACTAAGTCCATGTTTAAACTACCTATAACACATATTTTTTTCATAGCTTTCCTCCTATATAATGTATAATGTCTAAAATCTTCAATTTATTTAAATCTATTTATCTATTTTTATTTTATTATTAATTTTACTTTTTATAGAATATCACATTAAATTATTTAGTGCAACACATTAATTCAATAAAACATATTTTTTTATATATTTATAATTAAAAGGATATCTTTTATGTTATTTTTATAACATTTAATGTTTATTAGTTCAATACTTAATCATTTATATTTTATTTGTACATACTAAAAAACTCTTAACACATAGTGATTACTATATGTTAAGAGTCTTTTTATTATCATATTGAATTATTCTATTTCTCCCTTGTTCTTTAGCTATATATAAAGCTTTATCTGCTTTTTTTATTAAATTTATACAGTCACAACTATTGTATAAATTTATATTTGCTACACCAATACTGGCTGTAATTATATCACTAATTAAAGAATACTCATGTAATATATTTAAGCTATTTATATTATTTTTTATTTTTAGAGGTAGATTTTCAAAATAATCCTTTTCTTCATTACATGACAATACTAAAAATTCTTCTCCGCCATATCTTATTACTATATCTGTTAATTCATTACAGCTACTTTTTATTATTTGTGCTACATTTATAAGTACTTCATCACCTTTTAAATGTCCATAATTATCATTATAAGTTTTAAAATAATCTATATCTATCATTATTGCAAACATACTTTCAGTATTGCAAATTTCTGATATATACTCATCTAAATATGTTCTATTAAAAACTTTTGTCAAAGGATCTTTATAGGACTCCTCCTTTATTGATTTATTATATATGTTTAAATTTTTTATTTTTTCTTCATTATAGATTTTTTCAAATTCTTTTTGCATTTTTTCGTACTTTATAAAACTTTGCTTCTTTTGAATATAGTCAAATATAGATTCACATATTCTATAGCATTTCAAAGAATTTTTATAATCTTCTTTTATTTCATATACTTTGCCTAAGCAAGAATATGCCTTTTTTTCATAGAATTTTCCCCATTTGGAACTATGATCTAGAGACCTTTTATAATATTTTATACTATTATCATATACTCCTAATTTAAAATAAAAATCGCCTATTAGTATATTTATATTGCAATCAAAATGTGTGTATTTAAAACTATACTTAAATGTTTCATATTTCTCTAAAGCCTCTAACGCAAGACTAATACCCTTATTCAAATTTTTATTACTTTTACAAAAACACTTAGATTTTAGATATATTAGCATTATATTTGTACTTTCATCTAATTCATTATCTATATTCTTAATATACTGATCTATAGCCTCTATACAATAATACGCTTGATGTAATTTATCCATTTCAAGATATGATTCTATTAATGCAACTATAGAAGAACATTTCAATTCCTTATTAAGATTATCATATTTTGAACTATAGACTAATTCTTCTAAACTTCTTATAGCTTCATTTGGATTATGCATACATTCTAAGTAAATACTCGCAAAATAATATAAAACTAATCCTGTAATTTCTAATATATCGTACTTTTCACCAATCCTCATACCTTTAATAAAGTACTTCATAGCTTTAATTTCATCTTGCAAAAAATATGCAAGTGTTGTTCCAATAGAGAGGTAATAGTATCCACATTCCTTATCATTACAAAATTTCATTAGAAATCTAATTTTTTCTATGTATTTTTTTAAATTCTGCTTATGGCATTGTTTCCATCTTAATACAATTAACCTCTGAATATACGCTAAGGTTAGCTCTTTTTTATCTTCTTTTTCTAAAAGTTTTGCTCCTTTAATAAAGTAGCGCCTAGAGATTTTGTATTCTCCTTTATTTAAATAAATACATGCTAGTTTACAATAACATTTCCCTTCCCATAAGTTATTATTTATTTTATTAGATATATCTAAAGATTTATTTATATATTCAATACTTCCATCTAAGTTAGATTTTAATTCTTGCTCTATTGCTTTTATATAATAAAACTTTAAAATATTTAAATTGTCTTTTAATTTCTTCTCTTCAATTTTTTCTATAAATTGAGTTAAATTATCTATATTTGATAAACAGGTTCTTCTTAATTCTATTTCATATATAACTTTTTCTATATTAAAATCCATTTCTTCCCCCTTAATAAATCAAGGCTTATCTATTAATTAAAATATCTATATTGATTTCCTCCTTCACTTTTAGATATATACAATGCCTTATCTGCATTATCTATAAGATTATAATAATCATTACAGTAATTATTAGATGCTATTCCTATACTTATACTCACCGTTGTATTAAAAGGAGAATCCTCATGTTTTATATTTAATTCATTAACTTGCTGTAACAATAATTTAGCAGCTTTAATACTATCTTCATAATCTATGTTTCTTAATAGTATTAAAAATTCTTCCCCTCCATACCTTATAGCTATGTTATCATCTTTTACACAAATATTTTTGATTATTTTTCCAATTTTATCTATTACTTCATCACCTTTTATATGACCATACTTATCATTATATTTTTTAAAAAAATCTATATCTATCATAAATGCATACAAATTCGAAGTTTCTATGCCTAATTTAGCATCTTCACATTCTAGGTATTCATTTAGAAATCTTCTATTTAATAAACCGCTAAGCATATCTGTATTTCTTTTATCTATTAATTCATTTTTTAGCTCTGTTAGCTGTGAAATCTTATTCTTTTTATTTAATATATCATTTTCTTTTAATAAGATTTCTGTGTATTTTTGACTTTGTTGTACTAGCCAGTCTTCTTTCAATTCCATATATAGCTTTAAATGCCTTATAGATTTTTGATAATCTTGTAATTTTTCATAGTCTTTCGATAGTAGTTTATGAAATTCTATAACTGATCTGTTTTTACTTCTTTTTATACTTTTGTTAAATCCTCTTTTATGTAGGTTGCATGCTAAATCATATTTTCCTACTTTATAGTATAAGTTTCCTTCTATTTTATCAATTAATATATCGATGTCTTGAAATAATGATTTATATTTATTTTTTTCATATAAGCTTTTACTTTTATTTATATACTTAACACCTTTATCTATATTTTCATTTGACATACTATAATACTTAGCTTTGCAAATATATCCTATCATTTTTACTTGCTCATTAAGATCTTTATTAACACTATTTATATTGTCATCAAATTTTATTAAATAGTTTTTCGCACTTTTTAAATCTTCATTTTTTATAAAATACGTTATTAAATTATTTGTAATTATCGCTTTATATACTGGATTTATATTTTGATATTTTTCATTTTTTAATATAACTTCTATATACTTAATAGACTCTAATTCATTTCCTAGAGAATAATAACTAGCTGCTAAAAATATACGTGCTTTTATTTCTAATTCAATTTGACATGTTTTTTGGGCCAAATCAAATGCATGTGATAAGTAAAATATTGCAACTATTGTATTTTGTAATGCATTTAAATATATCACTCCTAAATCTAAGTAGTACTTAGCTACATTTTTACTTGCATTACTTTTTATAAGTAAATGAAGTTCTTCTATAAGTAAATTAATTTTACTTATATCATATCTACTTATCATTAAAATATTAATATGTCTTATATAAAACTGTATTAATTCTTCCTTGTTTTGTTGTTTTATTAATTTTTCTCGAGCTATTTTAAACATCTTGTCACTTTCCATCTTGCTTTCATATTTTATATAATAATTTGATAGATACCCATATAAAATAGCTTCGTAAATTTCATCTTCAGTATGACTTTTTTCTAAAAACTTTATTGCTTTTTTCAAATTATTTATGATTTGTTTTTTATTTTGTTTGTACTGATTTGTCAAAAACAACAAGAAATAACTTTTTGAATAATCATAAAAATTTCTTTCATTTAAATTTTCAATAAATATATTTACTTTATTTTGAATTTCTTTAATATAACTTAATGTAATATTATATTCATCTTTTTGCCTTAAATCATCTATATATGTTTCAATAATTTCATAATTCATAAAATATCACCTACTTTAAATACCCTCAATAAAAAAGTTGAGTATTTTATCTTTAAATAAAAAAGTTGCTTAAAAACTTAAACAACTTTTAAATCTATAAAGTACTTACGTTATATATAAAATTATACTTTAGTATACTAAATTCCTTTTCTTTTACACATTTTAAATTTTAATAAAAAAAATGTCTCAAGTTTCTTTGAGACATTTTTTATATCATACTAATTATCATTGTAATTATTAATCCTAGCATAGCGCAAGCTATCATAAGTCTATTTCTTTTATACGCCATATTTGTAACTGCTATTGACATATTTTCTAAACTTATTTTATCTTCTATTATTTCATCTTCTATATCAGCTTTTTCATACATTACCAAGCTTAAATCAATTATTATATCTTTAGTATTTTCATATTTTTTACTTCTACTTAAAAGTCTTTTGATAATATTTATAAGTTCATGATTTCCATTTATGGCCTTATACTTTCTCCAATTAACACCTTTATCTATCTTACGTAACATTTCTTCGTCATTTTCACACTCTTCAAAAGGAAGCTTTTTAAAAATAGATTCAAAAAGCATAAGTCCTAATGCAAAAAGATCACTTTCTGAATCGGTATAATCTATACATAATTGATGAGGAGATAAATACTTTATTTGTCCACAAGCCCTTGGGTTTATCCCATTATTAGCTTTAGTCAATCCAAAATTACATACTTTTACATTATAAAATTCATCAACTAATATATTAGATGGATTTAAATCACCATGATACATACCTTGTTCATTTATACTTTCTAAGGCTTTGACAACTTGTGTTGCTATATTAACTATAGCCTCGAGATGAAGATAATTTCCTCTTATAACCTTTTCTAGAATAATTCCATCTGAGTACTCACTTACCATATAATAAAGTGTTGTTAATTCTGTACAATGAATTCCTACGTCTATAATATTTAATATGTAAGGTGAATTAATTTGTTGTAACATCGTACTTTCATCAATTAAATTTGATATGAAATTATCACATATATTTCCATTATGTTCTATTATCTTTATCAATACTTTGTCATTTGTATATGCATCTCTAGCTTCATACATTTTATTTAATTCTATATGATCTTCAACGTTTAATAATTCATACCTATTGCCTACAAAATTCACTTTATTCTCCCCCTTTCTTTCAATTAAAATTTTTATAAAAAATAAAATATTTACATATTAATACCTAAAATGTTTTAATATTATAAATTATATATTTCTATTTAATCCTATCTATATCATATTCAATATAATTATATCAATTTTTGTAATAATTTTCTATTAGTCTGAGTACTACTTATCAACTTCTACCTTTATAAAAATAAAAAAACCATACATTATATATGTACGGTTTTTAATCTAGTTACTTTAGATTATTAAATCTAACTCTATTAAGTAAAAATATAAATTTATTTTATAATTTCTATATAATCAGTGTAATAATCCTTACCTGGTACTAAATTACTCATTATTTCTATTAAATAATAATTATCATCTAGTTCTTCATAATCTTTTACAAAATAATTGCCTATAAGTTGATTAAACTCATTATAGTTTATCTGTTTCTTTTCTAATATATTTTTAAGTATTTCAAATTCTTCTTTATTATTAATATTTATTCACTTCCATTTATTATAAATTTTATCTCATTTATTGAGTTATAATAGGTAAATTACTTAAGTTATTATTTTCCGTTTCATCTGGTAAACTTCTTAAATATTCATTTCCTTTATTTGTTGCTACTGCTACACCTTCAATTTTACTAGATTCTGCCATTATAATTGCATCTTCTTTACTTACTATTTTCCCATTTGTCAATTGATACCCGATTACATCACCTGAATCTTTTACTAATTTGCATATTCTACATGCATCTATATTTGGAGTTGGAATTTCTTTATTTATGTTTTTAGGTAAATTCCCTATCATCCCGTCATTTTTCAAGTCCACACTAATACCTCCTATCGATTTATTGATATTAGTTTTACCTTCTAGAATTTATTTATTTACATTTTAATTATTTTTGTATTAATATATTATATTAAAGTAAAATATACATTACTTCATTACTATGCTTTATATAAGAATTTATTATAATGATAAAATCTAAATCATACTTTTGATTTATTATATCTTTGTTCATAATTGTTTTTTCATTAAATAAATTAAGTTTATTAAAAAAATATTCTTTTTTGTTTATTTTTTCAAATTGCTTAATCTGTATCACTTCACAGTCTACTAATTTACCATTTCTTATAAAATAAACCTTATAATCTTCAGAATTTACTTTCATCCAAGCTAATGTATTTTCTTTATATATAGTCTCATTTATTATATTTTGTTTATTAAATAAAGTATTTATCATATCTATATTTTGCTTTAATCTGGATGCATTTTCAAAATTTAATAAATTAATCTCACTTTGCATAGAATTTTCTAAGCTTATTAAAATATTTTTAGAATTACCTTTTAAATCATTTATAATTTCATTTATTTTTTTTTGATAATCATATTCCTCTATTGCATTTCTACATGGACCTAAACATTGACTTAAATCGTATTTAATACATTTATTCATTCTTTTACATCCGCGCAATTTATACGATTCATTTATTATATTTTTAATATCGTATAGCTTATTTCCTATGGCATATGGTCCAAAGTATAAATTATTGTCATTTACCTCATTTACCACCTCTAAGTATGGATATTTTATAGAATTATTTATTTTTAAGTATAAATAATTTTCATGATTTTTCATTAACTTATTATACATTGGTTTTATTTCTTTTATCATTTTACATTCTAACAGCAATGCATCTAATTCTGTATCAGTATTTATTATTTCGATATCATATATACCTTTTACCATTCTTTGAGTTTTCCTAGAGTGTGATTTCGAATTAATAAAGTAACTTTTTATTCTATTTTGTAATTTTTTAGATTTACCTATATATATAGGCTCTCCATTTTTATCTTTCATAATATACACACCAGGAGTTCTAGGGAAAGTATTTATCTTTTCTTTTAAATTCATTTTTGCACCTTATTATTTATTAGATTTATTTTTTAATATTTTTAGCTTTAATTATATACTTAATTCTCCAAAATACAAAATATTTATAGACTTAATTATAACTTTTTATATTATTGTAGCCTTTTAAAATATTTTTTTTGTCATTTTTCTATTATTTTTCCTAAAATTTATAAGCATTTACTGTTGAATGATTTTAAAAGGGATTTTAATTTTTTAAGTTAACTTATTATATATACTAATTTAATAAAATGTTTATGATTATTATTTTATTAATATAATTATTGAGGAGGTCTTAACTTGGGCAAAAAAAAAATTTTTATTTTATTAATCGCATTATCTATGCTTATTTTTAGTGGTTGCTCAAGCACTGACGCTATCTCTGAAAATAATAGTCCTGATATAGTGGTCAAAGGACTTACATTAAAAATTTCACTAATACAAACAGCATATGAAATGTATAATGTAAATGTATCTAATCCGGATAAATTCAGTGAATCCTTTTATAAAAATTCTTCTAAGAATGACTATAAGCATTATAAATGGTTGGTTAAATCATATGAATCCATGGATGTCGAAATGAAAAAAGCTTTAAATAACTTATTTTTATCTAGAGATTCTTGGGACTATATAAACATAATTATTAGTTTAGATGATAATTGCTCAGTTGAAGATATTATAACTAAGATAAATTCAGATGATAGTTTAAATTTACCTAGTTTTTTAAAAAAAGATTTGGACAAGTTTTTAAAATATTTTTATAATGAATACTTTGAAGATTACATAAATAAAAAAGACAGCTTTTATGCAAAAAAAGCTCATGAATTAAATAAAAAACTTTCCATTAATGATGTAAATGTATTAAAATTTGTAGAAAAAATGTCAGGAGTAACATTAGACAAAAACTATAAGTCAATTATGTACTATAGTTTTAATCCAGTTGAAACTCACTCTTTTGAATATGATAATTTCATGATTTCTACAATAAGCTCAAATTCATCAATACTTGATGTTGTAAGTTTACCATTTTATAAATATTCTAGGCCTTTATTTAAAACATTGTCTTATAATAAAGATTTCTTGATTTTATCTAATCAACTTCAAAAAAAAGAAGACTTTGTACATATGTACAACGATCTTTATACTACATCTTATCCATTTGAAGATTGGTGTTTAGAAAATTTAATCTCAGGATTTGCAAAATATTTAGAGTACAGATATTATGGTAGCACATATGAGCATAGTAATTATGTCTATGATTTAAAATTCTATAATTACCTAAGAGATATAAATTTTGACCCAAATAAAACATCTTTAGAAAAAGTTAGTTTAGATTTTTATAAATCAGTTTTAGATTAAAGCTATCAAAAGTTTTTGTATTATATACCCCTTAATACATTAATTTATTTAAATAGAAATAAAAGATCCCTATACAATATATACTCTTGTATAGGGATCTTTTATTTCTATTTAAATCCTATTACTGCAGCTCCTAATGCCCCAATTATTTGAGTGTCCTCTGCTATAAATATTTTTTTTCCAAGTATTTTTTCTATCATACCTACAAGAACATTACTTTGTGCAAGGCCACCTGTAAATGCAATTTCATCAACTATATCACCACGATTTAACATTGCTACTGATTTATTTGCTATAGATTGTAATATCCCAGCGGCTATATTTTCTTTTTTTACATTTTGAGCTAATAAACTAACAATTTCACTTTCTGCAAATACCGTACACATAGAAGATATACTTATTGGATTTTTATCCTTAGCTAAGGAATCTATGTCTTGTATATCACTGCCTAATAAGTTTGATGTTATTTCTAGAAATCGCCCTGTTCCTGCTGCACATTTATCGTTCATCATAAAATTAGTAATACTACCTTCATTGTCTAAATTTATAACCTTACTGTCTTGTCCCCCGACATCCAAAATAGTCTTAATATTCTTATTTAAAAAATGTATTCCTTTAGTATGGCATGTAATTTCAGTTACCTTTTTATCTACAAAGTCCATACTAACTCTTCCATACCCTGTTCCTACTATTTTTTTTATATCATCCTTTGTTACTTCTTCTAACAACAATTCAAGTACCTGTTTAGAAGAAGTTTTAGGACTCCATCCTGTTGGTAAAACCACTTTTTTAACTATTTTCTCTCCATTAAATAGTACCCCTTTTGTAGCCACTGATCCTGAGTCTATTCCTATACTATACATTACTCCTCCTATTTTACGCATACTCCATCTTCTATCATCTCTATAAACGCTTCAAATCTAGTTCTTAACTGTTCTGTATCAGACTTAGAGTAATCAGTTTCTATAGTCATATATGGTATATTTTTTTCATTAGTTATAAATTCCTTTATTCTATAACTTTCAACATTAAACGTATGGCAAGCTTGAAGTACTACATCTATAACACCATCAACTTCATATTCATCTACTAATCTATCTAACATCTTTTCTCTATTATCATTATGCATCATGCAAGAGCATCCTATATTTAAATATTTTTTAGCTAATGCATCATATACATCTTCATTATTTTCATCAACAAGCTCATCATTATTTCTTATAGCACCGCAAAGTTCATATGCGACTATCGAAGCTCCGCTATCTTCTATAGTCTTTATAATCTTTTCGTTTATACCTGCTATTGGTGATCCTGTAATTAATATTCTAGGTTTATCTTTATCCACAGGACAATTTCCATCTTCATATCTTTTTTTCATTAAATCTATTAAGCTTCTTAGTTCTAATTTAAGCTCATCTCTATCAAATTTAAATCCTGATTGATATAGTACTTGATGCAATTCCGTTCCTGTTAAAGCTGATGGTTTTAATTTAGCTAACTCATAATATTCTTTTAATAGCTTTCTTTCTTCATTTTTATCTTTTATAGCTAATTTAATATCCTCATCAGTTATAGTCACACCTAATAATTTTTCAGTTTCTTCTTTTAGTATTTTTATTTCTTCTTTCCAAAGTTTATATGTATATTCTCCTCTTTGCATATTAGGTAAATGCATTACATGAGTAGGCTTTACCTTGGCTAACTCTTCATACATTTTTTTCTTTCCATCGCAAGTCGTTTCTCCTATTAGCATATCTGAGAAGTAAAAATAAGGACAGGTATCTGTTATAGCATGTCCATAACTTGATTTAATTAATGGGCAAAGGTTTCTTGGTAGAACTTTTTCTGCATCTGGAATAGGTTCTTCACTTACACCACAAACACCAACTGTGACAGCACCCGCTGCCATAGGGATTTCTGCTGGAGTATATGTGCAAAATGTCCCAACCATTTTTTTACCGCTTTCTTTTAATTCTTTTGCTTTTATAAATCCATTCCTTCTTGCTTCATTAAAACTCTCAAATTTATCTGGTAAATTTATCATAAACATCCCCCTTAAATTATTTTATCCCTTCCTAAATTTTAACATTTTTCTCAATACGTTCTTAATGTTTTTTTCTATATATACATCTCTAACTATAGATTTTTTCGATATTTTATTTCTCTTTTAAAGATATTAATACCTTAAGCATAGTTTTAAGCTCTTCTTCTGTTATTTGATCAAATCTTTCTAGCCTATTAATTATATCTTTTACTACGCTATTTTTATATTCTGCTTTATTTTGATTAATATTTTCTTGTATTTCTATATTTATATCATTATCTTTTTTATCATCGTCATTGTCTATAGGTTGTTCACCATCTAAAATTTCTATAATGTCCTCCTTCTCATTTTGTTCTTGTAATTCTTCATTTTCCTTTAGCATTTCTTGATATTTTAGTTTTTCCTTTTTTATAAAATATGTTGATAAAGTTGATGTCAATGATCCTAAAAATCCTATTCCCATTATCATTAAAATAGATGCAACAATTCGTCCTAGTGGTGTAACAGGTGAAATATCTCCATACCCAACTGTAGTTACAGTTACAATGCTCCACCATAATGCATCTCCTAAACTAATGTTTTCTACGTATGACATAGTTACAGAGCCAGCAAATATAATAACTATGGCAATTCCAACAGTATAATTAAAATTATTAGTCTTCATAAACTCAGATAAGTTTTTATTTGACCTTCTTGTTATTGCTAAAATTCTTATTACTTTACTTAATTCAGATAAACGTGCTATCCGTCCTATAGTAAATATTCTAATCGCTTTAAAAACTCTAAATATAGAGTATACAGGTATTATAGAAATTAAATCTATAAGGTTTCTTTTTACAAATTTAGTTTTATTTTTACTCTTGTAAAGCCTTATCACATAATCTGCTACAAATATAATCCATATTATTAAATCTATACTATTTAATATAAACTGTGCCTCATAACTTAAGTCTAAAGTTAGCTCTAAAACCAAAATTATGGCAATTACTAATGAAAGAATTGCCATAATTGCATTATAAATAATATATTTTTTTCTCATTTTCTATTAGTAAAAAATATAACTTCCATTTTCATTATACCAATTTCCCAAATGCCCTTCTTTGTTTGCACCTAGTTCAAAATGTAACATACAGATTCCTAAATCAATATCTTCATATCCATGATTTTTACTGTTTATTATGGCTTTTACTTTTCCATCATTAACTTCAAATGATATTTCTTTTTTATTTAATGCCGTCGGAGCTTTTAATGCAAACTCTGCTCCGCTTTCCATCCAAGAATATAATTCTTTTTGATTATTAATAAACAGATCTTTTAGATCTTTATTTTTTTTATTTAAGTTTTTTACTACTTTTTCTTTTATAGATAATTCTTTTGGAACATATCCAATTGCAATTATACCTATTAAATCTTCATTATCACTGAACTTTATATGCTTTTTACATAAGTTTTTATCATAGGTTCCCCCAACCCAACAAGTTCCAAGTCCCAATGAAGTAGCTTGTAGAGTAATCATTTCTCCATAATATCCAATTTTTTGTTTATAATTTTTTATATCTTTATTAGCTACTAATGCTACAAATGAATTAACACCACTTATCATTCCATAAGAAGCTTTAAATCCACTTATACATAATTTTCCATTTTTAATAAACTGTATATTTAATTTACTTTCTTTATTTATTTCATCTATTAAATTTGTAATAGACAATATATCAGTATCATTTAAGTCTTTTTCTAAATACGTACGTCTTGACACTCTATTATTTACAGAATCTAACCATTGTTTTTTTAATTCCATATATTTATACCCTTTCTATTTTTTATATTTATAGATATATTATATAGTTTGGATATTTTTTTCAATTATATTTATATCTTTAGCTATTTTTTCAAAATTTTCTTCTTTTTTAAGAATTTTCTCTGATGTAAGTTCTATACCTATTGCTCCTATAGGTGCTGTTACTAACACACTTAATATTGCAATAGCCTGCATTATTTCGCCACCTGCAACCCCCATTTGCAAAGGAATAGATGCTTTTGCTGATTGTACTGTTGCCTTTGGAAGATATGCTATTATACAAAACAACTTTTCTTTTCTACTTAAATTAGTTCCATTAAGCGCAATTAATACACCTAAAGAACGTATACTTAATGAAATTGTAAGTAATATTAATCCTACAATAAAATATTTACCTACTAGTGTTGGATTTATTGCCATTCCAACAAAAGTAAATAAATATAATTTCCCCGTTTTCCAAACATAATTCATATTTTCTAAAATCATTTTAGAGCTATCACTTAAATAATTTCGAATAAAGAATCCATACACCATTACTGCTAATAAAGAATTAAATATTTCAACGTCTAAATTTTTTTCGATACTTCTCATTATTAAGCAAAATATAAATGCTATTATTGTTTTTAAATAACTATTACTAGTTGATCCTATGAACTTCTTACTTATTTTAAATACTAAAAATCCTCCTATCAAGCTACTAATTATTGTTATTGGTATTAAGAATAATTGAATCAATATAGATATATTGTTACCTGATTCGCTTTGTATGTATATGCTTAAAAAAGTAGTAAATAATGTTATAGCAATTGTATCATCACAGCTAGCGCCTACCAGTAACATTTGCGGTATAGCTTTATCTTGCCCTAACTTCCTTTCTATCAAAGATACCATTGCTGGTATTAAAACAGCAGGTGAAACCGCCGCTATTATAAATCCTAAAATTGCACCTTGCACAAATGTAAAATTTAAAAATATAATTGCTAAAAATGATATTGTAAATCCTTCCAATGTTGCCGGGATCACACTAAGTAACACCGCAGGCCTACCTATTTGCTTAATTTGAGAAATATTTATGCCTAATCCTCCTATAAATAAAACTGTTACAAGCGCTATATCTTTTATAATTGGTGATATATCTAAAGTTTGTTTAGGCACTAAATTTAAGATAGCTGGACCTATTATCATACCTACAATCATCATACCTATTAATGATGGTAATTTTATTTTTTCTACTATTTTTCCACTACAATTAGATAAAATTCCTATAACAACCAAGCTAATTAATATTGTTATCATATACTCCTCCTATAATTTTTAATTTTAATTTTTTTACAAAAAAATAGACTCCTACCCTTAAAAGAGTAGGAGTCATTAGCTTTTCGCATTTAAAGGCGAACTCCATCGCCTATATGATTATCTAAATAATATCATACTTTCATTAATTTGTAAATTTATTGTATAACTTTAATTTTTATTATACTTATAGATAATATATTTAATTAATGTTAGTATATTTATATAAAATTTTTTAGGAGGTAACTTTATGACTAAAATGAGCCTAGAAGAATTATTTGATGTAGGTATTAATTTTGAAAGTGCAGTTGGACAAGGATCTAAAAGTGAAAGAGCTAGAATTCCCAAAAACCATTCTAGAATAAGCTTAGAGGAAAATACAATTGAATTTTTAAAAAGTATTGATTTTGAAGTCAATTTTTTAGTATCTGGTGAAATTTGGTGTCCTGATTTTCAAATCAATATAAGTATACTAAAAAAGTTCTGTGATATAAATTCAAACTTTAACATTTCTATTATAACTATGGCTAGAGGAAAAAAATACTTATCTTCTATATTAAATATAGATAAGGAAAACTTTAAAGGTCCAACAGTATGTATACTTGATAAAAATTTCAATATTAAAGGTATCTTCGAAGAAAGACCAACAGTGGTTAAGTCAATTGAAGATTTTGAGTCTATAAAATTAGACTATTACAAAGGACAATATATACATTCTAGTGTAAATGATTTTATAAAAATTCTAAAATCCATATAATTTTTATATTACAAAAAAGAGATAATTAAAATATTCATATTTTAATTATCTCTTTTTTTAATATTTTGTCCTAATTATTAATATATTTTATTAATTATAAATACTTTGGAGGGATACTTTTGATATTAATAGATTTAAATATTGTATCTACACTTATACTTTCTATTTCACTCTTTTTTATCGGAAAATTTATAA
This sequence comes from Romboutsia lituseburensis, assembly GCF_024723825.1. Taxonomy (NCBI): domain Bacteria; kingdom Bacillati; phylum Bacillota; class Clostridia; order Peptostreptococcales; family Peptostreptococcaceae; genus Romboutsia; species Romboutsia lituseburensis. The sequence goes on from NZ_JANQBQ010000001.1 coordinate 1,296,843, forward strand.
AAAATAGAATAAATTTATTTAATAAGTTTTGTATACCAGCTCCTGTAGTTGGAGGTCTTTTATTTTGTATTTTAAATTTATTTTTAAGATATTTTAAAATTTGTACTATAACTATGAACACCAATATAATGGGTTATTTAATATGTTTTTTCTTTACTACAATAGGACTTAGCATAAGTCTTTCTCTGGCAAAAAAAGGTGGTAAAGAGCTAATTATTTATTGGATACTTTGTGGAGTTTTAGCATTTTCTCAAAATATCTTGTCACTTTTTTTATCAAAATTAACTCATATAAACCCACTTTTAGGTCTTATGTGTGGAACAATATCTATGGTAGGTGGTCATGGATCTGCTGCTGCATTTGGTTCTACAATTGAAGGACTAGGCATAGATAATGCCGTTAGCGTCGGAATAGCCGCTGCTACTTTTGGACTTATCTTTGCAGGTTTATTAGGAGGACCCGTAGCAAAATATCTTATAGAAAAAAATAACTTATCTTCTAGTTTATATACTTCAAATTTAAAATTATTAAAAAATAATACTTTTAAAAATTTCTCTATAACTTCTTCTAACTCATATAAACTAGATGTTTCATTATTTTTAGAGCAAATTTTAGTTATTTTAATTTGTATAAGCTTGGGAGAATTTATATCTAAAATTATTTTTAATGCAACAACTATATTAATTCCAAGTATAACAGGATGTATGGTAATTTCAGTGCTTTTAAGAAATGTAAATGATAAAATAAAATTTTTAGATTTTGATTTTAATATAATAGATTTATTGAGTGAAATTTCATTAGGTTTATTTTTAACTATGGCTCTTATGAGCATAGATTTATTTAAACTTTCTAGTTTGTTTGGCCCTATTATTTTAATAGTAATTTCCCAAGCTATATTTATAGTTTTATTCTCTGTATTTATAGTATTTAAAGCTTTAGGTAAAAATTTAGATGCAGCTATTATGGTAAGTGGAATAATCGGCCACTGTTTGGGTGCCACACCTAACGCATTAGCTAATATGCATTCAGTAAGTAGTTCTTACGGTTATTCTGAAAAGGCATTTTTAGTGGTTCCTTTAGTTGCTGCATTTTTATTGGATATTTTCACCATGCCTTCAATTATATTTTTTATTAATATCTTATCCTAGATAGTAAATATCAAAATTTATTTTTAATGATTAAATACTAAAAAAAATTGTCATACTACTAATATAGTTATTTTTAGGAGGTAATTTATGCAAAGTAATCTAAATTGCGCAGATAACACATGTGCTTTTAATAAATCTGGGAATTGCTATGCTTCCCATATTAAAATTGAAGGATTTGATGCTTACATAACACCTGAAACTTATTGCGATAGCTTTAGAGATGCTCATTCATTCAATTTGTCAAATTCTAATGACCAAACATCTTTAACAGGAACTCAAAATGTCTCTTGCTCTGCTATTAACTGTAAATACAATTTTAGTGGTGGCTGTGGTGCTAGTAACGTTCAAATAAATCAAGAAAATGATAGCTGTGAAACATTTCAAGTAAAATAAACCCAGAGGATAAAATTCCTCTGGGTTTAAAAAATTTAAGCAACTGATTTTATTTTTTCTTCTTGTTCTTCTTCTAATACTCCAAGTTTTTTAGCCACTAGCTTAGTAGTACTTGCTTGTACAATTAGTGTTACTAATATAGTCATAAATACAACTGACGATATGATTTCATACCCTGGTATTTTCATTGAAACTATTATTCCAGATAATGCCGCTGGTATAACACCTGTTTCTCTAACCCACATCATGAATAATTTATCTTTAAGAGTCCATTTTGCATTTTTGTCAAATGATGTAGATACTAAAACTACTAATGGCCTAGCAACAAACATTAATACTAGTACAACAGCTAATGCTGGAGCCCAATATTGCGAAAGTGCTGCTAAATTGACTTGTGTTCCTAGTACTACAAATATTGCCATACGACATAATGATCCAACACTCTCTCTAAAGCAATGTTCTGAATAGAAATCGTATTCCGGAACCCAAAGGCCAAATATTTTTTTATTTCCAGCTATTAATCCAGCTATAAACACTGCCATATACCCACTCCCATGTAGAAGTACAGCTACTTCATAGGCTAATGCTACTTTTAATATAGACATTATTGGAGCATATGAATGAAATATTCCCCACTTCTTATCAGATATTAATACTGAGAATATATACCCCATAGCCACACCAACACTTATTCCTACAACAGTTGATATAACTAATTCTTCTAAGCTTTTTGCTATTGATAATTGTCCACTTGTCACAACACCTAGTAATGTTGACACTAATATAGCTCCTACTGCATCATTGAATGCTGATTCACTAACTACAGTCTGCTTTATTTTATCTTTTATAGTTACTTGTTTGAATACTGGTATTAAAGCTGCTGGATCTGTTGATGCTATAACAGCGCCTAAAAGTAATGCTGTCATTATAGGTAATCCGAAAATTTTTCCAGCAAACACTCCAACTACTCCAGCTGATATTATAACTCCTATTGTTGCCAACATACCAACACTTATTTTTACTTTATTTAAAACTTTTAAATTTATCTCTCTACCACCCTCATATAATATGAACGCTGAACCAAATGTAAGTATTAAATTATTTTCTATAGGAAAAGACTCTATACTTATTAAGTTAAGAACTGCTGGTCCAATTATTATTCCTGCAATTAAATATAATATAACGTCTGGGATTTTTATAATTTCACTAACTTTACCTAATACTATACCTGTTATAGCAATAGCTGCAAATATTAATAATAAGTTGTTAGTTGCAATTGCTTCTACTGTATTTTCCATTTGTACTCACCTCTTGAATTATTAAATTTATGTTAAATTTTTTCGATAGAACTAATTATATTCCTAACTTTTGACTACGTCAACTATTTTTATTGTTATTAAATTATCATATTTTTTTATAATAATAATAATTTTTTTTTATGATTATTCTATTTATATGCATTTATAATCGAAATATATTATAAATAACATTTTCCTATATGGATCTTTTGAACCTTTAATACTATCCTTGGTTAATGATTTTATTTTTTAATTATTAAACTTTAAATTCTTTTTATTTTTTTTTATTTTTAAAACAAAAAAAAATAGCACTAAAAGATTTTAATGCTATTTCTAAAACTATTTTTTTATGATTTATATACTCTATTTTCATATACTTTTTTCATTAATTTTATATAGATTGTTCTTTCTTCTTCCGAGAAATCATGAGTTACTTTATCAAACCATTCTTTAAATATACCTCTAAGAGAATTTAATATCTTATCTCCCTTTTCACTTACTGAAAGTTTGTATGCTCTTGTATCATTTTCATCTTGATCTTTATTTACATAACCTAAATCAACAAGTTTTTTTATACCTCTTGTAACCATTGCTTTATCTATGTTAAGCTCAGTCGCTATTTCATTTAAATTTATACCTTGATTTCTTTCTATTATAAATAAATATTTTAAATTAGCTATTGTAAAATCATATTCTTTTAATACTGATTCCGCATACTTTCTAAAATCTTTATTTATTTCGGTTTTATACCTGTTAACCAACTCAAACTCCAAATGTCTCACCTCTATTAACTTATTTATTTATTCTATTATATATTATAGACTCTGTAAATCCAAAAGTTATTTGTTTCTATATTAAAAATATTTCAAAAGCATTAATATTACTCTCTCTAGTTTTAGTTGACTAAATCAAGTATATCATTTTTTATAATATTTTTAAATAGTTTTTTAAGTTTATATATTATGTGCTATGAATTGTAACTTTTTAATCATTTTTGTCATATTATTTATTAAAAATCAATTTAAAGGGGGATTCTCATGGCTGGAAGTAAGTTTTATCAAAATTCTATAAGTATCTGTAGTAATTGCAATCACTATCCATGTTATTGCAATTATAAAATTATTAAAAATAATCAAAATAATAATTATTATGATCTAAAAACATACCCTATTTATTCTGAAAAAAATAATTGTAATTCATTCCACTGTAGCTCTAGTTCTAAAATACCTTATTATAATTCTTCTACTAGTAAAAATTTAAAATATAAATGTTATAAAAAAAGAAAGAACTATTGCAAAAATAATTGTAAGTATAGCAAATGTAAGTGTATGTGTAATGATACATGTTCTAAAAAATCTTGTTATAATAAAAATTGTAATAATAAATGTCAAAGTATAACTTGCTTTGTATTAGCTTCATTATTGTTATTTGCATTCTTAATATAAATTAATTTTGAAACTTAAGTTAATACCTAAATTTATAGTTTATTTTTTCAGAATTTTCATTTTCAAGCAAAGAGATTTATAAAAAAAGGTTACCTAAAATAATATTATTTTAGATAACCTTTTTATTATATAACCCTTTTAGCACCTATATGAGCATTTTGCCAATAAGAACTATTTATATTAGTTGTTTGAACATTTGCACCTGGTTTAGGTGAGTGTATCATTTCTCCATTACCAATATATATACCAACGTGTGTTATATTTCCACTTCCATCTGTACTTGAGAATAATAAATCTCCAGGCTGTAAATTAGATCTACTTACATATGTTCCAACACCATATTGATCTCTAGATACTCTAGGTAACTTTATTCCTACTTTTCCATATACATAATATGTTAATCCAGAACAATCAAAAGTATCAGGACCTTCTGCTCCCCATACGTAAGGTTTTCCTATTTGATCTTTAGCAATATCAACAATAGCTTGTACTTTATCTTGTGGAATTGACTCACTTCCATTCCCATTATTTTCAGATGACCCATTATCTGAATTGTTTCCATCATTTGTATTCCCAGACGAGTTACCATTTAGACTGATATATAAGCTGCTTCCCCATCCTATTTTTCCATTTGATAGTTTTATCTTGTACCATCCATTTGAACTCTCTAAAACATCTACAGCTTCACCTTTTGATGCTTTTGTTATTATAGAATAACTCGTACTTGGTCCACTTCTTATATTTAGTGAACTCGTTGTTATTATTCCTTTTTTACCTATTGAAGGAGTTTCTGGAATTTCTGGATTTGTAGATCCTGAGTTACCGCCTAAACTTATATAAGAACCACTTCCCCATCCTATTTTTCCATTTGATAATTTTACTTTATACCATCCATTAGAACTTTCTAATATTTCTACTTTATCCCCTTTTGATGCTTTTGTTATTATAGAATAACTTGTACTTGGTCCGCTTCTTATATTTAATGAACTTGTTGTTATTACTCCTTCTTTTCCTGTTGATGGTGTATCTGGATTAACAGGTATTTCCTGATCTGTTTGTCCCGAATCTCCATCTAAACTTATATAAGAACCACTTCCCCATCCTACTTGTCCATTTGATAATTTCACTTTATACCATCCATTATAGCTTTCTAATATCTCTACTTTATCCCCTTTATACGCCTTTGTTACTACAGAATAACTTGTACTTGGTCCACTTCTTATGTTTAATGAACTTGTTGTTATTGTAGCCTTTTTACCTGTTGATGGTGTTTCAGGAGTTACTGATCCCGAATTTCCATCTACGCTTATATAAGATCCACTTCCCCATCCTATACTTCCATTTGACAATTTCACTTTATGCCATCCATTAGAGCTTTCTAATATTTCTACTTTATCCCCTTTATACGCCTTTGTTACTACAGAGTAACTTGTACTCGGGCCACTCCTTATGTTTAAAGCACTTACTGTTATAATACCTTGACTTTCATTTGCAAATGAATCTGTTGATGCCATTGCAAATCCTATTGTAGTAGCACAAAGTGCTACTGCTATCTTTTTATCTACCATAAAACAATCTCCTCTTTAAATCTTTATTTCTTTACAATATATATTTTAAATCCTAAATGTTCAAGGTTATCCTTACTTCTATTATATACGTTAATTTATCTTTTGTTATATTTTTTTTACATTTATATACTTTTTTTACATTTTTGTTTATATTTATATATAGGGGTAATAAGTTTTTGTTTATTTTCTTATTAATTACCAAATTTCCTAAATAAAAGTTTGCCATTTTTATATTAGTACGTATGTCCAAATCTAAATCAAATAAGTTTTATTTTGAATTTTATGGACAAACTAATAAAAAGAATAATTTTAATTACATTTAAGGAGGACACAAAGTTGAACATAGCAATAAGCCTTATCGGAGGTCTTGGACTTTTCCTTTATGGAATGAATCTTATGGGAGAAGGTCTTCAAAAATCCGCGGGAGATAAATTAAAAAAAATTATAGAACTTCTTACAAGTAATGTTCTTATGGGAGTTTTAGTCGGTGTTGTAGTTACTGGTATTATCCAAAGTTCTAGTGCTACTACTGTTATGGTTGTTGGATTTGTAAATGCAGGAATAATGAGTTTACCTCAAGCAATAGGAGTTATAATGGGTGCTAATATAGGTACTACAGTAACTGCTCAGCTTGTATCTTTTAACTTAGAAGGTCTTGCCCCTGTTGCTCTTGGAGTAGGTATTATCATTTTTTTATTTTCATCAAAAGAAAAAAATAAGCATCTAGCAGAGATTTTAATTGGTTTTGGTATACTATTTACTGGTATGGAATTTATGAAAGATGCTGTAAAGCCTTTAGCTGATTTACCTCAGTTTAGAGATGCTTTACTATACTTTGGAGCTCATCCTATTTTAGGAATACTTGCTGGTTTTTTAATAACAGGTATAGTTCAAAGTTCAAGTGCTTCTATGGGTATGCTAATTGCCTTAGCTTCTGAAGGTTTGTTACCTTTAACATCCGCACTTCCTATACTTTATGGGGACAATATAGGTACATGCGTTACTTCTTTATTATCTAGTATAGGAGCAAGTAGAAATGCTAAAAGAGCAGCTATAATGCATTTAACTTTCAACGTTATAGGAACTATTATATTTATGCTTATTTTAAATATTCCTATACAAGCTATAGTTACTAAAATAGATCCAAATGATGCTGCTAGACAAATAGCTAATGCTCATACATTATTCAATTTAATAAATGTTATAATACTTTTACCATTCTCTAAATTTATAGTAAAAATTGCTATGCTTTTAGTACCAGAAAAATCAACCGAAAAAGAAAGTACAAGTAATACTAAATTCTTAGATGAAAGAATGTTAGAAACTCCATCTATAGCTCTTGGCAATACTGTTAAAGAAGTACTTAGAATGGGTAATAAAGCAGCAACTGCGTTAGATTATTCTTTAAAAGGACTTATAAATAAAGATGCTCAATTAGTAAAGAATACATTTGAAACTGAAAATATAGTTAATAAACTTCAAAAAGATTTATTAAATTATCTTTTAAAATTATCAAAATCTCCTCTAAATGATGATGAAAGAGTAAAAACAGATTTATTGTTCCACACAGTAAATGACATTGAAAGGGTTTCTGATCATGCAGAAAATATAGCAGAAATAGCTCAAAATCTTATAGATGGAAATTTAAAATTCTCAAAAAATGCAGTTGATGAGATAACAGATATATATGAAAAAGCCTTAGCTAATTTTAAAAATTCATTAATAGCATTGGATAAAGGTGATTTAGATTTAGCTCGTAAGGTATTAGATTCTGAAAAAGAAGTAAATTACTTAGAAAAATTATTTAGGAAATCACATATGGACAGATTAAGTGAGAATTCATGCTCTTTAGATTCAGGAGTATTATATTTAGATTTACTTTCAAATCTAGAAAGAGTTTCTGATCACGCTTCTAATATAGCAAAACAAGTATTAAAAATAAAATAAACACTAAACTAAAAAGAGTATTAAATTTTTTAATACTCTTTTTAATATAATTTATTGTATGAACTACTTAAAATTATTAATCTATTATTATTTTTATAATATCTCCATTACTTCTTTCTAAACGTGCAATTTCTCCATTTAAATTATAGTTAAATGCATTAACAATTAATGTTAATAACTTTTCACTATCAATTATATCATCTTCATTGTTAAATATATCTAATGCATTATTTTGAATAAGTTTTTTCACAAATGCTATAGGTAGCTTTATATGTACTTTATCACCTTTATGAGATAGTATTCTTATTCTAAATAATTTTTCTTCAGGCCCTCTATTTAGTTGCTTTACCATGTTTCCCTCCTAAATATAATTTATATAAAGTATTTCTAATTTTTATTTAAGTAAATATTTTTTATTTAAATTCATAATGTACCTTTATATTGATTTATATTCTAACTGATATATTTTTTATGACTAAATATTAATATTTAATGCTTATTTTTTTGTAAAGCTAATCATTTTATGATAAAATCATTATTTGAAGGTAATCTTATTTTGAGGAGATGAACATTATTGTTAAATTATATAAAGTTTGCAACTTATCAATTTATAGGTTTTTCTTTGGCTATGCCTAAACTTATTAAGTTTAAAAAATCTCCAGAAAAATTTTCATCTATAGAAAAATTTTCTGTTCTTAATAATCAAGCAAAGAAATCTCTTGATTTTATAAATATAAAATTAACAGTCTTGGGAAAAGATAAAATTCCTAAAGAACCAGTTTTATTTGTTATGAATCATGCAAGTATGCTAGACAGCTTTATACTTATGGCTAGTGTTGATAGGCCTATAGGATGTTTAATAGCAGATGAACCTATATGGAAAAACATGCCTATAATAAAAGATTGGGCAAATATTATAAAGTGTATATATATAAATAGATCTAATAACAGAGAGGGCATAAAAAGTATATTAGAAGCATCTAAAAATATACTTTCAGGTCATAGCATGGCTGTTTTCCCTGAGGGTGATTTAACTTGGATAAAAGACCCTAATGCAATAGTCTCAGACTTTAGAAATGGTGCACTTAAAATAGCTTATAAAGCAAATTGTCCTATTGTTCCTTTAGTTATAAAAAATTCAAGAGATATATATGAAGGATTTGAGCCAATAGGAAAAATACACTCTCATCCAGTAGAGGTAGAATTTTTAGATCCTATATATGACCACATAAAAAATTCTAAATTAAAGTCAACTCATTTATCTAACGATATAAAAAATAAAATGATTGATAAAATAAAAGATTTTAGAAATAAATAAAAGTATGGATTTTACCATACTTTTATTTTAATACTTCAATATTATCATTTACTTTAATATATCCTTCTTTTATTACTTTTACAAAAATACCCTCTCTAGGCATTACACATTCACCTGTAGTTTTTTTTATTCCGCACCCCTTATGACATTTTTTTCCAATTTGAGTAACTTCAACTTCACATTCTCCAATTTTCAATCTAGATCCTACGGGTAATAAATATACTTCTATACCTTCTGTTGTTATATTCTCTGCAAAATCTCCAAATTTCAAATGATCAAATCCTTTTTGTCTCATCTTATCTATACTTTCATTTGCTAACATCGAAATCTGACGATGCCAATTTCCAGCATGTGCATCATTAACAATTCCATAATTTAGTTTTATTTCAGCTTTATCTACAGGTATCTTTACAGTCCCTTTTTTTTCACTTATATTAATTGATACTACTTTCGCCATTTTTTATCTCCCTAACTAAAATTTAAACTCACCTGATTTTCCACCAGTTTTTTCTAGTAGATGAATATTTTCAATAATAATTCTTTTATCAATAGCTTTACACATATCATATATTGTAAGTGCAGCTATTGAACAAGCATTTAATGCTTCCATTTCTACACCTGTTTTGCCTAAAGATTTGCATGTTGCAAATATTTTTATTTTCTTATTTTTATCATCTATTTTAAATTCTAAGTCGCAACCTACTAAGTTTATTTGATGACACATAGGTATATTAAGAGAGGTATTTTTAGCTCCCATAATTCCAGCTACCTGGGCTACAGATAATACATCGCCTTTTTTTACTTGACCATTTTTTACCTTTTCTATGACTTCTTCATTCATACTAATAGTTGCTACTGCTGTAGCTGTTCTACTCGTATCATCTTTTTTGCTTATATCTACCATCTTAGCATAACCTTTTTCATTTATATGAGTTAGCATTTTAGCCTCCTATCTGATACATATTTCTACTTGTATCACTTTGTTGATTTTCATTTAGATGATGATTTTGTGGCTTATCTACTATATTATCCTTCATTATTTCTCTAAATATCATAGGTTTATTAAGATAAGGTTTTATATCTAACTCTTCCTTAGAATGTAAGCATAATTTTATAGTACCATTTGATGTAACCCTAATCCTATTACATGTACTACAAAACGAACAACTCATTGGTGTTATTACTCCAACCCTACCTTTTGCGCCTTTATATTTATAATATTGCGCTGCACTATTTTCTTCATTATTAACCTTATACATCTCATCTATATTTTCTATCATTTCAAGTATATTGAAATAACCATGTTTATATAACTTATTTCCTTCACCTAACGGCATTAACTCAATAAATCTAACATCTATTGGATATATACTTGTCATCATTATAAAATCTAATATTTCATCTTCATTAAAATCTTTTATAACTACACAATTAATTTTTACTTTAAGCCCTACACTTAAACATTTATTTAGAGCCTTTATTACCTCTTTTAAATCTCCACCTCTGGTAACGCTTTTATATCTATATTCTTTTAATGAATCAACACTTATATTTACAGTCTTTAGCCCATTTTTATAAAGCTCATATGCAATATCACAAAGACCTATTGCATTAGTAGTTATCCCTATATTGTCAATTCCACAGTCTTCATAAGTATATCTTATAATTTCAACGATATCTGGATGCAGTAAAGGTTCTCCACCTGTAAATCTAATCTTATTTATACCTAATTCAACAAGACCTTTTATAATAAACTTATAATCATCCGTAGTTAATGATTCATTTATACCCTTTTGTTTAAATTGTGCATCTAACGGCATACAATAGACACATCTTAAATTACATTTATCAGTTAATGAAATACGTGCATAATTTATATTTCTTCCAAATCTATCATTCATAACTAGCTACCCTCTTTACTTGCCTATTTTATATATAGTTATTATATACTATTTTTGACTATTCGTGGCACATTCCGTAGCTTGTCCTTTTAAAATTTCTATTCCATGATCTAATGCATCTATTACAAAGCTTAGGTTTTCAATTGCCCCTTTAGGACTCCCTGGTAAATTTATTATTAAAGAATTTTTTCTAATTCCACTAATCCCTCTACTTAAAATAGCTTTTTTAGTTATTTCACTAGATTTCATTCTCATATATTCGCTAATTCCTGGTATTTCTTTTTCTATAATTAATTTAGTAGCTTCTGGTGTTATATCTCTTTTAGAAAAACCTGTTCCTCCATTAGTTAATATTAAATCTGCTATTTCATTATCACAGATTTTTCTAAGCTCTTCTTGCAACATTTTACTGTCATCTTTTAATAATCTATAACTTACCACCTTATATCTATTAGTTCCTTCAATATATTCTTTTATTTTAGGACCAGTTAAGTCTTCTCTTTGACCTTCATATCCTTTATCGCTAAGTGTTATTATTGCAACTGTAAACATAATCAATCTCCTTTTTTAACTTCATCTATCTTTTTAATTTTTTGTCTTTTCTATGAGATAAATCTCCATTATTTTTAACTAATAATAGCTCTGCTATTATACCAAAAGCTATCTCATTCACTTCATTTGAACATATATTAAGCCCTACTGGTGCGTATACTTTATTTAATTTAGCTGAACTTATGTTTTCTTTAGCTAAATCATCTTTTATTTTTTCCCATTTTTTATTGCTTCCAATCATACCTATATATGGAGGATCATTTTTTATAATCTCTCTTAAAGCTTCTAAATCTTTCTCATATCCTCTAGTTGCTATTATTACATATGTATTGTTATCTATATTTAGCTTACTTAAAATATTTTTTATATCTCCAGAATATATCTCATTTGCAAATTTAAATCTCTCTTCATTTGCAAACTCTTCTCTATCATCAACTATTATAGTATAAAAATCCAAAGTTCTTGATACATTGTATAAGTTAATTCCAACATGCCCAGCTCCAACTATCAGCAACTTAGGCTTAGGCTTAAATACTTTTATATATCCAGTAACACTACCACCACACTGCATAGGTGTATCTTCCGACTTTTCATTTAATGAATGTTTGAATAGACTATCATTTTCATTTTCTAAACACTCTTTGCATTTATTTATGATCTCATACTCTAATATTCCTCCACCAACAGTTCCAATTATACTTCCATCTTTAAAATATGCAAGTGTTGCTCCTGCTTTTCCAGGACTTGAACCTTTAACCTCTGTAAGCATTGCAAAAGCAACTTTATTTCCATTTTTAACTTCATTGTTTATTTTATCTAATATTTCACTGTGCATCTGCAACCTCCAACTTAAATTAATTACTTTTTTATATATTTCCTGTGTTTATATACTTTACTACAGTTTCTAATACACTACCTGCTATACATCTTGCCTTATCTGATATCGTATAACAATTTTTTACTTCATCTATTCTTGGATCTATATCTAAAATTTTAAGCCTACTTACTATATTAGACTTATTTCTTATAATTCCTCTTAATACTCCCGAAATACTAGCTTTTACTTCATGGATTTTCTGATTTTCATCTACTATTTGCGCAAGAATTTGACCCTTTTCTACCTTATCCCCAATTTCTGCTATGGTATTAATTATTCCACTCGCACTTGAATAACCTACTCTCTCTTTTCCAATTCCATTTATATTACCTGGTGTTCCTGTATTTTTTAATGCATATCCTTCTTTTATTATTTTACCTAAATTATGTCCTCTAATTGTTTCAATAACTATATCCACATCTTTCCCTGCAAAAAATCCTGGGCCTAGTCCTATTGTTAAAGGAGCCATATTTTTATTAGTTCCTAGATTTTTTTTTGCTAGTATTGCATCTATAACTACTTTGGGCTTTATTTGCTTTATATAATCTCCATTCGGATCCACTACTAAAGCTACCTTATCTTCATTCAACACAGAATATATGTCATCTAAATTTTCACATAACTTACAAATAACATTATCTATTTCAACTTCACTTTCATATATAGCTTCACAAAATGAAACTTTTCTTCTTATCGCTAAAGGTTTTTCAACTTCTAATGCTACTACATCAAATCCACAATTGCTTAATTTGTGTATAACACCACTAGCTAAGTCACCAGCTCCTCTTACTACTATTATATTTTCCATCAGTACCTCCAAACTTTATAATACTTTTTTCAATATATATTAGTATTATACGATACATTTATTTTTTTTCATATAAAATAATTCGTAATTATCAAAAAACAGTGTATCTAGTATTTTTTCTAGATACACTGTTTTTATTAGTAGTTTTTATATTTATCCCAATCTTCTTTTTTCTTTTCTTTTTTTCTTTCAATTATTTTAACTACAAGAAGCACTATACTTCCTAAAGCTAATAACCCTGGAACTAATACTCCTAAGATAATAGCTATAATTAACCCTGCGCTAATTTTCATCACCTTCTACAACTACAGCAGTCCCATAAGCAAGCATTTCCGCTGCACCTTGCATAACCGCAGCTGATGTTAGCCTAAATCCTATTATTGCATTTGCACCTTGACTTTGTGCATCTTCAACCATTCTATTTATAGCTATTTTTCTAGCTTCTGTCATCATTTCATCATATCCTGTTAGTTCTCCACCAACTAATTGTTTAAATCCAGCCCCAATATCTTTGCCTATATGTTTAGCTCTTATAGTACTACCTTTTGCTAAACCTAAAACTTTATTGATTTTTTTCCCTGGTACATTATCTATTGTTAATATTAACATCTCTATCCTCCTTAAATACTATTTAACTAAATTATAACATATATTATTTTTATACTTACCATATTATATATTAATTAAATCAAAGATTAATATATATTAAATTCCTTGCATAAACTTACTCCATATATTACATTTATATTTAAACTTTTTGCTTTTTTTATTATTGCATCATTATAACTATCTTTTTCAAACCAAATATTATTTATATCTAAAAGCTCCATTTCTTCTAATATAACATATGTTTCTATAGTTTCATCCACTATTATAACTACATCAATATTATGAGGAACATCCTTTAAACTTTCATAAATAAATATGTCGTTAGTTTGTATATTATTTTCATAGTTAATTCCAACAACATTACATTCATGATTTTTTAAAAGTTCTATTATTTTATACGATTTGCTACCTGATGAATAATCTTTTGCAACAACCGCCCATGAATCATACTTTAAAAAATGCATACCCTTTACCCCCAAATAAATACTTCATTAATATAATATGATTTAACTATATTTTTTTTGCTAAGTAAGTTTATTTATTCAAATATTTGAATAACTTTTTTCTCAAATTCAATCTTTATCTCATCTTTACTCTCTAAATATTCTTCATAATTATTTATTTCTTGGCTTATATAAGTTACAAATTCTGTTGTCAATGAATTTATTTTTTCTAAGTTATAATCATATAAAATTTCTACACTATCTACATTTGTAAATCCATTTGCTATACTCTCGTATATATCTCGTACAATAGTTTTAGATTTTGTTCCAAACTTGCTTACTATTATTGATTTATTATCTTTAGATAAAACTATATCCTTTATAAATAAGACAAAATTTTCAAAGTCTTGCTTATTATTGTAAGGTTCTATTTCAAATAGAATTCTAAAGAATAGATTCCATGCAAATTCTGCATTTAACTTAGACTCTATATACTCACCTAATCTCTTACAAAATACATCTTTAAAAATAACTTCTTCTTCAAATACTATTGGCTTTGTAAAATCAATATCCTTTTTAGCAATATGATTTAATCTCCCTAATTCCTCTATCATAAGATCTCCAAATGCATCTTGGCTTTTTTGTTTCTTATTAAATGAATAGCTAATTATAGTTTCACATGGTTTTTTAAAGTCAACAACAAACCCTATACTATCTTTCATTTTTGCTGAAAAAGTATCATAAGTTATTTTAGCTAAAAACTTTTGTAGTGCTTTTGTTCTTTCATCCTCATTGCTAGTCTTTCCTGTTTGGAAGTTTTTATATAAACTTAATAACTGATTATCTATCATGGTTAAGTTATTCTTAATAGATGACATCATATCTTTTAAAAAGCTATCCCCTATTAAATATGTGTTATTTTTATAAATAATTTTATGTTCTATTTCACTCCAAAAAATATTTACTAGAGATTTTATCTGAAGCTCAAACTTAATTTGTTTATCCATATATTCAATGCATCCATCTATTCTATAAATTTCAAATCCATTTTTTTGTTTCATAGGCTGTTTTTCATTAAATTTAAGCTTTATATCTTTATTATTTTTATTATAATAATATACTTTGTCATCTGTCTTATTAAAGTATCGTCTTAAGACTCTATATATTTTATTTTCATCTTCTATAAATCTGCACTCAATTCTTATACCTATTAAATCAGATAAATTATGAATAAGATTAGTTGCTTCATTATATTTTTTTAAATATCTATTTCTTATAATTTTTTCTTGTAAACTTGTTTCTGATTTTACTCTTGCAGAAATATTTATATATTCCTGATTTTTATCTTGTAGTATATATTCAAAATTTTTTCTAAGCTCATCTGATATTAATTCTAATGTTGGAGCCATAGACTGTAACATATCTATAGATTCGTCTATAAACTCAAATTCTTTTAAACTCATTTTATTTCTCCTGTATTTTTATTTATTACTTAGTTTATCACTGTATTATACATTAAGTAAATATACTTCAAAAATACTTCATATACATTTCATATTCAATAAAATATAGCTTATAAAAATTTCTTATTCAAATAAGTATATATATTGGCCATAGCCAAGCTCTTTCATTTTTTCTCTAGGTATAAAATTTAGCGCAGATGAGTTTATACAAAATCTAATACCACCTAATTTTTTAGGGCCATCATCAAAGACATGACCTAAATGACTATCTCCTTCTTGGCTTCTAACCTCTACCCTTTTCATTCCATTAGAATAGTCATATCTTCCAACTACACATTCATTATTAATAGCTTTTGAAAAACTAGGCCATCCACATCCTGAATCAAACTTATCCTTAGATGAAAATAACACTTCTCCGCTTACAACATCTACATATATTCCTTCTTTAAAATTATCATAGTATTCATTTTCAAAAGGTCTCTCGGTCATATTATTTTGAGTTACTTGATATTGTAAGTCAGTTAAATTCTTTTTAGCCCAATTCTTTTTTACAAAATCAAATCTTCCACTACCTTTATAGTATGCCTCATAGCTTGCCCTATTTTTTTTGTAATAATTTTGATGGTATTCTTCAGCTTCGTAGAACTGTTGTGCTTCAATAATCATGGTTACAATTGGATCTGTATAAATTTCACTTTTTTCTAAATCTTCTTTTGATTTTTCTGCCATTTTTCGTTGTATCTCATCATGATAAAATATTACTGTTTTATATCTTTCTCCTCTATCATTAAACTGACCCTTTATATCTGTTGGATCAATCTGATTCCAAAATATATCTAAAAGTTCATCATATCCAATTATAGTCTCATCATAAACAATCTGAATTGCTTCTATGTGACCTGTATTTCCTGAACAAACTTGTTCATATGTGGGATTTTTAGTATGACCTCCTGTATATCCAGATACAACTTTTTCCACACCTTCATATTCATTAAATGGTTTTACCATACACCAAAAACATCCACCAGCAAAAGTTGCAAGCTTTTTCATTTTATCAACTCCTATTTTAAAAACATATACTATATTTATTCCCTAAGTAAAAGGCAACTAACCAATATAGTTTCTAAATTTTAAATTCACGACTTACTTTCTAGATAACATTAATCCTACTAGTACACATTCAATATTTATAAAAAATTCTCTTCGCTCATGTCGCCATCGACTTATTCCGTTGCTCAAAAATGGATTTTTACGCTAGCTACAATATCTGACATTACTTATTTACAGTAATTATCCACAGGTTCTAAAGTATCATAATTTTATTAAGCTAAAAAAATAAAAGACGTTTATAAAACGTCTTTTTCTTGAAATTTAAAATATTCTTTTATAGTTTCTACTACATTATCAGACTTCATAATCTGTGACATTATAGCTATATCATCACAATATTTCAATGTATTCAATGAATTTTTAGGTGTTATCCCTCCTAATGCTACAATATTTGAACTGCTTATTTTTTTAGCACTTATTAATATATCTATTCCCTTAGGATTCATACCTTTTTTACAATCAGTTTCATATATATGAGATATAGTTATATAATCAATTTTTAAATTATTTACTTTTTTTAACTCTTCTAAATACTCTATTTCTTCTATACTATGAGTTGATATTCCCAATATTTTATTATCTTTAAATACATAGTTATTTTGCAGATTTTTTTTAAATAGAATAAATGGTAAATGAATACCATCTGCATCTACTTCTTCAAATACATCAACATTTGAATTTATAATCAAATTATATTTTTTATTTATATTTTTAAGACTATATTTTATTTTATAATATATATTTTTAAGCTGTTCATTATTTAAATCTTTTTCTCTTATTATTATATTTTCAATTCCATTATAAACTGAATTTTTTATTGATTCAAAGTACTTATCTTCATCACATAAGCTTCTATTAGTTATAAGGTACACTAAAATCGCTCCCAATCTTTAAATATATGCTGATAACCTATAGAATGTAACATATCTTTAACTTGTCCTACATTACTTTCATCGCTTATTTTAAACTGTGATGTATCTTTACTGCCTTGAGAATGACCACCTACATCCGTTGATACTCCAGCACTTAGCTTAGTTATTCCTAAAGGAATTAAGTTTTTTCTAAGATCTAAGGATTCTCTTGTTGATAAATTTATCCCCCCATGATTATCAAATAGTCTCATACATAAAATAGCTTGTACTAATTCTACATCATTTACATCTTTTATACCATCATAACATCCTTTAAATGGTCTAATTCTTGGTACTGAATATGATATTTCTATATGCGGATATTTATTTCTTAAGTATTTCCCATGCAATAAAGTAAAAAATGTTTCTTTTCTAAAATCATTAAGACCTAATAGCGCTCCAATAGATAAACTTCTCATACCTGCCTTTGCACCTCTCTCAGGAGCATCTAATCTATATTTATAATTTGATTTTGGACCTTTTATATGTACTTCTTTGTATATATCTTCATCATAAACTTCTTGATATACAGTTAGAGAATCAACACCTTTATATACAAGATATTCATATTCTTTTTCATCCATAGGATACACTTCTATACCTATAGATGAAAATTTAGATTTTAGTGTTTCCACTGCTTCTCCTATATATTTTACGTCTGAATGTATATTGCTTTCTCCTGTAAGTATTAATAGATGTTTAAAACCTTCCTTTGATATAAACGCACCCTCATTTTTTATTTCTTCTATTGTTAATTTCTTTCTTTTTATACCACTGTCTAAGTTGTATCCGCAATATACACATTTATTAATACAATAATTTGCTATATACATCGGCGTGTATAAACATATTGTTTTTCCAAAATATTGATTAGTTATTTTATTAGATTTTTGTGCCATTAATTCTAAATACTTTACTGCCTTTTTCGAAAGTAAATTAAGCAAATCATATTCATCTAAATAATCTTTTTGCAACGAATTCAATATATTTTCATCGGTTACATTATCCATATATCCATATATATCAAAATCTTTATACGAATTTAAAACATCATAAAAACTCATGATCCCCACTCCCCTAAAAGTTTATATTTACTTTACTGTGCTTAACTGTGATAAAAAACCAGTTAGAGGTGATGATGCATTTGCATAATCAGATACTATTCCACACTTAGCAAGATATGCTTCTCTTCCACCTTCTACTGCTAATCTAAATGCTTTTGCCATTTTTACTGGATCATTGCTTGATGCAATTGCGGTATTTACTAATACTGCTGCAGCTCCCAGCTCCATTGCTTCCATTGCTTGAGATGGCTTTCCAATACCTGCATCTACAATTATAGGTATATCTAATTCTTCAATCATAATCTTTATCATTTCTTTCATCCTAATCCCTCTATTTGATCCTATAGGAGATCCTAAAGGCATTACAGCTGCTGCTCCAGCATCTATAAGCCTTTTTCCAGCATAAAGATCTGGGCTCATATACGGAAGGACTACAAAACCTTCTTTAGCCAGAATTTCAGTTGCTTTGATTGTCTCATCATTATCTGGTAATAAATATTTTGTATCTGAAATAATTTCTATCTTTACAAAATTTCCACATCCCATTTTACGTGCAATTCTTGCAATCCTAACAGCTTCTTGATGATTTGTTGCTCCTGATGTATTCGGTAGTATTGTCATCTCTTTTGGTATATGTGTTAATATATTTTCTTCTTTATTATCTAGATCAACTCTTCTAAGAGCCATTGTTATTATTTCACTATTACTCTCATTTATTACCTTAGGTAATATTTCATTTGATCCATATTTTCCTGTTCCTATAAGAAGTCTACTATTAAATTTATGATCTCCTAAAACTAATCTATCCATATTATCCCCCTAAATTTGCTATAATTAATATTTATCAACTAATATTTTAATCACTAAGTTTGCCATATGATTTGCACATATAGCGACTCTAGGTGCCATTAGACCATCTCCAATTTTTGCTTCACTTACTAAGTCTCCACATATGTAAAAATTTTCTCTAAGTTTTTTTGTTTGTATCATATTTGAATCATAATATCCTGCCATTCCAGATGATGCAATTAAAAATTTTTCTTTCATATTTGTTAATATATAATTACTTATTTCAGCTTTTGATTTTGGATTATCAAAAGCTTCTACAATAATGTCTGCATCTTTAAATAAATTCATATTTTCTTTAGTAATTTTTTCATTAATTTTTTTTATATTTATAAAAGGATTTATATTATTTAAATTATTTTTAATGGCACTTGTTTTATAACTGCCTATATCATCTATAAAATACTGTTGCCTATTTAAATTAGATGGCTCAACAATATCATAATCGGCTATAATTAGCTCCCCTACTCCAATCCTCGCTAAAGAAATTGCTATGTTTGATCCTAATCCGCCTAATCCTAATATAGCAACACTTCCTTTTTTTAGCTTCTCATGTATATTGGGAGTATGCCTTGCAGCTAAAAGTTTTTCTATTTTATCTAAATTTAAATTTTCACCCCTTTTAATTAAACTAACTTTATCACTTTCTTGTAACTTATAATTTTTTTCAACAGGGTAGCCATTTAATATTACAATGTCGCTTTCTTTTTTGTACTTATCCCTAACTTCATATAAAGTTAATTTCTCATCTATTTCTGTATGAATTTCATTTAAAAAAATTTTAATTTTAACCCCCCCCTACAAAGCTTATTACTTCTATAATATCTTCCTCTGTTAAAATATAATTTTTATATTTCTCAGACTCTATTATTTCAAAATTCACCTCAACTACCACTTGTTCTTCATTTAAATTGAAATACTCTAAAAGACTTAAAATATTTTTATTATCTCCAAGTGATAGATTTTTCCCATTTACTTTCATATTACCCCCTTCTAAATAAAAATTGTATTATTGTTTCAATAAAAAAGTGCTTATCCTATTTCTAGGAAAGCACTTAATTTACATAATATAAAAAATGTATACTCAAAAATTTTAGTATACTTAAAAGCTTCCCTTCGCAAGCATTACCTTGATCAGGTTTAGTAGGGTATTAAGTTGAGGCTTTTCTCTCAGCTAGCCAATTCTAGCTCCCCTAGCTTATATTCTATTAACTTTTACACTTTGAGTATAGCATAGTGTTTTTACCATCTCAACAATGTAATATAATATTTTATCTTTTTTATCGTTAAATTTTTAATTATACAATTTGAGTTGACTTTATATCACTTAAATTATATAATTAAAAAGATTTTGTATAAAACCACTGCAAAATTACTACACAGTTTAAGTTTGAAATATATATTAAGAGCTTAATTTAAAAATTAAGCAAATCCCCATTATTTTTAATAATGGGGATTTTAAATTTACTCAAAACTTTCTTCTAACGTTTGTTTTGTGTTTTTTATCCTTTTTGGAGACTTTAACAAATTATCTAGTGTCTTGTGCAAATTAAAATTTCTAAATAAAGTAGATACAAAAATAACGCCTAGTGCTAAAGCACCCGCTAAGGATAATGTATTTATACCATAATCTATAGCTTTTATATAATCTCCTTTTATAAATTCATACATTGTATTATATACACCATAACCTGGAACTAAAGGTATTAAACAGCATACAGATAATGTTGTTGCTGGAGTTTTATACACTCTAGCACAAATTTCACAATATATACTAAAACATATTGCAGCTATAAAAAATGAAGATACCTGAGAAACTTCATTGGCTAAACAAAGTTTATAAGCAAACCAACTTAATCCTCCTCCAAATCCAGCTGCTAAAAGTCGTCTTCCTTTTATATTAAAAATAATACCAAAGCTTATTGCAGATAGTGCTGATGCTATTGCTTCTAGTATCATATTAAATCCCCCCCATTGTTAAATATAAATGTATTACTGCTCCTGTACCAACAGCAATAGATACTGCCACTAAAAATGCCTCTGCAGCTTTAGTAAGACCGGATATTAGTTGACCTTCTATTATATCTCTTATAGAATTAGTTAGTGCAAGTCCTGGTACCAACAACATTATACATCCAGCTATTAATTTATCAATCTCTCTGATTATCCCTATCTTTAAAAGTATTATAGAAAAAATAGCTATAATTGCACCACATATGCTATTTATAAAAAATTCATTTAGTGATGACTTGCTTAAACTCATAAAAATTAATTTGGTTATGATTCCCACTAAAAAAGAAACTATAATAGAATTGATTTCTCCACCAAATAACATTGTAAAAGCTGATGAAGCAATTCCTGATGCGACTAATATTTTTTCTGTATCGTAGCTATCATCAATACATATTATTTCTAATTCTCTCTCACATTCCTCAATGGATAATTTTTCCACACTAATCTTTCTAGATAAAGAATTTATATTGTGGACCCTATTTAAATTTATCCCTCTTGATTTTATTCTTTTCACTATAGAGTGAATTTTCCCTTCAATAGATACAGAAACCATTACTGCTGTCGGTGTTGCAAAAACATCTACATCATCAACATTAAATGCTTGACATATGCTTGATATAGTTTCTTCAACTCTATACGTTTCTCCACCGCTTTGTAGCATTGCTCTTCCTGCATTAGAGGAAAAATTGAGAACTCTATTAATATCCATAAAATCTCCCCCCTATCACCTAACGATAAACTCATTATAACATATGAAATTTACATATTTTATACATTTTTTCACCAAATATTTATGTATAAAACTACAACCTTCTTTTAAAAAGCCTTTTCCTATTTATGTTTTATTATATATTGTGTATATATTTATTTTATGTTTCTCAACTTATTTTTTTAACTTTTTTATACAAAGTTCTAATATTTATAATTTTCTAATAACACGGACAATTTTTATTTATTTATGAAAAACATTTAACTTTAAATTCTAAAATTAAGTTTAATTTTATAAATAAATAAAAATAAAAACTGCTTTATATGAAACTCATATAAAGCAGTTTTTATTTACTTATCTACGCATCCAATACCTAATACTCCTGGACCTGAATGAGCACAAATACAACTTCCCATATTTACTTCTAAGCAATCTATATTCTCAAATTCTTCAATTAATCGTTTCTTAAATACGTCTAAATCTAATTTGTTATCTCCACATCCAATTATGACGCACTTATTGCTAAAATCCTCACCGTGCTGTTCTTTTAAGATTTCTATTATTTTACCTATTACTTGTTTTTTTCCTCTAACTTGAGATATAGGTTTTACTAAACCGCCATCTATACATAATATAGGCTTTATATTTAACATATTTCCTATAGTAGCTTTTGCTAGAGATATTCTGCCGCCTTTTTGAAGATATTCTAGCGTTTCAACTGTAAATAAAACAGATGATTTTTTTTTGATATCTTCTAAATGCTTTACTATTTCGTCTATGGACTTTCCTTCTTGTGCTAATTTTGCTGCTGATACTACCATACACCCACATCCTAATGATAAAGATAATGTATCAAATGTTACTACACCGCCTTCAATATCATTTTGGGCCATTACTGCACTTTGATATGTTCCTGAAGCATTAGATGATCCTCCTATATATAAAACTTCATAGCCTTGTTCTATATGCCTTTCAAATTCTTCTTTAAACTTTATATATGTTACCTGTGACGTCTTAGGAAGCTTAGTATTATCTCTAAGCATTTTATAAAATTCATCTTTATTTATATCTACTCCATCGATATATTCTTTTCCATCAAATATTACACTTAATGGAACTATTGATATATTGTATTTTTCTATATATTCTGATGGTATATCAGATAAACTATCACACACTATTTTTATATTGCTCATTATATTTTCCTCCGTATATGGTAATTTTCATTTCCTGATTTTATTACCTGGTACTAAAACTTTATCATATTTCTTTAATATTTTCAATATATATTATATTTATGGTAAAAAATCAAACATTTTAAACAATTTATAGAGTTAAAACTTTAAATATTTATGATAAAAATAAATTACCTTTTATCATATAAAATTTAATCATTAATTTTTCAATGATTGTACTATAAATAAAAAATCAGCTTCGTTCATGTCGCCAACGACTTCGTCTGTTGCGCAAAAATGCTAAAAAATCATATGACTTTTTAGCATTTTTTCTCACTTCTTCTTTTTCTTTTTATTATAATCAGTTTTTTTTGATTTTTGTGTCTTAGGAGGCCCTTCATTTTTATAAATATTTTTACCACCCTTAAATGCCATTCCTAGTCCAAACATTGCTGGTAATAAAAATAATGGCATTTGTTTCAAAAATATTAAACTAGATACAAAAATTAGTATTCCTAAAACACTTAGCCATACATTAATTTTATACCATCTCTCCAACTAACCCCCCCATATAAATGTTTTTATTTAATTTCTACATTTATATTTTATTACCTTTATTTATATACTTAAAATATATATATATTATAAATATCGTTCTAAAATTATAGCTCTTATACTTTCGTATTTTATATAATCAGGTAATACTTTTTTTATTGCACTTATTTTATCATCTCCAAATTTATCAATTGCATCTAATATCATTTCTTTTTCATCTTTAGTATAGAATTTTTTAGTATCTATATTAAATTTAATTATATTGCTTTGCTTTAAATAATCACAAACATATCCTAGTGCAGTTGATGTTGATATTTCAATTTCTTCACATACATTCTTGATTTGCATGCCTTGATTTAATAAATCAAGTACAATTTCATCATTTTTTCTATTATCTCCATCAAGTATTAATTTAAGTCTTTTTTTATACTCCCATTTTGATACTATATTATTTTCTTCGATATATTCTCTTACTATATTTATAATATCATCTCCATACTTATCTATTTTAACTGTACCAATTCCACCAATATCCTTTAATTGTTCTTCATCTAATGGATACCTACCACTTATTTCTTTAAGAGTATTTGCACTCAATATCATGTATGGTAATACGCCTTCAAGTTTAGATATACTTGCCCTCAAGTTTTTTAACTTTTCATATAACTTTAAATCTGTATTAACTTCAAAAAACTCATCATTTTTAATTTTAGTATCAACATCACTGCTTGCCTTTTGTTTTAATAACTCCTTCTTATTTATATTTTTTTCTTCTATATAAAATTGTATAACTTTTTCAAATTGATGACCATATCTATCATATTTAATTTCTCCAACACCAGATATGCTAAGCATTTCATCCTTACTAGTTGAATATGTGCTAGCCATATTTTTAAGTGTCGCATCTCCAAATACCATATATGGAGCTATATTACTTTGTCTTGCTATCTCACTTCTAAGTTCTACTAATCTTTCATACAATTCATTTTCAACATATCTAGATTTTGTAACTTTAGATTCTTTAAATTCAACTTTAATTTTTTTCTTTATTACCTTCATAGACTGTTCATTTAATCTTATAGTGGGATAGCTTCCTCTTGCACCTAAATTTTCTACAACTTCTAAGAATCCATGAGCTACTAATGTATTTATAAATGTTTTTAAATCCTCAGTTGAATATTCTTTCATAATTCCGTATGTAGTAAGAGTATTAAATCCTTGTTCTATTACTTTTTTATTTTTAGAGCCCCTAAGTACATCTATAATCATAGTTGCACCAAATCCTCTTTTCATTCTTGCTATACAAGATATTACTTTTTGAGCATCTAATGTTTTATCTACTATTTCACCTTCATTTAAACAATTACTACAGTTATTACAATCTTCTTTTTTATCTTCTCCAAAATAATTTAATATACTTTTTCTGTAGCATCCATTGCTATAAACTAAATCTACCATTTGTTGAAGTTTTTTGTATTGAATTTTTTTCCTTTCAGGATTTTCTATTCCTACTTCAACTAAATACTTTTGTGTATGTATATCACCCGGAGTAAATAATAATACACATTCACTAGGATCACCATCTCTACCAGCTCTTCCTATTTCTTGATAGTAATTTTCCACACTTTGAGGCATATTGTAGTGTATTACCCACCTTATATTTGGTTTATCTATCCCCATACCAAAAGCATTTGTCGCAACAATTATTTTTATATCATCATTTATAAACTTTTCTTGATTTTCTTTTCTAGTCTCATCATTTAATCCTGCATGATACTTAGATATAGAGTAATTTCTTTTTAGTAAACCCTCATATATACTATCAACTTCTTTTCTAGTCGCTGCATATATAATTCCACTTTCACCCTTATGATTTTCTACATAATCCAATAAATATCTATTTTTAGATGATGATTTAACTATATTAATAGATAAATTTTCTCTATCAAATCCTGTTATATAAATTGCAGGATCTTCTAAACTTAATATATTTATAATATCATATCTGACTTCATCACTTGCAGTTGCTGTAAATGCAGTTACTATAGGCCTTTTATCCAAGCTTTTTATAAAACTTGGTATTCTTTTATAACTTTTTCTAAAATCATGCCCCCAACTTGATATACAGTGGGCTTCATCTATTGCTACCTGAGCTATATTTTTATTTTTTATTAAATTTATAAACTCTAAATTATCAAGTCTTTCAGGTGCTACATATAGTAGTTTGTATTTATCATTATCTATATTATCTAATATTTGACTATACTCGTTATTTGAAAGCGAACTGTTTATAAGTTCTGCTTCTATTCCCATAGTTTTTAATGTATCAACTTGGTCTTTCATTAACGATATTAATGGAGAAATGACTATGGTTATTCCATCCAAGCAAAGTGCTGGAATTTGATAACAAATAGATTTTCCTCCACCTGTTGGCATTATTGCTAATACATCATTTTTACTAACTATCGAATTTATAATTTGTTCTTGTCCATTTCTAAAACTTGTGTATCCATAGTACTTATATAGTATCTCTAAAGGTTTTACATTCATCTATACTCTCCTTAAAAATCATTATTCTATGTAATTATAATCATGTTTATATTTTATAATTCATTATTTATCTATATTATCATAATTCACTTTAATGCTTCTACTTACCAATCTTCAAATTTTCATAAATTTTACTTGCTAATAATTTTTATCTCTGATATGTCTTAAATAAAATACATTGTTTTTATTTATATATAAACAAGTAGTTATAACAATTTTAAATTTTATACATTTTATATTATATATTCAAATATATAATAACATCTATGAACTATTGTACATATAGGAGGCTTTTATGAATTCTAAAAATATATATGGTTTAACTCAAGAAAAATACAATTTAATAAAAAAATATTCACTTACTCTAAATGATGATTTAATTTGGGAATTTCACCATGATAAATACCATACAATAAAATATTTCACTAATAAATTTGCTATAAAACATTCTACCTTGGCTCTTTTATTTAATATTCATAGATTATGCTATGCAAAAATAAAATATTTTGAAAAAAATTTTAATAAATTTAAACCTTACAAATATGACTATAAAATTGGATTTCATGAGTGCGAGCTATTTGACATGGAATTTATCTTACATATACCGAGCAATATAATTATTGACTTAAGAAATCTTCAATCTATAAAAGATATTAATGAGTTCAAGAAGTTCTGTAACTACCTAGAAACATTTGAAGACTCCCATTAAATGAGAGCCTTCAAACATAATTATTCTATCCTATTTTTGTATTATCTTCTTTTCCATTCCAACATTCAACATTTTCTAGACCAGGTATTTTACTTGCATCAAATACTGGGTCTTTTATACCATTTTTCTTTTGTAATGTATAGTCTTCCAGTGCTATAAATGCATATTTACCTAATAATGATATTGCTATTAAGTTTATTATAGCCATAAGCCCCATAAATACATCTGCTAAATCCCAAACAATTTGAACTTTAGTTAACGACCCAAATAATACCATGCATACCACTAATACTCTAAATATATTTAATATTATTTTATTTAATTTTATAAACTCCATATTTGATTGACCATAATAATAGTTACCTACTATAGAACTAAATGCAAATAAGAATATACAAACTGCTATAAATATATTTCCTACAGGACCTATATGAGCTGTTAAAGCCGCTTGAGTTAGTTCTATTCCTGTTAACCCAGTTTCCATATACGTAGGGTATAAAAGAACTATAAACGCAGTACAACTACATATAACTATAGTATCTGTAAATACACCTAATGACTGAATTAGACCTTGTTTTACAGGATGAGATGTATCTGCTGTTGCAGCTGCATTAGGAGCTGAACCCATACCAGCTTCATTCGAGAATAAACCTCTTTTAATACCAGTTAACATCATTCCTCCCATAGTACCCATTGTAACTTCTCTAACTCCAAATGCACTTTCGAATATTAACTTAAATACTCCTGGTAATTGAGTTATGTTAGATATCATTATAAATATTGCAACTAATATATATAATCCTGCAAGAATTGGAACTATTACCTCAGAAACCTTTGCTATTCTATGAACACCACCAAATATGACAAAAGCTGTTAAAATTGATACTATTAACCCTATAGTTAGTTTATCTATCCCAAATGCACTATTAAATGCTGCTGCTACTGTATTTGCTTGCACTGCATTAAATACAAATCCAAAACATATTGTTATTAAAACTGCAAAAGTAATCCCCATCCATCTTTTATTTAAACCTTGCTCCATATAGTATGCAGGTCCACCTCTATACCCATCTGTATCTTTTACTTTAAATATTTGTGCTAAAGTACTTTCCACAAAACTTGATGCCGACCCTATAATCGCTATTAACCACATCCAAAAAATTGCACCTGGCCCTCCGCTTACTATAGCTATGGCTATTCCAGCTATATTCCCAGTTCCAACTCTTGATGCTGTACTTATACAGAACGCTTGGAATGAGGAAACTTTTCCTTCTGTTTTATTATCCTTTGATGCTCCATCTCCTAAAAGTCTAAACATCTCTTTAAAATATCTAAATTGTACAAATTTTGTTTTAAATGTAAAATACAATCCTAATGTTATTAACATCGCTATTAATATATACGACCATAAAAAAGTATTTATACTGTCTATCATTTTTAATAATATTTCCATGTTTAATTCCTCCTCCATTTTTAATTAAAATTCTAACGAAAAATTTTTATTTATTTTTTCAAATAATTGATTAATTAGTATATTGAAAATTATATTAACTTATTTTTCATTATAAAGCTTATTTAAATCTTTTTCAATAGTAAAAATGAATAATTTTTTTTCAATATTTCATTTTTTTATTTTTCCATTCTATTTAGACATATTTAAAATCGTTATCTATCAATGTTATTTTTTTATTTTCACTATATTTTTTTTTGAAATTTTGCATAATAAGTTTATTTTTTAATCATACTTTATTTCAATTATTTAAATTTTAATTAGTAATTTTTCTAACTTTTTACTTTACTTTAATTGCAAATAATACGAAAAAGTACTATTATTTATTTATTGAACAAATTAAATAGGGGGGGAGATTTTAATGGGGACTAAGCA
Source organism: Romboutsia lituseburensis (assembly GCF_024723825.1). NCBI lineage: Bacteria > Bacillati > Bacillota > Clostridia > Peptostreptococcales > Peptostreptococcaceae > Romboutsia > Romboutsia lituseburensis. The sequence goes on from NZ_JANQBQ010000001.1 coordinate 1,326,140, forward strand.
AATATTAGCTATTTTAATATTTTTACTAGTTATGATAGCTATTATTTCAGAAAAAATTAACCGCTGTGTTGCAGCTTTAGGCGGTGCACTTCTTATGATATTATTTAATATACTTCCTTTAGAAGTAAGCTTACATCATGTTGATTTTAATACAATAGGTGTATTAATAGGTATGATGATTTTTGTTTCGGTGGTAAAAAATTCAGGATTGTTTGAGTATATAGCTATATATACTGCTAAAAAAGCTAAAGGCGATCCTTGGAAAATAATGATTAGCTTTGTAGTTATAACTGCAATTTTATCTGCAGTCTTAGATAACGTTACTACAGTGCTATTAATAGGACCTATGACTATAGTTATAACTCAAATTTTAGATATCAATCCTATTCCATTTTTGATAACTCAGATTTTAGCATCTAACATTGGAGGAACATCTACTTTAATAGGAGATCCTCCTAATATTATGATTGGTAGTGCTGCAAACCTTAGTTTCATGGATTTTGTTATTAACTTAGGACCGATAGTTGTTGCATTATTAGTAATTTTAATAATATGTTTTAAATATATATATAAAAATAGTCTTATAGTCGATAATGAAAATAAAGGTGCTATATTAAAACTTGATGAGCATAAAGCTATAAAAGATAGGCCACTTCTGATAAAAAGCTTATTTGTAATGTTTTTTATTTTACTAGGATTTAGTTTACACAATGTAATTCATATAGAATCTAGTATCGTAGCTCTTACAGGTGCAACTGTAATGCTTTTAATTGGTAAACAAGATATCGATGACATCTTAGCAAGTATTGAATGGTCTACAATAGTATTTTTTACAGGATTATTTGTAATTGTAGGTGGGCTTCAAGAAGTCGGTATTATAAATCAACTGGCTACATTTATAATATCTGCAACATCTGGTCATCCAGTATTTACAATGCTTATAATACTTTGGTTATCAGCTATAGTTTCTTCATTCTTGGATAACATTCCTTTTGTAGCAACATTAATACCACTTATTTTAACAATGGAGACTCAAGGAATTAATGTTATGCCTCTCTGGTGGGCAACATCTCTAGGAGCATGTTTAGGAGGTAATGGTACTTTAATAGGAGCTTCCGCTAATATAGTTTTGGCTAATGTAGGACAAAAGCATGGCTATCCAATTACATTTAAAGATTATTTTAAAATTGGATTTCCTATTATGATTTTAACAATAATGGTATCTACATTATATTTACTTATAAAATTTTAATATTTTAGAAAGGTGATGCTTTATGAATGTAAATAGTGCTCAAGGTGATGCTATAGAAACTTTATTACGCCAAATGGGAGCTTATGACATAGTTAAAGTTAGAGGTTTGCTATATTTCATGAAATTCAAATTAAATGATAAATTTGAAATTTCTTATTCTTATAATATAAATGCTAAAAAACAATACTTTTTGCAGCGCATTAAACCTTATCCAATTCCTCAAGGTGTGTTCTCAGATGAATACGAAGTAGTGTCATTTATAACTAAAGATTTAAAAAAATTTAATAATGCTATGAACAGCAGTAATTTCAATTTATTTTTAGATGTTACTAAAAAAGTAAATTCTATAACATCTAAAATGGAAGATTTATTTTTAAATTATAATGTAGATAAAAATGAGTTTTTAAGACTTAATAAAGAGCTTGATGATATAGTAAATGAAATTAAATTTTCTAAAGATAAAACAAAAAGACTCTAGGAATACCCTAGAGTCTTTTTGTTTTTATTGTTGCTGTTGTTTTTTTTGTTCTATTCTTAATTTATCTAAATATGCTACAGCATTTAACGCCGCTATTTGCCCTTGACCAGCTGATTTTATATAAGAGTAAGGCTTACCTACACAATCACCTGCGGCGAAACAGCCTTCAATACTAGTCTTCATATTAATATCTACTTTAATGTGAGGACCATCAGTTTCTATACCTGGTACTAATGATTTTGGGGATGCACTATCTTTTATTACAAATACACCATCTACATCTATTTCTTTTTCTTTAAATGCAACCTTATTTACAAGATTATCTCCGTGTATTTGAACTGGCCTATCATTTATAACTTCAATTGAGCTATCTAAATCATTTGAAGATCGCATTAATCCTTCATTTTTATACATAGGAATAAAGTATGTTTTTGATGCTATTTCATTTAAGAAATTTGCTTCTTCCTCTGATTCTTTGTTATATCCTATTATAGCGACTTTTTTGTCTCTATATAAAGGAGCATCACAAGTTGCACAATATCCTACGCCTCTTCCTAAGAATTCTTCTTCTCCTTTTATAGGCTTTCCATATTCTACTCCCGTTGCTAGTATGACTGTTGTTGCTTCATACATTTCATCTCCTGACATTAGTGCAAAATAATCACCCATTGCATAGACATTATTTATTTTTTTTTGACTTATATCTATACCCATACTGTCTATATGCTCTTTAAATTTATTTTTTAATTCATCTCCACTAATCTCGAAGAAACCTAAATAGTTATCAATTGATGGTGCTTTTATTAGTTTATTGCTTAAATTTTCATTTCCAAACACTATAACATTTTTATTTCTTATTTTTCCATTTATTGCAGCTGATAGTCCTGCTGGTCCACTACCAACTATTGCTATATCATATCTCATTTTAATCACCTATTTTTATAAATATGCTTTAACCTTATCCTTTATTTTTTCTTTTGGCATAAATCCTACTAATGATTCAACTGGTTTTCCATCTTTAAATATCATCATTGTTGGTACTGTTGATATATTGAATTGTTGAGCTATTTCTAAACTTTGGTCTATATCAATCTTTACAAACCTTGCTTCATTTTTCATTTCTTCTCCTAATGATTCAAACACTGGCGCCAACATTTTACAAGGACCACACCATGTTGCATAGAAATCAACAACAACTAATCCTTCTCCATTTTCTACGTCCCCTCTGAATTGTGAAGTATTTATAACTTTAGCCATATATTTTGCCCTCCTAAATATTCTATAATCTATACTATGTATTATGATATAATATAGTTATTACTTCTTTTATTATATTATAATACTTTATTTATTAATATCTGTTTATATGTATACCCCTAGCCAGTAAATCTAAACATTATTTGTTACGAATTGTTAAATTAAATTTCGTAAACTCATTTATCTTTGATTTCACATTAATATCTATTCCCAAACTTGTAGATAGCATCTTTGCAATAGACAATCCAATGCCAGAACCATCAATATCTTTATTTCTAACACTTTCGCTTCTAAAAAATCTATCAAATATATGAGGTATTTCATTACATTTGATTCCTATACCACTATCTTCAATACTTATTACAATATCACTTCCTTCTTCCATCAAATTTATAACTATACTATCATTTTTATTAGTGTATTTAAATGCATTATCTATAAATATTAAAATTAATTGCCTTAGTTTATTTTTATCTGTAATAACTATTTTATTCTCTACATTTAAATTTATAGAAAATTCCTTACTTTGTATTTCAGCTATATCTAAATAATCATCACTTATTTCTTTTATTAATTGTTCAATATTTACTTCCTCTTTATTTAAAGTTGCTATTGAATCTTCTTTAGTAAGGCATAATAAATCATTTATCATCTTTTTTATTCTTCTAGTTTCTTTCATAGCATCAGCAATCAATTCAACTTCATCGCTTATTGTGCTATTTGGACTTCTTAGCATACTTTCTAATTTAGATGAAACTATTGCTATAGGAGTTCTAAGCTCATGAGATGCATCCTGTACAAATTTAGCTTGATTATTCCATGAATTCTCTATAGGTATTAGTGCTTTTTTAGTTAAATAAAGTGCAACAAAATAAGTTATAATAATTGCCATTATTATACCAATAACAAAGACATATATTAATTGCTTAAATGAATTTATTTGTGCATCTATATTTCTTATTATTTGTATTTTATATTTACCTATTTCTAAACTTAACTCCCTGAAGGTGTATCCATTTTCAGTATATGTAAAAAAACTATTTTTTTTATTTTCTCTAACCTTTGGTAACATGTCTTCAAAATATCCATTTCTAGTATAATACTTTACTTGGTCACCTTCATAAACATATACCATGTTACTTGGGTCATTTAAAACTATAGGAGAAAACATTGCACTGCTCGTTAATTGTACAGTAATATTTTCTAACTCATCTTTTAAATTTTTGTCAACACTATTATATGTAAGACCCTTAAAATACGAATATATAAATATGGAAAATATAACAAAAAAGCTTATAACTACAGCTATGTTTATTTTAATTAAACTAGACTTGGTTTTACTAAACACATTTTTATTTATCATCAAAAATATACCCTACTCTACGTTTTGTTTTTATATACTTATCATACCCATATTTACTTAATTTTTTCCTTAAATTACTTACATAAACTTCAACAATTTCTATAGTTGCATCCGAGTCAATTCCCCAAATTCTATCATATATTTGTTCTTTAAGTAAAATACACCCTTTATTTATTAAAAAGTATTCTAATAAATTAAATTGTTTATTTTGAAGAGATATTTCTTCATTATTAATAAATGCAGCTTTTTTGTTTGTATCTATATATAAGTCCTTAAATATAATTCCATTTTTACTTTTTATTTTTCCGTTTGTTCTAAGTATTGCATAACTTCTTGCAATTAATTCTTCCATATAAAAAGGCTTTGTTAAGTAATCATTTGCACCTATTTCAAAAGCACTTACTTTATCATCTAAACTTTCTTTAGCTGTTAATATTAACACTGGTGTATTTATATCATTTTCCCTTATATGTTTTAATATTTCAATTCCTGAAATATTAGGTAGCATCCAGTCCAGTATTAATAAATCGTATATATTTTGATTTATTAAATATAAAGCATTGTCTCCGTCCTCACAACTTTCTATTTCAAAATGTTTACTCATTTCATTACTAATACTCTCTAAAAGACTTCTATTGTCTTCTACTATTAATATTTTCACTCTCATCCCCCTTTTCTTTTTTTATTTTTATTATACAACATAAAAAGCTCGATGTATTATCTAATTATAATTAGTAAATACATCGAGCTAACTACTTTTACTATTGATTTTCATAAGTTATATTTGCCTTATATTCTAAACTAGATAAGTCACTATACATATCAATGTCATTACATTGCCCAGTATAAGAACACCCTTTCATTTGATTTAAAGCTGAAAAATAACAACTAACTATGTCTGTAGGATCCGTATAATTTTTATACATTCCTACATAGCTTTTTTCTCGTTTTTTGCTTTTCCATTTCATATGAAATCCTTCTTTCATTAAATAATGCTTTTCAAACTATTGTAATTTATTTTGATTGTAGCTATTAATTATGTTTATGAATTCATCCATAGTTAAATTAGAATCTAATTTGTTTAACATTTCATTATAATACCAATTTGCAAACTCTGGGTCTGCTAGTGTTGCATTCATTTTTTCAAAATCTAAATTCCCTTGGTTTAAGTTATTTTCATTCATTTTTACCACCCCTTAATTAATATTTATTATTCATCATAAATATATGATTTATACATCCAAAATCCTCCTAAGTAATAATTATTTATTTATTTTAACTCTATGAGATTTAAGATCAATATCTATAGTAGCTTTTTCTTTTACATCATCATAGCTATACCCTAATATCTTTAATTTGTCTGCATTACTTGAAACAGCTACTTCCATTTCTATTTCTTCTTCTGGTTTTAAAACATTATATGCAGGTAAATGATTTACTGTTATATATTCTCCATCTCTTTTTAATTCCCCTATTTTTAAAGAGATATTTCCTAAATCTTTTTCTGATGAATTTTTTATTTTTATCATATATGTACTTGCATCTTCTGTTTCATTTTCTTTATAAATTTCAGATAATGCTAGTACTTCATAGGGTTTACTATTTTCTACTTTACTTACATTTTCTTTTATTTTAGCAGAATCTTTTTTTAAATTTACAATTACAGAAGTTCCTTCTGTTTCATAACCATAAGATACTACCTTTACACTATTTGCATACTCTTTATGTGGAAATGATACAGTTGATAAATCTCCAGGTAATAATGTTAAATCTAAAAATGTCTGAGAGTTAGATATAACATTACCATTTTTATCAATTTCTTCATATCCCATCCATATATTACTTACATAAAAATTTGCTTTATTTTCTATTTTAGTTATTGTACTATTTTCATCTAAATTAGATACATTAGTAATCTCTGTATTCTCTATTTTAATTGCTCTTGCATTTTCTTGATTTATTTTTATACTTGATATAGTGTTTTTGAGTTCTTCTTTTTTACTTACTTCTTTTTCACACCCACTCAACCCTATAATACTACTTAACAAGACTACTAATAAATATGACTTTTTTGAAATTCTCATTATTTCTTAACTCCTCATATTTAAATATTAATATAATTATATTCTCATTTTGCAAGAAATTCATTATATTTTTCATTTTAAATTATTTTTTATAATAAATGTTTATATTCGCTCATAAAATCTTTAAGCGCCTGAGTGATTATCTCTTGTTTTGTAAATTGAGAGTTACTGCATAATCTTTCAAATTCTTCCCATATACTTTTTTCAACTCTTATACTTGCAGACTTAAGCTCTTTTAATTCTTTTTTTTCTATATTTATATCTTTTTTTGATACTATTTTTTTAGGTTTTAAGCTTTTATAGTCTTTGACTTGTAAGTACCAATCATATACTTCACATAGTTTATCTAGATCTTCAGTTGTTATATTAATTTTTCTATCTTTTTTGGGCTTTGTAGTTATTTTTTTATTTTCTTTTAACTTTGTAGTTGTTTTTGTAAGAACATTTTTTTTATTTTCTTTATTTTCTCCATCTATCTTTGATGATCTACTTTTTTTAATCTCTGGCTCAGACTTTTTCTTTTTACTTTCTTCTTTTTTTATTTCTTTAAATGCTATTTGACTTGCCTCACTATCTTCTTTTAACTTATACTTTCCATTTTCTAATTTATATCCATTTTTATTTAAAAATGCTCTAAGGGTCTTAGGCATTATACCTATTTCTTTTGATATATTTTCAAACTCCATTTCTTTCTCTTGAAGTTCGATAAACTTTTTTAATCTTTCATTACCTTTCATTTATTTCCTCCATAAAAATTTAATGTCTATTTTACTTATTGTATCACAATATTGATTTTTGCACAAAATCACTCTATTTGTATAAGGATTACTTGGTTTTATAACTATCAAAACTATAAATAAAATATCAAATATTTTATTTATGTTAGTATAATAATTTATACAAAAAACTGGCCTAGTGTATATAAAAATACGTTAGGCCAGCTTTTTATTCTCCTACACCAAAATCAGTATTATTATATAATACTTCAATCTTAGGATTTTGATCTAAATAACTATATTTATCTATAAACCACTTAACTAATTCATCATCTCTTTTCAATTTAGAGCTATTATTTACAAAAACATTTATAGTTGCATGGTTAAAATTATTAATAACTATCTCCATATCCTCGTCTATCATTTCTTTGGTTTGTCCTTTTATACCAACCATCATACAAGGAGAATCAAAGTACTCTTTTAGTTCTTCAATAGTTTTAAATTTAGCATTTTTATTCAAAAACTCATTTCTAAACTTATAATCAAAACTCTCAACACCTATTTTAAATATTATAGGAATTCCAAAAAACTCTCTCATTTTCTTTACTTTATTTTTATAACACCAATGACTTTCTAAAAATAGCTTTTCTATCTTTTTTTCTATTATTATTTCCTTTATTTTTTCCAATGTTTCTTCAGGAAGTTCAAAACAGCTGCCTGAATTAATAACTTCTAATACCTTATACTTACCTGATATATTCTCTAAAACTTCAAAGTTAATTTTATTTATTTCCTCCTTAGATGTAGAGTTATCTAATATATAATCACAAAAACTACATTTTCCCCATACGCAAGGGAAACCTTTTAATAAAACTATTTCACGTTGATTTTTATTTGTTATTTTGCTGTATCTTTCCATAATATATATCTCCTATCTATTTTGCAGTTATTGATAACATAATATTTTTAGGCAAAGTTTTTAATGCTAATCTTACCATAGTTAAAGCCACTAGTTCATCCATATAATCAGTAAATATTTGAGTTAAAAATACACTAACAACATCGGATATTCCAATTGCTTTTAATATTTGTACTATATAAGATGATCCTGAAGATGTAATACCTCCAAATAAAAATGCTGATATTACTGATCCAACAATAGCTGTGGGAAGTGCATATATAAACACACCTATGGGTGTTTTTCTTCCTTCTAAGAGACCCTTTTTATACACTGCGCCTGCGATTAATCCTGTTGTAATCTGAACAGGTGCGAAGTATATAGAATAAATATCAAATGTTACACCACTTACCACGCTACCTGTAAGACCTGTTAATACTGCATATTTGGGCCCAAGTAAAATTGCTACCATAACTGTACCTATAGAATCTAGATATATTGGTAGTCTTAAATTAAAAGCTATAAAGGCTCCTATTACGTTTAAAGCTACTCCAAATCCTAAAAGTGTGACTATTCTTACATTTGTATTCTTTTGCATTTCATCTCCTCCTTAATTTGTGGTTAAGGAGAACTATATGACTTTAATTCCACTAAAAAAGTCATATCTAAGGATACGACTATATACTGCCACTATATAAATCCCTAGTTTTTTATACTGGGAGTTCTCGAACCAGTCCTAAATAAAAATTATTTATTTAGATTTTCGAATTTATATATTCTCGTAGATTATATCATATTTTTTATTATAGAAAAACAAAAACGAGTTTTACTTAACTATATATAAAGTAATTTCTAATCTATTATTTTTCAATTTATAATTAAACATATTTTATAAAATATTTTTGTGTTTTTTTATCAAATTTTGATATGATATCGTTTTTATTATGTTTTTTTTAATCATATTTTAATATAAAATTTCAAAACAAGTTCAAAATACCTTTCTTAATATTAGTATTCTAACAATCGGCTGTATAACTGCTTTATAAAGTAATTTTAAAGCAAAAAATGAATTGATTTTCCTGTTTTTTTTAAGTCTCAGAAAACTTTTTCTTAAAAAAAATAAATTTTTATCAATAAAAGTGTTTACTTTTGTCGAAGTTTGTTCTATAATTGTAATTAATCTAATCAATTGTTTGAAAAATGCAAACAAGGAAAACACTACCAAAAGGTAGTAGTCTATTTACATTTTTAGGAGGAAAAGAAATTATGGCACAAATTCTTATGGGTACTGGCTTATTATTAGTAGTACTGGCATTATTCACATTATTCAGTTACAAAGCGCCTCAAGGTATGAAGGCGATGGGTGCATTAGCAAGTGCAGCTTGCGCAAGTTTCTTAGTTGAAGCTTTCCATGCTTCATTATTTGGACAGCAAATGGGTATAGATTTCTTAGCTCAAGTTGGTGGAGCTAACGGTTCTTTAGGTGGTGTAGCTGCTGGGATATTAGTTCCTTTAGCTTTAGGAGTATCTCCTGTATACGCTGTTTTAGTTGGTTTATCAGTTTCAGGATTCGGTATATTACCAGGATTCGTTGCTGGATATTTAATATCATTTGTTGTTAAGTTCTTAGAGGAAAAAGTTCCTGCTGGACTTGACTTAATAGTTATAATATTAGTTGCTGCTCCACTTTCAAGAGCAATCGCTATGGGTATGGATCCAGTAGTAAACGGAACATTAAAGCAAATAGGACAAGTTTTAATACAAGCATCTAGTGGTTCTGGATTAACTTCTCAAATAATTATGGGTATAATATTAGGTGGAATAATAACAGTTGTTGCTACAGCTCCATTATCTTCAATGGCCTTAACAGCTATAATATCATTAACTGGTACTCCAATGGCTATCGGTGCTTTAGCAGTATTCGGTTCTTCTTTCATGAACTTTGTATTCTTCTCAAAGATGAAATTTGGTTCAAAGAAAGATACGATATCTGTTGCTATAGAACCTTTAACACAATCAGATATAATATCTGCTAACCCAATTCCAGTATTCGTTACTAACTTTATAGGTGGTGCATTATCTGGATTAGTAGTTGCTTTAGTAAGTTATTTTGTATCTCCAATAACTATCAGTCAACCTGGTTTAGCAACTCCTATAGCTGGTTTTGCAGTTGCAGTTGGACAAAACGGAACACCTGCTTTAATAGCTGCTGCTGGTTGTATAGTAGTAAGTGTTGCTGCTGGTTTATTAGGACATGCAATGTTCAAAAACTACAGTATAAAAACTGCGGATGAGATAAGAGGAACTAAAGAAGATTCTACTCAAGCAGCTTAATATAAAAAAAGAATGTAGATAATCTACATTCTTTTTTATTGCTATATCCTAATACTAAAAACCAATGAAAAAGGAGTATTATCATAAATTTATGATAATACTCCTTTTTCATTGGTGCGGATGAAGGGAGTCGAACCCCCACGCCATAGGCGCCAGATCCTAAGTCTGGTGCGTCTGCCAATTCCGCCACATCCGCGAAAACATTTACTACTATTTAAGTATAATTATATCTTATATAATATGCAATATATTTTTATAACTTTTATATCATCTAACTACTTTTCTTGTTAATGTCCCTATACCTAATCCCATCATTACAACACCAACAAGCATTTCCATATTTGCTACTGTATAAGAAAGCTCTGTCGGCTTTGAATTATTACAACCTACACCAGCAAACATGCCTACACTTAAATTTATTGATTCATTTAAATCTTTAAAAAACTTCCATATACTCCATGTATTTATGTTACTTAATGTATATCTAACTATTTCTCCATCTAAATCCATACCAGTTATTAAATATATTATCGAAAATATAAAAATTATTCCTAGTGATGACAAAACACAAAACCATGGTCTTTCTCCATAACCACATAAAAGCCAATATAAATAGGAACCTATTTTAGGCATGATATTCAAACATTTTCTCTCTGTACATTTTCCTAAGTAATAATACTCTCCAAAATTATTGTTTAAAGTATTCTCTTTAAACTTATTTGCAAGGCTTTCATATGTCATATAGATTCCTTCATATTCTTCCTTATCTTTTACCCTCGGTTCAATTTTATCAAAAAATGTTTTTTCATCAAATTTGGTTTTATATTTATCATCAAACTGAATATCTTCTATATAACATTCATATGTCTTAAATCCAGATAAATCACTATCAACAATATCTATAACACTCAACTCACTATGCATCACTATTACATTATTCATTGCCGTTAGCTCTATTGATGTATTTCTTATTTTACATTTTTCAAAAATCAAATATGAATTATCACAATTTAAGAACTTAGAATAAATTTCACACTTATAAAAAATACAACTTAAATTGTCTTTTTTATTTAATGCAGGAAGTTTCTCACTCTCTTCTTTCACAAATCTACAATTTTCAAATACTACTCCTCCACCATTAAAAATACACTCTTCAAATGTGCATCCTATAAATCTACATTCTTTAAACTTAACATTTCTAAAACTACAACCTATAAATTTAGAACAAATTATATCTAAACTCTCAACATTCATAAAATTATCTTCATCATATAATCCTTTTTTACCAATAAGTTCATTTTCAATTTTATTATAACTATAAGTTGAATCTGGAACATATCCAGTTAAGTCAACTTTCTGCTTAACTATATCAATATATAACTTCTCGTTATTCTTCTTTCTTTTTTCTAACTGTTCTTCTAACACCGCTTTTTCTTCTTTAAAATTTATATAAGCCATAATATAACCCCTTCTATAGAATTAATCACATAATAATATTATTTATATTTAATTTTTTATGTTACTAAAAATAAACGTAACTAAATTGTTACGCTTATTTTGTATATTTCTATTATTTTCAATTTTAATTATATTATTCTATTACTTTTTAATTTATATCTTCTATAATTTCAACAATCTCTTCAGCTTCAACTTTTTTTCCAAATATTTGAACTCCTATAAATATTGCAAATAATGCTATCGGTAATACTATATATATTGGTAATCCTAATCCTGCAGGAATATATCCAAATAATATAGTTATAGCAGCCACAAATAGTGCATATGGCATTTGAGTTTTAACATGGTCTATATGATTACATCCTGCCCCCATAGAAGATAAAATTGTTGTATCTGATATAGGAGAACAATGATCTCCAAATATAGCACCTGTCAAAACTGCACTTGTTGTAACTATTATAAATGACATTTCTGGATTTATAGAATGTGCTAAAGGTACTGCAAGCGGCATAAGTATACCCATAGTACCATAAGCTGTCCCTGTAGCAAATGATATAACTGCACCTAATATAAATATAATACTTGGTAATAAGAAATACGGTAAAGACCCTGATAGCAATGTTACTAAATATTTAGCAGTCCCTAACTCTTTTATTACTGAACTTAAAGACCATGCTAATATTAATATAACACCTGTCATTAATAGACCTTTCATTCCATCTAGCCAGGCTTCTATTGCCTCTGATATTGTAAATATTTTCTTAGAAACGGCCATCGCTATACCAACTATACTAGCAAATAAAGCTGATTGGAATAATGCTACTGATGCATCTGAAGCACTAAAAGCTTCCTTTATAGCTTCAAATGAAAATGGAGAATTTGTAAATAGCTGTATTAATGTTTGATCCTCACCGCTAATTATAGAACTATATCCACTATAATAAAAAGAAATTAACGCTGTTATTATTAAAGTTCCTATAGGTATTATTGCATTCCATATACTTAATTTTACACCTTCTTTAGGTTCTAAGTCTGACTTTTCTTTATCATCTATAATATCACCATTTAGATTGTTAACTTTTTCTGATCTTGCTCTTAATTCAGCATCTCTCATTGGCCCAAAATCCTTTGCTAAAAGTGCAGTTATTACTATAAAAGCTAAAATTAGTATATTGTAAAATCTAAATGGTATAGTATTTAAAAATATACCAAATGCATCTGCATTTATACCTATTCCTGTGAAAGCATCATTTATAAGTCCAACTTCAAGTCCTATCCATGTAGATATTATTGCAAGTCCGGCTATTGGAGCTGCTGTTGCATCTATTATAAAAGCTAATCTCTCTCTTGATATCTTCATTTTATCTGCCACAGGTCTCATTATTGGACCTACTATTAATGAATTTGCATAATCATCAAAGAATACTAAAAGCCCTAAAAACCAAGTTATAAGTTGAGTTCCTTTTCCTGTTTTTGCTCTTTTAGCTAGCGCTTCTGCTATAGCTTTAGCTCCACCCATCTTTGCAACAAGATTTATAACTCCACCTATTGCTAAAACTTGAAGTATTATACCTGCATTCCAAGGGTCAGCTAGAGAGTTTAAAGCTCTATTTACTAAATCTAAAAAAGCTTGTATTAATGCTGAAAATACATTACTGCCGGATATATTTATTATAAAGCTACCTGATAAAATCCCTAAAAATAAAGATACTACAACATTTTTAGTTAAAAAAGCTAATACTATAGCTATAACTGGCGGCAATAAAGTTACTAATTGAAACTTTTGAGCATTGATAGTAGCTTGATCTACCTCTCCTGCAAATACTAATGGTGACGATAAAATTAACATAATTACTGTTACTAATATTAATCTAAATTTTCTATTATTCATAAAACATATCCTCCTTAATTTTTATTGTGAATATGGAGGGTAATAAAAAAGCCTTGAGTTTACACTCAAGGCTTTTTTTCATTTACATAGTTTATTTAAAATTTGGATTAATCTATGCGCGCAACAAATTTTAAATATAGCAGTACTATATAGTCCTACTGTATTGTAAAAATTCCTTAAATGTAGCTCCCCACAAAACAAGTTTGTGACAGTTATGCATATATTTTATGCATACCCAGCAATATAACTTTAAAGCATTAGTTATAAGCTTCGGCGATAGTTCCTTTCCTAATAAATCATTGTGCTTACCTCATTATTAGTACTTATAAATATCGCAGCCTCTACCCTTTTTTTATTCACTTTTGTTTTACTTATTAATCATTATAGATTAACTTATTTATTTTATCAACCATTTTTTTAAATTTTTGTTAAATTCTAAAAATAATATATATTTACTTTTTTTTACATCATATGATACTATTTGATTAATTAAATAATATAAATCTAGGGGGATGACTATGTTATTAATTTATAACGATAAAACTAATCCATACTTTAACCTTGCTATGGAAGAATATTTTCTAAAAAACTTCTGTGATGATATATTTATTTTATGGAGAAATGAGCCATCAATCATTGTAGGAAAAAATCAAAACACATTATCAGAAATAAATATTGAATATGTAAAAGAAAATAATATTCCTGTCGTAAGAAGGCAATCTGGAGGTGGAGCTGTTTTTCATGATTTAGGAAATATTAACTTTACATTTATAGCTAATGATAAAAAAGGATTTAGTGATTTCAAAAGATTTACACAACCAATAATAAATTTATTAAGAACTTTAGATATTGATGCTACTTTTTCTGGTAGAAATGATTTATTAATAAACGGTAAAAAATTTTCAGGTAATGCACAGTACAACTATAAAAATAGAGTCATGCATCACGGTACATTATTGTTTTCATCTCAGATTTCAGACCTTTCAAATGCCTTAAAGGTAAAACCAATAAAATTTGAAGGCAAAGGTATAAAAAGTGTAAAATCAAGAGTAACTAATATAAGAGAGCACTTGAAAAAAGATATATCTATTTTAGAATTTAAAGATTTAATTATAAATTATGTATTAAATACTAATAGCAATAATAAAACATATAATTTAACAAATAATGATGTTGATAATATCTGGTTATTAGCTAACAATAAATATAACTCTTGGGAATGGAATTTTGGAAACTCTCCTAAATATAGTTTAACTAATCAATTAAAATACTCTGGCGGAAATGTGGAGTTCAATCTTAATGTTGAAAAGGGAATTATAAAAAATATTAAATTCTTTGGTGATTTTTTTGGTGAATCTGATGTTTCTTGTATAGAGGATTTATTAGTTGGGGTAAAACATGATGGAGATAGTATAAAAAATGCATTAAATCTAATTGATATAAACAATTATTTTTTGGGTGCAAATATAGAAATACTATTATCTGGTATTTTAGGAGTTAAATAAAAAGAGCTAATTTAAGCTCTTTTTTATTTTTTAAAAAGTTATCGTTATCCAAGTGTATTCATTTTTATTTTTTAAAGTTAAACTTATATATTTTTTATTTTATTTATGTTTTCAATACGTTCAACATTATTTTTTAACGTTTCATGACTTTTGTACTTATTTTTATTATTTACTTTTATATCGTTTATTTATATAATCTTTATTATAAACATATTATTTACTAACCTTTAAGGAGATTATCTTATGAAAAAATATAGTTATAAAGAGATTCAAATGATATATGGAAAAATAAGTCCTTTTGAATTTAAGGATAGATTAATAGATTTAGCAAAATACAATTCAAATAAAAATAACATGCCTTTACTCGATGCCGGTCGTGGAAACCCTAACTGGACTGCTGCTACACCTAGAGAAGCATTTTTTACATTTGGGCAGTTTGCGGTTAATGAAACTCGTTTAAACTGGGATTTAGGAAATTTAGCAGGTATGCCTCAAAAAACTGGTATATGTGATAGATTTTATAATTATGTAAGTGAAAATAAAACTATGCCCGGTGCTGAATTGTTAAAGAAGATAGTTAATTACGGTATAAACGAATTAAATTTTAATGGTGATGATTTTGTTCATGAATTAGCAGATGCTATAATTGGTGATAATTATCCAGTTCCAGATAGAATGTTACCTCATTTAGAAAAAATAGTTCATAATTATTTAGTTCAAGAAATGAAATATAATACTAAATTAGGAGGAGAATTAGATATATTTGCCGTAGAAGGCGCTACAGCCGCAATGTGTTATATATTTGATTCTTTAATGGCTAATGAGCTTTTACGAAAAGGTGATAAAATTGCGTTAATGACACCTATATTTACTCCTTATTTAGAAATACCTCATCTTCCTAGATATGGCTTTGAAGTTATTAATGTAAATGCAGACGAGATCGATGAATATGGAAATCATACTTGGCAATATTCAAAAAAAGAATTAGAAAAACTTAAAGATACATCTATAAAAGCTCTATTTGTGGTTAATCCTAATAATCCAGCATCTATCGCAATAAGCGATAAGTGTGCTACAAATCTTGTTGATGTAGTTAAAAATTATAATAAAGATTTGATGATAATATCTGATGATGTGTATGGTACTTTTGTAAATGAATTTACATCATTAATGTCTAAGCTACCATACAATACTATAGGTGTTTACTCTTACTCTAAGTATTTTGGAGTTACAGGATGGAGATTAGGTACAATGGCTTTACACAAAAACAATGTATTTGATAAAAGAATAAATGATTTAGATGAAGAACTAAAATTGTCTTTAAATAAACGTTATTCTGATATGAGTTTAAATCCATCAACTTTATCATTTATGGATAGAATAGTTGCCGATAGTAGATTAGTTGCTCTTAATCATACAGCAGGTTTATCTACACCACAGCAAGTTCAAATGGCATTTTTCTCTGCATTTGCATTAATTGATAATGAAAATGCATATAAAAAATTAAATATAAGTATTTGCAATAAACGTCATGACTTATTATATAATTCTCTAGGAGTGGTCATTAAAGAGGATAAAAATAATGCTGCTTATTACACTCAATTTGATATAGAAAACTGGGGTAAAATTAATTTTGGAGATAATTTCGTAAAATATTTAAAAGCCCATTATTCTCCTGTAGATGTTTTATATAAATTAGCTAGTAACTACTCAATTGTTTTACTTAGCGGAAGTGGATTTGCTGGTCCTGATTGGTCTATAAGAGTTTCTCTTGCCAATCTTAATGACGAATCTTATTCTAAAATTGGAAAAGCTCTAAAAAATATATTAAATGATTACGTAAATGAATATAAAAACTATATTGAAAATTCATCTAACTTAACTATATAATTTTATACATTACTAAATACTAAATAAGAGGTATAAAGAATAAATATTTATTCTTTATACCTGATTATTATTAATATTTAATTATTTTATTTTCTATAAACATTTGGTGCCATAAACAAAATGCATATATAGACCAAATTTTCCTAGAATTATCTTGATGATTTTTTATATGATTATCCAATAAACTTATCGCATAATTTTTGTTCAATACATCATCTACATCAGCATCATATATAGTTTGCCTAACAATATCACCTAAATCCTCTTTTAGCCAAACTCTAATAGGAGTTGGAAAACCTAATTTTTTCTTTTCAACCATATGTAGAGGTATTATATCCTTAAATGCTTCTCTAAGTAGTACCTTAGTATTAGAATTGCTTATTTTTTGATCGATTTTTAAATGTTTTGCTAATTCTAGTACTTCTTTATCTAGAAAAGGAACTCTAAGTTCTATAGATTGAGCCATAGACATTTTGTCTGCTTTTTGAAGTATATCCCCTTCTAACCATGTATTAACATCCACATGCTGCATTGTAGTTACATAATCATAATTATTAATTCTAGCTTCTTCATATATAGAAGAAAGTATTTTTTGATATTCATTATTTTCACTGTAATTTTTTACTATTTTTTTCACTTCATCATTTTCAAATATCTTTGCATTTCCAATGTATCTATCTTCTAATGGCGTTGTTGCTCTATATAAATAGCTCTTACCTCTTATGTTTGGCATTACACTAGCTACTCCATTTAGAGCCTTTTTGATACCTCTAGGCATATTTAATATAGGCTTTACACTATTATACTCTTTATATATATTATAACCACCAAAAAGTTCATCTGCTCCTTCACCTGACAAAACTACTGTAGCATGTTTTTTAGCTTCTTTTGATAAAAAATATATCCCAACTTGAGATGGATCAGCTACTGGATCATCTAAATGATAAAAAACTTCTGGCAATGACTTTATATAATCTTGTTGGGTAACATTAATATCTATATTTTCTATACCTAAAACTCTAGCAGTTTTTTTAGCAACCTCTATTTCATCATATCCTTGTATTCCAAATCCAACTGAAAAAGATTTAATATTTGGATTCACATGAGATGCTATTGTTGCTACTATAGTAGAATCTATTCCACCAGATAAAAATGTACCAACTTCTACATGTGCACCCATATGATGCTTTATTGAATCTACTACAACTTCTTTGACATCATTTGCTGTAATGTTTTTTTTAGGTATAAAGTCTACTTTATAATATTTTTTAAGTTCAAGTTTTCCATCCTTTACTGTAAATGAATATCCTGGTGGAATTAATTTAATATCTTTTATCATTGTATTTTCTAATGGAACATACTGAAATGAAAGATAGTTTTGAAGACTTTTTTCATTTAAATTTATCTCATCTAACAAATTTACTATTGCTTTATACTCAGAAGAAAAAGCTATAAAATCAGAGTTATCCACATAGTATAAAGGTTTTATGCCAAAATGATCTCTAGCACCAAATAGTAAATTTCTTTTTTCATCATAAATTATAAACGAAAACATTCCCCTTAAATTTTCTACACACTTTTCTTTATTCTCAATATAAGAAGTTAACAAAACTTCAGTATCACAGTTTGTTTTAAATTCATATCCCTTCTCAATTAAATTACTTCTTAAAATATTATGATTATATATTTCACCATTAAAAATAATAGTATTATTATTTTTTTCAAATGGTTGACTTCCATTTTCTAAGTCTAATATACTCAATCTTTTAAATGCAAATTCTATATTGTCTTTTTTATATATACCAGTATGGTTAGGCCCTCTGTGATTAATATTTTCTACTAATTTCTCTATCTCTAAATTTTTATTCCTATTTTTATAATATATTGAAACGTGTCCGCACATAAGTTTATTATTCCTCCTACTATTCTTCTATTTACTATTTTTTACATATTATAGAAGTCTATACATATAGGAGTATAAATTTATAAAAAGAAGTAGCTATTAAATATTATAATAACTACTTCTTTTTATCTAATACATATTATTTCTTATTGTTATTTCTCTTTTATTTTTTCCTAACTTTTTGTTCACTTCTTGCTCATTTTCATACTGATTATTTAAATCTTGGTCGCCTTGAGCATGATTAACTAAATTTTGGATAGAGTCATTTTTATATTCTTTATATTTTTTCGTTTTTTTCACTTTTACCACCCTTTCTTTTTATAAGCTTAGGGTATGCTTTTTATATAAATTTAAACTTTATAAATTTTTCCTACTTTTAAAATTTTATTTTACTTAAATAAATACATATATCCTATTATAACTATCGTCAAATCAGCTAAAATATGTATTGCCCATGAATTTAAAAAATTATCCGACTTAGTGTCAACATAATTAAATACAATTCCTGTTATAAATAACCCTAGTATACATAATAGCATTAATTCAATACTAAACCAGTTTTTAAATATACCTATATGATACAATGCAAACAATAATGATGAAAAAATATATCCTCCTTTTTTATATCCCATTTTATTTAAATTAGTAAATATAAATCCTCTAAAAAAAAATTCCTCTAAAAAAGAATTTACAAATGTAAAATATGTAGTTACGATTAAATAATTTGTAGATGTTATTTTTGATTTTGTAGCTAATTCTAAAAATATAACATCCATATTTATTATTTTTTTAAAAAACATAAAAGTTCCTACTAATATAACTGCAGATAATCCCCCTAAAAGTATTCCTACGCCTATCGTTTCTTTATCTACTAGCTTTAAATTAAGCCCTTCTTTTAAACTTGTCTTTCTAATTATTTTTATAAATACAATCTGACTCATGGTAAATAAAATAATTTTACTTACAGTCTTAGTCAAATAATCCACCATTAATATTTGCTCTATTGCAAATAAAATTACCACACATAGTATAGATGTGAAAACTATAAAATTTCTATATATATTTTTTTCACTTAAACTTATATTTTCTAGCTCTTTATTCAAATTAATACCTCCTTATTTATACCTAATTGTAAATTTAAAGCCTAAATTTTACAATTTAAATTATAAAATTTAGGCTTTAAATTTAATTACAGACAAAGAACCCTTTATATAAAATATAAAAGGTTCCCCTGGTATATAATAGTTATTATTTTTTAAACGTTTATCAAAATAATATAATACTCTGCTTTATATGTCAAGTTTTATATAAAATTATATTTAAATTTAATAAATTTTTTATCCTTTAATAAGCATAATAATTACGAGGTGATTTTATGCTAAAAAATTTTTTAGTAGTTTTTATTTTTAGTTTCTTAATTTTATTTAATACAAGTACTTCATCCGCTTTATCTCCTAAGTTTAAACCTCTTGATTTAAAGCCATTGCCATATGGCTATGATACACTAGAGCCTTTCATTGATAAGGAAACTATGAAACTTCATCACGATAAACACTACAAAACATATCTAGATAAATTTAATGATGCTATAAAAGACTATCCAGATCTTTATAGTTCTAATATTTATGATCTTCTTGCATGTCTAGATTGTTTACCTTCTGAAATATCTAAATCTATAAAAAATAATGGTGGTGGAGTTTACAATCATGAATTCTTTTTTGATATTATGACGCCAGATAAAACTTATTTAGATGAGGAACTAGAAAAAGCAATAATTAGAGATTTTGGTTCTTTTGATAACTTCAAAGATTCATTTAAAAAAGCCAGCTTAAGTGTTTTTGGATCTGGTTGGGCTTGGCTAGTTTCTGATGAGTCTGGAAAACTATCAATAACTACTACTTCAAATCAAGATAATACGATAGCTTTAAATTTAAAACCTATAATTGGGCTTGATGTATGGGAACACGCATATTATCTAAAATATAAAAATAATCGTAGTGGTTATATAGATAATTGGTTTAATGTTATTAATTGGAATAAAGCTAAAAAAAATTATAAAAATACGCTAAAATAGTATAAATAAGCCTTCAAATAAAGCGAAGGCTATTTATATTTTAATTAAAAATATAAATAAATTATTTTTGTAAAAACATTTTTTTTAATATATAATAAAAATAAATTAAATTTTTAATTTATTTTGACATTTAATATTCTAACATCCAAGGAGGATTCATGGTAAAGGAAACACACGTAAAAGGTGGCTATGTCTTTGCACTTTTATCTATTCCATTTTTAAATAATACTTTTTTAAAAGAATATGACATTATTTATAAGTTGATACTTATATCTATTTATATATATTTTTCATATCTAGGTTCTTTATTTCCGGATATAGATATGAGAGGTTCTTATATTAGTAAAAGGTATCCTATTTTGTATAAAAAAATAGGTTCAAAATTTAAGCATAGAGGATTTACTCATAGTTTATTATTTTTATCTATTTTAATATATATATGTAAACTATTAATAATTTCTAGTAGTAATAATATTGTTTTCATATGCCTATGTTCAGGATTTTTTTTAGGATATGTATCTCATTTATGTCTTGATTTTCTCACAAAAGAGGGTATAGAAATATTTTATCCAATTTCTATAAATTTTTCATTGCTTCCTATTAAAACAAATTCTAAAACAGAAAAATTTTTATGTAAGTTTTTAAACTTTCTTGTTATATTTTTACTAGGATATAGATTTTATTTTATATTATAAAAGGGAAATATCTCAATTATAATTAGAGATATTTCCCTTTAAATCACCATACTAAATCGTTGACTATATGAATAAAACAATTTTTATTCAACTAAGTCATTATAATGCTTTTCATCATCTTTATGGTTTTCTTGTAAACTTGCATTTACTTTACTACCTATTTTCCAAGATAAAAATACTAGTAGTAAAAATAATCCTATTTTTGTTGGACTACTAATAAATCCTTTTATATCACTTGCTGGGTAGCTAACAACTAAAAACATTACAAACTTTCCTGCTAACATAGCAGGAGCAAAGTTTATTAATTCTCTTTTGCAAAATGCTGATGTTACAGTAACTAAAAAACTTGGTATAAAAGGACAAGAGTACGCAAAGAATAATAATTTAAATCCTTGTCTATCCATCCACTTTATAGCCTTTTCCGTTTTTTCATTTCTCAATTTATTAAAAAACTTATTATCACTAAATTTACTAACTATAATAAATAATAATAAAGTTCCTAATCCTGATCCTATCCAAGATAACACTAAGCCTCCAAACAATCCAAGTAAAAGCGCATTAGCTCCTACTATTGCTATTAAAGGTAATATTGGTAAAAAGCTTTCTATAAAGCATGTAACTAAACCAACTAACATTGTAAGAAACCAATAATCTTTTGCAACATAATATAAGCCTTGAACATAATCCATACAAATGTCTCCTTAATATTTTTTATAATTCAAGTATACATTATTTATCTTACAAAATTATTACATTTTTCTTACAATTTATGCATAATCGGATATTTTTTTATTTATTCTATACTTATTAATAATTCTCCGCTACTTACAGTAGATTTTTCAGATATGTGTATATCTTTTATAACTCCATCAACAGGAGATACAATTTCATTTTCCATTTTCATCGCTTCCAATATAAGTAATACATCTCCTCTTGATACACTTTGATTTTTAGAAACATTTATTTTATTTACAACCCCTGGCATTGGAGAAAATATATTTTCTTTTGAGTTATTATTTATATCTACAACTTTATTATTTGATTTTATTGTAGCATCAGGCTTATTTATTTTACTTTTAACCTGTTCATTTATTGTATTCTTTTTTTCCGTAGAATCTATATTTTTAACTTTATCTGATTTTGTAACTTCTTCCACTTCTACTTCATAATAAATACCATTAACAGTAACATTATAAGTTTTTATCATTACTAAATCCCCCAATTCCATTATTCCAACTACTATAGTTATTATTACTTCTAATTATTTTTCTAACTATTATTTCACTATCATCATTTTCTTTAAATTGATTTATACATGCCATTATAGCTGCTATTACTTCGTTTTGATTTTCATTATTTTCCTCAAATAAATGTATCGATGTTTCATCTTTACATTTATCATTTTTTAACTCAAATTTTTGTTCAATTCCTAAATTTTCTTTGTTAGACCTTTTTTTATAAAATACGTTGTACATTAAACTAATAATGGCACTTATACAAGCTAATATACAAAAAACAATTAGCATTGATACAACTGCTAAAAAAATGCTACCAATCATTTTTTCTCCAAATGATAAAGAGGCTATATCAAATTTTACTCCATTTATTATTTCATTTATATTCATAAATACCACATCCTATAAAGGTATATTTCCATGCTTTTTAGGTATTGTTTGTTTTCTCTTATAACTCAACATATCCAATGCATCTGCTATCCTAATTCTTGTATATCTAGGCTCTATAATATCATCTATATATCCTCTTTCAGCAGCTTTGTATGGTGTCGCAAATTCATTTTTATATTCTTCTATTTTTTGATTTCTAACTTCGTTTTTATCTTCAGCTTGTGAAATTTCTTTTTTAAATATTATATTCGCAGCTCCATCTGGTCCCATTACAGCTATTTGAGCGGTAGGAAGTGCTAAAACAATGTCAGCCCCTTGGTGTTTAGATCCCATAGCTAAGTACGCTCCACCATATGACTTTCTAACTATTATAGTTATTTTAGGTACAGTTGCTTCACTATAAGCATAAAGCATTTTAGCTCCATGTCTTATAATTCCATCATGTTCTTGACTTGTCCCTGGTAAAAAACCTGGTACATCTACAAATGTAATAATAGGAATATTAAATGCATCACATGTCCTAATAAATCTTGAAGATTTATCAGATGCATTTATGTCTAAGCACCCTGCCATAAATTTAGGCTGATTAGCTACAATTCCTACAGTTTCTCCATTTATCCTTCCGTATCCAACAAGAATATTTTTTGCAAATAATTCATTAACTTCATAAAACTCATTATCGTCTAACACTTCACAAATAATTTCTTTCATATCGTAAGATTTATTAATATCTTGAGGTATTATACTTTCTATTGAATTTGTTAATCTATTTACCTCATCCTCTGTTTCCATTATTGGTGTCTTTTCCATATTATTTGATGGTAAATAACTTAAAATTTTCTTTATATTTTCTATACATTCTTCATCATCTTTACAAATAAAGTGAGATACGCCAGAAACAGAATTATGTGTATAAGCACCTCCTAAATTTTCAGCGCTTATTTCTTCGCCTGTAACTGTTTTGATAACTTGAGGGCCTGTTATAAACATTTGGCTACTACCTTCTACCATATATATATAGTCCATAAGAGCTGGAGAGTATACTGCTCCCCCTGCACATGGCCCCATTATTGCACATATCTGAGGTACAACCCCTGAAGCTTTAACATTTCTAAAAAATACATCTCCATATCCAGCTAATGCATCTACGCCTTCTTGTATCCTAGCTCCTCCAGAATCATTTAAACCTACAATTGGAGCACCTACATCTACTGCTAAGTCCATTATTTTTGATATTTTTTTAGCATGCATTTCTCCTAATGATCCGCCTACAACAGTAAAGTCTTGCGCATAAACATACACGAGCCTTCCATCTACCTTTCCATATCCTGTTACAACCCCATCACTTACAATTTCTTGCTTTTCCATATTAAAGTTTGTGCATCTATGTTTTATAAATCGATCTATCTCAACGAAAGAGCTTTCGTCAAATAGCAAGTCAATTCTTTCTCGTGCTGTTAATTTATTTAAGCTATGCTGCTTGTCTATTTTTTTCTCTCCTCCGCCCATCTTAATTTTTTGAGTCCTCTCTATTAAAATGTCAATTTTATCATTCTCCATAAAATTACCTCCAATAGTAGATATATAATTCTCTTTCTTATATATGTTTATTACTTTTAACTCCATATATGATAAATTTTTATACATAATTAAAATTTTCATAAAAAAAGCTAAAATAGCTTAATCGCCATTTTAGCTTTTTATTTCTTATTCTAATTTTAAATCACTCTTTTTTAAATGTAAATCCATTTGTGGATAAGGAATCGTAATTTTTTCCTCATCAAATTTTAATTTAACTTGTTCTAATAAATCAAAATGTATCGCCCAGTAGTCTTCAGAGTTACACCATACTCTAACTACAAAATCTACAGAACTTGGACCATGAGCACTTACACCAATAAATGGATCCGGCTCTTTAAGTATTAAAACATGACGATTTATTATATTCGTTAATACATTTTTTACACGGGATAAATCATTTTCATATCCTACACTAAATGTTAAGTCTACTCTTCTTTGTGCTTTAGCTGAATAATTTATTAAACTTCCATTTGATAGTGTTCCATTTGGAATTAATATAAGCTTATTATCAATAGTTACTAATTGAGTATAAAATAATCCAATTTGCTCAACAGTCCCTCCATATATACCTGTCTCTATATAGTCTCCTACTTTGAAAGGTCTAAGTAATAATATGATAAATCCACCTGCAAAGTTAGACAAACTTCCTTGAAGTGCTAAACCTATTGCTACCCCTGCTGACGCAAAAACAGCTGCCATACCAGCTAAATCAAATCCCCAATATCCAAGGATAAATATAAAAAGTAATCCTTTTAATGCTCCTGATATTAAAGATTGTAAAAATCTTCTTAGTGTGACATCTACATCTCTTTTTTCTAAAATAATTATAAAGTGCTTTATTAGTTTTTTTATTATTTTTAGGCCTATAGATATTATTATCAATCCTATAAGTAACTTAACTCCACTTACCGTTGCCCACTCTATAAATTTGTCTGCCATAGTATCTAAATTCATATTACTTAATTTTGATACTTCTTGTGAAAAGTTATTAGCCATATCTTGTGCAACTTTCTCTGTTGTATTCGGCATATTATCACCTCTATCTTTCCTTTATTATTCGATATTTTATTTGTTTATATTACACTATTTTTGATTTTATGTCTACATTTCAAACTATTTGAATCATATTTATAATCATTATGATTATAATTTTTTCATATGATGAGGTATATTGTGTAATAGGAGGTCATGTTAATGTTATTAAAGGCATTGGCAATTTTTGTACTTCAACTTATTTATGTTCCACTTTTAACATTGCGTACAACTTTAGTTGTTAAAGGTGAAAGAAATAAAGCATCTATAGCTGCTTTGTTAGAAGCAATTATTTATATTTTTAGTTTAGGTATAGTTTTTTCAGACTTAACCAATATATCTAATATAATAGCTTATGTAATAGGATACGCAATTGGAGTTTATATTGGTGGTATAGTAGAATCTAAACTCGCAATAGGATATAGGACCATCCATATTAGTTTAATGAGTAAAAACCAATATTTAGTGAATAAATTACGTGAAAATAAATTTGGCGTTACGACCTTTATAGGTCATGGAATAAATGGAGAAGAAAGATATAGATTAGAGATACTAGCTCATAGAATCAGAGAGTCAGAAGTTATTTCCATTGTGCAAAATGAAGAACCTGGTGCATTTATAGTATCTTATGATTTAACTCAGTTTAAAGGAGGATATCTTTCTAGGCATCTAAAGAATAATTAATATAAAAAATAGCTAAATATAAAGGTTTTATCTAGACCTTATATTTAGCTATTTTTCTTATATTTTTAATTCAACCTCTACACCAAAATGATCTGAAACAATATTTTTATTTTTACTGTTAAATATAACATTAGAACTTAATACTTCTATTTTTTTATTTGAAAAAATTATATCTAACCTTAAATCCTCTTTATTTTTATCCCAACCTGATATTTTTCCCTTTACAGTTATTCCACTATCTTTTTTTAAAGCCAAATTATAAGTATCATAAAAACCATTTTTAAGTATATATCCATATCCTTCATCTATAATTGTTGCACTATTATTAAAATCCCCCATAATAAGTGAATACTCGTTTGGATTAATATCCTTAGCTAATGTATCAAATTGATGTGTAAAAGGCTCCTCCTCATCAAAATACCATCCTAAGTGGCATGAATAAATGTTTATATCTTTATCATTATACGATGATTTTAATTTTACAATCTTTCTAGTTTTCCAATAATTAGTATCTTGTGATTTAGATACAAAGAAACTTTTAAATTCTTTTATAGGAAGTTTTGTCATTATACAAAGACCTTCTTCATAAATATCATATCCAACATGAGAAATATCCCATATAAATTTGTAATCATTTACTCCTATTTTTTTTAACTCTTGATTTATTAATAATGCAAAATTATCTTCTTTTATGTGATCATAAGCTACTTTTGATTTTATCAATTGACTCACTTCTTGAAGTGCTATTATATCATACTGTTTTTCTTTTATAACACTTGCTATATATTTAATTTTTTCTAACTGATCTTCCTCTTGCCAAGAATGACAATTAAGTGTTAATAATTTCAATTTTTATGCTCCTAACATATCAAGTATATTCGATTTTAGTACATCTGCCTTAGGTCCATACACAGCTTGAACCCCTTTATCTTTTAATATAAGCCCCAATGCCCCTGCTTGTTTCCATTCAGTTTCATTTGCTACTAATGACCTATTTTTTACTGTAACTCTTAAACGAGTCATACATGCATCTACATCTTCTATATTACCTGCTCCACCTAATAAACATATAATCTTTTCTGATAATTCATCACCTACTATTTTTTTATCATTAGATGAATTTGCTGAATCATCAATATAATTTCCTTTACGACCTGGCGTTGCTATATCAAATTTCTTTATTAGGAAATTGAAAGTTACAAAGTTCAATATAAAGAATACAACACAAGATAAAATAAAGTTTATTAAATCCGCTGTTAATCCTGCTTTTATTAACATTGGTGTACGAGTTAAAAACTCTATAAAACCAAATGCATGAACTCTTAAGTTTATTACATCTGCAAGTGCAAATGCTAACCCTGTAAGTATTGCATATGCTACATATAATATAGGTGATATAAACATAAACATAAATTCTATTGGTTCTGTCACACCAGTTAAGAAACATGCAAGTAATGCAGATAAGAATATTGGTTTATAACTTTTTAACTTATCACCATCAACATTTTTGTACATAGCCATCGATATTCCTGCAAGAGATGCAGTTGATAAAATAACTTGACCTGCTTTAAAACGTGCTGGTGTTATAGTGTTTAATAGTTCATTGTAAGATGCCATGTCTCCAGCACCCTTAAAGTTAATTAAATCTGCTATCCAAGCTAACCATAATGGATCTTGCCCTGCTACCACTGTCCCCGCTGCTGCCCCTGTTGCTATTTGATATACACTTCCTAATTCGGTATAGTTCATTGGTACAGTTATCATATGATGAAGTCCAAAAGGTAATAATAACCTTTCAAGTGTTCCATATACAAATGGTGCTAACACAGGTGCTGTATCTCTAGATGTAGCAATCCACATACCAAACGAATTTAAAGCCCCTTGAACAAATGGCCAAACTACAGATAAAACTATAGCTGAAACTACAGAACCACTTATAACAACAAACGGTACAAAACGCTTTCCATTAAAAAATGCTAAGGCTTGTGGTAATTTATCATAGTTATAGAATTTATTATATAAAACAGCTCCTAAAAATCCTGATATTATCCCTACGAATACCCCCATATTAAGTGCTGACGCCCCTAGTATCGAAGTAAAATAATCTTTAACTACAAGTTGAGTACCTGTTAAAGATGTTACAGTTGCGCTTGGATCTAATAACATATCTCCATTTACACCAAATATAGCTCCTGTTATACGATTTATTAATATAAAAGCTATTAGCGCTGCAAATGATCCACCTGATCGGTCTTTAGCCCAAGATCCGCCTATTGCAACTGCAAATAAGACATGTAGATTTCCTATTATCCCCCATCCGATATCCTCTACAACTCTAGCTATAGTTATTATAAATTGAGCATCAGATGACATTCCTATTAGTTTTCCGATTGATACCATTAAACCCGCAGCTGGCATAACTGCTATAACAACAAGCAAAGCTTTTCCAAACTTTTGCCAAAAATCAAATGATATTAATTTTTTCTTTTCTACTAATGTACCCATAATATCTCCCTCTTTTCTAAATATTTATCGATATAAATCTTATTTTAATTGTGCTAGTTAAATAACTAGCACAATTTTTTATTTAAGTTTATAAAGCCTAGCTTCCCAAGGCCTTAAAATTACTTTATTTAGATTTTCATGTTCTTTAACATCATAGTTTGAAATGAATAAATTTCTATACTCTAAAAACTCATTCTCATATTCATATAACGCATCTCTATCGCTTAAATTGCAAATCACTATAAATTTTTCATTTTCTAATATTCTCTTATACGCAAAAATTTGATCATCATTTTCTAATATTAATTTATAGTCCCCATATATTAGACACTTACTTTCTTTTCTTATTTTTATCATTTTTTTATAAAAATTAAGTATAGAATTTTCATCATTTAACTGTTTTTCTACGTTTATATCTATATAATTTGGATTTACTTTTATCCATGTATTACCTTTACTAAAACCAGCATTCAAACTGTCATTCCACTGCATAGGTGTTCTTGTATTATCCCTAGAACTTGATGCAACTAACTTTAGTGCATCTTCTTTATTAATGCCTGACTCTAATAGATCAATATATTGATTTTTAGTTCTGACATCATCATAGTCATCTATTGTATCATACCTAACATCAGTCATACCAATCTCTTGACCTTGGTATATAAATGGAGTACCTTTATGCATAAAGTAAACTAACCCTAATGCTTTTGAACTTTCATTTAAATAATTTTTATCATTTCCCCAAGATGAAACTATTCTTGTAACATCATGATTTTCTATATACAAAGCATTCCAGCCATTGTTAGATAGATTAGTTTGCCATTTATTCCAAATCTGTTTTAGGTTTTTTATACTAAATGATTTTCCATTATCAGAGTTCCATAAGTCTAAATGTTCAAATTGAAATAGCATATTAAACTTTCCATTCTCTTCTCCTACCCATAGATCTGCTTCTTCTGCTTTTACTCCATTTGCTTCGCCTACTGTCATTATGTCATATTTATCAAATGTATTTTCTTTTAATTCTTTTAAGTATTTATGAATCCCCCCTACATTCATATGTTTACTAAAAGATGGAACGTATCTTAAATTATCTGGATTATCTAAATCTAGTAAACCATCTTCTTTGTTTATATGACTTATAGCATCTACTCTAAATCCATCTATACCTTTATCTAACCACCAATTTATCATCTCATATATAGCGCTTCTCATGTTTTTATTTTTCCAATTTAGATCTGGCTGTTTTTTACTAAATAAGTGTAAAAAATATTCATTTGTATTTTCATCATACTCCCATGCTGGCCCTTTAAATATGCTCTCCCAGTTATTAGGCTCTACATCATTTTTGCCTTCTCTCCATATATACCAATCTCTTTTAGGGCTATCTTTAGAGCTTTTAGATTCTATAAACCATGGATGTTCATCACTTGTATGATTTACAACTAAATCAATTATAAGCTTCATATCTCTTTTATGAACCTCATAAAGTAATGCATCAAAGTCATTCATATCTCCGAAATCTTCCATTATATCTTGATAATCACTTATATCATAACCATTATCATCATTAGGTGATTTATACATAGGACAAATCCAAATTACATTAATACCTAAGTCTTTTAAATAATCTAATTTTGATATTACCCCTTTTAGGTCTCCTATACCATCATTGTTGTAATCCATGAAGCTACGAGGATATATTTGATAAGCAACAGCTTCTTTCCACCACTTTTTATTCATTTCTACCTCCCATTGCGCAATCGTTTGCGCAATTGTTTAAAAAATATATGACTTAAAGTCATATCATCTCATTAAATTTAATATATCACACGTTGAAAACATTTTCAACGTTTTTTTATATTTAATTTTATTTTCTGTAAATTATAAGATTCTTAATATAATTAAAATAAAAATTCCACCTATCTTACATTATTAACAACCTCATCTGTTGCTCAAAACATGCTCTGTCATTTAAGATAAATATGTCGATTTAACTAAGATTAAGGTTACGCTACTTATCCATAATTATAAAATAGTCATAGTTTTTTTATATATAAAAAACTATCTAGCTTAACTAGATAGTTTTTTATAATTTATATTAGTTTTTACCAAAGTGTCTTTCTAATAATCCTAAAAATGCTTTACCATGTCTTGCTTCATCTTTACACATTTCATGTACTGTATCATGTATTGCATCTAATCCTAATTCTTTAGCTCTCTTAGCTATTTTTAATTTTCCTTCTGTTGCTCCATACTCAGCTTCTACTCTAGCCTTTAAATTAGCCTTTGTATCTGCTACTACCACTTCTCCTAATAACTCTGCAAATTTTGCTGCATGTTCTGCTTCTTCAAATGCTATTCTTTGATAAGCTTCTGCTACTTCTGGATATCCTTCTCTATCGGCTTGACGAGACATCGCTAAATACATCCCTACTTCTGTACATTCTCCTACAAAGTTTGCTCTTAATCCTTCTACTATTTCTTCATCTATTCCTTGTGCTACTCCTATTCTATGTTCATCTGCCCAAACCATTTCTCCACTCATTTCATTGAACTTTTCAGCTCCTACTTTACATACTGGACAAACTTCTGGTGCCATATCTCCTTCATGTATATATCCACATACTGTACAAACAAATTTTTTCATAATTTAACTCCTCCTGTTTTATTTATATTTAATTAATTTTTATTTTCAATTCATCATTTATTGTTACACTATAATAAATACCCTGCTATTTGATGTTAAAACATAAAATTAATATATTTTTTATAAATTTTATTTTAAATGATATTAATTAAAATATAATATATATCAATAGTTTATTTGCTATCCTTTTATACTAATTTTTACCAAAGTATCTTTCTAATAACCCTAAAAATGCTTTACCATGTCTTGCTTCATCTTTACACATTTCATGTACTGTATCATGTATTGCATCTAATCCTAACGCCTTAGCTTTCTTAGCTATTTTTAATTTTCCTTCTGTTGCTCCGTACTCAGCTTCTACTCTAGCCTTTAAATTAGCTTTTGTATCTGCTACTACTACTTCTCCTAATAACTCCGCAAATTTTGCTGCATGTTCTGCTTCTTCAAATGCTATTCTTTTATATGCTTCTGCTACTTCTGGATATCCTTCTCTATCTGCTTGACGAGACATCGCTAAATACATTCCTACCTCTGTACATTCGCCTACAAAGTTTGCTCTTAATCCCTCTAGTATATCTTCCTCTACCCCTTGTGCTACTCCTATACTATGTTCATCTGCCCAATTCATTTCTCCTTTTACTTCTTCAAATGCATCTGAACCTTTTTTACATATTGGACATATTTCTGGAACTGTTTCTCCTTCATATACCCATCCACATGGTTTACATACAAACTTTTTCATATTTTTACTCCTCCTGTTGTTATCTATAGTTATTTGAAACTTATTTTTTATTTAAGATACTATGTATATACCCGACGTTTTTTTGTATAAACAATTTTTATATTTTTATAAATTTTAAATTAGTATAGTTATTCTTTAATATTTATATTTAAGTTGTATAATTTATCTAAAAAGTTTCAGTTAGTTTAAACATTTTCAGGAAAACATTTTTCTGATATTATTAACTTAATATTTGATATAAAACATTAAACAATATCAAATTTATAAAAAGTACAGTTTATATAGTTTTTATTAAAATAAATTTATAAAATAAGGGGAGAAATAAAATGGCAGAGGTAATTTTAAAAAATATATGCAAATCATATTCAAACGGATTTAATGCAGTAAAAGATGTAAATATAGATATACAAGATAAAGAGTTCGTAGTTTTGGTTGGTCCATCAGGATGCGGAAAGTCAACAACTTTAAGAATGATAGCTGGACTTGAAGAAATTAGTTCTGGAGAACTATATATAGGTGATAAAGTAGTAAATGAAGTTGACCCTAAGGATAGAGATATAGCTATGGTTTTCCAAAACTATGCACTATATCCACATTTATCTGTATACGATAACATGGCATTTGCTTTAAAACTTAGAAAGCTTCCAAAAGATGAAATTGATAAAAAAGTTAAAGTAGCTGCAAAAATATTAGATTTAGAGCCATTACTAGATAGAAAACCAAAAGCTTTATCAGGTGGACAAAGACAAAGGGTTGCTCTTGGACGTGCTATAGTTAGAAATCCTAAAGTTTTCTTAATGGATGAACCATTATCTAACTTAGATGCTAAGCTTAGAACTGCCATGAGAACAGAAATAACTAAATTGCATAAATCTCTTGGAACTACTTTTATATACGTAACACATGATCAAGTTGAAGCTATGACTATGGCTGATAGAATAGTTGTAATGAAAGATGGTATAGTTCAACAAATAGCTACACCTCAAGATGTATATGATATGCCTAATAACATGTTTGTTGCTGGATTTATAGGCGCTCCTCAAATGAACTTTATTGAAGCTACTTTAGTTGAAGAAAATGGAGAAATTCACGCAAAAAATGAGGTTATGAATATAGCTTTAAACAAGGGGGAATGTGGCGCTTTAATATCTAAAGGATATATTGGTAAAGAGGTTGTTTTAGGTATAAGACCGGAGGATATACATATAGAAGATGTTTTCGTTGAAAATAGTTTAGATAGTGCATTTGAAGCAACAGTTGAACTTGGTGAACTTATGGGTGCTGAGATATACGCTTATCTAAAGTCTGGAAAGAGCAACATAACAGCTAGATTTGATGGTAGATATAGAATGAATATTGGTGATAAATTAAAGTTGGCTATGGATAAGCACAGAATACACGTATTCGATAAGGAAACGCAAGAGGCTATAAGATAATTAAATTTCTTTTTAAATATTGTATAAATAAACACTACTTAGTGTTATATTAAAAAGTAAGATGATTATTCATCTTACTTTTTTAATACTTCGATTACAATGAAATTAAAAGCTTAGGGGGATATCATGCAAAATTTGATAGAATTCTTTGAAAATGAAACAAATAAAAAAATAAATATATTTAAATACTCAAATCAAAAACTAAAATCAAATCAAAAACTTGTAAATTTTAATAATGATATATATGTTATTGATATACAAGAGAAATTTATCTTTGATAATCCTAATGGTTATTTTTATATTATATATCAGCAAAATTTAGATTTTGAAAATCTAAAAAGAGTGCTAGATAATTTATATGATGATATAGAAATATTTGAATATGAAAAATTTGCATTACTTAATTCTTCTAACGAATTAGATATTAACTTTTCAACACCTGGAATAATCGAGTCTGAAACTTATACAAATACATTAATTACTTATATAGGTAAAATAAATTCTATTGAGATATTTAATACACGTATTTCTATTTTTAAAGATGTTATTCCATTTTTGAATAACAGCTCAAGTGTACATAAATTTATAAATTTAAATGATTTAGCTATACATAAGGCTATAACTTTAATAAGTAGTGAAAAATCATTTTGTAGCTTAATCGATTTTCAAAGTATAAAAACTATGGATAAAAATTTATTGCATACAGGAATAAGTTTTATAGAAAATGACTTAAATATTTCTAAAACTTCATCCTATTTATTCTTACATCGCAATACTCTTATATATAGATTAGAAAAAATCAAAGAAATATTAGGCTTAGATATAAAAACTTTCAAAGATGCTTTTATATTTTATATAAGTATAAAATCTTATTTTATATCTAAATCTTAATTAAATTATAAATAAAAAATAGTATAGTTTTTACTATACTATTTTTTATCTAACCAATTAGTTCTATTATATTTAGTGCGTATATATTATTTGGTAATGTTCCATATTTTATTTTTCAAAATATCTGTTTAGTAATCCTAAAAATGCTTTTCCATGTCTTGCTTCATCTTTGCACATTTCATGTACTGTATCATGTACTGCATCTATACCTAACTCTTTTGCTTTTTTCCCTAACTTAAGTTTTCCTTCTGCTGCACCATACTCTGCTTCTACTCTCGCCTTTAAGTTTGTTTTTGTGCAAGGTGCAACTACCTCACCTAATAATTCAGCAAATTTTGCTGCATGCTCTGCCTCTTCATAAGCAATTCTTATATATGCTTCTGCTACTTCTGGATATCCTTCTCTATCTGCTTGACGAGCCATCGCTAAATACATTCCAACCTCTGTACACTCACCTACAAAGTTTGCTCTTAAGCCTTCTACTAATTCTTCATCTAGGCCTTGAGCTATTCCTATTCTATGTTCATCTGCCCAAGTTAATTCGCCTTTCATTTCATCAAACTTTTCTGGTCCTACTCCACATACTGGACATTTTGAAGGTGGTTGTTCACCTTCATGTATATATCCACATACTGTACATACAAATCTTTTCATGTCCTTACCTCCAACTTAATTTAATTCTTTATGTAGCTTTTTTAAACTATACTTTTATATTATTTCTTTAAAACTTTAATTTATTCTATTTGTATCTAATAGATATTTTTTACTAAATATATTTTTATAATCATTCTTATATAAATTAATAGTAATATTTTTATTTCTACTAAATAAAATAGGATTAGCTAGCTATTTAATCTAAGGAGGATTTTTAATGAATTTAGTGAGTGTATTACTTACAGCTTTCGCACTTTCTATGGACGCTTTTGCAGTTTCCGTTACAAAAGGTATGATCTTAAAAAAAATTAATTACTCAATATCTTGTAAAATAGCAATATTTTTTGGTTTCTTTCAAGGTGTTATGCCTTTAATTGGTTGGTGCCTTGGTATACAATTTGAATCATATATAAAATCATTTGACCATTGGATTGCTTTTATCCTTTTAAGCTTTATTGGATTAAAAATGATTTTTGATTCTAAGGATGATAAATCAGAAAATAATTCTTTTAATTTAAATAATAAGGAACTTTTAATTTTATCAATTGCAACTAGTATTGACGCCTTAGCTATTGGAGTAAGTTTTGCATTTTTAAATGTTAATATTATTCCTATATGCATATCTATAGCAATTATAACTTTTTCTATGTGTTTTCTAGGAGTTTTAATAGGAAAGAAAATCGGAAGTATATTCAAAACTTATGCTCAAATATTAGGTGGTGTTCTTCTTATTTTGATAGGGTTAAATATATTAAATGATCACACTGGAATAATATCTAATATATTATAATTAATATAAATTTTATAATTTAATTAAAAACTACCAAAAATATAATTTTAATATATTTTGAGGTAGTTTTTTTATATATCCATATACTATGTATAATAATTTTTGCTATAATATTCTATATTTATATTTTTATACATTGATATAAATATCAATTTAAACTCATATAATATTTTTATATTTTACTTATTATAAATAAAGTATAGTGAAGTTACAATATTTTCACTTTACTAATTGATGAAAAACAAATATAATATAAAATAGTTTAAATTCGAACTTTTTTATTTCTTTTGTGAGATCACGGAGGTGGATAGACTTGGAAAATATATTCAAAATATACAAAAGAGATTTGAAAGATATATTATCAAATAAAGTATTATTAGTTATTATTGGAGGTCTTGCTATTTTACCATCATTTTATGCATGGTTTAATATCAAAGCATCATGGGATCCATATGGTAACACCGGTAATATATCTGTTGCTGTCGTAAATAAAGATAAGGGTACTGAGCTTAGAGGTAATAAAATAAATATTGGAGATCAGCTTATCGAAAAGCTTAAAGATAACAAAAATCTAGGATGGAAATTTGTAGATGAACAAACTGCATTAGATGGAGTTAATAAAGGTACATATTATGCTGCAATAGAAATCCCCGAAAACTTTTCTAAAGATTTAACATCTTTAATTAGTAATGATGTAAAAAAAGGTAAAATCATTTACACTGTAAACGATAAAATTAATGCTATCGCTCCTAAAATAACAGATAAAGGTGCTTCAACTATTCAAAATGAAGTTAATCAAACTGTTGTTAAAACAGTAAGTGAAGTTGTATTTGAAGTATTTAATGAATTAGGAATAGAAATAGAAAATCAATTACCTAAATTGGCTAATTTAGAAAATGATTTAGTTGAAGTTCAATCTAAATTCAAAGATATAGAAAATACAGTAGCATTAGCTTCTGATGTAGCTTATAAAGTTGAAGATGTTGTTAAGTCTTTACAAAAGGATGTTCCTTTAATACAAGATACAATAACTAATTCTAAAAAACTAGCATCAGATTTAAAAATATTTTTACAAGATAGTAAGGGAACTTTAGATAAAATTACACCCGTTATAAAAAATGACTTACAAATTTTATCTCAATTGTCTTATAATGTATCTTCAAGTGTTTCTAATATAATAGATGCTATAAACAAAGGTGCTGAAAATACGCCTGAACTTATAGATAGTCTCTCAGCTAAATTGTCTGCATTATCAAATAATGCTAACACTGTATTAGAATTTTTAAAAAATTTAAATAATATTGCTCCAAATAATCCTTTACAAGGACCAATTGATCAATTAGAATCTGTAATTGGAAAATTGAATATTTCTATGGATACTTTAAATAGTATTAAAGGTCAAATTACAAATGGCCAAACACCATCATTAGATATGTTAAATAAGCTTTTACAAATTACTACAGATATTAACAAAATATCTAGTGGATTATTAAATAATTTTGACTCTCAAATAGCTTTACCTATAAATAATTTATTTAATAATAGTTTCAAAATTGCAAATGATGTTATTGCTATACTTGAAAAAGCTGAGCAAAAACTTCCCGCAGTAAATGATATTTTAAGTTCTACAGTAACTTTATCTAAAAGCGCTCAAGATAACTTAAAATATATACAAAAAAAATTACCTGCTGCAAAATCAGTTGTTGACGAATTAGTTGACGCTATGCACAAAATAAATAATGGTGATGATATAAATGAACTGGTTTCTTTATTAAAAAATGATGCTATAAAACATTCTAATTTCTTAAAGCAACCAGTAGATATAGTTAGTAAAAAATTATATCCTATGCCAAACTATGGTACATCAATGACTCCATTCTATAGTGTTTTATCTTTATGGGTTGGTGTATTACTACTTATGTCATTACTTTCTACTGATGTACATGGAAATGATTATAAGGCATATGAAATTTATTTTGGTAGAGGACTTACGTTCTTAACTATCGCCTTAGTGCAGGCATTTATACTTAGTACAGGTGATATGTTATTATTAGGTGTTGAAGTACTACATCCTATGCTATTTATAGTTTTATCTTTATTTACAAGTATAGTATTTACGGCCATAGTATACTCATTTGTTTCTATGTTTGGAAATGTTGGAAAAGCAATTGGAGTTGTATTACTAGTTATACAAGTAGCTGCATCTGGAGGTACATTCCCTATACAGGTTACTCCAAAATTCTTCCAAATTGTTAATCCATTTTTACCTTTCACTTATGCGATATCTGCATCACGTGAAGCTATTGCCGGTATATATCAACCTAATCTAATAAAAGATATACTTCTATTAGTTGTATTTATGATTATACCAATTGTATTTACTGTATTCCTTAAAGAACCTATAAACAAGGCTACAGCTGGACTTAAGGCTAAATTTAATGAAAGTGATTTAACTGGTCATTAAAATAAATATTTGTTGCATTTTTATTGAAAACTGTTATACTTTAAGTATATAGTATATTATTTAATTAAGCCATGAAGGTTTTATATCCTTCATGGCTTTTTTGTTTAATACTCTATAAAATTTTAATAGCCTTGCTTATATATAATCTATAAATTTTTCCATTGAAAAAGAAGCTAACTAATATTATACGTAGCTTCTTTTTCAATTATTTTTTTAATATTGACTTTATATCACTATATATATCTTTATTGCATTTATAGATTATTTCATCATTATTATATTTATAATATACAAATTGATAATTTTCATAAATTTTTAAACTTACGTCTGATTCAGAGCTTATAGTTATGCTATTTTTTGAATCATTCTTATCTTTTAACTCCTCTTTATTTACTTCTTCCCAAGTATAATAATCTAATGCATTTACTATTTGAGTTAGTAAATAATTATCTTTTTCTATATGTAAAGTCGAATTACTTTTTCTATTATTTTGATTATTTTCTACACACAAATTTAATTTTTCTATACTTTCTATTTGATTATCAACATACTCATTTCTATCTATAAATATATTTATTTGTTCCTTATTTTCGTTGTTTGTATCTAGTAATGTTATTATATTCCCTTTCATTGGAAAGTGGATTTTTTGACCTAGATCTAAATTATACAAGCATTTATCTTCATCATAACTACTTATATAATAATTTTGATTATTTTCATTATACTCTTCAGATTTAAGCTTATTGTTGTATTTAATTTTATATTCAGCACAGTTCGAACTAACCATATTATTAAAATTTATTGAATTTATTTTATCTATCATTTCAAACATACTAATTTTATGTTCATCATAATATATATTATTTGAATTTTTATATTCGAAGTTCTCTTCTACTTTTGTTACTTTAAAGTTAAGTTTATTCATACTTTTCTTATTCTTATTGTATTCTACTTCATACTTATTTTTATTTATACTATCATAAGTTTCCCAACTCATATTTTTTATATTTCCATTTATGTCACTAGTAATTTCCATATTATTTAAAATTTCATTTCCTATGTCTATATTTAATTTTTCTATAGCATCTTCCCATTGTTTTCGTAAATCTTTTAAATTTAAATTTTGTACAATTATACTTTTATCTCTATATTCTAATGCCTTGTATATATAGCTATTCAAACATCCTAAATATAGTACTATCACACCTAGTATACATG
Source organism: Romboutsia lituseburensis (assembly GCF_024723825.1). NCBI lineage: Bacteria > Bacillati > Bacillota > Clostridia > Peptostreptococcales > Peptostreptococcaceae > Romboutsia > Romboutsia lituseburensis. The sequence continues at coordinate 1,366,210 of NZ_JANQBQ010000001.1, forward strand.
CTTTATGTTTAATATTATAATTTTTATTAATCCTTTTACTTATAAATAAATAGTAAATTATAAATCCAATAGGTATTACTATAGGAGTTTTTATGTTTATTTTTATACTAATCCACCCAAGAATATAAAATCCGATTATTTTTAATAATACATATTTTTCTTTTCCTTCATTCTTGTCTTTTTTAGTATCTAAATATAGAATTGTACAAATTACGCAAAGTGTCATCCATAGTCCTGAGTATTTAAAAAAATTTTCTAAAAAACTTAATACAGATTCCATATAAATCCTCCTATCTTATGTCTAATATAATAGTAGCATATATTTTATAATTAATCTAAAAAAACACTTCATAAAATTAATTAATATTAATTTTATGAAGTGTTTATCTTAACTATATTTACATAATAATATTCTTATTTATTAACTTTTATTATTACATATAACTAGACTTAATTCTCGAAGTATCTTACATGCAGTTATAGTGGATACTTTTGTATTATCATAATCAGGACTTAATTCAACTATATCACATCCAACTATATTTATATTGTATTGCTTTAGTATTTTAAATGTATTCTCTAGTTCTTTATATGTTATTCCACCAGGTTCTGGAGTTCCTGTACCTGGAAAAATAGAAGGATCTAATACATCTAAGTCTATCGTTAAATAAATATTCTTATCTGCTAGAGATTCTATTATTTTTTTAAATGTTGTAATACTTCCAACTTCCATGTATGTGTGTTTTTGATTTAATGCAAAATCAAATTCTTCTTTAGTTCCTGACCTAATACCAAATTGGAATATTTTATTATCTCCTATAATATCCCATACTCTTTTTATAACAGTAGCATGAGAATTATTATTATTATTATATCTTTCTCTTAAATCTGTATGAGCATCAAAGTGAAGTACATATATATCATTATATTTTTCATAAACAGCTTTAAATGCTGGTAAAGTAACTAAATGTTCCCCGCCTATCATAAATGGTATTTTATTATCATTGACAATACCTTTAGTTGCAGTATATATTTCATCTAAAACTATATCTGTATTTCCAATACTTAAATCTAAGTCTCCAATATCACATATATTGAAATCTTCTAAATCTAAATCAAGAATTGGACTATAAGTTTCAAGACCATAAAACTCATTTCTCATTGCACTACTTGCAAATCTTGTACCAGGTCTATTTGAAGTAGTTCCATCAAATCCTACACCATATACTACTAAATCAGCAGTATCATAAGAACTGTCCATTCCCATAAATTTACTCATGTTGAAAAAATTATTATTTTTCATTTAACATATCCTTTACATATTGAGGTAACATAAACGCACCATAGTGTAAATCACTATTATAGTACTTAGTTTTTAAATTTAAACTTTCCCATTTTTCTCTGTTTTGGTCTTTTATAGGATCAAACTTTTTAGATGCAAACCCAAATAACCAATGTCCTGATGGATATGTTGGTATATGAGCTTGGTAAACTTTTGTTATTGGGAATAAATTAGTTATCTTTTCATTTGCTCTTTTCATTTCTTTTGCATTAAAATCAAAATATGGACTTTCATTTTGATTTACAAGTATACCATCATCTCCTAATATTCTATAACAATCTTTATAGAAATCTACAGAGAAAAGACCTTCCCCTGGACCTATTGGATCTGTAGAGTCTACTATTATTAAATCATATGATTTATCTTCACTATGCTTAACAAATTCAACACCATCTTCATAGTATAAGTTCACTCTATTGTCATCTAACTTACATGCACATATATCTATATATTGTTTTGATACATCTACAACCATTTTATCTATCTCAACCATATCTATTTTTTCAATTTTAGGATATCTAGTAAGCTCTCTTACTGTTCCTCCATCTCCACCGCCTATAACTAGTACATTTTTTATATTCATATTTGTAGCCATAGGAACATGAACTATCATATCATGATATATAAATTCATCTTTATAGTTTACCATCATTAATCCATCTAGCGTTAAAAACTTTCCAAGTTCTTTGCTTTCAAAAACATCTACTTGTTGAAATTGAGATTTATCACTAAAAAGATGTTTATCTACTTTTATTGAAAAACGTACATTTTCTGTCCACTCTTCTGTATACCATAATTCCATAGTTTTTTCCTCCAAATTTTTTATTTTTTTTATTTATTTTTATTTTTGTTATTTATATTTTTTATATCTCATCATATAAATTTGATTATTTTTGTTAAATATGATAAAATATTATTCCAAATTTATTTTATTTATTTTTTATTTATTTAGGTATATTTTATTTATATAGCTTCTGGCTTATGAGTAATTTTACCTAAATCTTTTTTTGCAAATTTTTTAATTTTTGTAGTTAAACCTCTTGGTATTTCTGTAGATTCACTCTTTTCTGCTTTTAAAAGTTCTTCTAATAATTCAAAACTTTTCCATGGATCTATATCTCCACAAGTAAAGAAGTCCGCTGCTGCATAACCATATTCTGGCCATGTGTGTATTGTTAAATGAGATTCTGCTATTATTACTGCCCCAGAAACTCCCCATGGGTTAAAATGATGAAAAACTGAATCAACTATAGTTGCCTTTGCATTTAAAGCTGAATCATTCATATACTCTTCTATAAGTCTTGGATTTCTTAATATCTCCTCATCACAGTTGTAATACTCTACTAATATGTGTCTACCTAATGTCTCAAACTTCAAAATAACCACTCTCCTTATTTAATTATCTGTCTTTTATTACTAGTATAGTTTCTAGACTTTTATCATTCATATCTGTTAAATGAGCCTTTTGCTCTTTAAGTATTTTTATATAATCTATAATATCTTTTGTTATTATCTCTCCTGGTGCAATTATCGGTATTCCTGGGGGATATGCCATTATTGACTCTCCACTTACTCTATTTAAGCTTAATTCTAATTCAACAGTTTCCTTTTCTTTATAAAAAGCATCTCTAGGGTTAAGCTCTACACTCGGTATGATTTCTTTTAATTTTATAGATTTTATACTCTTATTTTTTTTGTATACTTTAGAAATAGTATCTATAGCATTTATTAGTTTATCTATATCATATTTTGTTGTTCCAATAGATACTAAAGCTAATATATTATATAGGTCACCTAATTCAACTTGCACATCAAATTCTTTATATAGTAAATCGTAAACTTCAAATCCAGTTAAATTTATTCCTTTGGTATTGATACAAAGCTTTGTTTCATCTATATATCGGCATCCATTACTTTTAGTCAACTCTGTTGAAATAACCTTTATTCCTTCAATTTTATTTAATTTATGTTTTGCATATCTCGAAAGACTTATAGCATTTGATAATTGATTCTCACCATTTGTTTCAAGATTATATCTAGCACCGTCGATACTTGACATTAGTAAATATGATGCAGATGTAGATTGTAGCATATTTATACTTCGCCTTACCTTTCCAATATCTACATTTTTTTTATTCAATAATAATGCAGATGCTTGAGTTAAAGCTCCTCCTGTTTTATGTATGCTTACAGCAGACATATCTGCACCTAAACTCATCGCAGATGGTGGAAGTTCTTCATTGAAAGGGAAATGAGCTCCATGTGCTTCATCTACCAACACAATAATATTTTTTCTTTTGCAAATCTTTATAATTTTTCTTAAATCTGAACAAGCTCCATAATATGTGGGGTTCAATAAAAACACCGCTTTAATATCTTTATGTTTATTTATTTCTTCTTCTACCTTTTCAGAATTTAAGTTTAAACTTATACCTAATTCAGTATCAAATTCTGGTTGTATAAACACAGGACATCCACCACTTAAAATTAGTGCATTGATAACTGACTTATGTATATTTCTTGGTAATAGTATCTTTTCATTTGGACCGATTACACTTAATATCATTGCATGTATTGCTTGTGTTGTTCCATTTGTTATAAAAAAAGCTTGATCACAATTATATGCTTTAGCTAATAATTCTTGTGATTGTTTTATTATCCCATTTGGATTTGAAACATTATCCATAATTGGAGACGAATTTATATCCATACTCATAATATGATTTCCAAAATAATAATTTAGAATATCTACCCCTTGATCTTTAACATGTCCTGGAACATCAAAGCAAGATAGATTTCTTAATGAATAGTTTTTTAAACTATTTAATAACGGAACATCTGGTTGTTTAAATTCTATATTTTCATTAGCTTGCTTCATACACTCTTGCAATTTAAATCTCCTCCTATCAGTCTCTATTTTAAAACCAAAGGTTATTATAACTATTTATTAAATTTACTATTATTAAACTTACATTTTATATTATATTTTCACTTTCACTTTTTTGCAACCATTTTTTTTATTTTTTATTTTTTTTATTTTTTCTATAAACCTTGCATTCCTAATGTTTTTTTATTTTTTATTTTTTTAAGTTTATATTAATTTATAATTTGTTTAGTATATCTAACTTTCAGTTAATATTATTTTATCGAAAGTTTAGTATATCTAACTTTATTTTGATTTTTATTTTTTATAATATTGTCAATTTTATTTTTTAAAATCAGAATAAAAAAGAACTATATTTATATAAATATAGTTCTTTTTTATTCTAATTTTTATTCTTCTTTTGATAAATCTTCTTCATAATAGTCATATTTGTCATATTCACTTTCCTTATAAACATCTTCATCTAATGCTACTTCATCTTTTTCATTTTCTTTAATTTCCTCTGACTCCTTAACATAACTTTCTAATTCTTCTTTAGATGAATGATTAGAATCATCAAAATTTATTCTTCTGGCATTAAACTCTTTTACCTTTTCTTCTAACTGATCGTCTTCATTTTCATAATTATATATTTCATATTCACTGTCTTCTAAAAATCTTTCTTCTTCTAATTCTTGATTAATTCTACGATTTTTTATAGCTCTATAAGAAAAATATGCTCCAACACCTGTTAACACTGCACCTGTGTATATCAGCGCTTTTTTCCCTTTTTCTTCTGCTTCTTTTTTCATTTTTTTCTTAATTAAGTATTTTACCACGGTACTTTTCCTCCTTAACTGTCATATACTATATTGATAGTATTTGTATTATTCAAATAAAAATTATACTATTTTCAAATTACATTTTTTGCTATTTTATAAGAAAGGAGATAATATAACATGGATTCAACATTATTTAATTTACTGCTAAGTTTAGTTACATTAGTTATAACTATTGGAGGCGGGTATTTAGTTAATTTTCTAAGACATAAAATAGGAAATGAAAAACTTTCTAATTTCTATCAAATAGCTAAACAAATAGTTATGGCGATAGAACAATCTAATCCTCAATTAGCTGGTATAGATAAAAAAGAATTAGCTATAAATAAACTACTTGAACTTACTCAACACAAAATAACAGAAAATCAAGCAGAAGTGTTAATTGAAGCCGCAGTTTATGATATAAAAAAACTACTATCTCCTTCTAATTAATATTTTTAACATATGCTTAGTTTTGCATTTTATTTTTTAATCGAAAAAGGTTTGTATATATTTATAAATATATACAAACCTTTTTATATTAGTTACTATAAGTCCCAAAATGATCTACAGATTTTTTTTACATCTTCACTACTTCTTGCAATAGAGTTTGGATACCATTCTCTTGGAAACAACTGTTGGTATTTTTTATTATTATATCTACTATCTAATAACATTATTATACCTTTATCTTCATTTGTCCTTATACATCTTCCTGCTGCTTGTAACACCTTTATGAATCCAGGATATGTATATGCATAGTCAAAGCCATCATTATTATTTTTATCAAAATATTTTTTTATTAAATCTCTCTCTATTCCAATTTGAGGCATTCCTACACCTATTATTATTACTCCTATAAGCTTATCTTTAGTTAAATCAATTCCCTCAGAAAAATGTCCCCCTAGTACACAAAATCCAACTCTAGTTTTTTCACTTGGATTGTTAAATCCTTTTAAAAAGATTTCTTTTTCATCTTCACTCATATTATTTTCCTGCACTACACAGAATATATTAGGATATTTTAAGCACATTTTATCAAATACTAATTTCATATATGCATACGATGGAAAAAATACCATGTAATTTCCAATTTTAACTTCTACACACTCTTTTATATATTCAATCACTTCATCAGATGTCTGAATTCTTTTATTGTATGTAGTATTTACATTAGTCCCAAAAATTATTTTTCTATTATCAACACTAAAAGGAGATTTTAAACTAATAAAATAATCATCTTGATCCACACCTAACATATGTTGAAAATACTTATTAGGGATTAATGTTGCTGAAAATATTATTGTAGATTTTATTTTTTTCATTATGCTCTGTATTACTACTGAAGGATCTATGCAATTAATTTCTACTTCTACATCATTTTGTTTTTTGCTAAACAAAGTTATAAAATTTTCATCATAAAATTCTCCTATCATTAAAAAACTATATACATCAAAATATAAGTTTAATAAATTTTCATTTTTATCATTATTAAAACTTAAATATTCATCAATCTTTTCTACAAACCTTCTTAATAAGGTATATAGTTCTAGCTGTTCTTTATCCAACTCTATATAATTTTCTAAATCTTTTTCTATTTTTATATCTAAATCCTTATTTATTTTTATAAAATAAGAATTTATTTTATTTATAGCATTTTCAGTTTTTTTATCTTTTCCTTTAATCTGTTTTTTTAATTCTATGAAATCTTGTTTTCTTAATTTCGCTGAATACATATTTCTAGCTCTATCAACTAAATTATGAGCTTCATCTATAAGTACAGTAAAATCATTTTTACGATTATCAAAAAGTCTTTTTAAACTTACTTTAGGATCAAACACATAATTATAATCACATATTATAATATCAGAGAACAGTGTTAAATCTAAACTTAGTTCAAAAGGACATAAGCAGTATTTTTCACTTAAATATTCAATAGTACTTCTATTATAATCATTGTTTGAAACTAAAATTTCTTTTAGTGCCTTATTAACCCTATCAAAATATCCATTAGCATATTTACAATATATAGGATTACAATTTACTTCATCCATTTTACATACTTTTTCTTTTGCAGTTATAGTAATGTATTTTATATTTAATCCTTTATTCTTCATAATATCAATTGTATTTTCACACACTTCTCTAGTTATTGTTTTAGCAGTTATATAAAAAATTTTTGAAGTATGACCTTGGCCCATAGCCTTTATTGTAGGAAATAACGTAGATATAGTTTTTCCAGTACCAGTAGGAGCTTGCGCTAAACACTTTTTCCCCTCAATAATGCTTTTATATACGTATACGGCTAACTCTCTTTGACCCTGTCTATAATTATCATAAGGAAAATCCATATTTTCAATAGAATTATTTCTATTTTCAATATAATGTGTTTCTAGATCTATCCATTTCTTATATTCTTCTATTAAATATAAAAAATCTTTTTCTAACTCATCTTTACTATACTTATATCTTATATAATTTATACTTGCATTTTCTATATTGTAGTATGTTAGCTGTAATGTTATAGAATCTAGTTTATTTTCAAAACAGTATATATATCCATAGCATTTAACTTGAGCTAAATGTAAATTATTTATATTATCATTATAGCTATTTACATCTTTTAATGTTGTCTTAATCTCATCAATAATAATTTCATCGTTTTCTATTAAAATACCATCTGCTCTTCCTTCTACTCGTATTTTAATATCATTATGTTCAAATTCATATTTTAAAGAAACTTCTGCGCTGTAATTTTCATCATATGATTTTTGTATCATCTGATGAGCTCTAGTTCCTTCTATAGGCTTTATATTGCTTGAAATAGTATTATCTATACTTCCGTATTTCATTATAAACTCTACAAGATTCCTTATAGAAATTCTTTTTTTCTTTTTCATATTTTACCTCTATATATTAATTCTTAATTTATATCTTATTATATATAAAAATTAATTAAAAATCATATAATTTCACTACAATCAAAAAATCATAGTATTAACTATGATTTTTATTCGTATTTTAATGTTTTAATTTTCTTAATTTTAATATAAGCATAGGTTAATATAAACGTCATCATTTCTGCAAATACAGCGGTTAGCCAAATCCCATTTACTCCAAATATTCTAGGCAATATTAAAACCCCTATTATAAGAAAAATAATACCTCTACTCAAAGATATAATATTTGATGCTACTGTATATTCTTTAGACTGATAATATGCTCCCATTACTATATTTAGTCCCATTATTAAAAATGCTATAAAATAGTATCTTATTGCATTTATAGTTATAAAGACTATTTCACCACTTTCTTTAGTAAATATTCTTACAATGGTTTTCGGAAATACAATTCCTGTTATATAAAATATAGATCCAACTATAAAAGCTGTTATTAAAGCCATTTTTTTAACTTTTTCAACTCTATCATATTTATCTGCACCAAAATTTATACTTATTATTGGTTGTATAGCTTGAGCAATCCCTGTGAATATAGCAGCAACAACCAATGCTACATTAGCTATTATACTATATGCACTTACCCCAATTTCACCTATCATTTTTAATAGAGATAAGTTAAATATAAATATAACTATACCAGATGATAATTCAATTATAAAACTAGGAGCCCCATTAGCTAAAACTCTTGTGACTCTTTTGAGACTAAAATTAAACTTAGTAAATTTTAAGTTGCACTTTTTAGAAATAAAATGAGTGCATAGTATTGATACATTTACTAAAGATGCTATTGATGTTGCTAATGCAGCTCCCTTCATTCCCATCCCAAGTGTAAATATAAATAAATAGTCTAGTATTATATTTAATATCCCGCCAATGGATGTAGCTATCATAGCTAATTTTGGATTGTGATCATTTCTCACAAATGAAGATATTGTATGAGATAGTATATAACTAAAACTTAGAAAAAGAACTCCACTTAAATATTCTTTAACTAGTATTATAGTTTTTTCATCAGCACCTAATAAATATCCTATTTGGTCTTTATTAAATACACCTGCTATAGAAATTATTATGCCTGTAAAAAGTGAGATTACTAGCGTTTGAGTAAAAACCCTTTGTGATTCATCAAGCTCACCTTTCCCAATACTGATACTAAGTGCTGTAGCTCCTCCCATCCCAAATAGCAATCCTAGTCCATTAAATATATTAAATATGGGAATACATATATTAAGAGCTGCAAGCCCTTCACTGCCTATACCTCTGCCTATAAACATAGTATCTACTAATATACAAAATGATACTGATAACATACCTAATACACTATTAAATAAATATTTATAATATATTTTTTCTATTTTTCCATTTAGCAATATTTCTTTTCTATCACTCATTTACTGCTCCTTTGTAAATTTTTAGTATATTAAACTTTATAATATTAGTATCTCGATATTTACAGCATATTAACCCTATATTTAATAGATTATTTTAGTACTTACTATTAACACTTTTATATCCTATCCTTGCCATAGAAATGCTTACTGTCTTAAATAGAAATATTCCAAATATAAGATTTATAACTATAGCTGGTGCAACTGCTACCATAAATAGTGTTATAAATGTTCCAGGAAGACCAACTAAAATTTTAGCTACACTTAAAAATGTACATCCGCTTATTAATGTTCCTACTGGCAACATAGCACTTATAACAATAATGTTTTGTTTCTTTGCATTTTGTTTTTTTATAAAAGAAAGTTTATGCATAAGTAACATAAATATATACATTATATTAACTGTTATAATTTTATCTGCTATATTAGGTATTTGGCCTGCTGGAAATTTTGTTGTTAACGCTGTAAAAATTCCTGTAATTATACCTGCAAATAAGCAACTTTTATAATCCTCTTTATTTAAAATCATTATAGTAAATAACATCGTTAATGCTATATCAGGTTGTATTGGTAGTCCTAGCGCTGGTGTAATTTGGTGTAAAATTAGTCCCATAGCTAAAAGTATTGAATTTAAAACCATTTTTCTTGTATTTGTTTTCATTGTAATTCCTCCAGATATTTTTATTTTTTAAACGCCAATCTTCTAACGATTCTTTCTCTGATTCTAAACTTCATACCATAGCTATCACCACCTTTAAAATAAATTTAGAAATAAAAAAACTCCGTCCTATATAAATAGGACGGAGATTATCCGCGTTGCCACCTAAATTATGTATAACAAAATAGCTATACATCACTCATTTTCAGGTACTATCATACCCTCTTCGCTATAACGTGCGATACACGGCAAAGTCTACTTTAAAAAATTTCGATTTGCTCCTCAAAGGCCCATTCACTAAACTTTTTCTTGCTAAGATTCCACCACCCTCAGCTCTCTATTTTGAACCTACATTTAGCTACTATCCCTCATCAAAGGATTTATTTTTCATTAATTTTATAATATTGTAAATTTTTAATATTGTCAATAATTTTATATTAAGATTATATGCCAAAATTTAAATATCGTTCATAAAATCTAAATAGTTGTAAATGGATTTAAATAAATTTCACTTTTTATAACTTCAATTTCATCTATATTACATAAAAATCTTTCCATAACATCTTTAAATATATCCTCTGTATCAAAATGACCACAGTCTATAACATTCATACCAATATCTAATGCGTCTTGAGCATCATGATATTTCACATCACCCGTTATTATAACATCAGCTCCACTTCTTTGAGCTTTTTTAATCATATCTGCTCCAGAACCAGTTACTACAGCAATCTTTTTTATTGAAGAATTTAAATCTCCAACAACTCTTATATGTGACATATTTAATTTTTTCTTTATTTGATTACACAGTTCTTCTAAATTAATAGAATTATCTAATTTGCTAATCCTACCTAACCCAAACGCATTTCCTTTGTTTTCAAGCTTATATATATCATACGCTACTTCTTCATATGGATGAGCGTTTAGCATAGAATTAATAACTCCCCCTAATACCCTCTGCGGTACTATTGTTTCAATTTTAATTTCTTCTACACATTCTACTTCTCCTATTTTACCTATATATGGATTAGTACCTTCTAAAGGCTTAAAGTTTCCTATTCCTTGTGTACTAAAACTACAATTGCTGTAATTTCCTATATGACCCGCACCAGACTTAGCTAAGCTTTCCTTTATCTTTTCTACATGGTCAATTGGTACATAGACTGCTAATTTATATAAAACTTCACTATTTGTTATATCTAGCACTTTAGAATCTTCTAATCCAATAATTTCCATAAAATAATCATTCAACCCATCAAATGCTATATCAAAATTAGTATGCATTGAATATAATGCTATGTCATTTTTTATAAGTTTGTGAATTAATTTACCTTTCAAATCTGATGTATTTATTTTGTTCATTTTTTTAAATATAAATGGGTGGTGAGTTACTATAAGGTCTACATCTTTTGATATAGCTTCATCTATAACTTTTTCATTCGCTTCAAGAACTACTAAAACCTTCTTGATATCCATATCAAAGTCACCTACCAAAAGACCTACATTATCCCAATCATAAGCTAAGCCTAAAGGATATTTTTCTTCTACCTTTTTTATAAAACTTTTTAAATTCATAATAACATCCCCTTTATTATATTATTTTAACTTTTCTAGTTTTTCTATTGATATTTTACTTTCTTTGATTTTCTTATTTATATTTTCGCCTGTTTTATCCTCTATTTTTTTGATTATTGAATTATACATAAATATTTTTTTGTCTATAAATTCATTTAATAAAGGGTCTTTATTTTCGATTAGCTTTTTACCAACTTCATAAAATATTTCGTCTTCAACTTGAGTGTTCTTAGATGTATATTTAGCTATTATTATTTCATACAATCTAAAATCTTCCTTCACTAACACTTCATCTAGTATTTCATATCCATTATTTAATAAATATTTTCTTAGTTCATTCTGAGCTTGCATTGGTTGTAATATTAATTTATCTAGACTATGTGCTACTTCTTTTTTAGCCTCTAATAACTCACTTATTAAAATACCACCCATTCCAGCAATTATAATTTCATCTACTTCATTTTTTTCTAATACTTCTATACCTGATCCTAATCTTAAATCAACCTTATCCATTAATCCATTATGTCTTATTTCTTTTTTTGCATTTTCTAAAGGTCCTTTATTTACATCAGCAAGTATAGCATAATCTATATCACCTTTGTTTAACAAATATACAGGTATATATCCATGATCTGTACCTATATCCGCAACTTTTTTTCCTTTTGTTACTAATGATGCTATCTTTAATAATCTATCTGTTAATTTCAACTTTTTCATCCTTTCACTTATGGTGTATTGCTAAAATACACACATATATTATTACTCATTTATAAGAATTTACATTCGTAATTTTCAATTTTACTATAATTCTATATTTAAAATTATAAAAAATTCGCCTTATATAAAGGCGAATTTTTTATTTATCATTAATCCAAGTAATCTCTAAGCTTTTTAGATCTACTTGGATGTCTTAATTTTCTTAAAGCCTTAGCTTCTATTTGTCTTATTCTTTCTCTAGTTACATCAAACTCTTTACCTACTTCTTCAAGAGTTCTCGCTCTTCCATCTTCAAGTCCAAATCTTAATTTTAATACTTTTTGCTCTCTTTCATTTAAAGAACCTAAAACATCTTCTATTTGTTCTTTCAATAAAGAATATGCTGCGGCTTCTGCTGGAGCTGGTGCATCGTCATCTGGTATAAAGTCACCTAAATGGCTATCCTCTTCTTCTCCTATTGGAGTTTCTAATGATACAGGATCTTGAGCAATTTTCATTATTTCTCTTACTTTATCTTCTGTCATTTCCATTTCTTTAGCGATCTCTTCAGGCTTAGGATCTCTTCCTAGCTCTTGAAGTAGTTGTCTAGAAACTCTAATTAGTTTATTTATAGTTTCTACCATGTGTACTGGTATTCTTATAGTTCTAGCCTGGTCTGCTATAGCACGAGTTATAGCTTGTCTTATCCACCATGTAGCATAAGTACTAAACTTAAATCCTTTTTCATAATCAAACTTCTCAACAGCTTTTATAAGACCTAAGTTACCTTCTTGAATTAAATCTAAGAAAAGCATCCCTCTTCCTACATATCTTTTAGCTATACTTACAACAAGTCTTAAGTTTGCTTCTACTAATCTTTGTTTAGCTAATTCATCGCCTTCATTCATTCTTCTAGCTAATTCTACTTCTTCATGCGGTTTAAGTAGTGGAATTTTACCTATTTCTTTTAAATACATTCTAACCGGGTCATCTATACTTATTCCTTTTGGAAGTGATAAATCTATAGCTTCCAATTCCATAGGTGCATCTTCTTTAGATAATTCATCTTCTACACCCTCTTCTAAAGAGTCTAAATCTAAATCGTCATCTGCAGAAAAATCTATTTCAACTTTTTCTGTTTTAGTTTCAGTTACTTCGATACCTAAATTACCTAAAGTTTCATATAAATTTTCTATTTGGTCTTTATCTAATTCTGTTTCAGAGAAAGCTTCCATTATTTCTCCAAGAGTAAGAGATCCTTGTTTTTTTCCTTTTTCTATTAAACTCTTAGCCGTAACTCTTTTTAATTCTTTTTTATTATTTTTCTTTTCCACACTTAGACCTCCCTTCTTTATAACCTTTGTAACATTCTTCTTATTTCCACGATTTTTAAAGCAATTTCCATAATCTTACCATCTACCTCTTTCGCGTCATTAATATTTTTGTTATTTTCAAGTGTCTTTTGTTCTTCCAATAATCTATTCATTTTTTCATGAAGTGTATTTTTCTTTACATTTTTTATTATTTCATCAATACTTTTGACATCATCTAAGTTCATACTGTCTAAAGATATACTTTTTAAATCTTTCAGGTATTCTTCGCATATGTTTAAACTTTCTATTTTGTCAATAGTTATTTTGTCCAATTCTTTATTTTTAATTATGTAATTTAAAATTTCTTTACTTTCTTCTAATATAAAATCATTCTCATCAACTTTTAATAAGATTAAATCTCTTAATTTCTTATCTTCTAATATAATTTTTATAAGATTTTCTTCAACTACTTTTTCTCCATTAGTAATTGTTTTTGGTTTTTCAATTACTTTTTCTTCTTTTTTGTTTTTATCAAATTTTTTATAACTGTTATTTAGTTTATTGTAATTTTTTCCATATACTTCTCTTTTTATAGATTCTACACTTATGTCGATTTGATTTGATAAATATTTTGTATAATAATCAATCTCAACAGCACTTTTTAATTCTTTTATTATTTTAGATGCTTCTTTAGCAAACTTTACTCTATCTTCATCTTTATGAATATCAAAACTGCGTTTAAGGTTGTCTATTTTATATTTTATTTGATGGGTAGAAGTGTCCATAGCTTTTTTAAATTCATTTAATCCATATTTTCTAATAAATTCATCTGGATCCTTGCTATCTTTTAAATTTAAAATTTTAACACTAATACCTAATTTACTTAGAATTTCTATAGCTCTTAGTGTTGCTTTTATACCTGCTTCATCTGAATCATAAGATATAATAGCAGTATCCGCATATCGTTTAATTAACATCCCCTGTTGTTCTGTCAGGGCTGTTCCTAGTGTAGCTACTACATTTTTTATTCCATATTGATAAATAGATATTAAGTCCATGTATCCTTCTACTAAAACTATAGTTCTATCTTTAATTTCTTTTCTAGCAAAATTTAGTCCATATAAATTTTGTCTCTTATTAAATATTAAAGTATCTGGAGAATTTAAATACTTTGGCATAGAATCATCTAAAACTCTTCCACCAAAGCCTATTACATTACCCCTATAATCAAATATAGGAAACATTACTCTATTTCTAAATTTGTCATAAAATTTATTACTTTCAAGTTTATGATTTATTAACCCGCACTCTATTAACTCTTCCTTAGTATGACCTTTTGAAGTTAAGTGTTCCATAAGAGCGTTCCATGAATCTAGTGAATATCCTAATCCAAACTTTTTTATGATTTTATCATCTAATCCTCTTTTTCTAAGATACTCATATCCATAATTTTTACTAGTTAACAAATTAGCCAAATAAAATCTAGCAGCTTCTACATGTATATCTTGAAATCTTTTTATTTTTTCCATTCTAATTCTAGATTCATTATCCATATTAGTATTGATTTCTATTCCATACCTTTTTGCTAACAACTTTACAGCATCCATAAACTCTAAATTTTCCATTTTCATGACAAAATTTATTACATCTCCACCTTCTCCACATCCAAAGCATTTATATATCTGTTTAGAGGTGTTTATGTAAAATGAGGGTGTTTTTTCACCATGAAAAGGACATAATCCTTTATAATTCGCCCCAGATTGTTTGACATCTATATACTGGGATATTGTGCTAACTATGTCACATCTACTTTTTATTTCATCTATTATTTCTTTTATATCATTCATATTATCACCTTCTGGTGTAATTTTTTCTAACATTTCTATTTTACATTATATTCAAGATTTGTCAAATAGTCATTATACAGAATTCGACTTTTTTTGTTAATATCCTTCTTAAAATTAAAATTTTTATTATTTTTTATTAATTTATTGTCTCTATATAATTATTTACAAATTTTTTAACAATTAATACTTTTCTATATAATTATTATTTTTTTATATAAGATTTTTAAATATCAAGTATAAAAATGGAAAATTTTAATACTTGATATTTATTTATTTTTATTAATTTTACCGATTTTAATTATAATTACCCTCTTTTTTTATATTTTAATAATTTTTTTATTTATTCATAATAATAAATTTAAACTTCATAATTATTTAATTTATAAGCAATTTTATAATTAATTTAATTTTTATATAAAAATCAAATTAATTATAAGTTTCATCAAATAATAAAATTTAATTTAGATTAACTCTTATTAAAATTAAAAATAAAAAAAGAGGTTAATAACCTCTTTTTTATTTTATATTTATAGATTTCATTAAATCTTCAAATTCATTAAAATGAAGTGATTGCATTCCATCAGATAATGCATTCACAGGATCTGGATGAACTTCTACCATTATACCATCTGCACCAGCGGCTAGTGCTGCAATAGACATAGGCTTTACTAAATATCTAACACCAGTAGCATGAGATGGATCTACTATAACCGGTAATCCTGTTTCTTTTTGTATTATAGGTACAGCAGCTAAATCAAGTGTATTTCTAGTGTAATCATTGTATGTTCTTATACCTCTTTCACACATTATAATATTTTGATTTCCTCCTACTGCTATATATTCTGCAGCTCCTATCCATTCACTTATACTAGCAGATATTCCTCTTTTTAACATTACAGGCTTATCTTGTTTACCGACCTCAGTTAATAATGTAAAGTTTTGCATATTCCTTGATCCTATTTGAATAATATCTGCAACTTCATATAACTTGTCTAGTTCTCTCGCATCCATAAGTTCTGTTATAACAGGTAATCCTGTTTCTTTTTTTACAGCTTTTAATATTTCTAGGCCTTCTTCTTTTAAGCCTTGAAATGAATTAGGAGATGTTCTTGGTTTGTACGCTCCACCTCTTAATATATTTGCACCTTGACTTTTTACAAACTTCGCTGTCTCTAATAATTGCTCATAACTTTCTATAGCACATGGACCTGCCATTACAAGAGTATTTTCTTTTATTATTAGTTTTTTATCTTCAGATACATTTATTTCAAACTTTAAAGTATCGTTAAATATGTTCTTTTTCATCATTTATATACTCCTTTACTTGTTCTCTTTCCTCACAAGTTAAAGAATTTAAATAATTCTCTATAGTTGTTCCTTTTATTTCTAGTTTAGAGTTTAAATCCATAAGAGGCACAAGAACAAAGGCTCTTTCACTTATCCTTGGGTGAGGTATAGATAAATTTTCGTCGTTTATTATTATATCATTAAAAAATAATATATCAACATCTATAGTCCTTGGTCCCCACCTGATTATTCTTTCTCTATTTAAAGTTTTTTCCACTTCTTGGCATACACTTAATAAATCATATGTATTTAGATCAGTTTCAATTTCTATACACATATTTAAAAAATCCGCTTGGTCAGTATATCCCCAGGCCTTTGTTTCATATATTTTGGACTTTTTAGTTATACTTATGCTTTCATTTTTATTCAAAATTTCACAAGCACTGTAAAGATATTCTATTCTATCTCCCATATTTGTTCCAAGACCTAAATAAACTTTATTCATCTTTAGCTCTCCTTATTTCAACTCCAAAATAGTCATATATTCCATTTACTGGAGCTTCTGGTTTTTTAACTCTTACCATTATGCCTTTTACTAACTCAAATTTATTAAGTACTTCTTTTGCTATACTTTCAGCTAATGCCTCTAATAAATTAAACCTCTTAGTTTCAACTATATTTTTAACAACATCGTAAACATCTGCATAACTAACTGACTTTGTCATATCATCAGTTCGTCCAGCTTCTTTAGTATCAACATTTAATTCTATATCTAAAAAGAACTTTTGTCCTAACACACCTTCTTCTTTTAAAAGTCCATGGTATCCGTAAAAACCAAGGTTTTGCATTAATATTTTGTCCATAATTTACCTCTATCCTCTATATATTGCATCAGCCATTTTAGCAGCTCTGATATTTTCTTTTATATCATGTACCCTTACAACATCAACGCCATCTCTAATTCCTAAAACCGTAGTAGCGATAGTTCCTTCTACTCTTTCTTTAGGTTCTACATTTAGAACATTTCCTATTACAGACTTTCTAGAAGTTCCTAACAATATAGGATATCCTAAATCATTTAATTCACCTAGTCTTCTTAATACCTCTAAATTTTGTTCAAAAGTTTTACCAAATCCTATACCTGGATCTATCATTATTTTTTCTTTTTTGATACCAGCTTCTAAGCCTATATTAATACTTTCTAATAAAAATTCTTTTATACTTTCCATTATATCTTTATCATATTCTGTTGTATCTTGATTATGCATTATACAAACATAACCATCATGTTTAGCTATTATACTAGCCATATTTTTATCTCTTCTAAGTCCCCATACATCATTTATCATTTCTACACCTAATGCTAAGGATGCTTCAGCAACTTCAGATTTGTATGTATCAACAGATATAGGAACATTAATTTCTTTTTTAAGTTTCTTTATAACAGGTATTACTCTTTTTAATTCTTCATTTGCATCCACATATTTATGGCCTGGTCTGGTAGATTCGCCTCCTAAGTCTATTATATCTGCACCATCATTTATCATCTCTTTAGCATGTTTTAAAGCTTTTTCTACCTCACTAAAATCTCCACCATCAGAAAAACTATCTGGTGTAACATTTAATATTCCCATTATATAAGTCTTTTTTCCATATTCAAACATCTATTTAGTCTCCTATTTATCTCATAGTTATTAAGCTCATAGCCTCTGCTCTTGCAGCTATGTCTTTTTCAAATATACCTCTAACTGCTGATGTTGTAGTCTTTGATCCTGGTTTTTTAACGCCTCTCATTGTCATACACATATGTTCAGCCTCAACAACAACTATAACACCATAAGGTTCAAGTTCTTTCATTATTATATCTGCAACACCTTTTGTTATTCTTTCTTGTAACTGAGGTCTTTTTGCAAAAGTTTCTACTACTCTAGCTAATTTCGAAAGGCCAGTTAACTTCCCATCTTTAGGTATATATGCTATATGAGCTTTTCCAAAAAATGGAACTATATGATGTTCACAGCATGAATAAAAAGGAATATCCCTTACTAAAACTAGCTCTTCATGACTTTCATCTTGGAATATAACTTTTAAATGTTCACTTGGGTCTTGATGAAGGCCTGCAAATATCTCTTCATACATTCTAGCTACTCTATCTGGAGTTCCTATTAATCCTTCTCTATCTGGATCTTCTCCTATCGCTTCTAATATATCTCTTACTGCATTTTTTATTTTGTCTTTATCTACCTTGCTCATTGGTTTGCCCCCTTGATTAGTAAGTTATTTTTATGTTTTTGCTTACGTCTATATTTTTAAATATATATTCATAAACTGTTAGTAAATCTTCATACTTATAATATTTTTGTACATTTTGAACTAAATCAAATAATTTAGAGTCTTCTATTTTTAAGGTTTTCATTATTTTTTTATCTTTAGGTACCCATTTTCTATTTATACTAAAATACCCAACTATTATATCTTTTAAATATAAATTCGTCAAAAACACATATTCATATTTTTCTAATTTTTCATAATTTTTCAATCTATCTATTTTTGATTTAATTTCATTTTTTATAATTTTTTTTTCACTTTCAGATAATTCTATAGGACCTTCATCAAAGGCATTTTTACATTTTTTTATAATAATATCAACATTTTCTAAATTACTATAAATGATTTTTGGATTTGACATTTCCTTTAGAAAAAAGTATTCTCTATCTTTTATAAATTTCGCAACCCCTATTTCCGAAAAATAATTAATATCAAACTCTATACCCTCTATATTTTTAACTTCTCTAACTTGTAATAATTTTGATGTTTCTATAACAAATATATCAATGTCATTTACTTTAGCATCTTTATCATTTAGGTTAACATTTTTTGATGATCCAACTAAAAATATTGCTTTCACATTTTCATTAAATTTTATATTTTCTATTTCTTTTTTATAAATTGTATAAATCCTATTTTCCATTTAATCTCTCCATTATTTTCAATTTAAAATCCATACAAAAATAGGATATTAACTTTAAGTATTTATAAGTTTAGATATTTTTGTATAAATACTATTTTGTTTTTTATATTTTATTGACTCTATTTGTACAACCTTAATTACCCCCATAAGACTATTACTAACAAAAACAAAGTCAAAGTTTTTTATATCTTCTAACTTTATTTCTGTTTCCTTTACTTGTATATTTAATTCGTCACAAATCTCTATAATCCTTCTTTTTTTAGTGCCATTTAATATAGGTAATTTGGAACATGGTGTAAATATTTCGTTATCCTTAACAAAAAATATATTACTCATGGAACACTCTAATACAGTTTCATTTAAATCTAAAAATATCCCGTCATCATATCCACTCTTAACTGCATTTCGTTTTGTATAAATACTTTCATAATAATTGGTTGTTTTATGTCTATTGATTTCACTATTACCTCTTTTTATAGGAGATATATTTAATCTAAACCCTTCTTCATAATGCTTTTGTGTATAAGGTATATCTCTTATTGAAATATTAAAACCTTCATCAAATATTGTTAATCTTAACGCTTTATTGCTTATTTTATTTTCATCTATATAATTTAAAATTTCATTTTTTAAAAAATCTTTAGAGAAGTTTGAGCTAAGCTCTAACTTCTCAATAGATTTAAATATCCGTTCTAAGTGAAAGTTTATATCTATAGGTCTATCAATAACTTTGATAGTTTCAAATAATCCTATTCCAAATTTGGCTAAACTACTTTCAAAAGATATGTTATTCTTCATAGTATCCTCTTAATGCTTTCATTATAGATTTTGCCTTATCTAGAGTTTCTTGATATTCATCCTCAGGATTTGAATCCCAAGTCATTCCTCCTCCAACTTGGAAGTATACATTTTCATTTTGCTTAATTATAGTTCTTATAGCTATATTTAAATCCATATCTCCATTAAATCCTATATAACCTATAGATCCTGTGTATACATTTCTTTGAGTCGGTTCTAATTCATCTATAATTTCCATAGATCTAATCTTAGGAGCTCCAGTTATAGATCCACCAGGGAATGTAGCTTTTATCGCATCTATACTATCATTTTTATCATCTAACTCTCCAACAACAGTCGCTACTAAATGATTTACATTTGCATAAGGCTCTATAACAAATAATTCTGGAACTTTAACACTTCCAATTTTTGATATTCTACCTATATCATTTCTCTCTAAATCTACTATCATAAGTAACTCAGCTCTATCTTTTTCGCTATTTCGTAACTCTTCTTGAAGTTTTAAATCTTCTTCTATAGTTTTACCTCTTGGTCTAGTACCTTTTATTGGCCTAGTCTCGATCTTTCTATCAACACACTTTATAAACCTTTCTGGTGAATTTGAAAGTATTTTACTATCTTCAAAGTTTAAAAATGCGCCAAATGGTGCAGGACTAAACCTTCTCAAGTCTCTATAAAGCTCATAACTTGTTAAAGGTGTTTCCCCACTAAATCTTTGAGTTAAGTTAGCTTGATATATGTCACCCTGTCTTATATAACTTTGTACCTTCCTAACAGCATCTTCAAATTGCGATTTTGTAAAGTTAGATTGTAGTTTTATAGGTTCTACTTCTTTCTCTTCATAGCAAATATTATCTATTCCATTTAGCTTAGCATCTTGGATTCTTTTTTCTATTTCATTAATTAGTATTTCTTCATTACCTTCGTCTAAGTCTGGAGTAGCTATATATGTTTTATTTTGTAAATGGTCAACTACTATGACCCAATTATATAAACCAAAATATAAATCATATACATTTGTATCATCTACTGCTGTTCTTGGAAGCTCTTCCATATAATTTCCTAAGTCATAAGATAAGTAACCAACTGCTCCACCTATAAAAGGAAGAAAACTTTTATTTTCTACATTATAATTACTTAATTCTTTTTTTAGATCATCAAGTGGATTATTTTGTGTATTTTTATATTTTAAAACTTTAAAAGGTCTACTACTTATAAAAGAGTATCTACCTAATTTTTTAGGATCCATTGCACTATCTAATATAAAGCTGTTCTCTTCATCTTTAAATATTGTAAAAATTTCAAATGAATTTAATTTAGTATCTATCTCTCTTATCATTATTTGTTTATCCCCTCTCTAGCTTGATTTATGAAATTTCTAAGTATTTCATGACCTTGTTCTGATAAAATGGCCTCTGGATGAAATTGCACACCTTCTATCATATATTTTTTATGTCTTATACCCATTATTTCATTTTCATTAGTAAAAGCTGTTACTTCTAAATCTTGTGGTAAACTTTCTAAATCCACAACTAAAGAGTGATATCTAGTTACATTTAATGGATTATTTAAGCCCTCAAATACACCTTTATTAAAATGTTTTATGCTATGTACTTTTCCATGTACTGGCTTTGTCGCTTTTACAACTTTTCCTCCAAATACATGTCCTATTGTTTGATGACCCAAGCAAATTCCTAAAATAGGTTTTTTACCTTTAAATTTATTTACTATATCTATACATATGCCCGCCTCATTTGGAGAACATGGACCTGGTGATAAAACTATTATTTCCGGGTCAAAGCTTTCTATTTCTTCTAGTGTTATCTCATTATTTCTTTTTACTACTACTTCTTCTCCTAGTTCGCCAATATACTGAACTAAGTTGTAAACAAATGAATCATAATTGTCAATCATAAGGATCATTTCTATTTCCCCCCCGCTAAGTGCCTACTTTTTATTTATATATTAAGTAGATTTTAGTATTTTTTTTGTTTTCATTAATAATTATATATTTTTATAGAAATAAGTGTCAATATGGTCATCTTTAAGTATTATTTATTGTTTAAATTCTTAGTATATTTACCCTTTGTTAGCAAAAAATATATACAAATAATTAATTGGAGGTATTAACATGAATAGGTACATTATTATACGATCAGATACTAAATCTATATCACCTCCTATGTCAAAACAAGAAGCTATAAAAAAACTTAGACAATATGGCAAGGACGGAATTTCTAGCTATATAGTTTCTAATTATAGAAATTTAGAATTTGATTTACTTAATAAAACAAACCTATAAAATTTTATTAACTATTTTTTGTACAACAAAAAGGAGTGTTATACACTCCTCTTTGATAATTTATATCCTGGATTATAGTATTTTGACTTTTTCCCTTTTTGCTCTCTCGTTTCTATTAAATCATTGATTTTACTTATATATTTATCGTCATCAGAAAGCCTTATAAGACTTGATAGATAATATCCATCAGTACTTTTAGGTATTTTTTTGTTTATTACTAAATCTACTGCTGTTTTTGCGGCCTCAAAGTGCTTCAGATGAGTATGACCTTCTTGAAAACTTTTTTTAGTGTTGTAGACCACATAGCCTTCCTTCACTTGAAATATTATAAATTCTTTTTTTTCATAGATTTTATTATACATATACTAATCAATCCTTCTCAAGATAGTCTTACTATATATATATTAAACAACTCTCCAAATGTTTTATATTTTTTTTAATTTTTTATAAATTTTATAAATATATTGTAGTTAGAAAATGAATATATTCATTATATATCAAATATATTCATTTATTTTGTGTAAAACTTTACTCTATATAATAAAATAAAGCTTCTTTATTAAAAAAGGTTTATTTGTTTTCTATTAGTTCAGAAACTGTAACAAACTTATATCCATTTTCCATCATTTTAGGAATCAATCTATCTAGAGCTTCTACTGTATTATTTGTAGCATAATCATGAAGTAATATTATATCTCCATTTTTAGCATTATTTATAATTGTATCTGCAATTTTATTAGCTCCAGGATTTTGCCAATCTCTCGCATCTACAGTAGTCCATAATATTATTTTGTAATTATACTTTTTAGCTATATCCTCTAATGTTTCTCTTTTATAACTACCATAAGGAGGTCTAAATAAAGTTGGTTTTTTACCTGTTAACTTTATTAAAATATCTTCACATTTTACTATTTCTTCTTCTAATTGAGCTCTACTTAAATTACTTATATCTGGATGGTTAAATGTATGATTACCTATTTCATGGCCTTCTTTACTTGCTCTAATTAATGGTTTTGAATACCAATTCGCATGTTTTCCTGCTATAAAAAAAGTTGCTTTAACATCATATTTTTTTAATACGTCTAATACTTGATCTGTTTCTTTTGGATGTGGTCCGTCATCAAAAGTTAAAGCTATTATTTTTTTGTCTCTAGATCCATTTTTTACAAATACCTCTTCTTCATCTGCATATGAAAATTGGTATCCACCTAATGCTATTATAATTCCTAATGCTATAAATGCTAATTTAAACTTATTGTGTCTCATAATTTCTGTCTTCCTTTCAGCATTTTTTATTATTTATAGAAGTTTTGAGTATAGTATATTTTATAATGTCCACCAAACGCCACTCCAACTCCTATATTATTATAATCTCCTAAAATATTTTTTCTATGTCCTTCCGAATTCATCCAAGCCTCATGTGCATATATTGCACTTGTTTGTCCTGCTGCTATATTTTCACCTGCTGCTACATATGATATACCTTCTTTTTTCATTCGGTCAAAAGGAGATTCTTCTCTTTTATTTTTATGATCAAAAAAGTTGCTACATGCCATATCAGTACTATGTTTTACTGAGCTATTGGTTGCACTTTCACTATATTTTAAGCCATTTAAATTTTTTTTATATCTAACACTGTTAGTTAAATCTATGATTTGAAGTTCAAAACTCTTTTTAATCTCTTCACTTTCCTTAGGATAAATCCCTTCTAAACTCATTTCTGTATTTTCATCTATTACTTGATATGAACAAACTCTATTATTTTCATATACATCATAAAAAAAAGTAATATATTTGTTATCAAATTTAACTATATCATATTGATTTTCTGAGTTTATCATATATCTAGTATTTCCTTTTCTTTTAAATTCTAATGATTCAAATTCACTGTTAACTGCATCTTTATTATCATTTATTTTTATATTCTTAATCTCAGATGTATTTAATGAATTACTATATAATGCTACTACTGAATCATTTTTTATTCCTACCATAGCAAAATTTTCTTTATATTGATTGTAAACATACCAAAAAAAATCATATTCGCTTTTATCAATCCTGCCAGGTTCTCCTATCAATTCTAAAACATTTTTTTTCGAGTCACCTATTTTTATACTTTCAAAGTTTTTTATATTTTTTTCTACTTGTTCTTTTGAATTAAATATCTCAATATTTTTAGATTCTTCTTTGTTATAAGTTTTGCTATTTAACCCAATATTATAAAATAAAACAGCTATAAAAATAAATCCTATAAGTACTATTTTTCTCAAGTTATCACTCTCCATTAAACTTTTACTATTTAAAATAGTTTACACTTATAAGATATTCATACTTGTATTATTTAATAATTTAAAATTAATATATTTTTTTAGTAATATATTACTTTATCAAGACAAAATAACCCTATCTTTAAAGATAGAGTTATATTATAAATGAAAAAATTTCATCTAATGTTCTATTAAATATCGATGGTTTGTCAAATTTCCAAGTACCTTCATATACTAATTCATTATTTAGATAAAAAGTACCTTTACCATGTCTTTTTCCATGTAAAAATTCACCTTCATACCACTTACCATCTTCCCATATGTATTTACCTTCCCCATTAGCTAAATTATTTTTCCATTGCCCTTTGTATATTAGATTTCCATTACAGTCAAAGCATTCTCCATATCCATCCATCTTATTATTTTTAAATTCACCAACATAGATACTACCATCATGCCATTTATATATCCCTTTTCTGTTTCTTTTTCCACCTAACCAATTGCCTATATACTCATTCCCACTAGCATATATCATCTGTCCAACTCCAGACATAGTATCTTCTTTAAATTCTCCTATGTATTCATTGTCATTACTAAACTTGCATATACCACTTCCATCTTTCATATTATCTTTAAATTCCCCTATATACTCTATTCCCTCTAAAAATGTGTATATACCTTTTCCATTCATCTTATTATCTATAATTTTTCCTATATATACATCTCCATTTGAAAAATTATAAATTTTATTTCCGCCCTTTTTTACCTTAGATGTCTCATCGATTGTATAATTTTCTTCCTCTAATTCTAATATTTCTTCTTGAGTTGCTCTCTCTTTTCTCTTTATAGTTATCTTTTGTATAGTTCTTATTAATTTAACTTCTTTTTTTATATCATTTATGGCTCTTAAATATTCATTATATAAGCTCATATATTCTTTAGATAAATTCATATTGCATTTCTCCTATCAATGTTTGTCGAGTATATTCTAAATTTATTATATCTTAATTCTATTGTTTTTTTCTATATTTATATAAAATTTTAGCATTGTAAATAGAAAATTGTAACAAAAAAAAGATATACTTCGATAGTATATCTTTTTTTGTTACATTGTCCCGATTTCGCTTAAATATCTTCCGCTACCCGATTAGGTCTATTTATATTTTTTTACAAGTATCCCAATACGCCTTCGTATAATGGGGTCCGATGGTTTTTATTTTTACTCTAGAGTTAGAGAGGAGCATTTAGCTCCTCTTTAACTATTATATTTAAATAAAATTTTTTTATACTGATTTTTTAAAATATTATAAAAATTTCTCTTTGAATCCTCTACCCTTTACTTCTGATACATCATTTACAGAAATAAAAGACTTTTTATCGTATTTCAATGCTATTTCTTTTATTTTAGGTATCTCATTTGATGATACTATACAATAAATAAGTTTTTTTCTATCATGAGTATAAGCACCTTCAGCATCTAAAAATGTAACTCCTCTATGAAGTATATTCATTATATCTCTTGCTATGCAGTCACTTTCCTTAGATATAACCATAACAGATTTTTGATAGTTCATTGCATCTTTTACAAAGTTCATTGCAGATGCACTTATAAACATTCCTATTAATGTATATAGTGCTAAATCTAAACCAAATAATATTCCACCTATCGATACTATCATTATATTAATTCCAAAAGTTGTATCTTTCATGGGAATATTTTTTTTGAACTTTAATATAGCTGCAATTATGTCTGTTCCACCTTGAGATGACTTAGTTCTAAAAACAAGCCCCGTTCCTATTCCTGATAAAATCCCTCCATATATACTTTGAAGCAGTATGTCTTTAGTAGGTATAAAATGGCCAATATCTTGCGTTAGACCTAATAATGTAGAAAATAATAACATATTAATTAAACTAGTCACACAAAAATCTTTTTCTAAATAGATAAATCCAAGTACAAATATAGGTACGTTAATTAAAAATGTTAAAAAACCTATATTTATATCTGTTAAATAATTTATTGCTGCTGATGCACCAGGCACACCTCCACTTAATAAATGTGCTGGTCTTAAAAAACCGTTAATCCCTATACATGCTATTGTCATACCTGCAATTATAACAGCATACCTTAATAAAATATTGTCTTCTAGGGCGGTGTTAACTTTACTCATTTTTTTCTCCCTTCAAATTTTTCTACACTTAATTTGTGTAGCTATTATTATTTATTTTTAATCTACAATATATTATATTATCTTTTTTTAATATGTCTAGTTACTTTTTTTTCATATACTATATATATTTATCCATATATTCATTTTTTTGGATAATTATTTTTTATTACTATCAACTAAAGAAAATTTATAATATATTCTTGCAATATTTTTTATTTTAAATTCCAAAAATAAAAGTAGTATTATTAAAATTCTAATAAGACTACTTTTATTTTCGGAATATTTAGATTGAAGTATATTATAAAAATGCAATAATTAATTCATTTTTTTCATAATATGAATATTTTCATTTATTACATTCAATTTTTTTATTTAATTTTTTATTTATTTTTTTGTATTCATTATACTAAATTCAGTATAATAGGTATTAATACGACTGTTAATATTCCAGATATTCCTATCGACAATCCACTCATAGCGCCTTCAACTTCACCCATTTCTAGTGCTTTAGTCGTTCCTAATGCATGAGCTGAGGTTCCTAATGCTATACCTTTAGCAACTGGATGATTAATTTTACCTATTTTAAATACTAATGGTGCAATTATAGCTCCTAGTATTCCTGTAAAAATTATAGCAACAACGGTTACCGCTTCTACTCCATTTATAGTATTTGTTAGAGAAATTCCCATTGGTGTTGTTATCGATTTTGGTATCAAAGAATTTATTATACTTATATTTGCATTAGTTAGCATTCCTATAAGTTTTATAGATAAAAATGAAGAAAATACCCCACAGCCAATTCCTATAACTATTTCTAGTAGGTGTTTTTTAAATAAATCGAACTGTTTATAAAGTGGAACTGCTAATACTACTGTTACTGGTCCTAAAAAGAAATTAATACTATCTGCTCCTGTTTTAAAGTTTTCATACGGTATTTTAGTTATATTTAAAAATAATATTATTCCAATTATCGCTATTAACAAAGGATTCATCAAAGGACTCTTTGTTTTTTTCTGTAAAAATATACCCAAATTAAAAAATAATATGGTTATTATAATCCCAAAGACTTGTGTTTCTAAAATATTATACATTTTAATTCTCCTTTATTTTTTTTTGAATCATTTTTTCTACTACTGTTCCAGTTATATACATTACGATAGCTGTACTTATTACAATACTAACTATAAGTACAAATATATTATCAATTATTAGGTTTAAAGAGTTTATTAACGATACACCCGCTGGTATAAAAAATATAGCCATATTATCTAAAAAGAAATCACTAATTTCATTTATACTTTCCAATTTAATAACCTTAAATTGCAAAAGTATAAACAGTAATACCATACCTATTATGCTACCTGGTATGACCACTATATTTTGTATGAAGGAACTAATATACTCCCCTATAGCCCATACACCTAATATTAAAGCTAGTTGATTAAATATTTTCATGTTGCCCTCCTAAATTGTAAAATATTTATTTTTTTAAAACTAAAAAAATAAAAGGGAGAACTTCTCCCTTCATTATATTACTACTTCCTTGGTTATTTTTCAAATTTAATTTATAGTATTAATTTTCCATCTTTATCAATATAGTTATTATTATTTCCTTGTATAACTTGAGCATATCCATCTTCAAAGTCTGAGATAGAATCAAAAACTGGTATTATTTCTATTTTTCCATTTTTATTTAGAAACCCCCACATACCGCCTTTCGGATTGCTAATGCCTCTAGTAAGTGAGTTTGATCCAATATTAAATCTAGCTAAATTTTCTTTAAAATTACATGCATAATCGAAAATTGGATCAATAACTATTTCCCCCTGTTGATTTATATATCCCCATTTATCATTTATACAAACTGCAGCTAGGCCCTCTGAAAACTGCTTAGCTCTATCAAATATAAAATCTATCTTTAAATTTCCATCCTTATCGATATATCCCCACTTATCATCTATTCTAACGGCAGCCATTCCCTCACAATAGTCTGTTGCAATATCATATTGTGGAGTGACAATTAAATCTCCTATTTTGTTTATATAACCATATTTATTCTTCAGCTCAACTAGTGCTCTATCTTCAAAAAACTGATTTACATATGTGTATGTAGGTTCTATAACTAATTCCCCTAATTTATCAATAAATCCCCATCTTTTATTTATTTTAACTCCTGCTAATCCCTCTTTAAAATTTGCTGCGGAATCAAATTTAGTCGGTATAGCCTCAATTAAATTAGTATCTATATACCCATAATGATCATTTACTTTTATTCTGGCTAATCCATCATTAAATTCTGATGCACTATCTAGATGAATAAACATCTGTACATTTGCGCAAATATCTATATAACCAAAAACCCATCTAATAGAATTTCTTATTTTTTTTATATAGGTAACTACACAGTACCCATCCCTAAACCTTTCTGAAACATATTTAAATTTAGGTTTTACAACTATATTTTTATTTTTATCTATAAATCCATACTTTCCATCCCTAAGTACTGGAAGAAATAAGTCTTTCTTTATCATACTTAGCCCCCCTACTAAATAATAAACTCATAATATCATTATTATATTTTATTATCTTATTATTCATACTATGCTTATTGTTTTAGTAGTGTTATTTTATAATTTTAAAATTAATTTATTAAAATTTTAGCATCACAAAAAGCTATTGTTATATTCTAACAATAGCTTTTTTATACTTTTTATCTTTCTTTAAGGATTTCTTCAACCTTAGAATTATTATACATACTATCTGGAACTTCACTTCTTAAACCATAGAATGTTTTTTGAGCCTGTTTTAATTCCCCAGTATTATAATACAACATACCTAGCTGATAAAATGCATCATCATAGTACTGATCTTTTGATGTATACGTATTTATATACTTATTATAGTATTTTATAGCATCTTCATTATTGCCTGTCTTTTGATTTAAAAGTGCTACCTCATATATAGATTCAGATATATATTTTTGGGTCTTACCAGAATTTATTACATACTTAAATCTTTCTATTGCACCTTTATAATCTTCTTCTTTTTTCATTTTTATAGCTTCATTGTATAGTGTTTCTTCATCAGATACTAAAAATTCTACTTTTGTCTCTTTTTCTTTTTCCTCATTTTTAACTTTATCTAATTCTTGCTCTTTTTCCTTTAACTTTTCATCTTTTTTATCTAATTGCTTTCCTACTGCATCAAGAGTCTCTTCCTTTTGACTTAATTTTGAATTTAAATTTTCTATTTGATTTTTATTATAAATATAATAAGAACCTACACCTAAAAGTAATACAACAATTAAAATATAAGGCATTTTATGTTTATGTTTTGCTTTGTTTATATCTTCTGTCTTTTCATCTTTTTCTTGTATTTCGCTTTCAATCGTTTTAATTTCTTCTTCAAATAATAGATTATCTTTATCCACTTCTCTCAGATGTTTTAAATAACTTTCTTTTCTTTTAATATCTCCTATTTTGTCATATAAAAGTGAAAGTAGTACATATGGTTCTATTAACTCCGGATCTTCGTCTATAATATTTTCTAATATATGTATACACTCGTCATTTAACTCTTCATTTATAAATCTAATTGAATGATTATATCTAGCTAAAAACACCTTAAATTCATCAGAAGAAAGCATATCTACATACTTTCTTGACATCTCATTATTTCCATAACACATAGCTGTATAAAAACTTTCAAATGCTTTCGAAAAATCACATTTCAATAGCGTTAGCAATCCTTTTAGATTTAATATATCTACATCTTTAGGATTTATCTCTAGGGCTGTTTCTATATGTTCACAAGCACTAGTTATATAGTTTTTATATGCTAAATCTAATGAATTATTATATCTTTTATATGATTCTATTTTAAGTTCTTTTGAAGTGTCATCAGAACTACTATTTAACGTATTTTGTAAATTTAATATTGTTTCCTCTTTATAGTTTGTTGTAACATAACTTTGTTTTAACGCTTTTAATGTTTCATTACTTTCTTCTTCATCTATATTAAAAAATGTTAAATCACTTTTATTTTCTTCTATTAAAGAGATATCTAAAACCTTTCTAGGCATTTTATGTATATCTTGTTTTATGTTTTTACCTAAAATGATAATCGCCTCCTATTTTTATTATATATCTAAGATAACATATTTACTATTTTTAGTCAAAAGTATACATTATTTACTATTTTTACTTATTATATAATACTTTTTTTAAATTAAAAATACTGTTTCAAAATTTATATAATATATTTGAAACAGTACTTTTTTTAATAGTTAATATTTAATATTTAATATCAAATTTTTTTATTTTTCTGTATAAGGTTGCAATACCAATATCTAATGCATCCGCTACTTTTTTCATTCCTTCAGTATTACTTCCATATTTTTTTATAGCTTGCTCTATAGCTAATTTTTCTAATTCCTCTATAGTTTTTATTTCCTCTTTGTATAGCTCATTTAATTTAAAAGATATTAAGTCGGACATACTATTAATAAAGTCAATCAACTCTTTATCTTTTGATAAAATTTTATTTTTTTGATCTTCATCAAATGCTGCTATTCCTAAAACTCCAACAACATTATTCTCAAATTTAACGGGAGTACATATATCAGCTAATTCTTTGCATTTTAGTCTATTACAACAATTTAAGCAACTTTCTTCATTTTCTTTATTTATAACATAGGGATTTCCTTCTGACAAAACTGTACAATAAACAGTTTTATCAGATATACTCTCCCCAACCTTTTCTCTAAAAATTCCCGTTCCAGCAATCCTTACTAAATCTTTACTAACTAATGTTACATCTACCTCTAATATACTTGATATATTTTCACATATTCCTTGAATATAATTTGTTATATCATTTAAATTCAAATTAGCCCCTCCTAACTTTACTCATAAAATTTATTGAGCTATTGCACTATTTTCTACTGGCTGATTTTCCTGTGGTGGAACAGAAGGCTCTGTTGGCGGTGTTGATGGATTTTCCGGCTGTGTTGGTGGAACAACTTCTGGAGTCTCTGGCTGTGTTGGCGGTACTTCTGGTTGTGTTGGCGGTGTAACCTCTGGCTTTGGCTTTTCAGCTTCCATAGTTCCAACAGCTATTACACCTTGCTTTTTCGGATAATAAGATGTCGCCACCTTTTCCTTTTTTATTACCTTCCCACTTTTATCTGTATATATTCTATATGTAGAAACTGTATATCCATTTCTACCCGACTCTAATTCCTTTTCTTTCCCTTTTTCTAAAGTGGCATCATCAACTTTTTTAATAGGTGCTACTGAAACACCATCTATATTAGTTGAAATGTCTATATTTTGCTTATCCTTAGAACTACCATATATTTGACACATTATAATATTTCCAGATACATAATTTTTTATATATACAGGATATTTTAAGTTATTTTTGAAAACAAAATCTATTCCTCCATCAGTTACAGTAGCATCTCTACCTTTTGGAACATATGTTGACGGTATTGAATGATTTTTTATATCTACTAATTCTAATCCAGAATATAATACAGAGTTGTATAATGTAGAAGATACTTGACACACTCCTCCTCCTACACCTTCTTGTACTACACCTTGAACTATTACAGGTGCATTTTTATATCCATTCGCTAAAGTTCTCATTCCTGTATGTTCATTATAAGAGAATGTATCTCCAGGCATAAGCAAAACATCACTAGTCCTACTAGTAGCTATTTTTATATTTGTACTTCTACCAGAAACAGAAGAATCAAATTTAGTTGAGTATGATCCTAATAATGTATCAACATCTTGTAATTGTTCTTTTTTGATAGAAGGTTCTACTTTAGTTACAACTAATTCCTCTGAATTTTTACCTTTTTCTAATGTTCTTATTATATTTTTTCTACTTTCTTTTAAATTTACACTTAAACCACTTTCTCCATCATTTACTCTAACCTGAGAATTATCTATACCAATTGATGCATTTTTTACGTCTACATTTATATCTTTTGCAATATTTTTAATTTCTTTTTCTAATTTTTTTTCATCATATTTCATATCAATTTTAATCTGATTTTTTGATCCTAAATTCGCTTTTGCAGTATTTTCTATATTTTTAAAAAATGTTGATTTTTTATTTAAATCATATGCTTTTTTTACAGTATTTTCTATATCATAATCAAAATCAAAACTTTCACCTTTTATTGACCATTTTTTATCAGTGTATGTTACATCTACATTCTTTGTGGTATATTTTTGTTTTAATTTTTCAATAGCTTTCTTTTGAGTTAATGAACCAATGTTAATATCATTAATATAAGTGTTCTTTAATATCTTATCGCTTTTTATTTGCATATTCATAGTTATTACAAATATTATTAATAGAGCTGATACAATACCAAAACCTATAACTATCTTTTTCTGTGTATCATTCATATTTTGTATCTCCTTAACTTTAGTTTCTTCATATACTATTATAACTTAGATATAAATTCTTTTTTTCCTTTTATTTGATAGAAAGTTTTAGTAAAGTGTATTATTCTTCATCCTTCAACATAAAAACATCATTATCATAAATTATAACATTATTTAAACTTTATTATTAATAATTTTAAAGCGTGTTATAAACACGCTTTAAAATTCTTCTATCTTTTCAGTAGAAATGATATATATTTGTTCAGTATACATATTTATCATATAAATATCCTTAGGTTTAAAGAAACCTTTATTTACTAATTCATAATAGTATAAATTGTCATTTGAATTTACTATTTGATCGAATTTTTGCGTATCTTCTATATATCTATTAGCTTTGTCTTTATCTATCTGAGTTATTTCTTTATATTTTTCTCCTTTTTCTTGAAGTTTATTTTCTAAAATAAATTGAGCTTTTTCTGAACTAATAGTAAATTGAATTTTACCATCTGAATTAGCTCTAAAATATCCATCTGAATAATTATTTTCATAAGATTTATCGTTATCTCTATAAGAATATATTTCTTTTGTTTTTGCATTTATTAAAACTTCATTAACTAAAACTTCGTATTCAAAAACTTCTACATAATAATATTTACTTCCATCTATCATTTGATAAAATGAATTTATTGATAAGTTATCTTTTTTCTTTCCACTTTTTTTAGATATTAAATTAATAATATCATCAGAAGATAATGTATATAAAGATAGTTTCTTACTATATTCTTTTTCTAAACTTAATATATTTTCATCATCTTCATAGTAGCTTTTTATATATTGCACATATTTTAATGCTTGTTCGTAATTTCCATTAGAATCACATTCATCTATTTTTTGTCTATAATAATCATACATAGTCTCTATACATTGCTTTTTTTGTTTTTGCGCTAATTCATAATATTTATCATCTTTTTCTAAAACTTTATCGTAACCTTGTATAGCCTCATAGTACATATGATTATCTTGATTTTTTTTCGCTTCTTCATACACTTGTCTTGATTGATATAGTTCTTTAATGCTGTTTTTATATACATCTAACTCATTTACTATTCCATTTAACATAGAAATTGTATTCATATATGATAATGCAATATCATAAGTTATATTTTCATCTTTATACATTTCACTTACACGCTTTGATTGATCTATAATTCGCTCTAAATCAATCTGAATATTTTCTAGTGTATTTATAGTATTTATGAGACCAATATACTGCTCTTTTGGCATTTCCCCTTTTATATAATTGTCTCCACTTTCTAATAATAGTTTATTTATTTTTTTTGTAATTGACTTGTTAAACCTTTGCATTTTAGATTCCGAAAACTTTTTTTTACAATCAGAATAATAATCAACAGCTACTGTGTATTGACGACTTTCTATATTTTTCAATAATATATTAGATTCTTTTTCAACACTTAATTCGTCACTACTTACTACAAATATAATACCTAATAAAATTAATCCTAATACACATAATGAGCCTATAACAATTTTTTTCCTATGTAAATCTATACAATCTATACATTTATCAAAAGTTTTTTTAAAACCCATGTTTTTTACCTTCCTTAAATTTTAGTAATTTATTCCTGATATAATATTGTATATTATACCATATATATATATTATTAACCACATGTTACTATAATAGTACATTGTACATATTATTTATCTAATGAGGAAGATTATACTTATATCATCCTTACTATTTGATTCACTTAGCTTTGTTAAATACAAATTATATTCCTTTAACAGTTTTAATCTAGAAAATATATTACTATTATATTTATTTATTGTTTTAATTAAGCTTTTATAAAGATTTATTTCATTTTCAAAACTGTTTCCATATCCATCTGTAAATAAAATAATATTATCTATTGCACTATCATTTATATCTTCTACATGAAATAATATATTTTTAAATGCATCTTCTCTGCCTAGAGAGTCAACTATATTATTGTTTTTGGTTGGCACTACTTTTAAAAAATTTTTATCATTATTAACGATTATTTCTCCATCTCCTATTTTCAAATATAATATATATCTTTTAGTCATAGCCACCGTAACTAAAGTTGTAGAGTACTTTAAATATTCTATTTTATATGCTTTAGGGTGTGTTTTATAATAATCCTCTTTTACTTCAAACATCCATTTATCATATATTTTTTTTTGAATAATTTCATTGTTTAACATCATTAACAAATCATCTTTATTTTTATCTACCTCATTTTCAATTACATCAATAGAAATATCACAGGCTAATTTAGATCCTATATGGCTATACTCAAAAAAATCGCTGCTATGTCCATCTGCTACACTACAAATTATATAATCTTTAGATGACTTATACTTTAAGCTATCCTGAGAATTTTTATTTTTTATAACATTTTTGTATCCAATTGCACTTCCTTTTAATACTTTATAGTCCATATTCGCACCTCTTTATATTGGAATTTATCTATACTTATGTTCTATTATTAAATTAAGAGTTTTATAACAAAAAAAGCACAGCTTAAGCTGTACTTTTTGATATATTTTGATTATGAAATTTTTCTTCTACTTCTAACAACTTCTTTTTGTCTATTTCTAGTAACCTTAGTTGTACTAACAGACTTCGTATTTTGAATTTTTCTTTTACTGTAAAATATCTTTTTATAATTAAATAGAACTAATCCTAAAGTCAGCCCCACTGTAACTCCAACAAATACCATAAAATAAATATCTAAACCTATAAATATCCCCATTACTGCGTTTATTACTATCAGTGTAAATATCAATAAACAGCTCATAAAGCTCGACATAATTAACATTCTTAAGACATTATTTAATCTTCTAAATATCTTTTTCAACTTTATCACCCCATATAATAGCAAATCTTTACATTTAATCTTATATTTAACTATAACAAATATATCAAAAAATAGCAATTAATATTAATATTTTTTGATATATTTTGAAGCAAAATGTTATTCCTTTATACGTCACAATAATTTAGTTTATTTAATACAATAAAAATAGGTTATACTTTATTTTAAATTAAGGGGTGATATATATGCCATGTCTGCCAAGTTTAGGATCAAAAGCTCCTGATTTTAAGGCTCACACAACATTTGGACCTATTCAATTATCGGATTATACGGGTAAATGGGTTGTATTATTTTCTCATCCTGGTGATTTCACACCAGTTTGTACAACTGAATTTTTGTGTTTTGCAAAATACTATCCTGAATTTCAAAAAAGAAATACAGATTTAATTGGACTTAGTATTGATAGCAACAGTTCTCACTTAGCGTGGGTTTATAATATTTTTACTTTAACAGGTGTTGAAATTCCATTTCCAATAATAGAAGATCGAGACATGAAAATTTCTAATTTATACGGTATGATTTCCGAACCTATGAGTAATACATCTACTATAAGATCTGTCTTTATAATAGATGACAAACAAATACTTAGGGCTATACTTTATTATCCATTGACAACAGGAAGAAATATTCCTGAAATTTTAAGAATTATAGAAGCTTTACAAACTACAGATAAAGATAATGTAGTTACTCCTGCTAATTGGTTTCCAGGAATGCCAGTTATATTACCATATCCAACAACATATAAAGAATTGAAAAAAAGAATAAAAAGTTGTGATAAAAATTGTACATGTATGGACTGGTACTTATGCTTTGTTCCTGATAAGAATGCAGAATTACCAGATAATAACTTCCCTAACTATATACCTTGTGTTCCTAAAAAAACAAAAACAACAAAAAAATCTTCTAGACCTCAAATAACTGATTTGAAAAATCAACCAGTTGATGTAACTTATTGTCCTGATGTAACTCCAATTGTAATGGAATATGTTCTAGGAAATCCGAAAAATGTTGATGCAAATTTACTAGATGCTGTTATCTATGCTTTTGTTGAAATAAATCCAGATGGTACATTACGTGTACCAACTCCTAAGTATTTGAACCAATTAGTTAACTTAAGAAAAGAAAATCCAGATTTACAAGTTATAGCTGCAATAGGCGGTTGGGGAGCTGATGGTTTTTCCGATGCTGCTTTAACACCAGCATCTAGATATAATTTTGCTAGACAGGTAAATAGTCTTATCAACCAATATAAGCTAGATGGAATTGATATAGATTGGGAGTATCCTGGAAATAAAGCTGCTGGCATAAAAGCTAGACCTGAAGATAAAGAAAACTTTACTTTATTACTTACAGCTATAAGAGATGTAATTGGTGATAATAAATGGTTGAGTGTAGCTTCTGTAGGAGATAATTCTATTTTAAATAGAGGTATTGAAGTTAATAAGATAGCACCAATAATAAATTATTTCAATCTTATGAGCTATGATTTTACAGCAGGTGAGACTGGAGAAATGGGTCAAAGACATCAGTCAAATCTTTACGACTCTGACCTTTCATTGCCTGGATATAGTGTAGATAAATGGGTGAAAAATTTAGAAAATGCAGGAATGCCTAAGTCTAAAATTTTATTAGGACTTCCATTTTACGGTAGATTAGGCGCTAAAATCACACGATCTTTTGATGATTTAAGAGAAAATTATATAAATAAAAATGGTTTTATATATAACTTTGATAATCAAGCTCAAGTTCCTTATTTAACTAAGGATGGATTATTCGCTATGGCTTATGATAATGAACTATCAATATATTTAAAAGGCCAATATGTTTTAAAAAATTGCTTAGGAGGATTGTTTGCATGGACATCGACTTATGATCAGGCCAATATCTTAGCTAAAGCTATGTATGATAGTATAAACAATCCAGTTTTATTTAAGGAAGAATTAGAAAAAATGTTTGGACCATTTTAATATTTAATAAAATAACTAATAGTAGAAGTTATATAACTTCTACTATTAGTTTATTTAAATACCTAAGGCTTTTTTTGCTAGTTTATCAGCTTCTTCATTATATTTATCACCACTATGAGCTTTAACCTTTATAAATTCAACTTTTAAATTCTCTTTTATAGTATCATAGAATTTTTTATAACTTTGAGTTCCTTCTTTATTAGCTTTCCATGCACCACTACACCATTTTTCGATGCCTTCATAATCAAAGTACAGTTTTAATCTTTTTATATCATTATATATACAGTATTCCATAGCTATTTTTGCCGCTTCAATTTCACCAGCAACATTTCTCATTTCAACAAGAGATTTAATATCTCCTTTTTTACTATAAGTCTTTACAACTATATCATCCTTAATTAAAACTACACCAGAGCCATAAGCTCTTAAACAATGCTCATAACTTCCATCTACATAAGCTTCCAAGAATTCACCATCTTCTTGTTTATCATTTAATATAATATTTCCCATATATATATTAGCTTCTTCTAAAGACACAAAACTTTTATACTCAGCTCCTGAAAATCCATTTACTTGCTCTTTACATTCATCCCAAGTATTATATATACCATTTTTTTTACCTTTTCTAACTGCATAGTATTTTTTCTTTGCCAAATTCTCACTTCCTCATATTTTTACATTTTTTATAACCCTTATTTTATCCTAAAAGCATTGATTTTAACAAGTTTTATTTATATTGGAATTATCTAAATTTTTTATATTTTCTTTGTTGTATATTATTTCCTACTTTATTATTTTAAGTTTTCATGATATAATTTTTAAAACAAATAAAATAATCGGATATAACCTAATGGTAGAGGTCGCATTGTTAATTAGTAGTTTTGTGGAGATAAGCACGTAGAAGCAAGATAAAAGGTAACTGTGCCGAAATGTATAAGTAATGCTTTAATCTTATATGTTGGGGTCATGTAAAATATATATGACACTGTCACATGAATATGTGGAGTACTATCTTTAGATTAAGTTTTTATTCAATTTTTTGATTGAATTCTTAAGTCTAGGATAACTTCATCCTAGGCTTTTTTTAATCTCAAAATTTCTCCTTTATGTTATATTCGTCATAAATTATTGGAGGATTTATTATGACATCAAGAAGTAAAAAGCAAGCAACATTATTTGACGCAATTTTATGTGTAGGTTTTTTAGTAACCGTTTTAGTTACATGTTTGGTATTTTTAAAAAAATATGAAATTTCTGCTCATGTTCCATTAGTAGCTGGAGCTATCTTTGCAGCAACTATAGCTGTATTTAAACTAGGATTTACTTGGAAAGAATTAGAAGATGGAATTTTATCAACTATAAATACTACTATGCAAGCTATTTTAATCCTTTTAGTTGTAGGTATGCTAATTGGAACTTGGATACTGGGAGGTGTTGTTCCTGCTATGATATATTGGGGACTTAATATACTATCACCTTCTATATTTTTAGTCGCAACAACATTAATATGTGCTATAGTTTCAATTTCTACTGGTTCTTCATGGACTACAGCAGGAACAATAGGTATAGCCCTTTTAGGTATAGGAAGTGCATTAGGTATACCAAATACTATAATAGCAGGTGCTATTATATCAGGTGCATATTTTGGAGACAAAATGTCACCTTTATCAGATACAACTAATCTAGCTCCAGCTATGGCAGGAACTACATTATTTGAACATATTAATCATATGTTATATACAACAATTCCAGCGCTTTTAATATCACTTATACTTTACGGAATAATCGGTTTTAAATATGCAGGTAGTCAAATTGATACTACTCAAATAGCTCAGATTCAAAATGCTTTAATAAGTAATTATAATACATTATCACCATTATTACTTTTAGTACCAGTTGCAGTTATAGTAATGGTTATATTCAAAGTTCCAGCTATACCTGGCCTTATTGCAGGTGTTTTATTAGGAGCTATAGTTTCTGTAGTTTTCCAAGGTGCATCTATAGCTGATGTATTTGTAGTAGCTAAGGGTGGTTATGTATCATCAACTGGTATGGATTTCGTTGATCAACTTCTTACTCGAGGTGGATTAGATAGTATGCTTGGAACTGTTTCGTTAATGCTTTGTGCTTTAACTGTAGGTGGTATATTAGAGAAAACTGGTATGCTAGAGGCATTAGCTAGAGCTATATTAAAAGTTGCTAGAGGAACTTTCGGATTAATTGCTGCAACAATATTTACTTGTATAGGAACTAACTTAGCAGTTGCTGATCAATATCTAGCAATAGTTATACCAGGAAGTATGTATAAAGATGCATTTATAAAACAAGGGCTTAATCCTAAAAATTTATCTAGAGCATTGGAAGATAGTGCTACAATAACTTCACCACTTATTCCTTGGAATACATGTGGAGCTTATATGTCAGCCACTTTAGGAGTTGGATCATTTGCATTTTTACCATTTGCATTTTTCAATCTAATTTGTCCTTTAATTTCTTTATTCTATGGTGCAACAGGTATAACAATAGCAAAACTTTCTGATGATGAAAAAGAATCTTTACTTGAACAAAAAACAGCTTAAAAAAAATGGTTATCTAATTTAGATAGCCATTTTTTATTTAATATTTTAATTATTGCCTTATTATTACAAATACTATATATACAATATAAAGTATCGCCAAAATAGATCCTTCAAGTTTATTAATACTTTTCTTTGTTGCTGACAATGCATATGCTAATATAGTTACAATTATCATTATAATCATATCTATAAATACAATAGGATGAACAGACACGTTACTTATTGTAGATGATAAGCCTAAAACGAATAAAATATTAAATAGATTAGATCCCACTACATTTCCTATAGCTATATCACTTTCACCTTTTCTAGCTGCTATTATACTAGTAACAAACTCTGGTAATGATGTCCCAACCGCAACTATTGTAAGTCCAACTAGATTTTCACTCATTCCCCAGGCAATAGCTATATTACTAGCACTATTTACTACTAATTGCCCTCCTATTAATATCCCTATTATACCTAAAACACTCATTAAAATACTTTTTCCCATCGATATATTTTGCTTAGCCTGCTCTACATTCATGTCTTCTTTTGATGTTAATGCCATTTCTATTAAGTAATACATAAATATTCCAAATAGTGCTAATAGCATTAGACCATCTGCTCTAGTTAATAAGTTTTCATTGTATCCTTGAAATTTAGTATCATAAGACAATATCAGTAAAACTACAGAAGCTAAAATTGCAAAAGGAAACTCTTTTATTATAGTACTTTTCTGAACTTTTATAGGATTTATAAATGCTGCAATACCAACAACTGCTAATATATTAAATATATTAGATCCAACTACATTGGCTATGGCCATATCGTTATTACCTTTTAATGCTGCTGTAACGCTAACTGCTGCTTCAGGAGCACTAGTTCCAAAAGCTACTATAGTTAATCCTATTATCAACGTAGGTACATTAAATATTTTAGCTATAGATGATGATCCTACTACAAAAGTATCCGCACCTTTTATCAGCAATAAAAAACCTACTATAAGTAATATATAACTCATAAAAACATCCTTTCTGTATATCCTTATTTAATTAAATATATTATATATATTTTGTAAAATATTCTATCTTATTCAAAATATATATAATGTAGGGTATGAATAATTTTTAATAACATTTTTAATACTAATAAAAACATTACATATGAAAGGAGTACTTTTATGAAAAAATCAATTTTACTTGCATTTACATTAATATCTATATTGTCTGTAGGATGTTCAATGAATAATAAACAATCTGAAACTAATACTGCAGATAAATCAATAGAGCAACCTTCTAACAATATGGATAAGTTAATTAATTCTAAATTCAAAGATGTTGAGAAATCATTCGGATCACCTTATTCATCTACATTTTATATTAATACCGAGGATTTAAAAGGGAAAAATATAGAAAGTTTAACTATGGATGATCTTCGTGATAGTGTTACTATATTATCAACATACAAAAACAATAAAAAGTCTGATGACTATATACATGTTTATTATGAAAATGGTGTTGTAAAAGACGCCTTAACTGGAGAATATAACTTAAAAAACTCTGAAAA
The DNA here is from genome assembly GCF_024723825.1 of Romboutsia lituseburensis. Taxonomy (NCBI): domain Bacteria; kingdom Bacillati; phylum Bacillota; class Clostridia; order Peptostreptococcales; family Peptostreptococcaceae; genus Romboutsia; species Romboutsia lituseburensis. Next base: position 1,408,885 of record NZ_JANQBQ010000001.1, read on the forward strand.
ATTTAACAAAGATAAATTTAACAATGCTGAGTATAAAGTAGATTTTTATAAAGGAAAAGGCATAATATGTGAAACAGATTTTTCTTTAAATTATGCTAAAGATAATTTAATAGGGAAAACTATAAAAGATTTTGAAAATGCTTACTATGTTAAATCTGCTAATTTTATAGCTTCTACAACAAATGGTACAGATAAGTTATATTTTTATCCTCTAGTGCCTCATGAGGTTTATCCTTCTAAAGAACATAAACATCCAAAGTACGCTTCTAATAATGATGTTAAATTAGACACAGTAAATCCTGTAAATAATAATATTAGTACTACAAATAAAACTGATAACAAAAATATTAATGAAGATTACAACTCTGCAGTAATTGTTTATACTAAAGACGATAAAATACAATCTATAGAAATAGTTGATAATAATTTTATACTTGAGCTTATGGATAAAACTTTTACTAAATAATTTAATAATAAAAAGGTGATTTTCATTAACGAAAATCACCTTTTTATTACATCGGATAATGCATAAATGCATCAGGTCCTAATGGTAAACCTAAAACCATCCATATACCTAATAATATTATCCAGCCTATTAAGAAGAATACTGTATAAGGTATCATTGTTGATATTATCGTACCTATACCAGCCTTTTTATCATGTCTTTGAGCAAATACTACTATCATTGCAAAATAGCTCATTAGAGGAGATATTATATTTGTAGTTGAATCTCCTATTCTATACGCAACCTGAGTTAGTTCAGGTGATATTCCTAATTTCATAAACATCGGTAAAAATACCGGAGCCATTATAGCCCACTTAGCTGAAGCTGATCCCATAAATAAATTTATGAACCCTGTGAATAGTACAAATGCAATCATAAGTGTTATAGTATTTAATCCTATAGATTGTAATAAATTAGCACCTTCTATTGCTAAAATCGTGCCTAAATTTGTATATGAGAAATAACTTATAAACTGAGCTGCTACAAAAGATAACGCTATATATCCTCCCATTGAACTCATTGCACTTCCAAGCTGAGCACAAACATCTTTTTCATTTTTAAATATTCCTGCAACTTTTCCATAAACAACTGCTGGTACAAAGAAGCAAATTGCCATTAAAGGTACAAATCCATTCATTAATGGAGAATGATCTATTATGCTCTTAGTTTCTACATTTCTAAGTATTCCATTTTCAGGTATTACGCATATTGCAATCAATAATATTAATCCTATTAATGTAGCATTAGCCATTTTTAAAGCTTTCTTTTCTTTGTCAGTTAAGTTTCTTAAGTTATCATCTTCTTTAGACATCTTAGCATTATTGTCATAAGCACCTAATCTTGGCTCAACTATTTTATCTGTTATAAACCATCCTAAAAACATTATAAGGAATGTAGATGCCATCATAAAGAATATATTAGCTGTTGGTTGAACTGTATAAGTTGGATCTATCATTCTAGCAGCTTCTGTTGATATTCCTCCTAACATCGGGTCTATTGTCCCCATTATTAAATTCGCACTAAATCCACCTGAAACCCCTGCAAATCCTGCTGCTAATCCTGCAAGTGGATGTCTTCCAAAAGACATGAATATAAGGGCTCCTAGTGGAACTAATACAACATACCCTGCATCACTAGCTATATTTGACATAACTCCTAAAAATACTACCATAGGTGTAACCAGCTTAGCAGGAGTTATAGCAACCGTTTTTTTAAGCAATGCAGATATATATCCACTACCTTCTGCTACTCCTATACCCAGCATTCCAACTAAAACCATACCCAATGGAGCAAAGTTTACAAAGTTAGATACAGCATTTTCTAACATATAAACTATACCCTCTCTAGATAATAAGCTTACAGCTTTTATCGTTTGAACTTCTAATTCATTTGTCGCTCTATTTATTAGTTCTCCTGTTGATTGCAATCCCATAGCCTGAGCTGCAGCAGATATTATCATAATTCCTATACAAAATAATCCAAATAGTGTTACTGGATGAGGTAATTTATTACCTATTGTTTCTATACCATCTAGGCATTTAGCAAATAAGTTCTTACTTTTTTGTTTTTCTTTATAGTTCTTCCTTTGTTCCATTTTGCTCCCCCTTTGATTTAATAGTTATGTAAATTTTTTTTAACATATTTTAATTATATATGTATATAAATATATGTCAATATAAATTAATTAAATTTTCTATAAATTAAAAAAAATAAATAATTTAATATAAAACATTCATTTTCGTTTTTTATATTTTTTTTATAATCATTTTATATTATAAAGTTTCATGCGTTTAACAAATAAAAAACTTAGCTTTATCTGTAATTAAAGCTAAGTTTATAAATTTTATATTTAAGTATGAAATTTAATTTTTTATATTTTGAAATTCAACCTTTATTTTATTCAATTATCATTCAATCTATCTTTTGGAATAAGATATGCTTTATTAAAATATTTTAATTTTAAATTATTATTATCCAAATTACTTGCATATGCATCCAAACATCGATTTTTCATTTGAGAGTTTATAAAATCTATAGCATGTTGATTATTATTTTTATTTAATTTAAATAAATTAATAATATCATTTAATGCATCATTTATTACATTTTGTCTACAAACTTGAAAATGATTATATATATATCTATTAATGTCACTTTTTTTAATAATATTAATTTTTGATTCATGAAGATCTTTTTCTAATTTTTTCAATGTATGCATATTATTGCCTGTATTAAATATTATAAAACATCCATAATCATATTTACTTCTTAATAGCCTACCCATAGCCTGTTTTATCTTTATTGTCATTTGAGGATAATTGATATTATGATAAGGTAATTTATATTTTTTCATTATAGTTGAATATAAAGGATCTTTAGGATTTAAATTTGGGATTTTATCAATAGTAACACATGTTAGCCCATCACCCGGTATATCTACTCCTTCAAAACATCCCTTTGACCCTAACACTACACAATTCCGATTCATATCTTTTAGATTTTTTATGTCTTTTTTATTCATATAAATTTCAACATTATTGTTGTTCAACTTGTATTTAAGATTATCATAGGTCTTTTCTAACCTATCTTTGCTGTTAAATAATGATAATGTATGTCCTTTAGTAACTTTACAAATACCACCTAATACATCACTTATTTCACTAGGAAAGTTTATATTATTGTAAAGACTTAAATCGCTAACACCTATTGTTAAAACTCGATTTCTATAGTTATACAAGGGATTTATAATTTTTTCAATATTATTTACTCTGTTTATTCCTAATGTATTTTTAAAATAATCCATATTTTTTTCAACCGTTAATGTTGCAGATAAAAATACAGCACTATCAACTTGACTTAGTATGTTTTCTTCAAATAGTTGAGCTAATTTTAATGGCACTACTCTTATTTCAAAATTTGTAAATTCCTTTGAAACTTCCACAATTCTAGCATAATCATCATCTTCGCTATATTCCATAAATATCTCAAAAGTATTTTTTATATCTTCTAATTCTTTAACTTTAGCTTTTCCAAAAATATATACATCAGACTCTTTATCTATACTATCATCATCTAAATTTTTATCAATTATTAGAATAATAGCTACTAAATTCCTTATTATAGTCTCGCAACTTATTTTAATTTTTTTACTATAATCACTGTATGTTATCTGAACAATTTGATCATCCATTCTATTTTTTCCAGCTACTTCATTCTCTTGCAAGTTAAGTTCCCAATTTAAATTATAACTACTTATATTATTATATTCCGAGTTCAATCCAAAGCTTAATATAGAATTTATCTCATCTACTATAAGGTTAATGTTTCTACTTATTTTATCTTTTATATTTCTATCAAAATGTACATGATGATAAAATTTATCAAATGGTTTTATTTTCCTATTTTTATTGTTATTAACATATATGAATTTACTATTAGCCATATTTTCATATGGATAAATTTCTCTTAAAAAATACATAAGTGATTTGTATTCAACTGTGCTTGAAAAGAAATCATATCCTTTTTCTACTAGATTATGTCCCTCATCTACTATGATATTTTCTAGTGGTTTTTCTTCTTTATATGGCCATTTTGCTAATAATGAATGATTAATAACTGTTATATCTTCTTCTTTTAGCTCTTCTATTCTTTTTTTATATAAACATTCTTTGTAACATTTTTTAGGCCTACATAAATTAGGATCACAACTAACATGTTTTAAATGATTGTTAATATAAGGAAAATTAGTAGTTATCCAAGTATTTATTTCCTCTATATCGCCGTGTATTCCATCTTTAATTAATTGTTCTAGTATTAATATAGATATGATTTCATCATATTCTGGATTTGAGCTTGCATAATCATTTTTATAATGTTCTAACTTTTCTACACAAATATAATTATTCTTTCCCTTTATGTATCCATATTTTATCTTATTGTTTAGCCCTAATGAATTTAAAACATTTGGTATATCTTTATTTATTAGCTGTATTTGTAATTCCTTTGTATCAGTTGATATTATGATTCTCTTTTTATTTATTCTAGCTTCTATCATTGCAGGTACTAAGTAACCAACACTTTTTCCTATCCCTGTAGGGGCCTCTATGCAAGCAACTTTAGCACTTCCTGAATTTCCTTTAATTGTTTCTCTTATAGTTTTAGTTAATTCATACTGACCCTGTCTATACTCATATATAAATCCTTCTTTACTAGCCCATATACCCTGTTCTTTCAATAATTCTTCATAACATCTATTATGCTCAAATATTTTACTTATTATTTTTTGTTCTTTTCTATTGTTGGTAGTTTCACAATTTTTATCTTTACTTAAAATCACATCATATTTAAAATTTTCAAATTCATAATTAAAATTGTCTATAAATTTGCTCCAATTCCAAGCTTTCATTCCAAATTTATGTAAATATGAATTCACTCTAAATGTTAGTGGTTCTAATGTTGTTTCTTCTTCTTTTTTTAACCTAAGAATCAATGAATTTACTAATTTTGCAATATCCCATGAACCATATAAAGCTCTATTATTTTTACTATTTATGTCCGTAGTTATTTGTTTTTTCAAATAGTCTATACTAAACTCATTATGATATGGCTCTAACATTGCCGCTAGTTCTACAGAGTTAAGAATCTCATTATCTATAGATTTTAAATAGTGTTTTATAAATTTTTTTTGATTTTTATTATCATGAATAATTATAGGATAATCTTTTATAAATTCTTTTAACTGTACCTCTACCGTTTGTATATCAGGAGCAACTTTTAAATCTTCAAATATACAGCCTTGGCTCAAAGAATACATTTCTATAGGAATTTCATATTTATTTTTTATAAAACTATTAAATGTACTTATGTGTCCATTTGATAGTTTTATAGCACCTATTTCTATAATCTCATTTATCTTATAGTTATTTCCAGTAGTTTCTATATCTAAATACACTACATCATTTAAACTCCGTTTAAATGTTTTATGTATTAAATTTATTAAAGTTTTCATATTTTTACCCTTTCTACGAGTATGTATTATCCATTTATATTCATTTTATACCTACACTATTATATGATAATTTTACCCTAAAAGTAAAAACTTAATTAAATTGTATAAATAAATTTATATAGTATATTTTAATCTTATTTATAGAAAATATAGGTATGTTAGTATTATTTATTTTAACTTATACAAATTATTTGAGGTGATGTTATGAATAGCAAAAATTCAAAAACTTATTTAATTATAGGATTTTTTGTTCTTGCAGTTGGTATTTTAGTTGGAACTAATTTTCATATGATTAATAAGTCAAAAACGCAAATATTAAACGACGATTTAAGTACACAGGAATATAGCTGGTACTTCAACCCTAGAAATGATGGAAAGCAACCAGATCCTATAAAAGAAGCTAGCTTTTTTAAAAAGTATAATTCATATTATGTAGGAGATCCAAATGAAAAAGTAATATACTTATCATTTGATGCTGGTTATGAAAATGGTACTACAGAAAGTATTCTTAATACGCTAAAAAAACATAATGCAAAAGCACAATTTTTCGTTGTCGAAAGCTATATAAGAAATAATCCAGATTTAATAAAGAGAATGGAAAAAGAAGGTCATCTTGTATGCAATCATTCTAAAAATCATCCTTCTATGGCTCAAATAACTGACTTTGAAAAATTCAAATCTGAAATAGTAAGTGTCGAAGAAGCTTATAAAGAGGTCACAGGTAAAGAAATGCCTAAATATTTTAGACCTCCTATGGGCAAATTTAGTGAAAAATCTCTAAAATATACTCAAGATTTAGGATATAGTTCGGTTTTTTGGAGCTTTGCATATGTAGATTGGTATAATGATAAACAGCCTACCCATGAATATGCTAAAGAAAAAATATACTCAAGAACTCATCCAGGTGCAATAGTTTTACTTCATCCAAACTCAAAAACAAACACAGAAATTCTAGATGAAGTATTAACTCACTGGGAACAAGAAGGGTACAAATTAAAAACACTAGATTATTTAGTTAAAAAAGATAATACTACAAAAAAATAAAAAATAAGGGATATTTTAATATCCCTTATTTTTTTTCATCTCTCATGCATCAACTAAAATACTCCTTCCCCTAAAATTAGCTACCCAATATGGTTTATATATACTTTTAATTTCTTTTATATTTATATTTTGTAAACTTACTTTATCCAATGAGTTGTTGTTTTGCCCCAAAAAGTTTAAGATTTCATTTTTTACACCTTCAACTAAATAGTCTTCTCCAATTTTGGATTTTTTTATATTAGATTTAGTTACATATCTTCTTGTTGTCATTGGTATTTTTTCTACTGATTCCGAGTAACCATTGTATGTATTCACTAGCATTGTAATATAATTCGTTTTAGTTTCATGTCTAAACATCTTATTAGTCTTTTCTCTACTTATAATTTCATAGCATAAAACTTTTATTTCTATATATTCTAAATGTAAATCTGTAACTACAGTATTAAATTGGGCTACTCTACTCATTAATGGTATCTTACCTAAAATATATCTTAAAGCGTCTTTTTTATTCTTACTTACTTCTATAGCCTCTATTTTCATTGTTACCTCCTATGACGAGATTTCCCCTTTAGTAAATTATATTAATCTAGACTCTATTTTCATGTATGTATATTAAAAAAATACATAAGCTAAATATTATATTTTAGTAAAAGGACTGATTAAAATGTCATTTAGAAGATTTTTTACTATTTTAAGCACCTTAATGATAGGAATTGTTGTGTATAATTTTTTCTTTAACTATGCAAGCATTAAAAACATTAAAGAAAAATCTATAGAGTCTATATCAGAAGATGTTGATTCTCCGTCTATAGAGTATACTTTTCCATCAAAGTGTCAGGAGTATATTATTTCTAAACCTACTATAAAAATTGGGTACTTTGATAAAAGTAATATAGATTTATCTTCGATTAAATTATTTGTTAATTATGAAGATGTTACTAAAGAGTCTAATATAACCGAAAATGAAATTTCATATACTCCCAATACAAAGTTTAGAAGAGGCACTCAAATAATTAAGCTTGAACTATCTGATTCATCAGTTAATAAAAATAAAAGCTGCTTTGAATGGTATTTTGTTGTTGGTACTCCTGTTTATAGCCATTATAGAGGATTACTTCATTCTCATACTAGTGCAAGTGATGGTCATGGTAGTTATAGTGATGCCTACTATTTAGCTCGTGATAAAGCTAATTTAAATTTTTTCGCTATAACTGAACATTCAAATTTATTAGATAATAACTTAGCATGCGATATTAATGATGGATCTAAATCTAAAAAATGGAATGAACTCTTACAATTTAGAGAAAAGTTTAATTCTAATGGAAATTTTGTAGCTTTAAACGGATTTGAAATGACTTATCCTCATAATGTAGAAAATCCTATAGGTCATATTAATATTTTTAACTCTAATGGATTTACATGTGCAGAAAGTCCTGACATGACATTAGAAAATTTTTATAAATTAATCTATAATCAAGATGATTTGATAGGACAATTTAATCATCCTTGTAAAAAATTTGGTACATTTAATAATTTAAAATACTCACCTTATGGTGATTCTGTTATTTCTTTGATTGAGGTTGGAAATGGCTATAATAAAGATATGATTAAAAATATAATTTCATTGGATATGTATCAACTAGCTCTAGATAATGGATGGCATTTAGCACCAACATGTAATCAAGATAATCATAGAGTCGATTTTGGTATTTCTAATGAATTTAGAACAGTTATCCTAGCAACTGATTTAACTAAAGATTCACTATATGATGCACTAAAAAATATGAGGGTTTATGCTACACAAGATAAAAATCTAAAAATAGATTATACTATAAATGATTTACCTATGGGATCTACAATAAACAAGTCTTCAAAACTTAGATTTTGTATAAGCGCTATAGACACTGATATAAAGGATAGTATTGAAAAAATACAAATTGTTAGTAATAAAGGTGAGATTATTAAAGAAAAATGTTTTAATTCAAACCTAGCTAAATTAGATTTCAATATAAAAGCTGTACCAAATAAATATTACTATATAAAGGTACTTCAAAAATACAATAAAATATCAGTTACTGCACCTATATGGATTGAATAAACAAAATAGCTATCTAAGACTAGATAGCTATTTTTATTCCCGAACAATAAAGTTTAAGCCTAGACACATAATAATCAATATAGATATCAAACTATTAATACCTATATTGATTATTATGATAAATTAATTATTTTTGTTACCATTTTTTGTTTTTTTCGACATATTTTATATTTTTACAGGTATCTGTATCTCAGTTATAAATTCATCTACAATCCCAGTTTCATGTATATCTATTTTATAAATTTCAATAGGATCTCCTAAAATTTTATAATTATTATCCTTTATATACTTAAACATATCACTTAGATATTTTTGATTATTTTTATAAGCTCCTCTATATGTCAAAGTAACATAGTAGCCTTCTTCTACTATTATATTAAAAACTTCTTCTTGATTTTCTAATAGGCAAAATACTGACTTAAATTCATTATATATTCCTTTATTTATTTTTTCTAAAGAAAATATTGCGCCTATATTATTATTTCCTAGAATATTAAATCTAGTTTCATATTCTTTTTGTAGCTTTTGAATTAAGAAATCAACTTCTTCATCTTTTTTTATATCTGCATTTAGCTTTATTGCCTTCCTTTCATCTATATATGTTAATTCTATCTTATTAAAATTAGAATTATTTCTAACATCATGAATTGAGTTAATCCTTTTAGTTATATTTTGTTTATGGTTAACTAACTCTTTTATCTTGTCTTCAATTAAATTTATTTCTTCATTTAGTATCTTATTTGTACTTTCTATACTTCTATCATCTAAATATTCCTTAATTTTTTTCATTGGAAAATTTAAACTTCTCAATTCTTTTATTAAGTTCAATCTCCATATATCTGATATTTTATACATCCTATATCCATTGTTATCTCTAAATGGTTTTAAAATTCCTATTTCTTCGTAATACATTAATGAATCTCTTCCTATTGCATAAATTTTAGAAATTTCACCTATCTTATAATAATCTTTCATATTTTACTCTCCTCTTAGGCATATGTATAAAAGCTATGAGAATGTTAAAGTTTATCTCATAGCCCTATTAATATTTATATCATTAATGATTCTTCTGTATATTCATCATCTTTATCATTATTTTCACTTTCATCATTTTCATTATAAAGCATGCTTATTAATTTACCACTAATACTAACTGCTATAATAGAGAAAAACACTTGTTTAATATCTAGATAAACTAGAGACATTATTAAAACTACTGCATCTGTAAATAGGTATATATGGTTTACTTTAAACTTTGTAAACTTATTGCCTAAAAGTGCGATTACATCATCTCCGCCTGCAGCTCCTCCTCCTCTAACTACTAAGCCTACTCCAATCCCTACTCCAATTCCTGCTAATATACTTGCTATTAACATGTTATTTTGAAAACTTGGAACTAAAAACCCTATATTTTCCCAAATTTTATACGTTGTCGAAAAGCTAGCTGTTGAAAGCATTGAATAAAGTAAAAATTTCTTTCCAAAGAATTTAGATCCTAATGCAAATAATGATAAGTCTATCATTAAGCTCGTTATTGATGGAGATATATCAAATACATTTTTTATTAAAAGTATTAATCCTAAAACTCCACCTTCTGTAACACTGTTTTGATAGTTAAAATTATAACTCCCAAATGATAGTATAGTAGATCCTAAAATTATCAATACTATACTTTTTAAGATTTGTTTTTTTGACCGCAAAATATCACTCCTAGCTAAATTTATATAAATACTCTTATTATAATTATATACCTTAGTATTATACCAATGTACACTATTTTTATTTCCATTAATGTAATTTTATTAGCATAATATATTTTATTTGTTTGCACAAAATATAATAAACTTATTTTTAAGGAGGATTTTATGAAATTACAATCAGATTTTGAGATTGCTCATTTAACTGAAAAGGAAGAAAGCGCTATAAAAAAAGCTGAGAATGAATTAAAAAATGAGACTGGTAAAGATTTTGTAGTTATAGCCTGGGAAAAAATAAGTAAATAATAAAAATGAGGCTTAAACTTAAGCCTCATTTTTATTTAATATATGTACTTAATTTAATATAAAAAATGTTCCTATAACCAAAAGTGCTGCCCCTATATACTTATATAAATGCATCGTTCCTTGTCCTAAAACAAAGCTATCTATAAAAAAGCTTAATAACATTTGAGATACAACTATTAAAGTTAATGTATTTGAAACTCCTAAATTAGGTATAGCTCTAACAGTAAAGTAAATTACAAGACCACCTAAAATGCCTCCTAAAAGCAGTTTAGGATTTATTTCATTTATATTTACTAATGTTTTTAAATCGCCTGTTGCTAGAATGCTTATTAAAAAGAACACAGCCCCTACTACTAAACTAATAAAGGTAGCAATTAGTGCTGTAGTATTTTTACCTAACTCTCCATTTATAAATGCCTCTAATGCTGTAGAACTACCTGCTAATATCGCAAATAAAACAGCTCCTAAATTGTTCATAAATTTGTCCTCCTTTCTATAAGTTATAATTAATATTATGATTTTAAATCCATATTAATAACCTTTAGGTACAAACTTATTTAATCATAATTAGATGATTTTAAATTTAAAGTATTTAATCAGTTTGATTTTTTTGCTATAATTACTTTAAATTTATTTAGTAATATGAGGTGAAAAGATGTTTCAAATTTTTAATCTTAATTTTGATAATTTTTATAGAAAAGAAAATGCTCCTAAATTTAGAATAATTGGGATATTACTTCTTGTTTTAGGGATAGGATCTTTTTTATATAAAGGATTTGGAATTAAAATAGTTTCATGGACTTTGGCTATTACATTGTTATTTTTAGCATATTTAAACTTAAAAAATTTAAATGAATTAAAGAGATATGCATCTAAAGAGGAAATTTCACCATATAATCGAATTCAGTTTTTCTTATTAGTAGGCTCTGTTTTATTAATAATTTTCCCAAATAGGATCCAAGGGTTTATTTCTTTAGTTTTAGGTTTATATATTGTGTATTCTCAATTAATTAAACTACTTAGAGGAAAAAATAATCCGTATTATAGATTTACAATGTGGAATGTAATGGTTTTAGTATTTGGACTTACATTAGTGTTTTCTCCATTTTTCTTATCTAATTTTATAGTATCAATATTATCGTTGATTATAATCCTTATTGGTGGTAATTTATTGGCAATAGGTAACAAAATAAAATAAAAAATGTGTTGATATTAATATCAACACATTTTTTATTTTATCTATAAACACTTGTGTCTATATGCTTTTCATAAATTTTTTTGCCATCTTTGTCATATCCATAAAGATATGTATTAGCTACATTTCCACTTACGTAACCTACAGGTTTGTAATCTACACCTTCTAAAGCTTTTTCATTTGACCAAAATTCTATTGTAAGTCTACCTCCTCCTGTATACGTATTTATTACTATAGGATATTTATGAGTATTTTTAAATTTATAGTCAATACTTCCAGTCGCCAAAGTTGCATCTAAACCTCTTGGTACATAACTTACTGGCTTTGAATGATTTCTTCTTTCTGTAGGAAGTATACCTGCTTTTAACTGAGTATTATATAATGTGGATGAAACCTGGCATACACCTCCACCTATTCCTTGTATCAATTCTCCATTGCTAATTACAGGTGCATATGTATATCCATTGCCTTGTGTTACAGGACCAACTACATCTTCATATGAAAATTCATCCCCAGGCATTAAAAGTATATCATCTATTTTTTGGGCTGCTGTAGCTACATTACTACCTCTTCCTCCCCCTGGAGAATATGTTGTTGTATAAGTAGAAATTTTATGATTAACTTGTGATAATTCTTTTGTATCTATTGTTGGGTTATCATCAATATACTTTCCTTCTATAGATATATTATTTTTATATACACCATTGCTACTTAAACTCATTATTATATCTTTTGTCAATGCTCTTTCATCTAATTTTAATCCTTTTTTACCTTCTTTAATTGTTATATTTTCACCATCTATTATAATTTTAGGTTCTTCACTTTTTAGATTGGTTTTTGTAGATATAGTATTAACTTCTTCACTTAAAAATTTATCATTTATATCTATATTAAATGCATATAGTTTTTCTTTTTTAGATATTATCGCAATAAATTTTTGTATTATATTTTTGTCATTGTATTCATTTAAAATTTTTTGTGCTAACTCATTTTCATTGTAGTCTTTAATTATCATATTTATTTTTAATTTATATGTTTTATCTTTAGCCATTATCTGTATCTCTCTATCTCCTATTTCAGACTTAATTTCAACTAGCTTTTTTAAAAGTTGATCTTTATTTAAATTCGAAATTTCTACTTTATATATATAGGCACCAGGATATACCACATTATCGTATTTAGATACAGTGGCTTTTATAATTACAGAAAAAATTATAACTAATAAAATTAAAATACCTATGCATAGCTTTCTTTTTTCATTTATTTTCTTTAATAAATTTTCCTTAGTATTTTTATTTAAATTAGTTTCTTCTTTTTTATTTTCATCCTCAGTTTGGTTTTCTACACTTTCTTCATCTACTATATTATTTTCTGTTTTTTCTAATTCAAGTTCGAGTTTTGTATTTATATCTTCATGAGCTTCCTTATCTTTATCTTCATCTGTTTTTTTCATATCATCTTTTTCATTATCCATAATAATCCCCCCTTGAATAACTTTAATTTATATATCTTATTAGTAACTTTGGTAATTTATTCAGTAAAATAAGTAACAATATTGTAAAAAAAAACTATTTATTTAAAGCTTATTTTATTCAAATTGGGGTATTATTCTTATGAATATATATAGTTTGTATATATATTTTTTTTATGGTAATATAAATTAATATGTACAATACTAACGGAAAAAGGTGATATAATTGACAAAATTCAAATATGCTTTTGATAATAAAAGGTATCATACATGGAATTACTATCTTAGAAATACGTTCGGCGAAAAAGTATTTAAGGTTTCTATAAATGCTGGTTTTACATGCCCTAATATAGATGGAAAGGTTAGCTTTGGAGGATGTACTTACTGTAGCAAAGAAGGGTCAGGTGACTTTGCTGGAAACCCTAATGACAATTTAATTAAGCAGTTTGATGATATAACTCAAATGATGCATAAAAAATGGCAAAATGCCAAATATATAGGATATTTCCAAGCCTATACTAATACTTATGCACCTTTAAATATATTGAAGGAAAAGTACGAGACAATACTAGGTCTTGATAATGTAATAGGTCTTTCAATATCAACAAGACCTGACTGTTTACCTGATGACGTAGTTGAGTATTTAGGTGAGCTTAATGAAAAAACCAATTTATGGGTAGAGCTAGGTCTTCAAACTATTCATGATAAAACTTCAAAACTTATAAATAGAGGACATGATTATAAATCTTTTGTTGAAGGCGTAGAAAAATTAAAGGCTAAAAACATAAAAGTTGTCGTTCATATCATAAATGGACTTCCTGGAGAAGATTATAATATGATGATGGAGACAGCTAAGGCTGTCGCTAATATGGGTGTAGATGGAATAAAGATTCATCTTCTACATGTCATTAAAGATACTCCAATGGAAAAAATGTTAAATAATAATATGATGACTTTAATGGAACAAGATGAATATATAAAACTAGTTTGTGATCAGCTTGAGATTTTACCAGAAACTATGATAGTTCATAGACTGACTGGAGATGGAAAAAGAGATGAGCTTGTTGGACCTTTATGGAGCTTGAAAAAATGGGAAGTTTTAAATGCTATAGATGATGAGTTAAAACAACGTGATTCATATCAAGGTTGTAAGTTTAACAAATAATAAACATATTATCTATAAATAAATTCTTTATAGTTTATTAGTATTATAAAAAGCTGATTCAAAGAAAATTTATTTTCTTCGAATCAGCTTTTTTGCTCATTTCCCAAGAAATTTATTTATTACTTTTATGTCTTATCTTTACTATTTCCATTATTACTGTAGATACTATTGCTAATCCAAAGCATATTCCTAATTGAGTTGCTCCAAAATTATACGGTATAGAGAATATATCTCTTAAAAATGGAAGCAATGTTAAACTAAAAATTAAAAGACAAGTTAATACTGCATATATTACATACATATTAGAAAATGCACCTAATTCAATTAATGTATATTCATTTGATCTAGCAGGTAATGTCTGTAAAATTCTAGCTAAAGTAATAGTTGAAAATGCCATTGCTGTTCCTACTTCTGGAGATATCTTCATTCCTATATATTGAGCTAATATTACAAGTATTGCTATAGTCACACCTCTAAAAGCTACAGCCTGTATTGTGCCACCAGCTAATATACTTTCATTTGGATCTCTAGGTTCTTTAGACATTATATTTTTTTCAGGATTTTCAAATCCTAAAGCAATTGCTGGTAATGAATCTGTTATTAAGTTTATAAATAACAACTGTAGTGTTGTAAAAGGATTAGCCCAATTTGCAAAAACTGCAAATAGTATAGCTAGTATACCTGCAAAGTTACCTGCAAATAAATAAGTTATAGATTTTTTTATATTTTTATAAACTGTTCTACCAACTTCAACTGCATTTACTATAGTTGCAAAATTATCATCAACTAATATCATAGCTGAAGCATCTTTTGCTACATCTGTCCCACTTCCCATACCTATACCTATATTAGCTTGCTTTAAGGCTGGTGCATCATTAACACCATCACCTGTCATAGCTGTTATTTTGCCTTTATTTTGCCATGCCTTTACTATACGTATCTTATTCTCAGGAGATACTCTTGCATATACTGATATATGTTCAAGTTTTTCATCTAACTCTTTTTCAGTTAGGGCATCTAATTCTTGACCTGTTAAAGCAATATCATCTGTTTCCATTATGCCAATATCTTTAGCTATTGCAGCTGCTGTAGTTTTATGGTCACCTGTTATCATTACTGTTTTTATCCCTGCACTTTTAGCTTCTTTAACTGCATCAAATACTTCTTCTCTTGGAGGATCTATCATCGCCATAAGGCCAACTAAAGTCATATCAACTTCATCTTCTAATGCTGGTACAAAATTCTCATCTTCAACATCTTTTATAGCAAAAGCTAATACTCTCAAAGCTCTATTTGAAAACTCTTCATTCATAGATTTATATGCATTTAATATAGTATCATTTACCTCAACTGTATCTCCATCTACTAGTGCATATTTACATCTACCAAAAACAACATCTGGAGCTCCTTTTGTAAACATGTATGAGTCACCATGTATTACATTTACAGTAGACATAAGTTTTCTATCACTATCAAACGGAATTTCGCTTAATCTATCATATTTTTCTCTAAGTTTTTTATAATCTAAATTTTGTTTATTTGCAAATTTTATTAATGCAACTTCAGTAGGATCTCCTATTTCTTTTCCTTCATTATTTATATTAGAGTCATTACATATTGCAGAAGCTATTGTAAGCGTTTTTGAATGATAAGAATAATTTATATTATTAGGATCCATATCATCTTTAGATGTTTCATACATATAAAAATCAACAACCGTCATTTTATTTTGAGTTAAAGTTCCTGTTTTGTCAGTACAAATAACACTTGTTGAACCTAAAGTTTCTACTGCTGGAAGTTTTCTAACTATAG
Organism: Romboutsia lituseburensis; assembly: GCF_024723825.1. Classification (NCBI taxonomy): domain Bacteria; kingdom Bacillati; phylum Bacillota; class Clostridia; order Peptostreptococcales; family Peptostreptococcaceae; genus Romboutsia; species Romboutsia lituseburensis. The sequence continues at coordinate 1,425,186 of NZ_JANQBQ010000001.1, forward strand.
CTTGTTTTTTTGCCATTGCATTTGTTCCTACTGATAAAACAATCGTAACTATAGATGATAAAGCTTCTGGAATAGCGGCTACAGCTACAGCTATAGCAAACATAAACGAATCTATTATAACTTTACTTCTATCTACTGCTGCTCCACCTATAAATCCTCTTACTACCTGTATTATAAATATAAGTACTGCAATACCTACAATTGCAATTCCTAATTTTTTCCCAAACTCATCTAATTTTTCTTGTAATGGTGTTTGCTTATTTTCTGCCGTTTCTAGTAAACCTGCAACTTTACCCATCTCTGTATTCATACCTGTAGATGTAACTATAAAGCTTCCTCTACCATATACAACTAAAGATCCACTAAAAACCATATTTCTTTGGTCACCAATACCTACATCTTCATCAATCTTTTCATTGTGTTTTAAAACTGGTTCTGACTCCCCTGTTAGCATCCCTTCTACAATCTTTAGTGTTTGTGCTTCTATAATTCTTCCGTCTGCAGGTATATAGTCTCCTGCTTCTAAAAGTACTATATCACCTACTACTAATTCCCTTGCTGGTATACTTAATTTATGATTATTTCTAATTACTTTAGCTTGTGGGGCGGATAGCTTTTTAAGGCTTTCTAATGATCCTTCTGCTTTTTTAGTTTGTGTTACTCCAAGTACTGAGTTTAATATTATTACTATAAGTATTATTATTGATTCTACAACTTCGCCTAAAAATATTTGAACTATCGCTGCAATCAAAAGAATTATAATTAAAGGGTCCTTAAAACTTTCTAAAAAAAGTTTCCATGTAGGAACTTTTTTTGTTTCCTTTAATTCATTATATCCGTTCTGTTCTAATCTCTTTTTAACCTCTTCTGTACTTAATCCTTTTAAATCTGAATTTAGGTTTTGTATTGATTCTATATATTTTTGTTTATAATACATTTTATCCTCCTTATTACAATTATAGTTACTCTTATATTATCGTCTTATATTATTTAATTTATTAATAAAATGTATTCTTTTATTACCTTAAATGTACGTAAAAAAGCTGTTTTAAAATAAATTTATTTTAAAACAGCTTTTTATTATTTTACTATTTTATTGTAAAAGTTAATCATCATGCCTTCTTTTAATTCTTCAGCTTCATTTTCATAACCTAAAGTTTTTAATATTTCTAATCCAAATATCATTGATGTAGCTGGACCTCTACTAGTTATTATATTCTCATCTTTGACAACAATATCTTCTATATAAATTATATCATTTCTATTTTTTATAAACCCAGGATATGAAGTACACTTTTTACCTTTTAATATACCAAATGCTTCTAGCGTTTCTGGCGCTGCACATATAGCCCCTACTATCTTTCCTTCATTATCCAGTTCATTAACAAATTCTTTTACTCTTTCATCATTTAAATTAGTTGCTCCAGGTAATCCACCAGGTAGTACTATTGCATCATATTCACTTGCATTTATATCATCTATACAACAATCTGATTTTATCAATATATTATGTGTACCTTTTACATATTCTTTATTTATAGAGCACATATCACAAACTACATTAGCTCTTCTTAATATATCTACAACAGCTATAGCCTCTATTTCTTCAAATCCATCTGCTAACATTACTAATACTTTTTTCATATTTATTACCTCCAATATTCTTTCTATTTATATTTTAACATTATTTACATATTGTAAATATACTATTTTCTTGCTAATATTTAAATAGCTTTAATTTAAGATAACGTATTCTTTTATTCATATATTTAATTTTTAAATTTATCCTACGAGGTGTAAAATATGTTAATGAGTTCTCATTATTTAATTTCAAACTCAATACTTGAAAATATAGATAAAAACAAGTCTTTTCTTATTAATGAAAAGAATTTTATTTATGGAAATATAAAACCTGATATTTCATCTAAATATTTATTTATGAAGCATTATCATGCCGAATCATTTGATATGATAATAAAAAAAATAAAATATTTATGCAAATTAAGTATAGATTCACTTTCTAAAAAGTTTTCTTTAAGCAAATTTAATCAAGAGCTAGGTGTCATTTGCCACTTTCTGTGCGACTTTTTTTGTGTTCCTCATAGCCAACGTTGGGAATTTAAGCATAGTATGAAAAAACATATGGCTTATGAAAAAGAACTTACATTAGTAGCTAAAGAAACTAATTTATCAAGATTTAAAGGAGATATAATAACACATAGCTCTGTTGAGGATTTCTTTTTTGATTTATATAATCAATACGTTAATGAACTTGACCAGAAAAATGATTTATTATTTTCATCTGTTGTATGTAATAGTGTTGTAAATTATATATTAGAAAATATCATAAAAAATTCTTTAGAATCAAGCAAGTTAAGTATTTGTATTTAGGTGTTGAGTTTACTCAACACCGTTTATTTTTTGTATTACTTCGATTGCTTTTGCTACACTTTCTACAGTGTAGTTGGCTTTTTCTTTTACACTATCTCTTGCATTTTCCATTGCAAAACTATACTTAATACCTTCTAACATATTTATATCATTTGGTGAATCTCCGATTGTAGCTATTTCATCTTCACCTATACCTAATATATTGCATACATGCTTTATTGAATTTCTCTTTGATACACCTTTAGGGACTATATTTAATGTATTTTCACCAGAGAAATATATGTCTAAAACTTCTTCAAACTCACTTTTTAAATATAATTCTATTCTATTTAGTTCTTCAATATCTTGAGATATAACACCTATATTTCCTACTAAGTTATCAAATTTATCTCTATTTATAAAATCTTTATCTATAACATAATCACTAGTATATGATTTTACAGTTTCCAAATTTTCTAATAAAACTATTTTCCCATCATGCTTAAAGTAAAGATATGCATTACTTGATTCAAAGCGAGCTATAACTTTTTTTACGAGCTCATCATCTATAGTTCCTTTATAGATCATATCATAGTTGCTATTATGTATAAATGAACCATTTTCACATATATAATATCCATTTAACTTTAAACACTCTTCTGTCATCTTTACTGCTTGCTTAAAAATCCTACCTGTTGCAACATTAAATATTACACCTTTTTTTTCTATACTATTTATTGCATCTGCATCTGTTTTATTTATTCCATTATGATATAGAGTTCCATCTAAATCACAAAATATATGCTTTATCATTTAATTTACCTCCTATAAAAATCTCGATTAGTTTAAGCTACTACATAGGCGCTACACCTCATGTCATCAACGGATTTATCCGTTGCTTAAAAGTATCATTCTGTAGTTAATCTATAACAATTTAATTCTCAATTCATTAAGTATATTTTTAGTAGCTCTTAATCTTACCATTTGTCTATTTCCATTAAATATAAATCTTTTTACAAAAGTTTTTCCATTTATATAAATTCCAATATAGACAAGACCTACTGGCTTTTCTACACTTCCACCTTCAGGTCCTGCTATACCTGTTGTTGATAAGCCTATATTAGTATTGAATTGTTTAGCAATACCCTCAGCCATTTCTTTTGCGGTTTGCTCACTAACTGCTCCGTATTTATCTAATGTTTCTTTTTTAACACCAAGTCTTTTCATTTTAGCTTCATTAGAATATGTTACGCAACCTTCCATAAATACAGAAGAAATTCCTGGATAATTTATTAAAGATGAACTTAATAATCCACCTGTACAAGACTCTGCAACTGATATTGTTAAGTTCTTTTCAACTAAAATTTTAGCAACTTCTTCTTCTAACGATGTATCATCTTCTCCATATATATAACTTCCCACTCTACTTCTTATTTTTTCAACTACTGGACTGATTAATTCTTCAGCTTCTTTTTCCGTAAATGCCTTAGCTGTTATCCTAAGTATAGCTTCTGAGTCTTTTGCATAAGGTGCTATAGTTGGATTGTTTTGTTCTTTTATTATGTCTATTATACTTTCTTCCAATAGGGATTCACCGATTCCAAAAGTTCTAAGAACTTTTGATACTAATACACTATTACTATTGTTTTTAAGATATGGCTTAACCTTTTCTTCAAACATTGGCTTCATTTCTCTTGGCGGTCCAGGAAGTACTATAATTATCTTATTATCTTTTTTTAGTATAGCTCCAGGTGCTGTTCCATAATTATTTTCAAGTATGATAGATTCTTTTGGAAAATATGCTTGTTTTTTATTGTTTTCACTTAAACTCATATTAATTTTTTTAAAATAATCTTCAATTTTATTTAATGATGGTTGATGTAATTTTAATTCTTGTCCAAAGCATTTACATGCAACTTCTTTAGTTATATCATCATCAGTTGGGCCTAATCCTCCAGTAGCTATTACTATATCACTTCTAGTTAAACCTTCTTTAAATGTATTATATAACCTCTCTTCATTATCTCCTACTGTTATTTGATAATATACATCTATACCTATGTTAGCTAATTCTTCTGCCAAATATTGAGCATTTGTATTTACTATATCTCCTAAAAGTATTTCTGTTCCTACACTTATTATTTCAGCTTTCATGTTAATCACCCCTTCTGTATATAATTTTAAACTATTTATCTTAATTTAATGTAATAAATTTCTAATTTTTATCATTTTAATTTATTAAGACCACTAATATCTAAAACTTAGTTGATAGTGGTACTTTCAACTATTGCAAATAAATCATATAATTTTAATATAAATTTTAAATACTTAGGAGTGAAATAAATGAAAATAGCTGTTATAATGGGTGGAATATCTTCTGAAAGAGAAATTTCATTAAACTCAGGACTTAGCGTTTATAATAATCTTGATAAAAATAAGTACGAGGTAGTAAAAATAATTTTAGATGATAAAATGGATATATTTACTAAGCTATCTAGTGATATAGATTTCGCATTTTTAGCTCTTCATGGAAAATTTGGAGAAGATGGGTGCATTCAATCAATTTTAGACACTATGGATATACCGTATTCAGGATGTGGACCTCTTACTAGTGCTCTATGCATGGATAAAAATATGACTAAAAAGATACTTAGAGACTCTAATCTTCCTACAGCACCTTGGCTAGTTGTCAAATCTGTAGAAGAAATAAATTATGATAAAATAGATGAAATTGGTTATCCTGTATTTATAAAACCTAATTGTGGTGGTTCTAGTGTTGCAACATTTTTTATTCATTCTAAGGATGAAGTTTTAAATGCTGTTAAATGTGGCCTTGAAGTAGATACTGCTGTTATGATTGAAAAATATATTCCTGGAGGAGAGTATACATCATTTGTGCTAAATGGTGAGGTATTCCCTACTTTATCTATAAAGTCAAACTCAGAATTCTTTGACTACGAATCTAAGTATAGTGCAAACGGTGCAATTGAAGAAGTTGTTTATCTTGAAGAATCTTTACAAAATAAAATAAATGCTATTTCAAAAACTTGTTGGGATGTTTTTAATTGCAAAGCATATGTTAGAGTTGATATTATAATAAGTAATGGTGTTCCTTATGTGCTTGAACTTAATACACTTCCTGGAATGACACAAACAAGTTTAATTCCACAAAGTGCTAAAGCTAAGGGAATAGAATTTAGTGAGTTGTTAGATAAAATAATTGAATACTCTCTAAATTAAATTTTTTTAGAGGTGATGAGTTGTTATTCTCAAATTTAAAATTAAATGATAATGAAGCGATTTATATACAAATAAAAGACCATATAAGTTCCATGATTGATAAAGGACTTATACCTAATAATAGCAAGCTCCCTTCTACAAGGGAGCTTAGCCAGCTTTTAAATGTAAGTAGAAATTCAGTTGTTTTAGCTTATGAAGAACTAAAATCAGAAGGAATTATATATTCAATATCTGGCAAAGGTACATTTGCTAAGTCAAATAAAACCCTACCAGATAGTACTTGGAATATAAACTGGGATTGTTTAGAAAATGATTATTCTAAAACTGCAAATAAAATGGATATTGTAAAAAATGAAATTCCTTGGAGAAAAGATCTTATATCTTTTAAAAGTATCTCTCCAAATGGGGAATTATTTGACATTGAAGAATTGAAAAAATCATTTTTAAATAGACTATCTATTGAAGGTCATAAAATACTTAACTACGGATATGCTCAGGGGTATAAACCATTAATTAATTATTTATTAAAGTATATGAATGCAAAAGGTGTAGATACAGTTAATAAAGATATTTTAATAACTAATGGTTTCACTGAAGGATTGGATTTATTATTATCATCCTTCATAAAAAAAGGTGATTATATAATTTGTGAAAATCCAACACATAATACTGCTATCAAAATATTTAAATCTTTAGGACTTAACATTATAGGTATAGATATAAATAATAATGGTCTTAATTTTGATATGCTTGAAAAAAATTTAAATAATCTAAAAGATAAAAAAATAAAATTTGCTTATATAACGCCTTCTTATCATAATCCTACAGGAATTGTTATGAGCCCTGAAAATAGATATAAATTTTATAACATAATGAAAAAACATAATATAGCTATAATCGAGGATGGTTTTAATGAGGAATTGCTATATTCAAGTTCTCACATCTTCCCTATAGCATCTTTAGATAACGGGAGTAATGGGGTTATCTACATAGGAAGTTTTTCAAAGATACTTTTCCCAGGTTTAAGAATTGGTTGGATTTTATGTGATAAGCAAGTTATATCTAAACTTGAAAGTGTAAAACGTTGCAAAAATATACATGTCTCATTTTTAGATCAAGGTATATTATATGATTATTTAAGTAATGGTGGATTTGAAAAGTATGTAAAAAAAATCAGAAAATTTTATGGTGATAAATTTACTTTCGCTTATGAATGTGTAAATAAATATATTCCTAATGAATATGTTTTAGGAGATGGCGGTCTTCATATCTTTATAAAATTAAAAAATATAGACTCTAGAAGTTTGCTTTTAAAATGTCATGAAAATGGTGTAATATTCATGCCCGGAGATATATTTTATGTAAATAATAGTCATAATGATACCATTAGATTAGGATTTTCTAGACTAACATTTGAAGAAATAGAATCTGGAATAAAAGTAATCGGTCGTATAATTAAAGAAATAGCTAAATAAATTTAGCTATTTCTTATTTTTATGAGTTATAATATATATAGTTTTTATTTATAAGTATTTCATAATTTAAGGATTATTATATCAATATATATTTTTCAAACCCACTTTAAAGGGAGTGATTATTATAAAAAAAATTTTTTACTTCACAATAATAGTTTTTATTTTTCTTGGATTGTTCTTTTTTAAAAATATAAAAGATTTTGATGTTATAAATCAGTCTTGCAATATAGTTAAAGATAATTCGTACGAAAAAGCTAAATATGATAGCAAAGAAACTAATTTAAATAAAGATATTGAACCTATTTTTTTATTTTCACCTATTCCTGATGAAATAAAAAAAAGTATGATAGGATATTCAATGCCCAAAAATGAACCAATAAGCTTTGAAAAACTTAGTTATTTAAAACTTAGTTACTATGACTTTTATGGAAATATCCAAATAGGTGAAATGATTGTAGACAAAAGAATTGCAGCTGAAGTTATTGATATATTTAAAGAAGTATTTGAAAAAAAATATCCAATTGATAAAATAAAACTTATTGATGAATATAAAGCTGTTGATACTTTATCAATGTCTAATAATAATAGTTCTTCTTTTTGCTATAGAACTATTGCAAATACAAATAAAATATCCAATCATGGTAAAGGACTAGCTATCGATATAAATCCTCTTCAAAATCCCCATGTAATTGGAGAAACAGTTAACCCAAAAGAAGGTAGATCCTTTGCAGATAGATCTATTATTCAAAAGGGTATGATAGTAGAAGGTGATGACTTATACAATGCCTTCGTTAAAAGAGGTTGGAGTTGGGGAGGTCACTGAAAAAAAACAGATTACCAACACTTTGAAAAAAATTTAGACTAAATATAGGTGATATTATGAATTTAATGACGTTAGAAAATATATGCAAAAGTTACTCTGAAAAAACACTTCTAGAAAATATTTCACTTGGTATTAACGAAGGTGAAAAAATAGGTATCATAGGAGTTAATGGTACAGGTAAATCTACTTTACTTAAGATTATAGCTGGTGCTGAAACATGCGACAGTGGAAATATAATTAAGGCTAATAGAGTTAGAGTTGAGTACTTACCTCAAAATCCTGATTATAATGAAGATTTTACAATCTTACAGCAAGTTTTTAAAGGTACTTCTCCTGAAATGAAACTACTACTTGAATATCAAGAAACCTTAGATTCTTTAGCTAAAAATTTTAATGATGATTTAAATAATAAACTTATTTCACTTCAAGAAAAAATTGATGCACTTAATCTTTGGGATTTAGAAAGTGAAGCTAAAATGGTTTTAACAAAACTTGGTTTAACTAACTTTAATCAAAAAATAAAAGAACTATCTGGAGGACAAAGAAAAAGAGTTTCTCTTGCTTCTGCTCTTATAACACCTTGTGAATTATTAATTTTAGATGAACCTACTAACCATTTAGACAATGATACTATAGATTACCTAGAAGAATATCTTAATAATAGACGTGGTTCTCTAATTATGATAACTCATGATAGATATTTCTTAGATAGAGTTTCTAATAGGATAATTGAATTAGATAAAGGTAGATTATTTAGCTATGATGGTAATTATTCAATATTTTTAGAAAAGAAAATGGAAAGATTAGCTCTTGAGGCAAGTATGGAAGAAAAACGCCAAAATCTTATGAGAACAGAACTTGCATGGGTAAGAAGAGGCGCTAAAGCACGTACAACAAAACAAAAAGCCAGACTACAACGTTTCGATGAGCTAACTAGTCAAGAAACTTTTGCTCCTGATGAAAAAATGGATATATCTGTCGGTTCTACCAGATTAGGTAATAAAATTATAGAAATGCATAATATATCTAAATCCTTTGGTGATAAAATTCTTATAAAAGATTTAGATTATACTTTAGCTCGTACTGATAGAATAGGAATCATTGGTAAAAATGGTATGGGTAAATCTACTCTTATAAATATATTAAATGGTTCAATTTCACCAGATAGTGGTCATATTGAAACTGGTGAAACTGTTAAAATTGGATGCTTTAATCAAGATGATTCACATATGCATCCTGAAATGAGAGCTATAGATTATGTGAAAGAAGCAAGTGATTACATTGAAACTGCTGATGGAACTAAAATATCAGCATCTCAAATGTGTGAAAGATTTTTATTTAATTCCACTATGCAATATACTCATATAGGTAAATTATCAGGTGGTGAGAGACGTAGACTTCATTTACTTAGAACTCTTATGACTGCTCCTAATGTTCTTTTACTAGATGAACCTACAAATGATTTAGATATAGAAACACTTAATAGATTAGAAGACTATTTAGATGAGTTTAGAGGGGTTGTTATAACTGTTTCTCATGATAGATATTTCTTAGATAGAATTTGTAATAAAATTTTTGCTTACGAAGGTGTTGGAAATATAAATATTTATACTGGTAATTACAGTGATTATCAAATATATAGAGAAATACAAGGAATAGAGTTTGAGGAAGATAAAAAAGAAAAATTATCAGCTCCTACTCCTAAAAAAGAAAAACCTAAAAATGATAAAAAACTTAAATTTACTTACAACGAGCAAAGAGAATTTGAATCTATAGATAGTGACATTGAAAAGCTTGAAAATAAAATAGAAGAACTAGATTCTAGTACTTCTAAATATGCTACTGATTTTACTAAACTTCAAGAAATCCTTGATAGTAAAGCTAAAGCTGAGGCTGAACTTGAGTATAAATATGAAAGATGGGAATATTTAAATAACCTAGCTGAAGAAATAGCTAACTCTAAAAACTAAATTATTCTAAAACTTTATAAAAAAGCAACTATAAAAATTTTTTATAGTTGCTTTTTTTAATAAATTAAATTTTAAAAATTTAATTTAAGAGTTTTTACATATTTTACTTTATTCAGAGAATATGAAAGCGGAATAGCTAATATCATACTCATTATTCCTTGAACTAAATTTGATGGTATAGAACCTGCTGAAATTATAACACTACCCTTAAGTATTATCCCTGCTAAAAAATATCCTACTACCATTATAAAAGTCCCAACTACAGTTGCAAAAATAGTTCTAAACATATTACTGCTATTTTTTATAATTATTCCAACAATATAACCTTCAAGTCCTTTTATAATAAGTGTAAATAAAGCCCAGTGTGAATATCCACTTAAAATATCTGCCATCGCTGAGCCTACACCCCCTGCTACCATACCTGAAATAGGTCCAAACAAAATTGATGAAATAAATATAACACCATCTCCTATATTAACATATCCATTCGTGCCAGGAGTAGGTATTTGAATAGTCATTGTTGCAATACAAACTAAGGCTATCATTAGTCCATTTAATACAATTTTTTTCGTTTTATTATTCATTTTAATTACCTCACTTATAATACTTCTATCTATCACTAATTATAAATAAATGAATAACAATACTCAATAATAATTGTAATCATACAATTTGTTTTTTTAAACCTTTTCCCAACTTAGCAAATATAATATTATAGTAATACAATTTTATATTTTATCTCTATAATTTTTCTATTATATCAAAACTATATATAATATGGTCTATTATATCTTCATATATAGGTTCAAGATACTTATCTACTATAACCCTTACATCGTATACACCTCTTTTCCCCTTAGATATAAATATATAATTACAAGTTCCATCTATGCCCTCTCCACATATTAGCTTCCCATCACAACTTCCATTATTAAAATCAACTGACTCTATACATCCCATATTGTTTGCTACTCTATCAAGTGACACGCAACCTGTCATATTGTCTGGTATTTCTATTAAAAAAACTTGCATCTTTATATTAAAAATTACATCCCCATTAAAGTTATCAATTGCTATTGCATCAAAACAGGCCTTATTTTTTGAATCTAATTCTATCCAATCTATAGGCATATCTATTTTAAATCCAAGCTCACTGTATTTTGTATTAAAGTCTGTATTTATTTTTTTATCTAACTGTCCTTGTTCTTGATATCGCATTTCTCTTAACAATAACCCAGATTTTTTAAACCCATGTTTATAAGATTCTAGTAAATATTTTTTGGATTTTTCTACGTCTTTATCTACTCCTAAACCTTCTTTTAATAATCGTCCAACTTCATATTGTGCTTGTGAATTGTTTTTTTGTGCACATCTATCTAATAAAATAAATGCTTCTTCATAATTTTCATCCTCTAATAAATCCATACCTACTTCAAAATCATTCAACATACTTCCCTGGCTTTCTAATGTCTTTTTTATTATTTCCTTTTGATGTTCTAGTTCTTTTTCTCTTTTTTGATTATCAAACATTTCCCTAAATATCTCATTTATAGCCATAGTAAGACTCCCCCCTCACAAGTAAATATTTTTATGTCTTACTCTATTTTATTTTTTATTGCAGTTAATGTTCCTTTAATTCTCTATAGTAATTTAATATGCATAACTAAGTTAATTTTTCATAATTTTAATAATTTTGTAAAATTTTTTTAACAATTTTATTGACTTTTTAATTTATTTATCTTACCATTATATAAAAGTTAACATTTTAAATTCAGCGATAAAGAGAGTAAGTTAAATGAATTTTATAGAGAGTCAAGGATGGTGGAAGCTTGATATTGAAATTTATCTGAAAAGAGCTTTTGAGAATATTACCTGAAATTAAGTATGGTAATAGGTTCCTCGCCTTAAGAGGTTTGAGGGGATAAGATAAAAGATATAATCAATCTTATCAACGAGAGTGGTAACGCGGAAATTTCGTCTCTTGGCTTTTTAGCCAAGGGACTTTTTTAATTTCAGTTATGTTTATATTTAACCACATTGATAAAGCTATTAAATTTACCGGTAAACAATTAATCACTATCAATCTAAAAAAATTTATTATTTGGAGGATTACAATTATGGAAAAAAATATTTCAACTGCTACTCAGTCCGGTAGTTCTAGATTATTTAAATTCTTAATACCATCATTTTTCGGATTATTATTATTTATAGTTCCCCTGCCGTATGGTGCGATGGTACCATTAGAAGGGTTATCGCCTATAAATATAGGTATTGGTTTTTTAGCTGAACTTATAAAAATATTGATCGGTGACAATATGGTTAATATTGCATTAGTTGTTATAGTTGCTTCTGCTATATTATCTGTTTTAAGTAAATTTATAAATATTAAAAATGATTTTTTAAATAGTGTTCTAAATGTTTCTCCATTTTGGCTAATTTGTAGAATACTTGGTGCAATATTTATATCTATGGCAGTATTTGGATTTGGACCTGAAGTTATAAAATCTGAAATAACAGGCCAGACAATGCTAGGGCTTCTACCTAGTTTACTTGCAATATTCTTAGTATCAGGATTCCTATTACCATTAGTTGTAGACTTTGGACTTATGGATTTATTCGGTACCATGATTTCTAAGTCCATGTATAAATTATTTAAAGTTCCTGGTCGTTCTGCTGTTGATGCAATTTCATCATGGTTGGGTGATGGTACTTTAGGAATAATGATTACTAATACTCAATATCAACAAGGATTTTATACTGCAAAAGAAGCTGCTATTATATCAGTTTGTTTCTCTTTAGTATCTTTACCATTTTCTACTGTTATAGCAGACCAATTAGGATTTATGCCTTTATTTGTTCCATTTTATGGTACTGTTTGTTTAGCATCATTAGCGTGTGCTCTAATTATGCCTCGCATATTCCCACTTAAAGGATTTAAAAACACTACGTTTAACAATGTTGAACATTTAAAAGAAGAATTAGTACCTGAGGGTGAAAGCGCAATTAAGTTTGGATTTACTAAGGCTTTAGATAGAGCTGAAATCGCTCCATCATTCACAACAATTTTAACAAATGGATGTAAAACTGTAATAGATATGTATTTAGGATTACTACCTCTAGTTATGGCATGGGGAACTTTAGCTCTTATAGTAGCAGAGTTTACTCCTTTCTTTAATATTATTTCATTACCTATAGTTTATGTACTTGAGTTCTTAAAAATACCAGATGCACAAGCTGCAGCACCTGCTGTATTAGTTGGATTCACTGATATGTTTTTACCTTCTATAATGATATCTGGAGAAGGAATAAGCCAAGTTACACAGTTTATAATAGGAGTTTTATCTATAACTCAATTAATATATTTAACTGAAACAGGTGCAGTTATATTAAAATCTGATATACCATTAAATTTAAAAGATTTATTTATAATATTTTTAATGCGTACTTTAATTGCATTACCTATAATAACTATTATTGCTAAGATATTATTATCATAAATATTCCAAATATTTTGTATCATTTTATATTAAAACGCATACTATATTAATAAGAGGAAAGTGTTCGACCTATGCGGATAACTTTATTCCTCTCAAAAATACTACTCTTAATATTAAGAGTAGTATTTTTATATATAAAGACATTTTAATACCTTGACTTTACAATATTTAATTTGTAAAATTTAGCTATATTATAAACGGGGGTGTGCCATGAAACATTTATTAAATGAATTAAAGGTATTAAAAGGTAATTTAGATAATCTTCCTGTAGAGAATCTAGATAATATTGATTTATCAAAAACAGAACTATTTATAGTTGATATTAATAATGGTTTTGCTAAATCTGGAGCATTGTACTCTCCTAGAGTTGAGGCCCTTATTAACCCTATAGTAGACTTTACTAAATCTATTTACAAAAAAGTTAAAAGTATAATTGCCTTTACAGACTGCCACGATGAAAATTCATTAGAACTTTCAAGCTATCCATCTCATTGTCTAAAAAATGATTTTGAAAGTGATATTGTAGATGAATTAAAAGAGATAAAAAATATTAAAATATTATCGAAAAACTCTACAAATGGTTTTTTTGTTTTAGACGATGTTAAATTTGATAATACTGAAAATATAATTATTGTCGGTGATTGTACCGATATATGTATATATCAGTTTGCTATAACTTTGAAGTCTTACTTTAATCAAAATAATATGGATAAGAATATAATAATTCCTATAAATTTAGTAGATACATATGATATTCCTAATATACACTCGGCTGAGCTTTTAAATATTGTATTTTTTAATAGCTTAATACAAAATGGAATAAAAGTTGTAAAAAATTTAATATATTAATGTATAAAAATATAAAAAGCTTTTAGTTATAAATAACTAAAAGCTTTTTATATTTATTAATAATCATATTCAGTATAATTTTCACATAATACAACTCTAATTTTTTTATTAAACATATTTTTATATCCTAATAAAAGCTCATTTAGTTCAGCATCCATTAGATTTATTTTTTTATTGCTGTAAAGCATAACTTTTTCTTGATCTATTATTATATCAATATCATTAACATCATTTTTAAGATAAGTTGTTATACAACTTTTAGGTTGAATTTTATGACCATATTTTTCGTAAAATCCAGCACTTTTTCTTATAGATTCCAAATTTTCATTTGTCATATTATTAAAATCCATAGCTCCAAATCCCGATGTAGATGGATCTATTCCAAAGTTTTTTAATTGTCTTTCTACTTCTTCAGAATCCATTCCATATCTTTCCATGAACTTTTTTTGTATGTTCATAAATTTTTCTTGTGATATATTATTTTCATTCATGTATTCAAATATCTTCTTTGAAAAATCAGCCATAGTTAGACTACCATCCATAACCGAGAAATATAAGTTATATATATACTGTTCAAATTTATCTACATCAGAATCTTTAACTTTATTTTTTAAATCATTAAAATCGATTACTCTATCATCAGACATGTTTATTCCTCCTACTAAAAGTTATTCTTGTATATGATTATAACATATATATATATTAAGTTATCTCATAAATTTAATACTTTGTGTAGTTGCATCCATATAGCAATTAGCGCCTAATGGCAATGTTAACATAGGCATACAATGACCTGCTTGTAAGTTGTATATAGCGGGCTTATTTACTTTTTCTGAGATTTCTCTAAGTAAATCAATAATTTCATTATCTTCTTCATTAAATTTCCTACAATCATTAAAATCACCATATATTATACCACTACAATCATTTAATTTACCTGCATGATATAAATGCATTAACATTCTATCAATTCTATATATATATTCTCCTATTTCTTCTATAAATAAAATTTTATTTTTTGTATTTATCTCGTATTTTGTTCCCAGGGTTGATGTTATAAGCGATAAATTTCCTCCAATTAATTTTCCCTCTGCGTTACCATCTAATATAGTATATATTTTTTCTTTTGTTGGATTGTGTATTGTTAATTCCTCATCAAAATTAATAGCATTTATAAATGATGCATAAGTAAAGTCATCCCATTTAGGCGCGGTATACGCCATTATTCCATGATACGTTGATAAATTGCATATTTGATTAAACACAATATGAAGACCTGTAATATCTGAAAATCCTATAAATACTTTAGGATTTTGATATACTACCTTATAATCTATCTTATCAAGTATTCTACTAATTCCGTATCCACCTCTCAAGCACATTATTGCATCTATACTATCATCTAAAAACATTTTTTCAACATCCTTAGCTCGTGTTTCGTCATCACCTGCCAAATATCCTTTATGTTGTAAATAACAACTCTCACCTATTTTCACATCATATCCATACGATTGAATAGCACTTTTTATTTGTTCTATATTTCCTTTTCTAAGAGGTCCTGATGGTGCAATTAGGCCTATTGTATCTCCTACTTTTAAAGGCTTAGGTATATTCATTTTCCTCCCCCTTAATACTGACTGTATTATTATTAATTTAATTCATCTACAATCTTAACTGTACCCTCTTTATTTATATATACTTTTATTACTCTCTTTGATACTCTTGTTAGAATTTCATTTTTATTAGTTTTTGCAGTACAACAAATTTCAGATAAATTCGGTCCTCTTTCTCCATAAAAAATAACATCTTCTTTATACATAGATTTTTCTATATTATCTAAATCTATAATCGTCTGATCCATACACATCATTCCAATTATATTACATTTTTTATTACCAATCATAACATAGCCTTTGTTTGACAGTTCTCTTGGGATCCCATCAGCATATCCACATGCTACAACGCCTATTTTCATATCCTTTTTAGCTACAAATGTACTATCATAGCTTATGCTTTCTCCCCTTTTTATTTCTTTAACTTGTATTATTTTTGATTTAAATGTCATGACTTTTTTTAACTTTAATTCATCTGACCTTGAATTATATCCATATAAACAAGATCCTACTCTTACCATATTCATATGAAAATTTTTATATTTACACATTCCTATGCTATCACAAATATGAGCTATTATATCTGTGCTCGGTATATTTTTTAATGTGTATAAAAATCTATCAAACTGCATTTGGTCTAATGATTCATTAGTCAAAGATAAATGTGAAAATATACCTTTAACATCAACTTCTTTGCACTTTATTATTTCTAATAATTGATTAAATACAATTGTATCTGTTTGTATATTTTCAATTATCTTAAATCCTAATCTATTAAATCCTGTATCTATTTTTATATGTACTTTACATTTTTTCTCTAATTTATTTAAAACTTCTTTTAATTGTTTAAAATAATTATAATCAAATACAGTAACTGTTATATCATTTTTAATAGCATTTTCTATATAATTAATAGGAATATATCCCATAACTAATATTGATTTTTTTATATTATTTTTTCTTAACTCCAAAGCTTCCTGCAATGACGCTACACAGAAATAATCAATATCTAAGCCATCTATATATTTAGCAATTTCAACACTACCATGCCCATATGCATTTGCTTTTATTACTGCTCCTAATTTCACATTTTTTCCTAAAAATCTTTTGATGCATTTTATATTATAAATTAAATTATCTATATTAATCTCAACCCATGTAGGTCTTAAAATATCCATAGCTCCCTCCATGTAAAAATTTGTTTACCTATTTTAATATATAATAAATTACTCTTTTTTTTATGTATAAAAGATGTTAATAATTTCAAAATAGTAAAATACACTTCTTTACATTTTTAAATCTCTATAGATTCTTTAAGTCATATATATTATAATTTATATTGTCGAAATTTATAGGAGGTTTTTATTATGGAAATAAAAAGATTTGAAACAAATGAAAGAATGAGTAGAGCAGTTGTACATAATAATACGCTTTATTTATGTGGTCAAGTTCATGCTGAGGGAGATATAAAAGAACAAACTGCTGGTGTACTAGCTAAAATAGACGATTTATTAAATAAATATGATTCTGATAAAAATCATATTTTATCTGTAACAATATATATAAAGGATATGAAGGATTTTGCTGATATGAATTCTATATGGGATTCATGGGTTGAAAAAGGATTTGCGCCTGCTAGAGCTTGCGTAGAAGCTAAAATGGCTAGAGAATGCTTACTTGTTGAAATGAGTGTTGTTGCTGCTATAAAGGAATAACTTTGTGATTATAATAAAAATAGAGATGTTAAATAATTACATCTCTATTTTTCAATTATATGCTTTTAAATATCATCTTCTTTTGCCCACATAAGAGCCCTACTTACAGATTTTTTCCAACCTTTATATAATTTTATTCTTTTTTCTTCATCAATTCTAGGATTGAATTCTTTGTCTACAGCCCACTTAGATTTAATTTCTTCTTTGTCTTTAAAAAATCCTACTGCTAAACCTGCTAAATAAGCTGCACCTAACGCTGTAGTTTCAACAACTTTTGGTCTATCTATATTTACATTTAGCATGTCAGACTGAAATTGCATTAAAAAATTATTGCTACTAGCTCCTCCATCTACTTTTAAAAATTTAAGAGTCATTTGTGAATCTTGCTGCATTGCTTCTAATACATCTTTTGTTTGATACGCTATAGATTCTAATGTAGCCCTTATAATATGTTCTTTTTGAGCGCCTCTAGTAAGACCTAGAATAGTCCCCCTTGCATACATATCCCAATATGGTGCACCTAATCCTGTAAATGCAGGAACAACATATACACCATTTGTATCTTCTACTTTATTAGCATAGGTCTCACTATCTTTAGCATGCTTTATCATTCTAAGTTCATCCCTTAGCCATTGTATAGAAGCTCCAGCCATAAATATGCTTCCCTCTAATGCATATTCTACTTTATCGTCTACTCCCCATGCTATAGTTGTAAGTAACCCTTGCTTTGATTCAACTATATTTTCACCTGTATTCATAAGTAAAAAGCAACCTGTTCCATAAGTATTTTTTGCAGTTCCTTCTTCAAAACAAGTTTGACCAAATAATGCTGCTTGTTGATCACCAGCACACCCTGATATAGGTATTTTTGCTCCAGCTAACATCATTTCATCCGTGTGACCATATATATAACTTGACGGATATACATTAGGTAACATATTCATTGGAATATCTAATTCTTTTAGTATTTCCTCATCCCATTTTAATTCCTTTATATTATACATCATTGTTCTAGATGCATTTGAGTAGTCCGTAGCATGTATTTTTCCTCTAGTTAAGTTCCATATAAGCCATGTATCTATAGTTCCAAATAAAAGTTCTCCCTTTTCAGCTTTTTCTCTAGCACCATTTACATTATCTAGTATCCATTTTATTTTAGTAGCAGAAAAATAAGCATCTATTAATAATCCAGTCTTTTTCTTTATTATATTTTCTAGACCTTTATTCTTTAACTCATCACATATTTCAGATGTTCTTCTGCATTGCCATACTATTGCATTGTATATCGGCTTGCCAGTTAATTTGTCCCATACTACTGTAGTTTCCCTTTGATTAGTTATACCAATTGAAGCAATCTCTTCTGGTGTTATTCCTGTAGTTTCTATGACCTCTCTCATTACTCCACTTTGAGATCCCCATATTTCCATAGGATTATGTTCTACCCAACCAGCTTTAGGATAAATTTGAGTGAATTCCTTTTGTGCTGTTTTTATAATTTTACCTTGTTTATCAAATAATATAGCTCTAGAACTTGTAGTTCCTTGGTCCAAAGCTATTATATATTTTTTTTCCATAAAAGTTCTCCTTATTTAAAACTTAATTAATATACACTTATTTTATCATAAATATATTAAAATAAAACAAAAGCAGCATTTTATATTAAAACACTACTTTTATCTTATCGCTCTAAATATTTTCTTTTAAAAATTTATTTATATCTAAATTAAGCTTATTACTCATCTGTACAATAAGATCAAGTATATTTTTACTTTTATTATCATTTTCTATATTGATTATAAAGCTTTTATCTACTTTTATAATATCAATTGGCATATTTAATATATAACTTAATGAAGAATATCCTGTTCCAAAATCCTCTAATACAAAACTAATCCCGCTATTTTTCATTCTTCTAATGCAGAGTCCTTGTATTCAACAAGATATTTTCTATCTGATATCATAACCCCATTTAAATTATCAGCTTTATTATTATTTTGATTATCTATAATTATGGTATCTTGCATGTTCAAATTTTTTCTATATTTTTTAATATCTTCTCTATTTTATTTATATTTATGTCTATACCCTCAGGTGTCATATTATTAATATCTTCTAGTATTTGCTTTTATATTATTTTATCTAGTAAGTAGTCCAAGTTATCTTCTACATTAGATATATAATCCATTAATATATTATCTAATGTAGCAATATGATTACTTATATTTTTTTCTGTTACACTTATATACTTACTTTTTTCTTTATATATACATACCTTTGAAAATACACTTATTGGTATGATAAGCATAATAAATAATACTACAATAAGCCTAAATCTTATACTATTAAAAAACTTAATTTTTTTCATTTTTTCCCCTATATAATAGACCTTGTAATTATTATTTTAATATCTAATCATTTTATCAACTCGGTCGAATTTTGTCAATTTAACCTATTATAATAATAATTAACTTTTTATCAGTACATTTATTTTCTTTTTCATAATTTTATGATAAAATAATGAATATATTTTGCTTTGCTTGAATATAAATTTTAATAGCAAACTTGTACATAATATAAATAGGTAAATTTTTAGTTTCAAGCATGACATCGTTATTATAACTAAATATTTATTAAAACTAGGAGGATTAATATGGGCTTAAAAGACAAATTCGCAGAATCTTTTGCTAGATCAAAAACAATGACTGGCCCTGAAAAAAAGGCTAATGAAATAATGGGGAAACTTCTTATGAAGAAAGCGGTTCTTCCTATTGTTTTAATGGTTATTGTATTAATAGGTGGTATAGCAGCTGGATTAAATTCATGGGCTATACTTGGTATTAACTTATTAATCGCTGTAGGTACTTATTTCTATGTTAAAAAAGCAGGAGATAAATATCAAAACTTTAAACCTTATGTTGGTAATTTAATTAGCTTAGAGAAAAAAGGTAAAAATGAATATATTGCTATCATAAAACAAGGTAAAATGCCTATTAAATTAGAAATACATCATGGTGGTGAAGATCTTATGAACATTAAGAAAAATCAAATGGTTCAAATAAGTTACAACCCTGATGCAAAAATAGCTATATTAGTTGCTACTAAGTAATAAAAAAATGCTATCTCTTTATAAGGAGGTAGCATTTTTTATTATAAATTTAAATGTTTACTTATTATAAGCATATTCCTTATATATTCTTAATGCCTTGGCTAATTGATCAGGACAAGATGTTCCTCTATTTTTACACGGTATATCTTCTAGTAGTTGTATTATTTCATCTATATCCTTTCCTTCAACTAAATATTTTATTCCTATCGTATTACCACTACAACCACCTTCGAATACAACATCTTTTAGTATATTTTCATCTATGTCCATTATTATAGATTTTGAACAGACTCCTTTGGTATAATATCTATACATGAATAATTCCCCCTTAAATTAATTTTTTTTATAATCTTTCATATATTTTTATAATATATAGTTAATAATTATAGTATTTGTAATATTTATATGTTTTAATTTACTTATAAATACATTTTATTAAATAGAAAGGATGCATCTAATATGACTACAGAAACTTTTATTGATAAATTTTTTAAATTTTTAGTTCTACTATTTTGGCCTATAGTCTGGTACAATGTAGTATCTATTCCTAAATTTGAAACAGTTATATTTATGTTTGGGCTATTTTCTATATTATCCCTAATTTATATAGCTCTAATTATTTATAACTTTAGAATTTTTGAAAAAATAACTGTCTTATATAGAATAAGTACTTTAATTGCATTTATTTTCTTTTTATGTAGTTACCTAATTTTTTCTAAAAGCATAGTGCTATTATCCTTAAAGCTTATCTTTATAACTATTTATTTTTATATTTCATGTCTAAAAAACTTTAAATATAAAATGAATGAAGGGGTAGTTGGAATTTTATCAGCTATATTATTAATTACTATAACTTTTTCTTATTAATACATATTTGGTCTTATTGTTGGAAATATTAGACATATAGCTTTTTTTCTGATATTATTTATTTTGAGGATAATATTAGTAATTAAATTTAATTATAAAGGAGTTAAGTATTATGGAAAGAAAAGTTTTAGCTACTATTGGCGAAAAAGAAATAACTAACTACGATGTTGAAAGTGCATTACAAAGTTTAGATCCATACCAAGCTATGCATTTTAATACTGAAGAAGGAAAGAAACAATTATTAGAAGATTTAGTAAACCAAGAATTATTCTATGTAGAAGCTAAGGAAAATAATTTACATAACAACGAAGATTTCAAAAATGAAATGAAAAAAGTTGAAGAAAATATGTTAAAGCAATATGCTATAAATAAAGTTTTATCTAGCATAACATTAACGGAAGAAGAAAAAACAGCTTTCTTTGAAGCTAATAAAAGTAAATTCAACAAATCAGAAACAGCTTCTGCTAAGCATATATTAGTAGAAACTGAAGATAAAGCTAATGAATTACTTAATAAAATAAATGCTGGAGAAGTTTCTTTCGAAGATGCAGCTGCTGAACATTCTACTTGCCCATCTAAAGATGCTGGTGGAAACTTAGGTTCATTCCCTAGAGGACAAATGGTACCTGAATTCGAAGAAGCAGTATTTAATATGCAAAAAGGCGAAGTAAGAGGACCAGTTCAAACTCAATTTGGATATCACTTAATCAAATTAGAAGATATTCAAGCAGGTGGAGAGTCTAAATATGAAGAAGTTCAAAATGAAATAGAAAGAACTTTAATGTACCAAAAACAAAGTGAAGTTTATTCAAATAAATTAAACGACTTAAAGTCTAAGTATGGAACTAACGTTAAATATAATGACTAATATATAAAAGCCTAGTATTTTACTAGGCTTTTAGTTTATTGTAGCAATATTCAATTATATCTCTTCTTTTTATTATTCCTATAAACGTTTTCTGATCATCAATAACCGGAACAAAGTTTTGATTCATTGACTTTGAAATCAAGTCTTCTATATTTGCATTAACTGATACTGGAGCATTATCCATTCGTCTTTTTATATTCATTATAGGAACTTCTTCCACAGCTCTTAAATCTAATGAAAAATCATTTTTTAATGTCCACAATAAATCTCCTTCTGTTATAGTTCCTACATATTTTCCTTCATTGTCAATTATAGGAATAGCTGAATATCTATGATATTCCATCTTTTCTAAAGCTTGCCTCATAGTGTAGTCTTCATATATATATGCAACCTCACTCTTAGGTGTCAGAAAAAATAATATGTTCACTTTACTACACCTCCAAATACTCTTTTGTAAAAAAATATAACATATAGTATATTTTTTAGTTTTTTATCTCCTTTATAATTTTAACATAATTAGTTATTATTTTAAATTCAAATATCCGTTTATCTCATATTTTTTTATTTCAAAATATATTTTATGGGTATAAAAATAATAATACATTTTTAA
Organism: Romboutsia lituseburensis; assembly: GCF_024723825.1. Taxonomy (NCBI): domain Bacteria; kingdom Bacillati; phylum Bacillota; class Clostridia; order Peptostreptococcales; family Peptostreptococcaceae; genus Romboutsia; species Romboutsia lituseburensis. Next base: position 1,448,189 of record NZ_JANQBQ010000001.1, read on the forward strand.
CTTTATCTACGGAGGTATTACTATGAAATTTAATTATAAGTTAGAATTAAAAAATATATTAAACAATGTGTACGAATACAAATTATTTGAAATTATATCTAAAAATAAAGATTTGAATAACAATATAGGTAGTATTTGTGATTATAAGGAAATAATTCAAAATACTAAAATATACTTTGGAAGTGAGCTTTACGATTTTATATTAAACCTACTTCCTAAAGATAAAGATGGATATTTATTTAGATGCGAAATTGCAAATAATCATAATTATTCATTCCCAAAAGTTTATGATTATTTAGGAAATCCATTAAAAAACTCAAACAGTAATAAATTCGCCATACAACTTTGGGAATCTCATATGAACAATTTTTTATTAGAAGACCTTGAAATAATGTTTAATCAAAATGATTTTTCCTCATTTGTTGAAAATCAATTAGAAATACTTAAGCCTAAATTAAAAAAAGATATAAATAAATATAATGAAAATTCTAAAATTATAATACCATTTAATAGCTTTGATGATTTAGTTTTAACCGTAAAAAATATGCTATTAGATGCTACTTTAGATATTTCATATGCCCAAAGCTTAGTTGACCTAAATAAGCTAAGAGATGAAATGAGTAAGTTTAGTGCTACTTTCCACATGTATAATGAATTTGATAAATTAGAAGATGATCTTGAGTACTGCATCAATAACTTCTTTAAATATGATTCAAATGAATTGCTTAACTTTTTAGTAAAAGAAAAAAGATTTAAACTTAAAGAAGGAATTGGACTAATCAAAGGTTGAGAATTTACGTCTCACCTTATATACATTGATATTAAAAATATTTCATAAAATTACATTAAAAAAGCCGCTTCGAAAGCGGCTGTGTTTCACATATTACTAGAATTACTAATATATATGAACTTTAGATTATATTTTAGCTACATTCGCAGCTTGAGGACCTTTAGCTCCTTCAACTACTTCAAATTGAACGCTTTGTCCTTCTTCTAAAGACTTGTATCCTTCACCAGTTATAGCTGAGAAATGTACGAAAACATCTCCTTCACCTTCTACAGATATAAATCCAAATCCTTTTTCGTTGTTAAACCACTTAACTACACCAGTTTTCATTAATAAATCCTCCTAAAAAAAACACAAAATTATTTAATTACAATTTAATGTAATCTTATTACTACTTTATCACATATAAGTATGATTGTCAATTATTATTAAATTTATACACACTTATATGTTATTTTTTCTAAAAACATGCATGCTATAGTTAAGTTTATTTTAGTTTTACTTAATAATGTACTTGTATTATATGAAATCTTATTTCTTTATCACTCCAACCTAAATCCCATGGTACTAGTAATCTATCAGTATTATGACAAGTTACTAATGGGTAACCTTTTGAGTCTATACCGGTTACAGTTGATACATGTGTTATACGTCCACCTTTTTCATAGGCTACAAAGTCTCCGGGTTTTAAATTATATGCACTTTTATATACATCTTGATAAGATCCTTTAGATATTAAGCTACCTCTTCCACTATACAATATGTAGTTCTTAAATGCCTGAGCATTTACCCAAGCTTTAGTCCCCGCATTTTCTGAATAGTTCCAAGTATCATTTTTCTTAAATCTTCCACTTTCAAACATTATCTGAGATGCAAAATTAGCACAATCTCCTCCTTCTGGGTTATAATCTCTATAATTAGAATTAAATTTTAAACCATATTCTTCATCAGCTGCAGCCCCACAGTACTTATGTGCGTATTCAATTCCTTTTAATTGCTCTTGACTTAAGTCTAATTTTTTAGGGTCTTGGCTTAAAATATAGTTTCTTATATCTTCAGATTTTATATTTTCAAGATTTAACGAATCTGCAAAAGGATCTGTATACCATTCTTTAGTTATAATACATTGATTATCTTTTATTTTAACATTTAAGTAATGATATGTTCCTATCCTAAACATATTTATTATGTCTTTTTGGTTCTCATATGAATATTTATATTCAGTAGATACTGTACAGATAATCCCATATAAATCATCTTCTTTTTCTTTTACTTTTTTTACTTTAACCTTAGTTTTAATGTCATTAAACTTGACTCCTTGTTTACTTGACCAATTTTCAAGATATTTCATCTTTTTAGCTTCATGTTCATACGCCCATAAACCAAATTTTTTATCTGTTTGATAAAGGTTTTTGAGTATATTTTCATCTTTTTCTAATAAAGCTTTATTTCTATAATCAAATAAATTTTCAAGAAGTAACTTATACTGATTATTAACTTCCTCATCATTTATATTACTTGTTTGTATCAATTTTTCTGGTATATTATATTTATTTTGATTAATATATACATACAAGCCTATTGATAAGGTAAGGCTAAACGAAATAATCAAACCTTTGATGTACTTATTTCTTATTATGATTTTTTTCAAAGTTACACCTCCTAGCAAAGAGTACATCTGTCATTATTTTTAAATTATTTTTTATTATTATGTCCAAATCATAAGTAAATAATTTTATTTATTTAATTTAAGTTAAAATTGTTATCATACATTTTGATTTTTATTTTATTTACTAGGTTTTTTAATATTTTAGTAGTAATATAATTATGTAGTTTATTGTTTTAATTTATATATATTATAAATACGGAGGTGTAATTTATTTTGAAAAAAATAGCTGCAATTAATGATTTATCTGGTATTGGAAGGTGTTCTTTAACTGTTGCACTTCCTATAATTTCAGCATTAAAAGTACAATGTTGTCCATTTCCTACTGCTATACTGTCTAGTCAAACAGGATACCCAGAATATACATTTTTAGATTTTACTAATAATATGAGTAATTATTATTCTGTTTGGAAAAATCTAAATATAAACTTTGATTGTATTTATAGCGGTTTCTTAGGATCAAAAGAACAAATAGATATTGTATGTAAATTTATTTGTGAAAACAAAGATTCATTTGTTATTGTAGATCCAGTTATGGGTGACGAAGGAAAACTTTATCCAGTCTTTGATATTGATATGTGTAAAAAAATCAAAAATTTAGTTAAGCATGCAGACTTAGTGACTCCAAACTTAACAGAAGCATGCCTTTTAACTGATAACGAATATAAAAAAGATACTTTTTCAGAATTAGAGATTATAAATATAGCTAAAGACATATGTAAATTAGGTCCTAGAAAAGTTATCATAACAGGTATAATTTCAAATGATAATATTATAAATTTAGCATATGATAAAGATTTAGATAAATATTTTGTAACATCTATAAAGTATAATAATAAATCTTATAGCGGAACCGGCGATATATTTACATCTATTGTCTCAGGGCTTTTAATGAGAGATTACTCTCTAGAGGAGGCTACTAAAGAGGCTACTATGTTTATATCTGAAGTGGTTAATTACACATCTCAATTTGATACAGATCGAAATGATGGTGTAATATTTGAACAGTTCTTAAATATGCTAACAAGCCTTTAATTTTAAAAAGGGATACCTAAAAAGGTATCCCTATTCCACGTTGTCAATTTCTTATATGTCAAATATCATACCTTATATACTATTAAATTTTTATGTTATTTGTTACTAATTTAATATTTTTTATTATTATAAATTCTAATTATCTTTATTTAGTCTATAATTAAAATTTAATTTATAGAATATAATATATAGATTTAATAAAAGGAGGGAGAATTTATATGGATATAAATCAAAAATCAAAAGAATTTGCTCAATATGTTAAAGCTACTGATGAATTTAAAAATATGAATAAATGTAAATTAGAATTAGAGAGAAATAGAAATCTAAAAAAACAATTAGATACTTATGTTAATAAAAAAAATACTATTTATTCAAATTATAGAATGGAAGATGCTTCAAAAAAAATAAGCCAGTTAAATCGAGACTACCATAATTTTTTTAATCTTCCTATAGTTGCTAATTATATGCAGGCTACAAGAGATTTTAATAATATGATGGAGAAGCTTTATAAATCTATAGAAAAAGAGCTTTTAAAATAGTTTATACCAATAAAAAAGAATGCCTAAATAGGCACTCTTTTTTATTTATATACTATATAATTAATCAAAATCTCTAGGTTGAACTATCATGTTTTGCATCATATTTTGCATCATCATATAGTAATTCATCCACATATCATTCATATCCTGATATTGATTTACATATGCATTCATATAAGGCATATCTAAATTTGGATATTCTTGAGAAAATCCACCTACATATTGCATATTACACATATCATACATAGGACTTACATATGTTGCACACCCATTATTCATACATATATCTTCATCTTCTACATATATTATTTCTTCGTTTTCATAGCATGGGTTACAATAATGGTTCTTTTTAACTTTGCATCCGCATTCTTTTTTCTTCGGAGCCTGACATTCGCATTTTTCTATTTTACATCCCCATTCTTTTTTCTTTGGAGCTTGGCATTCACATTTCTCTATGTTACATTCACAATCTATTTCTATTTCCATTTCGCATTTAGGTTTAGTTTCACATAAGTCTAGTTTATCGCTACATTTTTTTATCATATCTTCACATTTTTTAGATTTATGTTCATATTCTTTTATTTTTTCACCTGCTGATTTATAGCATTCTAATGCTTTCTCATCACATTTTAAAGCTTGATTATATAAACATTTAGCTTTTTCATTATGCTCTTGAGCTTTTTCATATAAACATTTAGCTTTTTCACAGTTACACTCAGCTTCTTTTTCTACTTTTTCAGCTTCTTTATATAAGCATTTAGATCTTTCGCAAAGTTTTTCAGCTTTTTCCATTAATTCTTTAGCTTTACATTCAGCTGCTTTTGCTTCTTTTTCATCACAATTAGCATTTTGTATTAAATTTTGAGCTTTAGCACATAAAACTTTAGATGATCTTTCACATTCTTTAGCTTGCTCATATGCTTCTTGAGCTTTGCATTCGCATTCTAAGGCTCTTTCGAATAAATCTTCTGCTTGTTTAGCTAATTTAACACATTTATCCACGCAAGTTATTTCATAATCCTCACAAGGACACTCTACATATTGTTTAATTGGTTTTTTACATGGTTTACATGGTTTACATGTATTAACTGGTTCACTGCATGAATTACATGTATTGCATACATTGCATTCTTCATAGTTTACTGTAGAACATGGTTGTTTTTTTCTTTTTCTCATAAAACGTCAAACCCCTTTGCTGTAAATTTACCCCCATAAGAAAAACTTATGTTGTCTAATATAATTATATGATTGTCTTTCAATGTGGTTACTAATTCTTTACAGCTGAAGCTTTTTGATATAAATCATGAGTGTTTTATTAAAGACCTTAAAGTATTTTTTGATTTGTAATAAAAATATATTTTACCTTTTTTATAATATTTTTTATTCTATTTGCACATGATATTTACAAGAATTGCAAATTTAAATGTGGCAATTTCTCGATAGGAGTGATTTTATGACTTTTAATGAATTTAATAATACTAATGAAGAGGAAATTTATTACTTCGAAGATGATTGTTGCAACTTAGGAGACAGCTTAAAGACATTTGCGCAATCTAACCCTTTATTGACAAAAGGTTTATTAGTAGGATCTACTTTAGCAGCTGCAACTATTATTAGCCCTACAGTAAGAAAAATTACTATTCCAACGTGTAAATTTTTAGCAAAACAACAATTTAAATTTTTAGCTGGTATCGGTGTATTATCTATAGCAACTTATATAACTAGCAATTCTCCTGATTTACACGATGCAAATTAAAAACCAAATGCAAAACAACAAAAACAGCATTAGATACTATTAGTATCTAATGCTGTTTTAGTCTATTTGTATTAATTCATCGTTATAATATAATTGAACTTTCTCTATCCAATCTCCATTATAGCTATCTTGAATTACATTCTTAATTATAGTATTTATAGTGTATTCTTTAGTTGAATCGTTTAGATAGTCATCTTTCCAAGTCACTCTATTTTTTTGAGAATCTTTATATTCTACTAAGTTGATTTTAGCTGTATTTTTACCAAAAACTGTTACATTCATAGGCAATCCATTAAAACATTCTTGTGAAATACCATTTATTATAACATTTAATTTTTCTTCTAAAGAACTCTTCGAATCTACTTTTATATATTTAGTAGTAGTTACATCATTTACCATAACACTTATAGGCATTTCAATAAAATTATCTTTTCTTATTAATTCATTGCCTTTAACTGTATTTTCACTTATATTTAATGATTTTTCATCACTATTAACTATTATTGAAGATGGCTTCTCATCTATTATATTAGAACTTTGTTTATCATTTGTGCACGATGTAGCTAATAAAGTAGTAGCAATTAAAAATAAAGTCATTGCTATTTTTTTCATAAGTATACCTCTTCTTTTTATTATTATTTAATATTATATCATAGTATACTATATATTTTCAGTTATTTCATGATTTTTCTACTTTATTTTTAAGTTTCTAATATTTTTTTATTATCTTACACTTATAAAATTAGATTTAACTTGCATTTTATATTTTTTTTCATTATTTTTTAAATTTTCATTTAAATTAAAATTTAACTCTCTCGTATTTTGTAATTTGCTTATCTCTTTATTATCAATTTTATTTCTTTCTATTAACTCGCTAAAATCTATATTTTCTATAGATTTTAGGTCTAAATTTATATTATATTTTTCTATTGGTAAATCTAATTCTGTACTTGATTGTTTTGCATTAACAACTAAGTTTTTAGCTACAGGTATATCTACATTTATAGTAATGTCCCCATATTCATTATTTGTTTGAATTATATCCATATTTTCAGGTAAATACTCTTCTATATTATCAATGAATATATCCTGTTCATCTGAGTATATATTTACTGAATTTGCTATAATATTTATATTCTTTATTCCTAATAATTCTGATACAGACATTTGTATATAATTTTTAGATGTAATATTTAAGTCATTCAAACTTTTCACTTTTTTAGGTAACGATATATTACCTGTTATTGTTTTGAAATTTAATGTATCTAATAAAATATCCTCTTCCACCATCAATGTTCCATTTCCTGTTGTCGCATTTATATCAATATTTTTTGAAACATATATAGTAATTGTATTTGCGTTATATAAGTAAAGTTCTCCTACCATTAAATCAACAACATCATTTATATCCTTAAACTCAACATAATTATTATTGTTTTTATTTTGAGTAATCAAAAGCTCGTTCTCACTGTTACTTATATCATATGACTCATTTTTACTCGAACCTTTTTTAGTGATTATGATTTCTTCTTTATCATGCTTTTTTATTTTTATATTAGCTCCATTAGTGTTTATATTTAATTTAGTAATATTTATTTCTTTATTAAATATTACAGTTTCTTTATTTAATTCTTGCTCTATCTGTGATGCCATGTTTATAAAATAAGGAACAGATGCAATTCCAAAGCTGATAGATCCTATAATACCTATTACTATTAATACAATAGCAACTATAGTGATTTTTTTATTCATATCTTTCATCACCTTCCTCCTTAACATTATCTTTATCTAAATTTTTATAGTAATCCTCTTCTAACTCTTTTTTATCATACTCTTCCTTTTTTTTACTAGCATTTATATATATATTTCTTGTCTTTATCCAGTGTCTATATTTTTTTGTTATTTTAATACATAAAGACACTAAAAATATATATATTTGCCATGCAAGAATTTGACCACCTATAAATGCCATTGACATAAATGTATAAAGTAAAATAGTTTCAGTAGTTCCTTTTACTAAGTTTATAGCTAACGGTATAGTTGCAATATAAATTATTAAAAATCCAACGAGTCCTATGCCTATACCTGCTAAGGTTATTACTATAGCTATTGATGGTATAATTAAAATAATTGATAGTATAGTTAAAATAACTTGTATCCACTTTCTATTTTTTTCATGATTTTTATTATTTATATTAGGTGTTAATTTCTCACTAATATAGTCCTTTGTATGTTTGTACGTCTCTCTCGTTCTTAATTTTAATAGGTTAAACTTATCATTTAATCTATCACTAGAATTAGATTGACGTTTATCATCTTTTTTAATCTGTGATATTAATTCATTTGCTATAGCTTTAGGAGATCCTAGTGCTTCTATTATTTCCATATCATTTTTGCCTTCTATTAATCCATCTACAAAGTATTCTTCATAATCTCTTAATATGTCATTTATCTCATCTTCCGAAAAGTCTTTTTTAAGATAGTCTTTTAAAATCTCTAAGAATTCTATTTTATTCAAAATTATTACCTCCTTCTTCATTATCAATTAATATATTTACTGCTTTTACAAACTCTTTCCACTCTATCATTAATTTTTTTAAATTTTCTTTTCCTAATTCAGTCAATTTATAATACTTTCTTGCTGGACCTTCACTAGATTCTAAAATGTATGTTTCAAAATACTCTTCTTTTGTTAATCTTCTAAGTATTGGGTAAATTGTACCTTCATTAACATCTATAACTTTAGATATATTTTGAACTATTTCATATCCATACATATCTTTTTTAGATATAAGCGCCAGTACACAAATTTCTAAAACACCTTTTCTAAATTGAGTATTCACATTACTCCTCCTTTCTTTTCAACATAGTACTTTGTTTTGCACAGTACTATGTTATATATTCTTATACAGAAATCTTAACACAGTACTTTGTTTCGCACAATAGTATTTTTTATTTTTGTTTATAATATTTATTATTTGTATATCTTACACTTTAAAATAAATATAAAGCACCTTAATTTTTTTATAATTTAAGGTGCTTTATAAAATTTAAGAAATATACGCTATTATAAGATTTATAGTTTCTATAATAGATTTCATGTGAGTTCTTTCATATCCATGTGAAGAAAACACACCAGGACCTATAAGAGCAAACCTTGCATCCATACCCGATTTTAATGCTGCAGTAGCATCAGATCCGTAGTTTGGATATATATCTAATTTATAATTAATTGATTTAGACTTACAAGCATTAATAAGTTTATTTACCAAGTCATAATCATAAGGTCCATTAGAGTCTTTAGTGCATATACATACATCATATTCTGTAGAATTTTGACCTTCTCCTGGGCATCCCATATCTACGGCAATAAATTCTGTTGTTTTTGAAGGTATAAAAGCAGAAGATCCATGACCAACTTCTTCATAATTACTAAATAAGAAATTTATAGTATTTTTAGGCTTTATATTATTTAATTTTATGTATTTAATTGCATATAATATAGCGGCTACAGATGCTTTATCATCTAAATATCTTGATTTTATGAAGTCAGATTTAGTTATTTTTGTTCTAGTATCAAAAGATATTATATCTCCTACATCTATACCTAATTTTAAGACATCTTCCTTTGATAAAATTTCTTCATCAATTATAACTTCATAATTTTTACAATCTCTTGGTAACTCTCTAGCATCATTTCCATGTATATGAATTGAAGGTCTTATTGTTTGAAGTGTTCCATCATAGCATTTTTCATCTCTAGTATGGATTATACAATTTTCACCTTCTATGGTATTCATCATATATCCTCCAATTTGAGTTACTGCTAGCCTTCCATTTGGTTTAATTTCTTTTACCATAGCACCTAATGTGTCTATATGAGCAGAAAAGGTTATTTCTTCATTTTTATTTATACCATCTATAGTAGCTACAATTATTCCTTTATTAGATATTTTATAATCTACTTTAAGATCTTCAAGTTCATTTTTTATATACTTGCTAATATTTCCTGTATATCCCGTAGGACTTGGAATATTTAGCAATTCATCTAAATACTTTTTTATTAAATTTCTATTATGCATTTTAATCTCTCCTTTTTTATTCTTTATTAATCACATATACTTACATTATGTATCCTCTATAAAAATAGTACATTAATGAATAAATAAGTATTATCAAAACTATTCTTTGTATATAGGATATTAAAAATTCTTTTTTGCTTATTTTTATATTTGTATTATTTATATAGATATAATTACTGCTTAGACAAGTACAATTTAGTACTGCTATTATAGCCATTAAAAGTCTCGTTGAGTATTGTATATGTAAGTTAATATCGTCTATTGCTATGATATTATTATAAAATACATTTACAATAAAAATACTCAAATCTGGTTTATTTTGTATTTTTAGTAGTTCTAGAATTGGATTAAATATGATTTGTACTATTTCTGATATTAAATTACTATTTATTATAATTTGACCTAAATACAATATTAATACTAAATTTGGTATTAATTTCATAAGTATAAATATTGATTCCTCTAAATTATTTAACATTGATTTGAATATATTTGTTTTAGACCTATTTTTCAAATATTTTTTAATTGCTTTTTCTAATTTATCATTTTTGTGTATTGTCTCTTTATAATTTGTCTTTGTGAAATATGACTTTTTCTTTCTTTTAATTGGATATATTCTGCTCATTAAAATATTTAATATTAATAATAATAATATAACTATAATAGATAATTCTTTACTCTTTATATCCAACTCTTTTGAAACATACAAAATCATAGGAATTGAAAGTATAGAGAAATTTAATACAATATTACATGCCTCATTTAATCTTATCTTTCCTTCATTGTAAAGTTTACTGGTCATAAACATTCCACAAAAACAATCTGTTGAAATATACAATAAAATATTTATTATTGTTTTTCCACTTAGATTAAAGTTTTTTTTCATAAATACATGGCAATATGACTCTACAACATCTAACAATCCATAGTCGAGTAAAAAGGTTATAAATATTGCACTTATTGGAAATACCGTAGATATATTCATAACTAACTCATAAATTAACAAAGATACATTATCATCTAAAAATATAATTTCATTTTTTCCACAAAATATACTTAGAATTATTATTAAACTAAATAAGCGTATATAGTTTAATATTTCATTAGTTCCATTTTTTTTACTTATAAATATTGACTTTATACACGATAAACTCACATAAAAAATTATGCATATTTCTAAAAAACTATTTGCTTGCGTTTGTAATTTATATGAAATATGATATATTATAGTCCAATAATGACCATTTATTTTAATAGGAATAAAAAATACAGCTATACCTATTATAGAATATATTATAAGTTTTAGAATATTTGCAAATTCAATTAATACCTTTCCATCATCACAGTTTTTATTTACACTTTCCATACCTCCACCTCATATAATATTTTCACCTTTATATCAGTTATTTCCTTCTTATATCACTTAACTTTTATTGTTGTTGATTAAATTTTGTTATAACTGTATAATACTATAATTATAAAGTTAATTTAATAGAGGTGAATAATTAATGGATACAGATAAACCCAAGACGATTTTAATACTTACAGCTCAATTTGGTGCTGGACATATAAGCGCTGCAAATGCTATTAAGGATTATCTTCTAGATAAGGATTCTAGTTTAAATGTTATAATTCAAAATTTCATAAGTGCTAGTCTTCCTAGATTAAATAAGCCTATGATTAAGTTGTATGAAAATAATACTAAATACACACCTGGTTTATATAATTATTATTACTATTTAAAAAAATCATTTGATTCTAAACACGACATAGCACATAAACTATATACACCTAAACTAGCAGAGTATATTTTAGAAACTAAACCTAGTTTGATTGTATCTACATTCCCATTAGCTGCAGCTTGTGTATATAATTTCAAGGTTAAATATCCCGATATTAATATACCTACACTAACTGTAATTACAGACGTTGTAGATAGCCTTGAATGGATATATCCACAAACAGATATGTATTTTGTTCCATCTTGTGAAATAAAAAATAGATTTGTTCAAAAAGGTATTTCTCCTAACTGTATAAAAGCAACAGGAGTACCTATAAATAAAAAGTTCTATACAGATAAAAAGTTAAATGCGCCTGATAAATATAATATATTAATGCTTGGTGGAGGAAGAGGCTTATTTGATGTTGATGAAGATTTTATGTACTGGATTGATGAATATTTAAATTCATATAAAGACACAGTAAACGTTACAATAGTTACTGGTAAAAATAAAAAATTATATAATTATCTTACAGAAAAAAAACCTTTATCCAATATAAAAGTTTTAGGCTATGTCAACGATATGCATAACTTAGTTAAAGAATATGACCTTATGATAACTAAACCTGGAGGTGCAACATTATTTGAAGCAATTCACTCATTAACTCCAGTTATTGTAAAAGTTCCTAAGGTAGGTCAAGAAATAGAAAATGCCAAATTCATAATAGATAAGGGTATAGGATTTATATACACAGATGAGAATGATTTAAAAAATGTATTTTTAAAAATCTCTTCTGGAGATTTTAATTCTATTTTAACCTTCATGAAAGAAAATATGATTAATTTCAAAAACGCTATTGAATATGATAAAGCTTCAGATTATATACTAAAACTGATAAATAGCAAGAGCTAACTCTTGCTATTTATTAGTTTTTTTATATTTATTTAAATAAATTATTTTATCGTCACTACTCGTTTTAATTTGCTTTATCGTTATTATACTAGATTTATTATTTTTTTTCTTTCTTTTTAAATCTGAATCTATATTCATGATTCTAGAAGCCATATAAACTTCAGCAATTATAAAAAGTAAAGTTGCTAAAAATTCCAAATCTAATGTTGTTTTATATCCATTAATACCATAATTAGCTATAGAGTAAACTTTTATAAATGCAACTGACATAAAATGTATTATTATAATTTGTAATGTTTTTTCCAACTCTTGGGCTACCGTACTTTTCTTAAGCTTATTCCATATATATACTTTAGTTTTTCCCTTAGCTCTTAATATATCATTATATAGTTGACTAACCATATTAATATTTAAAAATCTAAGTCCAATTAACGTTATAGACGCTATTAAATAAAAATATGTGTCATATATATATTTATCAAATGCAATATATATATCTTGCTTTAACAAATATAATCCTATATATACAAATGAAAAAACTAATCCAGTTACATTTATTCGGTATTCTCTTTTTTTAGTCACAAAGCTATAAAAAAACATAGCAAATAATAACGCTACTATTATATAATCATATTTTTGATTATTTACTATATTACATACAATTACTGGAGAAACAACGTATACAAATATGTCTGCAATAACTTTATTTCTCATAAAAACCTCCCTTTTAAATTTTCTAAATATTCAAACATTATAATTTATAAATTCTCTATTGTTTATATTAATCCTTTTTTATAATTAATTTTATGCTAAAAAGAAGGGTATATGACCCTTCTTTTTTAATAAGAATGTAAATTTTTTCAATATTCATATTTGTCTTTCTACTGCATTTATTGGATTAATATTTTCATCATCTACTATTGTTTCAAAGTGTAAGTGATTTCCAGTTGAATTCCCTGTTGTACCAACCTTAGCTATTACTTGACCTTGTTTTACTATGTCACCTTCTTTAACTAAATTGGATGTGTTATGTGCATAAACACTTTTTTTTCCATCAAAATGTTTTATTTTAACTACATTCCCATATCCATTTTGTATACCTGAAAAAATTACAACTCCATCATCAGTTGCTATTATATCTGTGTTTTGTGGAGCTGGTATATCAATACCTCTATGAAAATTTTTTTCTCCTGTTATTGGATGTATTCTTTCTCCAAAAGGAGAACTTATATCAGTATGGGATGGAACTGGCCATATACCTGATATAAAATCCAAATTATTTTCAGTTAAATATAATTTTTTATTTTCTTCGATTGTTTTTTCCAAACGAGCTTCTTCAATTATACTGTCTTCAAGTTGTTTCTCTAAACTAGATTTTTCTTGTTCTATAAACTCAATTTCATTTTCAATCTTTTCCTCATTTTCTAAAATTGCTTGATCTACAAAACTTATGCTTACAACTTCTGTATCTCCTGAATTCAGTGATTGATCCTCTTCTTCTATATACTTCCTTTTTTCATTAATTTGATTTTCAAGATTACTAATTTTATTTTTTAAACTTTTTTGATATTCTTTATGTTGAATTAGCGAATCTACATCTGTATTTTCCATATAAGCATATGTCTTTTCTTCATTAATAATAAAACTTAGTGATAATATCATAAATGCTATCACTATTTTTATACTATGTTTCATGTTTTTATCACTCCTTTTGTCACCATCTATTAATATTGACTTATTTTGTATAATTTATTACTATATTTGATTTTTTTATACCTATCAACACAAAAAGAATCCTAATGGATTTAGGATTCTTTTAATATATATTATGATTTTTTAGTGTATTTTCTTGTGTCTAATGCAACTGCTGCTATTATTATTATACCTTTTACTATAAATTGTAAATATGTACTAACACCTATAAATGCTAAGCCATAATTTATGACCTGGAATATTAATACCCCAGTTATGATTCCACCTATACTTCCTACCCCTCCTGCAAAAGATACTCCTCCAACAACACATGCAGCTATAGCATCCATTTCATACATAAACCCTGTATTATTTGTTGCACTACCAACCCTTGCTGCTTCTAATGATCCTGCTAATCCATACAACGCCCCTGCTATTAAATATATTATAATAATATTTCTAGCTACATTTACTCCTGATACTTCCGCTGCTTCAGGATTTCCACCTATTGCAAACATATTTTTACCAAGCTTTGTTTTATTCCATACAAACCACATTATTATAGAAATTATAACTGCATAAATTATAAGATATGGAATTCTAAAATTACCAGTTCCTATATTTCCTTGGGCTAACTTTGTAAATGCAGGATCTAAACCTGCTATAGGCTGTGCCCCATATGGTGGCCTATCAAAGTATAATGATGTTAAACCATATGCAATAAGCATAGTACCCATTGTTGCTATAAACGGTGGTGTCTTAAGCTTTGCTACAGCCCATCCATTCATAACCCCCATAAGTCCGCAAAGTGCCATAGTTAACAAAATAGGTACTACTATAGGTAATCTTTGAAGATCAGGATACATTCGATATGCATAATCAGTTGCTTGTAATAACGATGCTGATATTACCGCTGCTAAACCAATTATTCTTCCTGCAGAAAGATCTGTACCTTGCGTTACTATTATACCGCCTACACCTAGTGCTATTATTATACGTATAGACGACTGCGCTAATATATTCCTAAGATTATTTATAGAAAGGAACTGCGGTTCTATAAAAATTATAACTACTAGTAGTGCAACTAAAACTAATTGCATTGCATTGTTAGTAAAAAACTCCTTCATAGAAGTTTTATCATTTAAACTTTCCTTAGCTTGTGATTTCATAACTATCCCCCTCTAAAAACTTTGCTGATAATTTCATTATCTCTTCTTGTGTAGTATTTTTAGAATCAACTATTCCTGCAACCCTTCCGTTGCTCATTACTAAAATTCTATCTGTTACCCCTATTAATTCCGGCATTTCTGATGATATCATTATTATCCCTTTTTCTTTACTTGCTAATTCATTTATTAGTTGATAAATTTCATATTTTGCACCTACATCTATTCCCCTTGTAGGCTCATCTAGCATAAGTACTTCTGGATTTGTTAAAAGCCATCTTCCTATAATTACCTTCTGCTGATTGCCTCCTGATAAGCTACCTATAGGAGTTTTTGTTGATGGAGTTTTTACTTTCATAGACTCTATTACCCATTTAGTATCATTTCCCATTTTTTTATTTGATAAAAATAATAAATTCGATCTGTATGAATTCATATTTGATATTGTAGAGTTAAATTCAATGCTTAGTTGTGGAAATATTCCTGTACTTCTTCTTTCCTCTGTAACTAAAGCAAATCCATTTTCCATAGCACTTCTTGGATTTTTATTAATAATTTCTTTATTATGCAACTTAATTTTTCCAGCATCTGTTTTTCTCATTCCAAATAAAGCTTCTACAATTTCTGTTCTTTTAGATCCAACAAGTCCTGCTACACCTAATATTTCTCCCTTTCTCAAGCTAAAGCTTATATCTTTTAATCCAAACTTTGTATTTTCAGTTAATCCTTCTACTTCTAATATTATTTCACTTGGATGATTTTGTTTTGGAGGGAATCTATTTGACATATCTCTTCCTACCATCATACTTATGATATGATCGATTGTTATTTCACTAGATTTTTTTGTATCTATTAATTGTCCATCTCTCATAACGGTTACATAGTCTGATATTTTTAATATTTCTTCCATTTTATGAGATATATAAATTATAGCAACATTATTTTTCCTTAATTTGTCAATAATTCTAAATAAATGTTCAACTTCTTTTTCTGTAAGAGATGAAGTTGGTTCATCCATAACTATAACTTTTGAATCATAAGACACTGCTTTAGCAATTTCCACCATTTGCATTTGTGATACAGATAAAGACCCTACCTTTTGTCTAGGATCTATATTTATGTCTAAATCTTTAAATATCTTAACTGTATCTTCATACATTTTTTGTTCATCTATAAATAAACCTTTCTTTGGATACCTTCCTAACCATATATTATCTAATATATTTCTTTGCCTAACTTGATTAAGTTCTTGATGAACCATCGATACTCCATTGTCTAAAGCTTGTCTTGTATTTTGAAAATTAACTTCTTTACCGTCTAAAAATATTTCACCTGAGTTTTTTTGATAAATTCCAAATAAACATTTCATCAGAGTTGATTTTCCAGCTCCATTTTCCCCCATTAATGCATGAACTGTTCCTGGTTTTACCTTTAAGTTTACCTCTGATAAAGCTTTTACTCCTGGAAATTCTTTTGATATATCTATCATCTCTAATACAAATTTATTTTTTATATTTTCCAAAAGTTGCTCCCCCTTTTGACTTATTTAACTTACTAAATATGTTACAAGTATACTGGATTAACAAAATATTATGTTAATCCAGTATACATTTAAAACTTTAACTATTAAATTCTATAATTCTAATTACTTTGCATCATCTATATTCTCTTTAGTTATACCTACATAAGGAACACGTACTGCCTTTCCATCTAGCTTCCATTCAGTTCCCTCTAAAACATTTTTCCCTTCTGATGCATTTACAGATAAATCTATAACTGCCTTACCTTGTCCTACTGCATCATTCAATACAGTCCCTACAACTTTTCCACTTTCTATAAGTGTTACTATTTCTGGTATTGCATCAACCCCTACTACTGGCATAAACTTATCTCCTGAGAAATATCCTTCCTTTTCTAAGGAAGCAACAGCACCTGATGCCATACCATCATTATTACAAATTACAAACTCTATTTTATCGCCAAATTTAGCTAACCATGCATCCATTTTTTCAGTAGCTTTAGCTGCATCCCACATTGCAGTATCTATAGCTAACTCTTCAGTTTCTATACCTTTTTCATTCAATGTTTTTATAGAATATTCACTTCTTGCTTCTGCATCTGGGTGTCCTGGTTCACCTTTTAACATTACATATTGGATTTTTCCATCTCCATTTTTATCCCATTTTTCTTTATTTACTTCCCATTCTTTAGCTATAACTTCTCCTTGTATAACTCCGGATTCTTTTGAAACTGTACCTACATACCATGCTTTATCATAACTATCCATAGCAGCTTGATCAGGCTCTTTATTAAAGAATATTACTGGTAGCTCTGCAGCTTTTGCCTTTTCTATAACTGTTGTAGCTGCT
This sequence comes from Romboutsia lituseburensis, assembly GCF_024723825.1. Lineage (NCBI taxonomy): Bacteria > Bacillati > Bacillota > Clostridia > Peptostreptococcales > Peptostreptococcaceae > Romboutsia > Romboutsia lituseburensis. The sequence goes on from NZ_JANQBQ010000001.1 coordinate 1,465,914, forward strand.
TTTGGATCTACTAGGTTAATAGCTAAGACTTTCACACCTTTAGCTATCATTGTATCTATTTGTTCTAATTGCTTAGCTTGATCATTTTGAGAGTCATTTATTATTAAATCTGCTTTATCTTTAGCATTTCCTTCCAACTCTCTACGAACTGCTGACATAAAATTGTCATCATATTTGTATATTGTTGCTCCTATTTTAGGAAGATCACCTGTTCCTCCTTCATTTGATCCATCCCCTCCTGATGAGCTACATCCTACTGCTGAAAACAGCATCATTGCTGCCATAGATAATGCTAAAATTCTTCTTTTATTCATGATAATCCCCCTTATTCTAGCTTTCTTGATATATACCCTCTTTAAGAAAACATTTTCACTCCTAATTGTAAAATATTTTCTGTAAATTTTCAATATTTTCTATTTTTCTATTTTTCACATATATCATGTTTTTCCGACATTCATTATATTTTAAAATCATTTTATTTAATTACATTATTTTTTGTTTTTTAATTCTTATTTTATGTTGTTATTTATTTTTTTTGTTTTTAAAATTATTCACATAATTAGCACATCTAAAATATTATATATTATTAACTATTTTTAATTATATAAAAGGAGGATTTAAAATGATTAAAAACATAGGTATTTTATCAGGTTTCATATCCTCACTATTTATTTTTCTTTATGCTCTTATGTATATTCTGAGGGATTTTTATTCATCATCAAATAATAATTCATTAAAGAAATATATAAATAAGATATTGCCATTATTCTCGAAATATAATTTAACATTTTTAATAGTTATAATAATATTTTCTATAATACATGTTTGCTGTTTCTTTAGTTTAAACAACCTATTAAACTCAGGATATGTTGTACTATTTATATTATTATTAATTGCAAAATTTACATTTTTTCCTTCAAAATCAAATAACTCAAATTATTACTTTAATATTTTTTCTTATCTTTTAGTAGGAAGTTTAATTGTACATTTTATAATGTAAATAAAAAGAAGAGCTAAGTAGCTCTTCTTTTTATTTACATTATTTTTAATATATATTCTTTCTGTATTGAACATATAAATTTTGTATTTTTTCCATTTCTCGCTTTAATTGTAATTGAAGATTTGATACTGTTTCGTAGTCTTTATTTTCAATAGCCTCTTTTATATTTGTGAACAGTGACTTTCTAGCTAATGTATCTTTCATAACATTAAACTTTATATCTGAAATAGCATTCCAAGCTACTTCATCTAATGCATCCATATTTTCTTTATTATGAAGTTTAACACAGCTTCTTATCGTATCTATATGTGTTTGAATTATTCTATCTTTTAATTCTTTCGTCCACTTATCTAAAGCTCCTATTTTAAAAGATTCAATTATTGCATTTGAAAATACATTTCCTTCTTTTAGGCAATTTAATTTTGATTCATATATTTCTAAATTTCTCATATTTTCATATACCGTTGCAGGAGGAACTGAGAATCTTTGATTTCTTTCTTCTAAAGTATAATGTTCAAATACATCATTTTCATCTCTATATGCTCTATTTTTTTCTAAATAAAAACTTTCTTGGCCAACATCTTTACATATTTCTTTTTCAAGTTCTTTTGTTGATAACTTGCTTTTTGCTGCTGCTTTTATACCATCTAACATAGTTTGATAACACCCTGCAATAACTAAATATGTATTAGATAATGGGTTAGGAGATCTTAACTCAAATCTTACAGTTTTAGGATTTTTTATATCTCTTACTAATCCTACAAGTACTGATCTGTTTCGTGAAGGAATTTCATAACTATGACCTAATGATGTTACAATACAAACAGGGGCTTCAAACCCAGGAACAAGTCTATTAAATCCATCATTTGTTGCTGTTACTATAGGATTTAATATTTCATAATTATTAAGCATTCCCATAAGAGCACCGTATCCTATTTCACTTACATAATCCTCTTTCATATCTCTTGGCGAAAATAAATTTATTATTTTTCCATTTTTTAATTTAGCACTCACACCTACATGTGTGTGTTCTCCACTTCCTGCAACTCCATATATTGGTTTCGCTTTAAATGTTACTTCTAATCCATTAGATGTAAATACATCCTCTATCACTTCTCTTACCATCAGCTCATTATCTGCTGCTTGAAGTGGATTAGAAAACTTCCATGATATCTCTAATTGTTCCATAGCATGATTTGTTTTTCCATCTATACTTATAGAACTATTTATTCCCCCGACTTCTTTATGTGCCATTTCAGGCTCTATACCTAATTGTTGTAATTTTATCAGTGTTTTCTCTAGGCAAGTTCTTATTATTCCATGTGTTCTTTTCCAATATTGTTCTTTTAAACTTTGAGATACATATAATTTTTCTAAGTCTGCTTTATCTTCAGGTGTATTTACCCAAAATTCTAATTCTGTAGCAGCTGTTAATATTATGTCTTCTATATCAGATACATTTTCTATTCCTATATTTTGTATCATATGTGGATATTCTTCAAAAATTTGTAATATTGATTTTTTGAAAAATTTCTCTGATTTTCTTAATATTCCTCTTGAACATACTTTTTTATTTTCATGAATCAAGAAAGCAGGTATTCTTAATGTTCCAATCGGAAGATTTGTTTTTTCATCGATATGCTCAAAATTATAATCTATATACCATTTACAATTTACATCTGGCATTAAGTCTACCTTTGCATTATTTAATGTGGCTATATTGTATAATTCAACACTCGATCCGTCTGTTTGAATAGCTGATTCTAAAAAACCACTTATATCATCTAAAAATAGTTCTACCGGAATTTTTTCATCAGTTGCATTACCACCTAAGTCTACACCCATTAAAGATACAAATTTAATATTTTCATTTTCAGTTAAAATCGATTTAATATCTTTTTCATTATGATTTTCTTTTTCAATTGTATATAATAAACTTTCCATACAATATTTCCCCCTTTCGGCTTCTATAATTTTATATAATATTAACATTTTCTAAAAAAAAGAACTTGTCATTCATCATATTTATATTATATATAAATATTATTTTTTTGTTCGTGATTTTATTTATACTTATTATATCCGAGAGTTTAAAAGTTCGCAATATTTTTTATTTTTTTTTACTTACTCACAATCGTTTAACATTTTTTTAAATATAGGGTATACTAAAATAAGAAGTATTTTATAAAATAGTAAATTTAATACTTTTTAAAGTGTTTATGATATAAGATAATTTAGGAGATAAATATTATGGAATATATAGTTTTCGATTTAGAATTCAACCAAGGATTCGATAAAACTCTTAATAAAACAGTGTCTAATGAGAGATGTCCTTTTGAAATAATTCAAATAGGAGCAATAAAATTAGATAGTAATTTTAATATAATTGATACCTTTAATAGTTATGTAAGACCAGAAATATATAAAAATATACATCCTTTTGTTGGTAAAATGACAGGTATCACCTTAAAAAACGTTGTAGATGCTCCTTCTTTCGCTAAAGTTTATAAAGATTTCAAAAAATTTATATCTGGTAAAAATCCTATATTGTGCGTATGGGGTACTGGAGACTTAAAGGAATTATATAGAAATATAACTTATTATGAATTACCCTCAAAATCTCTGCCTAAATCATATATAAATATACAACATTATGCATCTAATTACTTTGAAAATCCAGCAGGTAAAAGTATTGGTCTTCAAAATGCGATCCAAATATTAGGTCTAAATCAAGATAAATCATATCATGATGCCTTAAATGATGCATATTATACTGCTCAGGTATTTATGAGAATCCAAAATCCAAGTATTGTACCAGATGTTTATATTTATACAACGGTAAAGCCCTCAACTGTTGAAAGAAGTTCTAAAAAAGTAATTAATTATGATAAATTATTTCAAGAATTTAGAAAAATCTTAAATAGAGATTTAAGCAAAGAAGAGGAAAAAATTATTGATCTTGCATATAAGATGGGAAAAACTAATCAATTTTTAGTTACCCCCGCAAAATATAAAAAAAGATAGGTTAAAACCTATCTTTTTATTATTCAATATTTATAAATAACATTTTTAATAATTCATATTGCGCAAATTCTACACTTTTTATTTCTCTTTGCTCATCTCTAACATATTCATTATTTCCAACAAATATTTCTGTATCACCTATACTAGCATATAGCTTTTCTAGTACTTGTAAAAAGTCATTAACTTTTATAGATTCCTCTTTAGATCTTAATAATGTTACACTTTTAGCTTCTTGATCTTCATAAACACAATTTATACCATATAAAGCACTATCTTCCTTTATATATATAACTTCTCCACCTAAAGACTTTCCTTTTTCTAGTTTTTGTTTTAAAGTTAATATTTTCATATATATCCCCCTTATTCTAAAGTATTTTTCTTATGATTTAATACTTAATTTTTAACATGAAAATTCAACTTTCTATATTCATGTATACTAAATTATATTAAGGAGTCTACAAAATTATTATTATTTTTTTATTTATTTTATAACAAGTTCTACTGGACAATGATCAGATCCTAATATATTACAATGTATATCTGCACTTACTAGTCTATCTTTCATACTTTCAGATACTATAAAATAATCAATTCTCCATCCAGAGTTATTTTTTCTTGCATTAAACCTATATGACCACCAAGAATATACACCTTCTTTATCTGGATTAAAATATCTATAAGTATCTATAAATCCTTCATTCATAAGTTGTGTAAATTTATTTCTTTCTTTATCTGTAAAACCAGCATTTTTTCTATTTGTTTTTGGATTTTTTAAATCTATTTCTTGATGAGCAACGTTTAAATCTCCGCATACTACTACTGATTTATTTTTCTCTAAATCTTTTAGATATGATTTAAAATCATCTTCCCATTTCATTCTATAATCTAGTCTCTTCAGCTCACTTTGAGAGTTTGGAGTATAAACAGTTATAAAGTAAAAATCTTCAAATTCTAATGTTATTACTCTACCTTCTGTATCATGTTCTTCAATATTTATTCCATATGATACGCTTAAAGGCTTTTTCTTTGTGAAAATAGCAGTTCCTGAATATCCTTTTTTTTGTGCATAATTCCAATACTGATAATATCCTTCTAATTCTAAATCTATCTGACCCTCTTGAAGCTTTATTTCTTGTAAACAAAATATATCTGCATCTACTTCTTTGAAGTAGTCTAAAAATCCCTTTGTAACACACGCTCTTATTCCATTGACATTCCAAGATATAAATTTCATTTGTTCCTCCTACTAATTCTATTTCTTAAATCTATATTTTTTATATTACCCAAACATATATTGTTACTATCATTTATATTTTCTACTTGTACTAATTTAATTCAAATCTTAATTTATTTGCTAATTCTTCTGGGTTAGTTGATGAAACATACATACCTGTGCCTAATTCAAATCCTCCAAAGCTATATTTTCTAGGAATTATATGCATGTGGACATTAAATTCCTCGCTATTTTCTAATTCTTTAGAGTGCGTATGGATGCATAAATTAAAAGGGTTATATCCATTTATTTTATATAAATTTTCAAATAATTTTTTAAACACCTTTGATAATATTTTTATATAATTATCACTCATTTGTTCAAATTTTATATTCTCTTTAAAAATAACTCTTACCTCTCCACTATATTTACTAGCATAAGGAACTATCGTTAAAAAATATTTATTATCATTAATGACCCTCTTTTTATATTTTATCTCTCTTTTTATAATATCATCATATAAATACGTTTTATTTTCTATAAAATATTGACTAGCTACCTCTTCTTCTTTATTTATCTCTGGAGGTACTATAGATAATGATATAATTTGAGAATGTGGATGCGCTAGTGATGCTCCAGATTTTCTCAAAAAATTTTTAAATATATTTACATATTGAACATTTTTATTTTCAATAAGATTTTGATATCTATTTTTATATGTTTTAAATAAATTTTGAAATTCCAATTCACTCATATTATAAAATGTTCCATTATGTCTATATGTATCTATTATAACCTCATGAACTCCATATATCTCGTCTGATAGTTCATCTACTATAGGAAACTTATTATCTACAGATCTAGTTATCCATCCGCTGCTATCTTCGATTTTATATCGTTCTATAGTTGCATGGCTTTCATTACCTCTACAAAAAGGGCAGTATGAATCATACTCAACTTGTATTTCTTCTTCTAATTGGCTTTTAATTTTATCCATAGGCCTTTTTGATCTATTGTTTGCAACTATGACTAGATCATTGTTTATTTCATCTATTCTTAATTCTTGCATAGTTAACACCTCTTGTTTATATCTTTTAATTACATATTATCTTTATATTAATATATTTTACTCTTTTGTTTATTATAATGTAATTTTTATCAAATATATATATTATTGTATTTTTTTTATATTTATTAACGAGTCTTATTATTTTTTGTCTAATTTAGTAGTTTTTATTATCTTAATATCCGATTAGTTTGTAATGATTTTTGAGAATACTTATGTTAATATAATCTTGAATATAAAAAATATTTAGACATACAATAAACTTTTTAATTTTCAAAATTTTTTTAACATTGTAATAAAAGTATTATTGATAAATATTATATTTTAAAAACTTATAGTTTCTAAAAAAATTATATAGTCTGATTATTATTTAAAATAGGGGGTAATTTAAATGAAATATTCAAAGAGAGTAACTGCTATGCAGGCTTCTCCAATAAGAAAGTTAGTTCCTTATGCTCTTGAAGCTAAATCTAGAGGAATTAAAGTTTATCATTTAAATATAGGTCAGCCAGATATTAAAACTCCTAAAGGATTCTTCGACGCAGTTAAAGACTTTGACAGTAATGTTTTAGAATATGCTGTATCCAATGGTATTCCAGAACTAATATCAGCACTTCAAGATTATTATGCTACATATGATATGCATTACGAGAAAGATGAACTTCTTGTAACTAATGGTGGTAGCGAAGCTCTATTGTTTACTATGATGGCAACTTGTGATCCTGGTGACAACTTACTAGTTCCTGAACCATTCTATACTAACTACAATGGTTTCGGTCAATGTGTAAATGTAAGTGTAAATCCAATAACAACTAAGGCAGAAGATGGATTTCATTTACCATCTAAAGAAATAATTTGTTCTAAAATCAACTCTAAGACAAAAGGGATCTTATTATCTAACCCAGGTAACCCAACAGGTGCAGTTTATACAAAGGACGAAATAAATATGATATCTGAAGTAGCTATAGAAAATAATCTATGGATAATAGCAGATGAAGTTTATAGAGAGTTTGTATATGATGGATTAGATTATACAAGTTTTGGTAATGTTAAAGAGGTTGAAGATAGAGTAGTTATAATAGATAGTGTATCTAAAAGATATAGTGCATGTGGAGCTAGAATAGGTTCAATTGCATCAAAAAATAAAGAACTTATAGCAGAAATTCTTAAATTATGTCAAGGAAGACTTTGTGTTGCAACATTAGAACAATTAGGTTCTGTTGAATTATACAAAACTCCTGCATCTTATTTTAAAGAAGTTAATGAAGAATATAAACATAGAAGAGATGTTTTATATAATGAATTAATGAAAGTTGATGGAGTTGTTTGTGAAAAGCCAACTGGTGCATTTTATATAGTTGCTAAATTACCTGTAGATAATGCAGAAGATTTTGTAATTTGGATGCTAAAAGAATTCAATAAAGATGGTGAAACAGTTATGGTCTGTCCTGCTGAAGGTTTCTATGCTACACAAGGTCTTGGACGTGATGAAGTTAGGCTTGCTTATATCCTAAATGAATCAGACTTACATAAAGCAGCTACAATATTAAAGGAAGGTCTTGAACAATATGTTGAACTAAATAAAAATGTTCAAGAGTCTACAGTTGAAGCTTAAATTTATATCTAAATATAAAAAAGCAACCTTAAATAAGGTTGCTTTTTAATTAAATTCGTCTTTATTTAATATATACTGTAATGTACTTATTGCTTCCATGTACCTTTTTTGGTCATCTTCATTTAATTTAAAAAGCTTTTCCTCTAATCTATCGCTAAGTTTATCCATAAAGTCAGAGGCAAGGATTGTTCCTTTTTCAGTTATACTTATTAAGTACTTTCTTCTATCCGATAAATCTTTTGTTCTAATAACGTATCCCTTTTTAGTAAGATCATCCACCATGCTTGTTAAACTACCCTTTTCTATGTTTAACTTCGCACATAAATCAGTCATACTTATCGCACCATAATTTCTTATAAACATTAATGCTCTTAATTGAGTTTTATTAACATCATAAGTAGCTGCATATTGCTTTAAATATTCTAGATATAGACTTGAATATATTTTCGGAAATGTCTTAGATAAAAATCCTATCGTATCAGACACTATACACTTCATTTTATCACCCCAGATGTTTATTTTTATTTATTATTAGTTTACATTAAAACGATTATTAGTACAATACTTTTAATAATAAAACTTTAAATTCGATTATTTTTTATCTACATTTAAAGTAAATTTTTACCTGATTTTTTCTTTTTTATTATATTAAAAATATCTTTTAACTTTAATTTAATAAACTGCAAAAAATAAGATTCAAAAATAGTGATTATTTTTGAATCTTATTTGATCCATTTTAGTTATCTTTTATTTTTATTATATTTATTTTCATATATTGTATATAATATAAATGCAATTACACCAAATACTAAAGGGCCTAATATCATCATCACGGTTTTAAAAATTGATCCCTCCATAGCTGGTTCTATTATTGTAAATACATTTGCAAATCCTACAAATACTGTAACAACTATAGCTGCCGTTAAAGCTGCTCCATATGATTTGTATACCATAAATGGTTTATCTACTTTTCCTTCTAGCTGTTTTTTCTTAAATAAAGGGAATGCAGAAGATAAAAACATGTATGGTAAAGTCATTGCAACATTAGTCATAAGTACTAATATGCTAAAAAATTCTGCTGCAGCTCCTCCACCAAATGAAATCGCAAGTATCATAGCAATAACTATTATTGCTTGCACTTTCATTGCAAATAGTGGCATTCCATGTTTTATCTCACCAAGCTTGCCTGGCCAAACTTCTTTAGGAGAACCTTGTATTAATGTTTTCAATGGAGAGTATGCTAATGTGAAGAATGCTCCAGTTAAAGCTAGGAACATTGATAATCCAACAAATCTAGCAAACCAAGCGCCCATTGTTATAGATACAGCTTGAGATAAATTTAAAGATTGCCCTATTTGATATCCTAAATTCTGTATAACAACATAAGCAACATTACCCATGTGTACATTCTCTGAAGATAATACTTGATTCCAATTTGTAAACATACCACATGCAAATATACCTACTGCATATCCGACTGATATTACTATAGCTGCTATAGTAAGACCTTTTGGGAATGTTGTTTCTGCATTTTCAGTTTGGTCAACTAAACCTCCTAAAACTTCCAATCCACCAAACGCAAATATAGCAAATACTAGGAATGAAAGTACTGTTAATGATGTCTGATATGATGGATTAGGTGATTTAGTGAATGATTTAGCAACATCTACAATTGGTTCAGCAAATTGTCCTCCATTTGATATAAGTACGAATATACCACCTATAAGTAATACAAAATTTAGTGCTAATATTGCTGTACCACCAACTGATGTTATTTTAGTTATTTTTTCTACACCTTTACTAGCTACAAATGTAACCAATAATATCCATAAAGCTCCTAATATTCCTAATGTTTGAGTTGATCCTAGCCCTAATAAGGACCATGTTGCTGTTCGATCTTCTCCAAATATAAAGTTAGAAAGAGGTATCCATATAGATGACGCAACATTTACCATCCATATTATATAAGATGCATACCACATGAAAGTTCCTACAAAGGCAAATTTACCTCCAACAGATTTTTCCATCCATGAATACATACCACCTGTTTCATGTCTATATGCTGCTCCATATTCAGCCATCATAAATGCATATGGAATAAAAAATATAAGTGCACTTAATATATACCAAGGAATTGCTGCATATCCCATTAAATAAAATCCTCTTGGCATATTAGCAAATCCAAATACTGAAGTGAATATCATCAGTATTAATGGTACTAGTGTTAATTTTTTGGCTGTATTTGTGTTTCCTGCCATGATAATTCCTCCTTAGTCAAATATATTATTACTTTTTGCAATAAGAAGGAATTTAACCATGGTTATAAATTCCTTATATGTAAAAACTTTATCCTTATCTTAACTAAAAAATAAAAAAGCATCTCGATTTAATTAATGAGATGCTTTTTTATTATACGTTTTTATACATGTAAATCTATTTTTAATCCTATATGTTCTTTAAACTCACTTATAGCTGGCTCTAAAGTTTCTTCAACAAATTCTACAACTTGTTCAGGAGCTCTACCTACGAAGTTTTTAGGATCCATTATAGATAATATTTCTTCTTTACTCATTTTAAATGAGTCATCATTTATTATAAGTTCTATTAGATTATTATCTTTTCCTTCATGCTTAACTCTATAAGCTGCTTTCATAGAGTATTCTCTTATTATCTCATGTAAATCTTGTCTATCTCCACCTCTTTTTACAGCTTCCATAAGTATAGTTTCTGTAGCCATGAAAGGAAGTTCTTCATTTATATGTTTATTTATCATATTTTCATATACAACTAATCCATCAGTTACATTTAATCCTATTTCTATTATAGCATCAGCTGCCATAAACGCCTGAGGTATAGACAATCTCTTATTAGCAGAGTCATCTAAGCTTCTTTCTAACCATTGAGTAGCTTGAACTAACGCTGGACTTAATGATTCAGATATTATATATTTTGATAATGAAGATATTCTTTCACTTCTCATTGGATTTCTTTTATAAGCCATAGCTGATGAACCTATTTGATTTTTTTCAAATGGCTCTTCTATTTCTTTTAAACTTTGTAAAAGTCTTATATCATTAGTCATTTTATGCATACTTTGTGCTATTCCTGATAATACACTTATTACTTGAGCATCTAATTTTCTAGTATATGTTTGTCCACTTACTGCATAAGAAGATTTATATCCCATTTTTGCACAAACTAACTTATCTAATTCTTTTACTTTTTCATGATTTCCTTCAAATAAGCTTAAGAAACTAGCTTGAGTTCCAGTCGTACCTTTAACACCCCTTAACTTCATAGTATCTATTCTATAATTTATATCTTCTAAGTCAAGTATTAGGTCTTGAGCCCATAAAGTTGCTCTTTTTCCTACTGTAGTGAGCTGAGCAGCTTGGAAATGTGTAAATCCAAGTGTAGGCATGTCTTTATACTTTAACGCAAACTCTTTTAAATTATTTATTAAATTAACTAATTTTATTCTTATAAGTTTTAACGCTTCATTCATTTGTATTACATCTGTGTTGTCACCAACATAAGCTGATGTTGCACCTAAATGTATTATTCCCTTTGCTTTATCACATTGTAGACCATAAGCTTTTACATGACTCATTACATCATGTCTTACTTCTTTTTCTATTTTTCTAGCTTCATCGAAGTTTATATTTTCTATATTAGCTCTTAATTCTTCTATTTGTTCATCACTTATATTTATACCTAATTCTTTTTCACCTTCAGCTAAAGCTACCCATAATTTTCTCCATGTTGAGAATTTAAATTGAGGAGAGAATATATAACTCATATCTTTGCTGCAATATCTATCCGTTAAAGGATTTGTGTATGTAGTATATTTGTTATCCATAATTGTTTGCACCTTCCTTGTGTCTTGTTATATGATAATTATATAAAATTTTACGAACTATAACAAGTTTTTTTTAAGTTACGTTCATAATTTACTTTTTATTTATACTAATATTATCTTTATTAATCATATAATCTATACTTTCGCTATCAACAAAATTTAAAACATATTTATATCTAATTGCATAGTATTTATCACTCCACCCTAGTTGCTTTTTTATATCAGTTTCATCAGCACCTAATCTTAAAGAAATAGCTGCAAAAGAATGCCTAAAGTCTTTAGCTGAGTATTGAGATAATCCAGCAATATCTAACGCCTTTTTTACTATAAGCCTTACATTTCTATCAGTTATTGAATTACTTTTTTGAGTAGTAAAAACAAAATCTTCTGTAGGTATTATAATTTCTGGCAATCCAGAGTAATTTCTATAATCTTCTAATAACTTAAAACAATATGGATGTAATTTTACTATTCTTTCTTTTCTATTTTTACCCAATTTACAATAATAATTATTTTTGTCATCTACCATAAGGTCTTTCCATTTCAAATTAACAAGTTCATTTAATAAACATCCCGTTGTTACTAAAAAAACTATAATTGATCTATCTCTTATATTTAATTTATATAAAGACTCTATAAGTTGATTTATTTCTTGAATACTAAGTACATCATCTTTAGTCTTTATTCTTGTTACTTCTGGTTTTTCTACATATCTAAATGGATTAATTTCTATGTACTCTTCTTTTTTTAAATAATTATAAAAGCTATGTAAATAACTATAAATTTTTTCTGATGTAGATTTTGCATAATTATCTTTTATATGTTCCATAAACTTAGTACAGTCTTCTTTATCGGCATATAATAGATCTTTGTCATCTATAAATTCTTTGAACGCAATAACTTTTGATAAATAGTCATGTTTTGTTGCTGGATTAAGCTTTTTTGAAAAATCCTTAAAAACTTCATATTCATATTCATCTAATCCTATTATTTTATTCATATTGATTCCTTTCTTTTATTATTTATATTTTTATTAGATTTAATAATATTAATTAACATTTAACTTAGTCTTAGTTGACATCTAAATAAGATTCTTGATATACTCTAAGTTGACGTTTATTACGTTTATTATGATTTGTATTGGAGGTAATTATTTTGATCGAAATTTTTAAAGCCATTATTCTAGGTATCGTTCAAGGTATAACTGAATGGTTACCTGTAAGTAGTACTGGCCATATGATATTAGTTGATGAATTTTTAAAACTAAACTTAAGTGCTCAGTTTGTTAGTACTTTCTTAGTTGTAATTCAGTTTGGTTCTATACTTGCTGTTCTTACAATATTCTTTAAAAAATTAAATCCATTTGATGGATCTAAAACTGGAGTTCAGAGAATAGAAACTATAGATTTATGGATGAAAGTTGTAGTTGCTGTAATACCATCTGCTATACTTGGTTTCTTATATGATGATGCTATTGAAGCAGCATTCTTTAATCCTACTACTGTAGCCATCGCTCTTATTGTTTACGGTATAATAATGATAGCTATAGAAAACAGAAATAAAAGACCTAAAATTAATGATTTTTCTCAAGTTACATATAAATTAGCTATAGGAATAGGTTTATTCCAGTGTTTAGCATTAATTCCTGGTACTTCTAGATCTGGTTCAACTATAATAGGCGCATTATTACTTGGAGCATCTCGATATGTAGCTGCAGAGTTTTCATTCTTTTTAGCTATACCAACTATGCTTGGAGCTAGCGGACTAAAACTTTACAAGTCAGGCTTTGCATTTACTGGTCAAGAATGGGCTGTCTTAGCTACTGGCTCAGTTGTTGCTTTTATAGTTTCAGTATTCGTTATAAAATTCTTAATGGATTACATTAAGAAACATGACTTTAAAGTATTTGGGTATTATAGAATAATATTAGGTATAATAGTTTTATCTTACTTTTACCTTTTAAAATAACTGACTTACTTTAAGTACTAAATAAATAGATGCAAAAAGGAGTGTTTCTACTAATTTTTATAATTATAGATAACACTCCCTTTTTTGTATTTTCATCTGCTTTATATAAGGGAAATATTTTTAAAACATTTACTTAGATTCTATAAGCAATCTTATTATATCACTAGATTTTTCATTGAACGTGGTGATAATACTTAGATAATCACATGCTCTAGTTATTGCCAAATAAACTTTATTTAAATCGCCTACAAAATCATTTATTTGATAATCTTGTTCTTTATCATTGATAGTATGATTATATAACATTTCTAACTCACAGAATATTAAAGCTTTATATTCAAGATTTTTTATAGTATATATATTTGATAATGTAATTCCTATTTTTTTGCTTATATTAGTTAAGTTTTCTTCTGCATATATAAAAGGTATTTCTGCATCTTCTAACGCTTTTTTCAACATATATTGGAAATATATTGTCTTTCCACTTTTTAAACGTTTTTTGTTATAAGGATAAATTATTCCTATTTCAGAATAAGTTAATCCCTTTTTATTTACTAGGTATTCTATTTCCCAAATAATAGAACTAATTTGTTCTTCTAAATCACTTACTTTAATAATATTAACATCTGTACTCTCTTCTCTTAAAGGTTTTGTAGTATAAAATTCATTGTTTATTTTATTTTTTCTTAATGAATTTACATATGAGTTGGCATTTTTTGCAAAATTATTAGTAAATTTAACAAGCCCTTTACTTTGCTTATAATTTTTATCTAAATACACAATATCATCAAATTCTATATTTTCTAGATTATTTTTAAATATATTTAAATCGCTATTAATATTTAGAGATTCACAAGAAAAAACATTGAAAATATATTTTGTTTTGTATAAAAATTCCTTTATAAATTCAATGTCTTCCTTTTTAAAGCTTTCTACTTCATCGATAAATATTCCTTTAAACATATGCTTATTCTTTATTATATTTTTGGCTTGCCTAACTATATTATTAAATGCTTTATCATAATCCTTTTTAAGCATACCATAATCAATTATAAGATTATATTTTTTAGCTAATTTAAATATAAATGAACTATAAGTATATATTTCTAAATTGGCATTATTTTTATAAAGTAATGCTACCTTTTCTTTCAATTCATTACATATTTGTTTAGAGTCTGTTAATATTAAAAATTTATGATGGGGATATACCCTTGCAAGTTTAATAGCTCGAGAAAGCATCAATGTTGTTTTTCCTGTTCCTGAACCACCCTTAAACAAAGTATTTCCATATTTTACAGAAATGCTATCTACTATTTGATTGCTATCTAACATAGTAGCACTATACTTATATTCATCGTTATAAAAAGAAATTTTTTTAAAATTTTTATTAAAATGCGATTTATCATTTAATAAATAATATTCCGGACATATATCTAATAAAAATAAGTTTAAATCAATTTCATTATTAGCTTCATTTAAATAATCATTTATTAGTTCTTTATCTTCAATAATTTTTTTTAATTTATTTTTATCTACAATATGATTATTTACAAAATTTTCAAATTCATAACAATTATCTATTTCAACATAAGGCATCACAAATATATAATTATAATTTATATTTTTATCTAATTGTTTCATCTTAAGCTTTAGTAAATCATTTTCCTCATTCATTACTTCTAATAATTCCTCATCTAGTATAAAGAATAAATCTTCTGTGGTATCCATAAACTTTACAAATAGTAATTTATTATTCTTTATATATACTAAATCTGTATTTATCCCTTTAAAAGGAGTAACTTTTGGTATTAAATTAACTTCATTTTCTATTTCACTACAAAAGATTTTTTCAATTTCTTTTATCTTTAAGGCATCTAATTCTGAGTTAATCTTTATATATTGATTCACCTGACATTCCCCCTCTTTTAATATTAATTATATCATTTTAGCCTTAAATTTACTATATTTGGTTGTTTTATATCTCTAATTTTATTTATTTTGACCTAACTTATCAATTTTTATAATCCAAAAGGGAGAGTATAGCACTCCCCCATCAAAAATATTATTTTTTATAATTTTTTTCCATCCATATATTCATTTTTCTTCTTACTTCGTTTTCTTTCACTTCATCAAACATAGCATCATTTATAGCATATGTTTGAACTAAATCAGGAACTTCTATTGGATATTCTAAAAAATGACCATTTTTATTTTCAAAACCAATACTCATTATCTCATATTGATTGTTATGTTCATTAAGAACTACTCCATATTCGATTTCTTTATTGTTTTCATCATCTTTAACTATTTTAACATATTGATTTTTAGCAAGTTGATTTAACATTTTTTCACCTCTTTTATGATTTTACTTTTATTATTGCCATTTTATCGTCTTATATTTCTAATTATTTTATAATTCTCGTCATTTACTTGAATCAATTATATTAACTAGGTTTTGAGGATATGGTTAAAAAAAATTTGCTCAATGAGTTCATCATCGTTAAATCCTAGCGCATAAGTTTTTATAACTACAATCAAAGATAAAAAATGAACTTTTTCATTTATATATAATTTTATATATTTTTTCATATTAATTTATTTTTAGTATTCAATTTTTTCCTAAAAAAATATATATTATACTACCTAAACATAAAAATATATATAAAATAAAAAAGAGAGGTTCAAAACCTCTCTTTTTATTTAGCATATTCAATTGCTCTAGTTTCTCTTATTATACTTACTTTTATTTGACCTGGATATTCTAATTCGTCTTCTATCTTCTTAGTCATATCACGAGCTAATAAATGTATATCTTCATCGCTTACATTTTCAGGTTTTACCATTATTCTAACTTCTCTACCTGCTTGTATAGCAAACGATTTTTCTACTCCCTCATATGAATTAGCTATTTCTTCTAATTTCTCTAATCTTCTTATATATGCCTCTAGAGTCTCACGTCTAGCACCTGGTCTTGCTGCTGATATAGCATCTGCCGCAGTTACTAAAACAGCTTCTATTGTTTGCGGTTCATAGTCTCCATGATGTGTACTCATAGCATGTATTATTTCTTTAGATTCTTTATATCTCTTTAATAAATCCATACCTATTTCAACATGAGTACCTTCCATTTCATGGTCTACTGATTTACCTATGTCATGTAATAAACCAGCTCTTTTAGCTAATTTAACATCTGCTCCTATTTCTGCAGCCATTATACCTGCGATGTGAGCAACTTCTATAGAATGTTTAAGAACATTTTGACCATAACTTGTTCTGTAGTTTAGTCTACCTAATAATCTAATTAACTCAGGATGTAATCCATGAACACCTGTTTCAAATGCAGCTTGTTCCCCAAATTCTTTTATTATATTATCTACTTCTTTTTTAGCCTTTTCAACCATTTCTTCTATTCTAGCTGGATGTATTCTTCCATCTGCTATTAATTTTTCAAGAGCTATTCTTGCTACTTCTCTCCTTATAGGATCAAATCCTGATAAAATTACTGCTTCTGGAGTATCATCTATTATAAGATCTATTCCTGTTAATGTTTCTAAGGTTCTTATATTTCTACCTTCTCTACCTATAATTCTACCCTTCATTTCATCATTAGGTAAATTTACCACTGTAACAGTAGTTTCTGCAACATGGTCTGCTGCACATTTTTGAATAGCGTACCCTATAATTTCTCTTGATCTTTTTTCTGATTCTTCTTTAGCTTGAGACTCTATTTCTTTTATCATTATAGACATCTCACGTCTTACTTCTCTTTCTGCATTAGTTAAAATGATTTCCTTTGCTTTGTCTGAAGTTATTCCTGAAATATTTTCTAGCTTTTCTAATTGTCTAACCTTTATTTCTTCTACTTCATCTTCTTTTTTAGCTACATTTTTTAATTTATCACCTAAACTCATTTCTTTTGACTCTAAGTTTTGTAGCTTTCTGTCTAACACTTCTTCTTTTTGTATTATTCTTTTTTCAAATTTTTGTAAGTCATTTCGTCTTTCTTTGTTTTCTCTTTCAGCTTCTGTTCTCCATTTATGGATTTCTTCTTTAGCTTCTAATAACTTTTCTTTTTGAACAGTTTCTGAGTCTCTATGTGCCTTATCTATTATTTCTTTGGCTAAGTTCTCAGCTTGGCCAATTTTCGCTTCAGATATGTTCTTTCTTACAAAATATCCAGCTATAATACCTACGGCTGCACCTATTAAAGTCATTATGATCTCTATGACATCCACCTCCTTTGTTAATAATCCCAAAATGTCATTTCTAAACCTTTTTATCATTTTTATAATTACAAGTACATATATGATATGTAATTTCATTAAATATGCATAATATATCTTGCAATATCAACAAAATACTTTTATTTTTCTATTTCTAAAAATACTTTGCTATAAAATCAAATTTAGATATTTTATCTTTACTTAATTTTATAATTTTTTCTAACTCATGTCAAGTTAATAGGAGGTGTGTATTACTTTTATTATTCTAAATTTTCTAATGTATCTTCTTCTTCTGTCGCATTATCTTTATTTTCGTCTAATTTGTAATATGTTCTTACTCTTTCATCAATTTCAGTTATTAAATCTGGATTATCTGTTAAGAACTTTTTAACATTTTCTCTACCTTGTCCAAGTTTAGTATCATTATAGCTATACCATGCTCCAGATTTTTTGACTATGTCTGCATCTGCTGCTATATCTAATAAATCCCCAACTTTAGATATACCTTCTCCATACATTATGTCAAACTCTGCTTGTTTAAATGGTGGGGCTACCTTATTTTTTACTACCTTTACTCTAGTTCTATTACCAATAACTTTATCACCTTGCTTAATAGAATCAATTCTTCTAACATCAAGTCTAACTGATGAATAGAACTTAAGTGCACGACCACCAGTAGTTGTTTCTGGATTACCGAACATAATACCTACTTTTTCTCTTAATTGGTTTATAAATATCGCAACACAATTTGATTTTTTTATAGAACCAGTTAGTTTTCTTAAGGCTTGTGACATAAGTCTTGCTTGTAAACCAACATGAGAATCTCCCATATCTCCTTCTATTTCAGCTCTTGGAACAAGTGCTGCAACTGAGTCAACTACTATTATATCTATTGCTCCACTTCTTATAAGTGCTTCTGCTATTTCAAGAGCTTGTTCCCCTGTATCTGGTTGAGATATTATTAAGTTATCTATATCTACGCCTAGAGCCTTTGCATATACTGGATCAAGCGCATGTTCTGCATCTATGAATGCAGCTATTCCACCTTGTTTTTGAGATTCTGCAACAGTGTGTAAAGCAACCGTTGTTTTACCTGAAGATTCAGGTCCATAAACTTCTATTATTCTTCCTTTAGGCAACCCACCTATACCAACTGCTATATCTAAACCTATTGAACCTGTTGGTATAACATCTATTGCCATAGATGTAGCTTCTCCTAATTTCATTACTGAACCTTTACCAAATTCTTTTTCTATATTACCTAGAGCCTGATTAAGTGCTTTTAATTTATCTTGGTCTATACTCATATTTATCCATCCCTTCATCTATATAAAATTCAAACATTTGTTCTCTAACTTTCTATATTGATTATATATCAAATTTAAACCTACGTCAATTCTTAAAAATTTTATAATAATAAAATTACCACACCCATTTTATTTATAAACCTTTATAGATACTTTTATACATTTTATTAATATATTTACCCTTATTATTTTAACTTAATACTATTTAAATGATTTTATTAATATTTAATTTCATATAGTATCTCATAATAAATAAAAACAGCGATAACACTAACGTGCATCGCTGTTTTTTACTTTTTGCTATTTACTATTCATAAATAATTCTTTATTTTTATATAAATATTCCCATCCTGAGTATAAAGTTAAAAGAGTCGCTATTAATATTGATATATCACCTATAGTTGCTAACAATTGATTATTAAAGTTAGCTCCTAATAATAGTACTATTATAGCAATCATTTGAGTTATTGTTTTTAACTTTCCACCACCACTTGCTGCAATTACTTTTCCATCAGCTGCAGCAATTGCTCTTAGAATACTTACAGTTAATTCTCTTGCTACTATTATTATTACCATCCAACTAGCTACAAGCCCCATTTCTATCATACATGTTAATGCAGATATAACTAGTAACTTATCTGCTAAAGGATCCATAAACTTTCCAAAATCAGTTACTAAATTATATTTTCTAGCTATATGACCATCCATAGCATCAGTTATTGATGCCACAATAAATATTATGCATGCTATTAAAAACTTGTTTGGTATATTAAGTAGCATAGTTATTATGAATACTGGTATTAAAAATATCCTAAATAAAGTTAATTTATTAGGCAAGTTCATCAATTACATCTCCCATCAAATCATACTCTAATGCATTGTTGATTTTTACCTTTACAAAGTCACCTGCATTAAATTGCTTTTCAGACTTTGCATAAACTATACTGTCAATTTCCTCTGCATCCCCTTGTGTTCTTCCTATATATACTTTATCCTCTACTTGTTCTTCTATTAAAACCTCATATATATTTCCAACCTTAGCTGAATTTAGTTCTTGAGATATTTCTTGCTGAACTAGCATTAAAGCATCTCTTCTTTCAACCTTAATATCTTCGTCTAAATGATTCGGTAGTTTATCAGCAGCTGTATCTTCTTCCCTTGAGTATGCAAATGCTCCTAATCTGTCAAACTTTACTTTTTTGGCAAAGTCTATAACTTCTTTAAAGTCCTCTTCCGTTTCTCCAGGGAATCCAACTATTATAGTAGTTCTAATTGTTGCATTTGGTATATGTGTTCTTATCATTTCAATTTTAGATAATATATCCTCTTTAGTTGTTCTTCTGTTCATTAATTTTAATATTTTATTACTTGCATGTTGTATAGGCATATCAAAGTAATTACAAATGTTATCATATTTTTTTATAACCTTAACTAATTCCTCTGTTATTGACTCTGGATATGAATACATTATTCTTATCCATTTAAATCCGTCTATTTTTGCAAGCTCTTCTAAAAGTTCTGGTAACATCTCTTTCCCATATATATCACAACCGTACTTAGTTGTATCTTGAGCTATAACTACAACTTCTTTAACACCTCTAGATGCTAATTCTTTAGCTTCTTTAACTATATCTTCCATCTTTCTACTTCTGTATTTTCCTCTTAATTTAGGTATTATACAGTAGGTACAGTGATTGTCACATCCTTCTCCTATTTTTAAATAGGCCATATGGCTTGGAGTAGATATATATCTTGGAAGTTCTTCATTAAAAGCAAATTCTATATCATTTAAACTTACTATTTGCTTTTCTTCTTTTAGACCATTTATTATATCATCTATATTTTGATAACTTCCTGTTCCTACTATAGCATCTATTTCTGGTATTTCATTTTTTAATTCTTCAGCATATCTTTGAGCTAGACAACCTGTTACTATAAGAATTTTAAGATTTCCAGTTGTTTTATATTGTGCTAAATCAAGTATAGTATCTATTGATTCTTGTTTTGCTGATTCAATGAATCCACATGTATTTACTATTATTATATCAGCATCTGAAAAATCTCCAACTAACTTATAACCTTTTCTATTTAATATACCCATCATTATTTCTGCATCTACTAAGTTTTTTGAACACCCTAGTGATTCTAGTGCTATCTTTAACATTTTATTGCTCCTTCCGCTGCTGCCTTATGGAAATTGATTACTTCATCTAAAGCTTTATCCATATTGTCAAAATTTATAACTTTATTGTAAGTATATTTTTCTACCGAATGCATATATAAAGGATCATAGTACTCTACTAAATACTTTTCGACTAACTCCTCATATTTTCCTTCATCTAATAAATTTATATACTCATCAACTGTTTTATTTCCTAGTCTCTTCCTAAACTTGCTTATACAATCTTTTAAAACTTGTATGTTTTCTTCATCTTTTCCGTATATATAATCTCTACAAAGTCTTTTTACTCTATTTTCCAAACTACATTCTAATAGTAAATGATATCCATCTCTTATTATTCCTTCATAAATTTCATTTGGTACACAAACATGTCCAACTCTTTTACTTTCACTTTCTATAAATATATAATCAGTCTTAGAGAAATACAGATTTTCAAATATTTGACTTTCAAAACTCTTCTGAGATGGTGGTTTTTGATCAAATGTTATAAATCCAAAAGTAGACCCACTATTTTTAGCAATTCCTTCTAAATCTATTATATCTATTTTACCTTGCTCTAACATCTTCAATAAGTCTGTTTTTCCAGCTCCTGTTAATCCATGAACCACTATAAACTGTTTAGAATCCATTATATTCTTTAAGTAGTCTAACACAAAATTTCTATAAGCCTTATATCCGCCTTCAAGCTTATATACATTAACACCTAATGAGTCTAGTAAATTAACTACCGAACCACTTCTCATTCCACCTCTAGCACAATATACAACTATATTATCATATTCCTTTGCTAGTCGATTAGTTTCACGATATATGTCTTTTAACTTATATGACACATAATCAAATCCAATTTCTATAGCTTCATGCTTTCCTTGCATTTTATATATTGTTCCAACTTCATTATGCTCATTGTCTTTAAATAGAGGCATACTAAAAGAATTTAGTATATTGTCCTCTTCGTATTCTGATTCTGTTCTTACATCTATAAATATTACATTTTCAAGCTTAAGTGCCTCTTCAACTTTAATTGTCTTCAATTTTTATTCACCTTCTAAATTTTGTAAGTCTTGTTTGCTAATTAAAACTTTTCTCGGTTTACTTCCTTCACTTTGACCAACTATTCCTCGTTCTTCCATAGAATCTATTAATCTTGCCGCCCTATTAAATCCTATTTTGAATTTTCTTTGCAGCATTGACGCTGACCCTTGTCCACTTTCAACTACAAATTCTATAGCTTCACTTAGTAATTCATCTTCATCACTAGATTTAGCTATTGTAGCCTTAGAAATAGTTTCCATTATTTCTTCTTCATATTTTATTTCTTCTTTGACTTGACTCTTTACAAAGTCTATGACTCTTTCTGATTCACCCTCTGAGATAAATGCACCTTGAAGTCTTACTGGTTTTGCTGCCCCTAATGGGTAGAATAACATATCGCCCTTACCAAGTAACTTTTCAGCTCCACCCATATCAAGTATAGTCCTAGAATCTGTTTGAGATGAAACTGCAAATGCTATTCTTGATGGTATATTCGCTTTTATAACACCTGTTATAACATCAACAGACGGTCTTTGAGTTGCTACAATTAAATGCATTCCAGCAGCTCTTGCCATTTGTGCCAGCCTACAAATGTAATCTTCAACATCATTTGCACTTGCCATCATTAAATCTGCAAGCTCATCTATTATTATTACTATCTTAGGTAACTTTTCTTCTGATTTTTCATTATAACTTGTTATGTCTTTTACTTGTGTATCTGCAAATAATTTATATCTTCTATTCATTTCTACAACTGCCCAGTTAAGCGCACTTGCTGCTTTTTTAGGATCAGTAACTACAGGTATTAATAAATGAGGTATTCCATTATAATTAGCAAGTTCAACTACTTTAGGATCTATTAATAATAATTTTACTTCATCCGGTTTAGCTTTATATAGTATAGAACTTATTAATGTATTTACGCAAACACTTTTTCCTGAACCTGTTGATCCTGCGATAAGCATATGAGGCATTTTTGAAATATCCCCAATTACAACTTTACCACTTATGTCTTTACCCAGCGCCATTGCAAGTGGAGAATCAAACTTTTTAAACTCTTCACTTTCTAATACTTCTCTCACAGATACCATTTGAGCGTGTTCATTTGGAACTTCTATTCCTATTGCGCTTTTTCCAGGTATTGGAGCTTCCATTCTTATACTTTTTGCGGCTAAACTTAACGCTATATCATCAGTTAAGTTAACTATTTTACTAACTTTAACACCAGGGCTTGGTTGTATTTCATATCTAGTTATAGTAGGCCCTACTGTAACTTGATTAACTTTAGCCTCTACTCCAAAGTCTGATAATGTCTTTTCTAGTAAAGATGCATTTTTTAATACTTTTTTCTTACCATTTTCATCAGTTTTTTTCTCTACTTTATTCAATAGATCAGCTGTTGGCATTTTATAATTTTCATAGTTAGCTTCTGGTTTTATGTCTATCATTTGAGTTTTATCTGGGTCATATGTTTTAGATGTTTTTATTGGTTGCTCTTTTACATCTTCACAAGGTGCATTGTTGAAACCTTGAAGTTCTTTTATAACTTCAAGTTCTGGCATACTTTGAGTTCCTTCTAGTATTTCCAGATATTCATCTTCTGCTTTATTAAATCCAACTATTTTTATAGTTTTATCATCTACTGAGTCTTCCATATCAATAGCAGGTTCTTCTTTTCCTTTTTTCTTTTTCATTGACTTGAAGAAACCTTCTTTTTGCATCATAGTATCTTCATCAACCTCATCTGTCATCATATCTAACGCTGATTTTTTAACATTAGAAACAGCATCTTTTAAACTTATATTTCCATTTTTAACTCCTGTTGTTTTAGCTTTTATATTTAGTATTAAATCTTTAACTGATATATTAAATATAAACATAGCTACTATAATAAGAGCAAATATACTTATCATCCAGCCCCCAGTTATACCAAACATTTTGCTTATATAATAAGTTATTGTTGTAGATATTAGTCCAGGACCTTCACCATTTACACCCATTTCCATTACTGGCTTTAGCATTTCACCACTTAACGGGCTATCTACTGGTAAACTTCTAGCATTTAATAATCCATAGAATATAAATATAAATAAAATTCCTACATAATAAACCTTAGTATTTTTTAATCTATATATATATTCATTACCTTCAAAAAATCCAAGTATACCTGTTATTATAACTATAAATGGGATAACTATAGAAAGTGCTCCAAATAAGCCTTTAAATAGTGATTGCATCATATTACCTATAAATCCCATAGAACTTGAATTTAAACTATATAATAAAAATATACCTATAAATATGGTTACTAAGTTATGATATTCTGCATTAAAGCTAGATTTTTTACCTTTTTTCTTACTTTTTTTCTTTTTCGCCACCCATCTCACCTCTTACTTTTTTATTTAGTTAACCCAATCACAGCAAAAAGTGTTAATGCCTTAACACTAACACTTTTTACTGTATTTTTTAATTATATCATAGAATATATTATTTAAACAAATCTTATTTGTTATCTTTAAGGTTCTGACTATTTTCATCCGATTCTTTTATTAATTCTTTTAATTTAGCAAGAGCTTCTTTTAAACCACCAACTTCATTTATTAATCCACAATCTACAGCCTCTTTACCTATTAGAACACTACCAACATCACTTACTAATTCATCTTTTGAGTGCATGATTTTTTCTAATTCTCCTCTTTCAATATCTGATGTTCTTATTATAAATTGAACAATTCTTTCTTGCATTTTTTTGAAATACTCAAAAGTTTCATTTACACCTATAACTAAACCATTTGTTCTAATAGGATGAACTATCATTGTCGCTGTTGGAGCTATAAACGAATAATCTCCAGCTGTTGCAAGAGGTACACCTATACTATGACTTCCACCTAAGACAAGTGTAACTACTTTTTTAGATGTACTATTTATTAATTCTGCCATAGCAAGACCTGCTTCTACATCTCCACCCACTGTATTTAGTACTATTAGTACTCCTTTTATTTCTGGATTTTCTTCTATTGAATAAAGCATTGGTATTATATGCTCATATTTAGTAGCTTTTTTTTGAGGATTTCCAATAAAATGTCCCTCTATTTCACCAATAATAGTTATACATTGTATTTCTTTAGACGATTTCTGAGGCATTTCTGGAACTCCCATTTGCTTTACATCTTGAATTTCTGGAGTTTCATTTTTAGATGATTCATCAGTCTCACTTTTTATTAAAGTTTGTTTCTTTTCTTTGCCTTCAAATTCTATGTGATTATTATAATTAATATTGTTATCGTAATATCTCATATGTAATACTCCTCTCAAAATTTACTTTCAATTTATTTTTACCAAATCAGCTTAAAAAATTCATTTATCCAAAATTTAGGTAAAATAATTTAATTTTCTTAATTATTAATATTGAAAGTGTAAAAGTATTACTGAGATTATAAGTTATTTAGAATTTTATTTATTTTAGATAAAATTCGTTGTGAATTGCGTGTATAGCTTTTGACATGTCTTCCTTTTTAACTAGACATGATATTGTCATGCTAGAATCTGATGTTTGAAGTAATTGTATTTTCGATTTTGATAGTGCTCTTACTACTTTTGCCATAACACCAGGTGTTCCACTTATTTTGGCACCTATTAATGTCACTTTAGCACAATCTTTATTTATTTTATACTCTATACTGTATTTTTTTAATATCTCTTCTAACTCTTCTATCGAATCCTCTTCCACAACAAATGATTTTTCCTCTATGAAAAAGTTTATCATATCTATACTTATATTTTTATTCTCTATTTGATTTAATATCTTACTAAAAGTTTCTTCATCTGATTTAACTTTTACTTGAGCTACTTTATCTCTATGTGCAACAGCAGTCATTAAACTGTTTTCTTTTTCATATTCTACAACCTCTGATATACAATCTAAACAAATTTTAGTTCCTTCGCAGCTTGGATTTAATGTATTTTTTATAGCTAATGTTATATTTGCACTTTTAGCTAATTGAACTGCTCTTGGATGTATTACTTTTGCGCCTTTATCTGCCATTTGAAAAACTTCTTCATAATCTATACATTTTAAAACTTTGGCGTCTGGTTCAACCCTTGGATCAGCTGTCATTATTCCATCTACATCAGTATAAATTTCAACTACATCACAACCTAAAGCCTTTCCTATTGCAACTGCAGATGTATCACTTCCTCCTCTACCTAGAGTTGTTATTTCTCCATATTCAGTAGCACCTTGGAACCCTGCTATTACAACCACTTTATTTGTTTCTAACTCTTTAAATATCCTTTGAGGATTTATATCTATTATTTTAGCATTGGAGAAATTATCAGTTGTCATTATACCAGCTTGATTGCCTGTTAAAAATATTGAATCAATTTTTCTAGCTTTAAGCATATTTACTAATAT
The DNA here is from genome assembly GCF_024723825.1 of Romboutsia lituseburensis. Lineage (NCBI taxonomy): Bacteria > Bacillati > Bacillota > Clostridia > Peptostreptococcales > Peptostreptococcaceae > Romboutsia > Romboutsia lituseburensis. The sequence goes on from NZ_JANQBQ010000001.1 coordinate 1,492,820, forward strand.
AGTTCCTGATATCATTTCTCCACAGCTCATTATCATATCTAGTTCTCTTTTTGAAGGTTCATTATTTATTTTATCGCATAAGCTTATTAACGTGTCTGTTGCATATGGGGCTCCTTGTCTTCCCATAGCAGATACTACTACAACTAAACCTAAACTTTCATTTGATTCTTTATAGCTTTTAATTATCTTACAAACCTCATTCATTTTCTCATATGATTCAACTGATGTCCCACCAAATTTTTGAACTAAGATTTCCATACTAACCCCCTAATAAATTCCGTCATATTCTATTATTATCATGTCATTACCTATTTTTCTTACGTTTCTCCATGGCACTTCTAAAACAGACTTATCTTTTCTTAACCCAAAGAACCCCTTTTCTTTAGGTATTAATAACGCTAGTATATCTCCTGTAGTTTCATCTAATATAAGGTCACATTCTCCAATTACACCTAATCTTTCTCCTGTAACTAAGTTAACTATTTCTTTACCTGCGATTTCAGATAAATTCATTTTTATCCCCCCAATAGTTTATCTCTTATAATTTTATATTTTCTACATCTTTTCCTACTATGCAAACCCCCAGTTTGTTTATATTAAATATTTTATCAATAACTGTTTTTATTGTTTCTTGATCAACATCATCAATAAGCTTTAATATCTCGTCGGCATCTTTTACTTTTTTATTTAAGAGCATAGATTTTCCGATAGACATCATCCTGCTGCTGGTACTTTCTAAACCTAATATATAGCTACCTTTTAATTGTTCTTTTGTTTCTTGTATTTCCTTTTCAGTAAGGTAGTTTTCTCTCATATGTTTAATTTCCTCTATAACTAAATTATATACATCCTCTAGATTTTCGTTACTCATACTAGCAAATATACCTAACTCTCCACATTTTCTATATAAGCTTTGAGATGAATATATTGAGTATACTAAGCTTTCTTCTTCTCTTATTTTTTGAAACAATCTAGAGCTTACGCTTCCTCCAAATACAGTATTTATTATAGCTAATGCATATACTTCTTTAGTATTTTCTACAGGAATCGCTTCTAAACTCATAGCTAGATTTACTTGTTCTGTATCTTTATTTTTAGTTATAAAACAGTTTTTAAACTCAGCTTTATTTACATGTACACTTACTTCTTTACCTTCCCATAAACTAAATTTATCTTCTATTTTTTTTACCATTTCTTCAAATTTAAAATTCCCTGATATAGCTATAACCGAATTATTTGGTATATAGTATTTTCCAAAATAATCTAATATTTCTTTTTGATTTATATCATATAATGATTTTTTAGTACCTATTATATTCATTCCAAGACCATCACCAGCATATATATTCTCAGTTAATAAATCATAAGCTAAATCTTCTGGTGAATCTTCATACATTTTTAGCTCTTCTAATATTACTAGTCTTTCTTTATCTATATCTTCTTTATCAAATAACGGATTTAAAATCATATCACTTAATACATCTATTCCTATATCAATATGAGAATCCAATAACTTAACATAATAACATGTGCACTCCTTACTTGTGAATGCATTTATTTGTCCACCTAAATTATCTATTTCACTAGCTATTTGTTTAGACGTTCTATTTTTAGTTCCTTTAAATAACATATGCTCTATAAAATGAGATACCCCACTCACTCTTTCTTTTTCTATTCTAGAACCAGCATTTACCCATACACCTAATGATATAGATTTTAAATACGGTATTTCTTCCCCTATTATTGTAAGTCCATTTTTTAATACATGTGTTTTATACATAACATCCTCCATCTTTTTGTCTTTCTTTAATATATGCTCTATTTACATCTATTTTCAATCTGTATAATTTACTATTTTTTTAGTAAATTATATTTAATTTCTATATAGTTCACAATTTAATTATGTAAATATATCACCTACATGTATTAAATTATAAGTTACACACTTTATTTATTCAACTACTACTATTTCAATTTAAAATATATCACTTAACTTGCCTGGTTTTAATCCTTTATCTCTTACTATTTGAATAATATCATCTATACATTCTGTTGTTGCCTTTGTAGGATGCATAAGTACTATACTATTATCTTGAATATCCTTTTTCTTAACTCTTTCTACAATAACGTCTGGCTCTTCTCTATATTTCCAATCTATAGTATCTACGTCCCATTTTATACAAGTGTATCCTAGTTCTTTTGCAGCCTTCATTGTACCTTCTCCAAAAGAACCCGATGGTGCTTGGAAAAATTTCGTTTCTTCTTTTATAACATCTTCTATTATTTTTTTTGATGTCTTTATTTGTTCCAAATTTTCTTCGTATGATAATTTTGCATAATCTAAATGTCTATGTCCATGATTTCCAATTTCATGACCTTGTCCTTTAATTTTAAGAAGTAAATCTTGATTTTTTTCTGCCCATCTTCCTGTCACATTAAAAGTTATTTTAACATCCTCTTTTTGTAAAACTTCTAATATTTTTTCTACATATTCACTTTCCCACCCAAGGTCTACGTTGCAAGTTAGTGCAACGTACCCACTTTCTACCTTTGTTCCTTGGTAATATGGAGCCTCAGTAGAATCAAATCTGTTAAATGTCGTAGTGCTATTACCTTTTTTAATCATAAATACAATTCCTAATACTACAAGCAATAATATTGCTAGTGATATAATTATTTTTTTAAGTTTTTTTTTATTAACTACCATCATTATCATTATGAATTCCTCCTAAAACTATTTATACATTTATGTAACCTGTACAATTTCATTCTCTATATATACTATTAGCTTGTTTATGTATTTATGACATTTAAAAACTTAGATAACCTTAACATATTACACATTTAACAATTAACATACGTTTTTGCTAAATAAAAAAGAAGCCTATAATAGGCTTCTTTTTTATTTAGCTTCTTATTATTTTTCTTCTTTTTTCTCTGCTTTTTCTGGCTTTGGTAAAAGAACTTTTCTAGATAAGTTTACTCTTCCTTTTTCATCTATTTCTGTTACTTTAACTTCTACTTCATCTCCTATGTTTAAAACATCTTCAACTTTAGCTACTCTTTCGTGAGCTATATGAGATATATGAAGTAATCCTTCTTTTCCTGGAAGTACTTCAACAAATGCTCCAAAGTTCATTATTCTAGTTACTTTACCAGTATAAGTATGTCCTACTTCAGCTTCTGCAACTATATCATTTATCATCTTTTGAGCAAGTTTTATCATATCTGGATCAACTCCACCTATGAATACTTCTCCTGTTTGTTCTATATCTATTTTAACGCCTGTTTCATCTATTATTTTAGTTATAACTTTTCCACCAGGTCCTATTACATCTCTGATTTTATCTGGGTTGATGTTCATAGTTATTATCTTAGGTGCATATCTAGATAATTCTGGATTTGGCTTAGCTATTGTTTTTCTCATTTCATTAAGTATGTGTATTCTACCAACTTTAGCTTGAGTTAAAGCATTTCTTAGAACTTCTTCATCTATACCAGCTATCTTAATATCCATTTGAATAGCTGTTATACCATTTTCAGTTCCTGCAACTTTAAAGTCCATATCTCCCAAATGATCTTCCATTCCTTGTATATCTGAAAGTACTGCTACCTTATCATCATGCTTTATAAGACCCATTGCTATACCTGCAACCATATCTTTTATAGGTACACCAGCATCTAATAAAGATAATGTTGATCCACATACACTACCTTGAGATGTAGAACCATTTGAACTTAATACTTCAGAAACCACTCTTATTGCATAAGGGAATTCATCTTTTGATGGAAGTACTGGTATTAAAGCTCTTTCAGCAAGTGCTCCATGTCCTATTTCTCTTCTTCCTGGTCCTCTTGATGGTCTAGCTTCACCAACACTATACGCTGGGAAGTTGTAGTTATGCATATATCTTTTTGTTTCTTCTTCATCTAGCCCATCTAATATTTGAGCTTCTCCTAGTGCTCCAAGAGTTGTTATTGACATAACTTGAGTTTGACCTCTCGTAAATAATCCAGAACCATGCGTTCTAGGTATAAATCCATGATCACACCATATTGGTCTTATTTCTTCTAAACCTCTATTATCTGGTCTTACATTTTCATGAACTATAAGTTTTCTAACTTCTTCTTTTATTATTGCATGTAAAGTTTCTTCTACATCTATCCCGAACTCTTCTAATATATCTTCAAAATGAGTAAAAGTAGCTTCTTTTACTGCATCCATTTTTTCCATTCTTTCAAGTTTTTCTACTGTTTTTACAGCTTCTTTCATATCTGCAGTAGCAAACTCACGAACTGCTTTTTCTACTTCTTCATCAATTTTATGTAGTTCGAATTCCATTTTTTCTTTTCCAACTGCAATTACTATTTCTTCTATGAAAGCTACTACTTTTTTGATTTGCTCATGTGCAAATAATATAGCTTCAAGCATTAAGTTATCTGGTATTTCTTCTCCACCAGCTTCAACCATCATTATTGCATCTTTAGTTCCTGATACTACAAGATGCATAGTACTCTTTTCTCTTTCTTCAGCAGTAGGGTTTACTACAAAAGCTCCGTCCACTAAACCTATTAAAACTGATCCAGTTGGACCATTAAATGGTATTTCAGATATTGATAAAGCTATTGATGAACCTATCATAGCAACTATATCAGGAGTACAATCTTGATCTACTGATAAAACTGTAGCCACTACTTGTACATCATTTCTAAACCCTTTTGGGAATAGAGGTCTTATTGGTCTATCTATAAGTCTAGAAGTAAGGACCGCCTTTTCTGAAGGTTTCCCTTCTCTTTTTAAGAACCCACCTGGAATCTTACCAACTGAGTATAATTTTTCTTCATAATCAACACTTAGAGGGAAGAAGTCTATTCCATCTCTTGGCTTTGCTGATTTAGATGTGTTTACCATTACCATAGTATCGCCATATCTAAGTATTGCACTACCGCTAGCAAGTTCTGCTATTTTTCCTATTTCAACAGAAAGTTCTCTTCCTGCTAAATCCATTTTAAATATTTTATGTTCAAACATTAATGCTTGCCTCCTCTTTTTAAAACCGCTTTTATCATCCTATGTACTATATTATCAAAAATAGTATAAATTAACAACATAAAAGTAATACACTGGCTTTGATTGATTATTCTTAAATACTATAGGATAATAATACTTTTTCTATTTAATTTATTATTTACTTATTACTTCAAAATTAGTCATGTCTAGTTTGAACAACTAATTGCTAAAATTTCTGGTCCTGTGTGAGAACAAATACAAGCTCCTCCTCTTGTAATATATATCGATTTTGCTTTTATATTTTCCTCTACTTCTTTCTTTAATTCATTAAAATCTTTCTCATTTGACCCATATCCAATTATTATATTTTTATCTTCTAATGTTTGATATTTCTCTTTTATCAAATCTATTATAGTATGGACAGCATGTTTTTTTCCTCTTACTTTATCTAATAGAGATATATTTCCATCTTTAACTCCAAATATCGGTTTTAAATTTAACATATTACCTATAGTAGCCGTTGTTACTGAAACTCTACCACTTCTTTTTAAATACTCTAAAGTGTTAACTACAAAAAATAAGTTTACACTTTCTCTAATATTCTCTAATTCATTTATCATTTCTTTACTATCTATTCCAGTATCTAATAATTCACACGCTTTTATTATATACTGAGCACTTCCTAACGATAAAGTTAATGTATCAAATACCTCTATTTTTCCTTCAGTGTCATTTTTAGCCATAACTGCACTTTGATATGTACCTGATGATTTTGACGAACCTGTTATACAAACTATTTCATAATCTTTTGCATATTTATCAAAAACTTCTTTAAACTGCATATATGTTGCTTGCGATGTTTTTGGTACATCTTTTCCATCTTTCATCATTTTATAAAACTCTTCATTGCTTATGTTAACACCATCTTTATATTCATTTTCATTTATTATTATAGTTAATGGTATGATTTCTATATTATGTTTATCTATTAATTCCTCTGGTACATCACATAAGCTGTCACAAACTAATTTTATATTCATTGCATATTCCTCCTAGTATTTTGCTTTATTTATATTTCAGATTTTCCACCCTTTTAATTTCTCTATATATACCAAAATCACCTTTTATATTTTGAATTATTATCTTAATTGCTAAAATATAATCACAACTTACATTTATCTTATATTATTTTTATATAAGAAATACTATGATAAATTTAATTTAGATTTAACCCTCTATAGAGTATATTTTATATCAAATTTAAATTTGATGCAAAATTTACCACATTATTTTTTAGATTAAAAACTTATTATAATATTTTAAATGATTATTTTATTAAAATAAAAAAAAGCATGTATCTAAAAATAATTTACAAACATGCTTATCTAAAAATTTTATTTAATATTTATTTTTTTATATGCTTTTTTAAAATTTGAGCTACAGGAATACCTATAATTATACCTATAATTATTTGAGTTACATTTCCCGGTATAGATGCTAATGCTTTAATATGATTTCCATATAATATTATTTCTGTAATATAATATCCAAATATCATCCATACACCAGACAATATTATTGCTATTATATTAGTTACAACATTGTTCCCATTTTTTCCATTAGACCATGCTACTTGACCTATTATATATCCCATAATACCCCTTACTACAAATGTAAATGGAGCCCATATTGCCCATTCTGATAATAAATCAAACAAACCCATACCAAAAGCACCAGCAATAGCACCTTTCTTTTTACCAAAAACTATTGCTGCTATAAAAAGCATCGTATTTCCTAAGTGAACAAGTCCACCACTTGATGCGATCGGTAATCTGATATTTATAAACCTAGTTGCTATAAATACTAATGCAATAAGTAATGCTGTTTCAACTAAATCCCTAGTTGTATTTTTTTGATTACTTTTGCTCATTACCTCCATAAAAATCCCCCCTATTTTTTATTTATAATACTTATTGAACATATCAACTAACTTGTACTTACTTTCAAATCCCATGTTTTTTAAGCTTATATCTATTGTATTTAAAATATTTAATATTTTTTCTACTCTTGCATTTTCCCCCATATGACCAATTCTAAGTATCTCATTTTTATATCGTCCCAATGATGTTGCAACTAAAGTGTTATAATTTTCTAGCATATAATTTGATAAATTTAATGCACGTATATTTTCAGGTATTTTTACTGCAGTTACAGTATTTGAGTAACCTTTCTCTAAGAATAATTCTAATCCATAGTCTTTTATTGCATTTCTTGTTGCATATGCTATTTTTTCATGTCTATCTAATATCTTTTGACTACCTTCTTCTAAAATATTATCTATAGCTTTATCTAAACCAATAATATCGCTTATTGGCATTGTATAAGGAAAACTTTTTTTATTATAATAATTTTCCCATATACTTAGGTTACAATAAAATCCAACCACTTTAGATTTTCTATTTTTTATAATATCCTTAGCATTTTCACTCATACTTACTATAGTTAATCCTGCTGGAGCAGATATAGCTTTTTGAGATCCTCCTAAAACCATGTCTATCATCCACTCATCTACTTTAAGTTCTTGTCCAATCATTGCTGCAACTGAATCTACAACGGTTAAAATCCCGTATTTTTTTAATAGTGGACATATTTTACTTATATCATTAAGTACGCCTGTAGGAGTATCACAATGTACTACAGTAGCATATTTAAAGTTATTATCCTTTTCTAAGAATTTTTCTAAACTTTTTATATCAATGTCTTTTTTATAATCTTGACTAAAAAGTACAGGCTCTCCTCCATACATACTAATAAAATCTTTAAAACCTTCTCCAAATATTCCATTATCTATAACTAATACTCTATCTCCCTGTTCGGTTAAAGATGCACACGCTGCTTCAAGACCTAATATTCCTTCTCCGCTCAATATATAAATATCATTTTTTGTATTTATTATTTTCCCTATTTTATCACACGTATTTTTATAGAAATTTACAAAATCCTTATCTATATCAGGATTTGTAGTTTTAGTGGCCCTAGCTAGTCTTACATTTTCTCTTACATCGGTTGGTCCTGGTGTATAAACTATCTTATTATTCATTTCTTTTACCCCCTTGCATACCTTTTCATAAATATTGTATATTATTTTTCTATATTATGGTACAATTTAAACAAATTCTTAAATTGTACCAATACATTTTTACCCTTAACTATTTATATCTATTTTAATAAAGAATTCACTTCGCTTAATCTACTGTGTTGATGCTATTATTTACTCACCTTAAGTTTATTGATATCTCCCGGTTAAAACTATTTATCCTCAATTATAATGTAATCATAGTTTCCTTGTACGTAAAAAAGAGCCAATTAAAAATCAGCTCTTTTTTATTATTTATATAGATATATTTTTACAAAAAAGAGAAGGTATATACCTTCTCTTTTATATCATAAAGTAAATTATTATTTTCTTAATCCTAACTTAGCTATTAACGCTCTGTATCCTTCTAAGTCTCTATCCTTTAAGTAAGCTAATAAGTTTCTTCTTCTACCAACCATTTTTAATAATCCTCTTCTTGAGTGGTGGTCTTTTTTATGAGTTTTTAAGTGATCGTTTAACTCGTTTATTCTAGCTGTTAATAAAGCTATTTGTACTTCTGGAGAACCTGTATCTCCTTCTTTTCTTCCGTATTCTTTTATTATTTGTTCTTTGTTCATCATCATTGTGATTTACCTCCATAAATTTAAAATCGCCTATTACTAAGCACTAATTGGAGTAATTAAATGCCGAGTAATGGTTACTTGAATTATTTTATCATACATTTTTCAGTTTTGCAAATATACTTTTCAAAAACATAATTAGTATCTTTTCCTAACTGATTTTTTAATTCTTCTAGTGACGAAAACTTCTTTTCATCTCTTATTCTTTCTAAAAATTCAACCTTTATATTTTTGCCATATATATCTTCATCGAACTCTAAAATATTAGTTTCTATTGATAAACTTTTCCCATTTACAGTAGGGTTATATCCTACATTGGTTGCTCCAAAGTAAACTTTATCTTCAATATATACTTTGGTTGCATATATACCATTTTTAGGAATGACCATATTATTATCATTTTCTAAGTTTGCAGTTGGAAATCCGATTGTTCTACCTAGTTTTTTGGAGTGAATTACTCTACCCTCTAATTGATAATTATATCCTAAATATTGTCTCACTTTATCCAAACTTCCTTCCGATATTAAGCTTCGAATTTTTGTGCTACTAACTCTTATTCCATTTATTCTTATAGGACTTACTATTTGTAGTTTAAATTTATATTCGCGTGATAATAACTGCAATGATTCAGTATTTCCTTCTTTATTTCTTGCAAATGTAAAATCATGGCCTATTACAAGTTTGTCTATATTAAGTTTATCAACTAAAATATTTCTTACAAATTCATTAGGTGTAATTTGAGTCATATAGTCATCAAAAGGTATACTTATAACCATATCTACACCCATATCTTTAAGTATAGATAATTTTTGCTTTTCGCTTATAATATTTTTTATAGAATTTGGTACAAAATAATTAGCTGGATGATTTTCAAATGTAAATACTACACTTTGAATATTATTTTTCTTAGCATAGTCTACAGTCTCTTTTATAAGAACTCGATGCCCTTTATGAAGACCATCAAAATTCCCTATAGTTATAACACTTTTATTTTTATTATTTATTTCATTTATAGATTTTATAGTATTCATAATGATATCCCCATTTAAATTAAAATTCATTTGTTTATTGATCACTTTATATTTTTACATAACACAAATATCTAAACAAATAGAAAATATTAAAATTCTTATACTATAAATAGTTTATCACTTTTAACACTTATCGTGTTGTCTTTTTTAGATAGTTTTCCTACACCTATAAATTCTTTTTTGTCATTATACACTCTTACAAATTCATCATTGTTGTCAAATGTTTTTTCTAAGAATCTTCTTTCATCTATAATCCCACCATTGATATAATACTTTTCAGCATTAGGATGAATTACAATATGTTTAAAATTAGATAATACATAGTCAATATCGTATAGATACTTGTCTAATGTGTTATTGTTTTTATATTCTTCTAATTCTTCTATTGTTATTCCATTATTTAGGTCAAATTTACCTGATGATGTTCTAAGTAAAAATGACATATGTCCTCCACACCCTAACTCTTTACCTATATCAAAACAAATACTTCTTACATAAGTTCCTTTTGAGCACTTAACATAAAACATTATTTTATTTCCTTGTATACTTAATATATCAAGTTCTTTTATGTGAACAGGTCTAGTTTTTAAACTTATCTCATCTGCTCTTCCACTTCTTACTAAATCACACATTCTTTTTCCATTTACTTTAAGTGCCGAATAAATCGGAGGAAGTTGATCTATATGTCCTCTTTGAGTCTCAAATGCTTTTTCTATTTCATCATTAGTAAAATCTACATTATCAACTCTTTCTATTATTTCACCAGAAGAATCATAAGTATCTGTTGTAATACCAAGAGTTAATTCACAAATATAGCCTTTATCTTTATTAAGTATAAGTTCACTTACTTTGGTCGCTTTTCCTATACATATAGGTAGTACCCCTGACGCATCTGGGTCAAGGGTACCTGTATGTCCAACCTTTTTAGTATTTAATATTCTTCTTACAGCACTTACAACATCATGAGATGTCATACCTGTAGATTTTATTATGTTTACAATTTTGTTCATATTATCCACCTTAGATTGTCTTTAATACAGCTTCTAAGACCTTTTTCTTTGCATTTTCTACACTATCATAGATAGTACATCCTGCTGCTCTTATATGTCCTCCACCATTAAAACTTTGTGCTATTTGGCTTACATCCACATAATTTTTCGATCTTAAACTTACCTTGACTTCATTTTCTTTCTTCTCTTTAAGTAAAATGCCTACTTCTACACCTTGTATATCTCTAGTGTATGATGTTATTCCATCAACATCGTTGAAGCTTATGGTATTATTTCTTAACATTTCTTTTGTTATCATTATACTAGCAACTTTACCCTCTACAATGTCTAAAGTATTTAAAGCCTCACCTAATAACTTATAATAATTATAAGGATTACTTTGAAATACTTGTTGTATTATCATATCTCTTTTAGCGCCTTTTAATAATAGTTCTTTTGCCATTTCAAAACTACTTGGATGAGTACTTGAATAAGCAAAATTACCCGTATCAGTTACTAAACCAGTATAAAGTGCTGTAGATATACTTTCATCTATTAAATCTAAACCTTTAATATTTTTAAATTCAACAAGAAGATTATATACTAATTCGCATGTTGATGATGCATTTGCGTCTATATAATTTAAATCTCCATATGAATCATTACTTGCATGATGATCTATACAAATTATTGTTTTTGCATTATCTCTAATGTCATCAGATAAACATATTCTATTTTTATCTCCGCAATCAAGAGCTATTATACTATAATCTTTTTTATCAAATTCATTAGATTTTAATATTTCAACTCCCTCAACTAAGAAAGTCAAGTTTAAAGGAGCGCTATCATCTAAAACGTAGTAAACGTTTTTCCCTAACTTTTTTAAGCTATAATACATACCAAGGGTAGAACCTATATTATCTCCATCAGGACTAACATGAGAAGTAACGACAAAGTCGTTACTTCCATGTAAAAATTCTATAATATTATCAATATTATTCTTCATCAAACTCTTCTTCATCTATTGTAGATGCAGTAGCTCCATTGTTTACTTTTCTGATTAAATCATCCATATACATTCCATTTTTTATAGAATCATCAACCTTAAATATAATTTGAGGAGTATGTCTTAACTTTACGTTTTTGCTTACTTCTCTTCTTATATAGCTTACTGCACTTCTTAGTCCTTGTAATGTAGATTCTTCATCTCCACCTAGTATACTTACATATACATATGCATAACTTAAATCACTTGTAACTTCAACATCAGTTACACTAACCATAGAGTTTATTCTAGGGTCTTTTATTCCACTTATAAGCATTGTACTTATAACTTTTCTTATCTCTTCTGCAATTCTTTTAGTTCTACTATATGATGCCATTAGTATCGACCTCTTTTATATCTATTTTAATTTTCTTTCTACTTCTTTAGTTATATAAGCTTCTATTATATCGCCTTCTTTTATGTCGTTATAATTAACGAAACTCATACCACATTCATATCCATAGTTAACTTCTTTAACATCATCTTTGAATCTCTTAAGAGCTGCTAATTCGCCTTCATGGATTATTATTCCATCTCTAACTACTCTTACTTTTGATCCTCTGAATATCTTACCATTAGTTACATAACATCCTGCTATTGTTCCAACACCAGATAATTTAAATGTTTCTCTAACTTCTGCTTTACCTGTATCTTCATCTCTATATTCAGGATCTAACATACCTGTCATAGCAGCTTGAACATCTTCTATAGCCTTGTATATTATAGTGTATGTTCTTACATCTACTGATTCTTTTTGAGCTAACATTTCAGCACCTGGAACTGGTCTTACGCTAAATCCTATTATTATAGCATTAGACGCAGCAGCAAGCATAACATCTGATTCTGTTACTGCTCCAACTCCACCATGTATTACTCTAACAGCAACTTCTTCATTTGATAATTTTTCAAGAGATTGCTTAACTGCTTGAACAGAACCTTGAACATCAGCTTTTATAACTATGTTAAGTTCCTTAACTTCTGCATCTCCCATTTGAGAGAAGAAGTCATCTAAGCTCATTCTTTGGTTAGATTTTAGCATTTCTTCTCTAGCCATTTGTTGTCTCTTTTCAGCTACATTTCTAGCTATTTTGTCAGTTGCAACAGCAACAAACTGATCTCCACCTTGTGGAACTTCTGATAAACCTAATATTTCTACCGCAGTAGATGGAGTAGCAGCCTTTACTCTTTTACCTTTAGAGTTTATCATAGCTCTTACTTTACCACTTGCAAGACCACAAACTATTGGATCTCCAACATTTAATGTTCCACCTTGAACAAGTATAGTAGCAACTGGACCTCTACCTTTGTCAAGCTCAGCTTCTATTACAGTACCAACAGCTCTTTTCTTTGGATTAGCTTTTAACTCTTCCACTTCAGCAACTAAAAGTACCATTTCAAGTAATGTATCTATACCTTCTCTTTTTAAAGCTGATACTGGAACACATATAACATCTCCACCCCAGTCTTCAACTAATAATCCTTGCTCTGATAATTCTTGCTTAACTCTATCAGGGTTTGCTCCTGGCTTATCTATTTTGTTTATAGCTACTATTAAAGGTACATTTGCAGCTTTAGCATGGTTTATTGCTTCTACTGTTTGAGGCATTATACCATCATCAGCAGCAACAACTAATATTGCCATATCTGTAACTTGCGCACCTCTAGCTCTCATAGATGTGAAAGCTTCATGTCCTGGAGTATCTAAGAATACTACTTTTTCTCCATTTACCATAACTTCAGAAGCACCTATATGTTGAGTTATTCCTCCAGCTTCACTTGAAGTTACATTTGTTGATCTTATAGCATCAAGTAGAGATGTTTTACCATGGTCAACATGTCCCATAACAGTAACAACTGGTGGTCTTTTTACTAAATCTTCTTCTCTATCTTCTTCTATTTCAAGTAATTCTTCTATTGCTTCTAACTCTTCTTCATCAGATCCACCTTGAACTAATTCAAATCCATATTCACTAGCTACAAGTGATCCTATTTCTAAGCTTATTTCTTGGTTTATTGATGCCATTGTTCCCATTTTCATAAGCTTCATTATTATTTCAGATGCAGATTTATCTAATTTATTAGCTAATTCTTGAACAGTTAATTTTCCATCTATTTTTATAGTTGGTCCATTAGTTGCTGCTACTTCATCTTTTAATATATCCATAGCTAATTCTAATTCATATTCTTCTATTTCAGAATTTTCATCAACTACGTTTATCTCTAATTCTTTTAATTTAACTAGTACATCCTCATTGGACATTCCTAATTCTTTCGCTATTTGGTATACTCTTGTTTTTGACACAAGATCACCCCCTATTATATTTTTGGTGTTTCCATTAATTCTATTAACGTTTTGGCAAAATTTTCATCTTTTACTCCTAGTGCTGCTCTTGGAGCCTTTCCTATTGCCAAGCCTAATTGTAACTTAGTTGAGAAATATACATAAGGTATACTTCTATACGATGATTTATCTTTAAATAATTTTTTAGTATTATCTGATGCGTCATCAGCTACTATAACTAATTTTACTTTTCCTCTTTTTAGTTCAAGTAGTGTTGAATCATCACCTGACACTACTTTACCCGCTCTAGTTGCAAGCCCTAAAAGAGAGTATATCTTATTTTCATTAGTCTTCATATGCCTTTAGCTCCTCAAGTAGATTTTCATATACCTCATTAGGTACTTCTAATTTAAATGCCTTATTTAAAGCTTTTGTCTTTATAGCTTTTTTTAAACATTCAGAATCCTTGCATATATATGCGCCTCTACCATTTGCTTTTCCAGCAGGGTCTAAAAATATTTGACCCTCCTTATTTTTGACTATTCTAATTAAGCCTTTTTTAGAGTCTCTCTCTTGACAAGCTATACATTTTCTTTGAGGAATCTTTTTTTGTTTTTGCAAAGAACACCCCTCCTTATCATTTATGCATCTATTTGATCATCTTCATTTGATGAAGTTTCAATCCCAGCTTGAGATTCACTTTTTATATCTATCTTCCAGTTAGTAAGTTTAGCTGCAAGTCTAGCATTTTGACCTTCTTTACCTATTGCTAGTGATAATTGGTAGTCAGGAACTACTACTAAAGCTGATTTTTCTTCTTCGTTTACATCAACTTTAACAACCTTTGATGGGCTTAAAGCTGCACATATAAATTCAGCTGGATCATCACTATATTTTATTATATCTATTTTTTCGTCACCTAGTTCATCAACTATGTTTTTAACTCTAGATCCTTTTGGACCTACACAAGCTCCGATTGGATCAATCTTTTCATCTATAGACTTAACAGCCATCTTAGTTCTTGATCCTGCTTCTCTTGCTATAGATTTTATTTGAACTATTCCTTCAAATATTTCAGGTACTTCAAATTCAAATAATCTCTTAACTAATCCTGGATGACTTCTTGATACTACTATTTGAGGTCCCTTATTAGTTTTCTTCACTTCTAGTATATAAACCTTTATTTTTTGTCCTGCTTTGTAATGCTCTCCTGGTATTTGCTCAACTTGAGTCATAACAGCTTCTATTCTTCCAAGATTTACGTGAACAACATTTTTATTTACTCTAGCTACTTCTCCTGTAACTATTTCATTTTCTTTGTCCATAAATTCACTGTATACTATTTCTCTTTCAGCTTCTCTTATTCTTTGAACTACAACTTGCTTTGCAGTTTGAGCTGCTATTCTTCCGAAGTCTTTAGGAGTTACTTCATGTTCTATTATATCTCCTAATTCATAGTTAGGGCTTATTTCTAAAGCATCTTTAAGCTCTATTTCTAGGAAAGTATCATATAAGTCAGACTCATCAACTACTACTCTTTGAGAGAATACTTTTATGTCTCCTCCATCTTTGTCAAATTCAACTCTAACATTTTGAGCTGCACCAAAGTTTTTCTTATATGCAGTTAAAAGCGCTTGTTCTATAGTATCTATAAGAGTTTCTTTATCTATTCCTCTGTCTTTTTCAAGTTCGTCTAAAGCTTCCATAAATTCGTGGTTCATTTTATTTTTCCTCCCTAATGTTCTTTCAACTAGAACTTTATTGCTAGTCTAACAAGTGCTACTTCTTTTTTGCTAAACTCAACTTCATTTCCATCTATTATAACTTTTATATTGTTTTCTTCTGTCAATCCAACTAACTCACCCTCAAATTGCTTAGATCCGTTCATTGGTTTATATAATTTTATTTCAACATCTCTACCTTGATATCTTACAAAATCTTTATCTTTCTTAAGTGGTCTATCAAGCCCTGGTGAAGATACTTCTAAGAAGTAATTGTCTTTTATAGGATCTTTAACATCAAGAACTTCACTTAATTCTCTACTTACGGCTTCACAATCATTTAGAGATATTCCACCTTCTTTGTCTAAGAATATTCTTAAGTAATATTCTCCAGCTTCTTTAACATATTCAACGTCAACTATCTCAAATCCACGAGGATCTGTTATCTTAGCTACCATTTCTTCAATTGTAGCTTCTATACTCTTTTTCATTGGTTTCCCTCCTTATTCAATTGTCAGTTTAATTTAAAACAAAAGAGTGAGCACGTTCATGTCTCACTCTTAGTTTCTGCAAAATATACTATTTTATATACTATAATACCATATATTACTTTCAGTTGCAAATTTTTTGATTATTACTTAGTTTTATTATATTTTTTAAACTTGATATATACATTATTCTGGTTTATATTTTGCCTTAGAAATCATTTGAGTCATTGTTCCCATAGGACAATATACACACCATGATTTTGGTTTGTATAATATCATTGTTATTACACCTAGTATTGTAGATGTAAGCATTACACTATAAAATCCAAAGGCAAATTGAGCTATCCATGGTTGAACTATTGATGTATTTACCCAATTCCAAGGCATTTTAAACGTCCATAAAATAGTTACAACTTCTTTCATATTTTTAGTTCCTTCAAATACTAAATAAGTACTGAAAATCATATTTCCAAACATAACCATAAAGAATATTAAAAATCCATATCTAAAAGCTTTCGTTTTCAAAAAATGTGGTATGCTTTTTTGCCTTGACAGCTTTAATTTGTTACCCATTAAGTCTAGCATCTGACCTCTACCACAATATACATTACAATATGTTTTTCCTCCTCCAAATATAGATATTAATAATGGTATTGAAAAACATAGTAATCCTAACCAAGCAAATAATATATTAAATATTCCTAATGTTAGATACAGTGCACTAGCAATCCACATATAGTCTTTCCAAGTTTTTTTCTTTTTCATTTTAGTTCACCTCGATCTTTTGTATTTCTATAACCGATGCTGGACAAGTTTTCGCACACTTACCACACCCTACACATTTATCTAGATTAACTTTTGCAAATACACCTTGTTCTATATTTATAATACCTAATGGACAAACTTTTGCGCATGCACCACAAGCTACACAATATTTTTTATCTACTATTGCTTTTTTCTTTAACATTTAATCCCTCCTGCTTTTTATTATTTATTGTATAAGTTTTTTTGTTAAATTTCTGTGATAAAGTCACAAATACATTTAAATTTTTCAAATAAAAAAACTCATTAGATTCCTAATGAGTTACCTTTATATCTTTTAATTTATCTATTTCTACTGGTTTACTATAATAATATCCCTGTATAAAAAATTTTTGGTTTGACATTTTTTTTATAAGTTCTACCTGCTTTAAATCTTCTATACCTTCCATTACTACAGTTATATTTTTTTTTGTAGATAAATGATATATAGCATCAATTAAACGTTGAACTATTATTGAGTTTTCAATATTATCTATAAAGTATTTATCTAACTTTATTACATTAAAATCAAATTTTTCTAAAAATGATAAATTAGAATAGTCTACACCAAAATCATCTATTGCAATTTTAAATCCACTGTCTATAAGCTCCTTAATGTTTTTAGCAACTTTTTCATAATCTTCACCACATACATTTTCTGTTACTTCTAAGCATATTCTATCTTTTTCTATATTAGATTCCCTTAATATATTTTTAAACTTTTCACATATAGCTTCATCTTCTATCTCTTTTAATGATATGTTCATAGATACATAAAAATCATCTTCTAAATAATTTATAGTTTTCATATTATAATAGTCTGTTATTATTTTATTTAATATCCATATAGATAAGTCCCCCATCATATTGCACTGTTCTAGTTCACTTATAATTATATTTGGCATTATTATCTTGCCACCTACATTAAGCCTAATTAATGCTTCAAATCCTACAATATCATTAGTATTCGGATTTACAATAGGTTGATAGTTTAATTTGTAATTATCATTTTTAAAATATAACTTTATTTTTCGCTTTATTCTTTCTGTTAATATATTAGGTATAACTATTAGCTTTAATATAAAATACAGCATTCCAGATATCATTATACAAGCTAAGAAAATTACTACTTTTATAATTTTTTTGTCTTTTTGTACTTGTTCATAATCTTCTTTATATCCTACATATTTATAATATTTTTGTGATATTAACTCATTCTTTTCCTCTTGTAGCTTTAATAAATTCATAAGTTGTTTTTCTACATTTTCAGTATCGCCCATTTCTTTATATGTTTTCACTAAACAATAAGAAACTCTTGTATACATTTCAGTATCTGGATGTGTTTCTAGATGCTGCTTTGACATGTTAAAATAATCTATACTTTTTTTATAGCTCTTATTAGATAATTCCATTTGACCCATCACCAAATAATAATATGCATATAATCCATAATATGTATTACTTGCCTCATCTAATGTTTTCTTTGCTATATCTATATGTTTTTGAGCTAGTTCAGTTTTACCTTGACTAGAATATGAATCTGCTATAGTTATATTTTTTAAACATTCTATTGATTTGCTTTTAGATGTAGTTATAAACTTCTGGTACTCAGATATCTTATTCAAATGTTTTTGAGCACTATCATACTTCATTATTATATTTTCACATTGAGCTAAATTTAATAATCTATATACCTCTAGATCTATTCTTAAATCTCTATCACTTATCAAATCTGATTCAATAGAGTTTAATATATCAATTGCTGTATCATATCCACCTAATTCTCTAGCTATATATGATAAATCAACTGCCGACTTTAACATATAATAAGTGTTATTTGTTTTTTTACTTAATTTTATAATTTTTAAACTAGTTTTGATACCCTCAGTATAATCTCTATTTAGCATATATAAATTATATAAAGATCTATATAAATATATTTGAGCATCTACATATAAAAGTTTCGTATGTATGACATTTTTTATATTTTCTATAGCTATATTTCTTCCCTTTTCTTTATCATCTAATGTTTCAAATATGTCCCATATAATTTCATAACTTTGATTATAATCTACTGGATTTACATTATTAAATGCCTCTACTGAATAATCTATAGCTTTTTCAAAATCATTATTTTTTATCATATAATCAGCTAAAAGCTTATTTGAATATATTTTAACAAAATCATTCGTTTTTTGATTTATACTGTTTTTTGATAATTCAAAGGATGCTTTAGCCTCTTCATCTTCATTTTTTTCTTTTTGCAAATATCCTAGAATAAAGTATTTCTCAGAATCATCTAAAACATTATTTTTTAATTCCATCTTTATTTTATTCTTTGATTCCTCATCTAAACTCTCATTATTTTTATATATTTTCTCTATATCATTTACTGCATTATAATTTTTTGCACTTTTATTTAAACAGCACAAAATTAGGGTAAATATTATTAACAAAAATATTATTTTAAATTTCTTGATATCTATCCCCACTTTCTTTATATTATTCATTGTTTTATCTATTTTTTACCATTTTACATTTTATTATTTTTTTATACTTTTTTCAACTTTATATTACTTTATGTTACTTTTTATGAGACTTTTTTTACTCTTGCTTAGTTATTAGTCTGATTTAACGCTATAAGATTCCAATAAGTTTTGGTGTGTCCTTATTTTTTTCAAACACAAAAATGAGGTATTATCTACCTCATTTTTATACTATAATAGCTAAAATATATTAATTTGCAACTAATTCTACATCTTCTTTTTTATTTTCCACATCATTTTTACATTTTGATAATATTTTTCTTGCATATATCATAACTATAACTTCTGATATAAACGTAGATATCCATATGCCTATTCCACCAAATAAAATCACCATAAGTCCTAGTGTTGCTATTATAACAACCATACCTCTTCCTAATGATACTGCCCCTGCATAAATAGGTTTGTTTATTGATACACAAAATCCTGCGGTTACTACATTGTATCCCATTACTAAAAATGCAAATGAGAATATTCTTAAACTATTTACAGTATATGTAAATAATTCTTTGTCCGAATTACTTATAAACATTAAAACTATTGGCTTTGTAAAAATAACCACTATTAAAAATGCTACTATAGAAGATATTTTTGCTGACTTTAACCCCATATTAAGTATTGATAAAACTGCTTTTTTATCTTTTTTACCATAATAATAACTACATATAGGCTGAATACCTTGTGATATACCCATCATAGTTGTTAACACTAATATATTAATATAACAAATGACACTATAACTTACTAAAGCACCCTCACCTATAACTCTTAATATACTTTGATTAAATATTAAAACTACTATAGCTAGACTTACCTCTGTTGTAAAATCAGGTATTCCTATTGATACAATTCTCTTTAATATATTAAAATCAAATTTAAACTTAACAAATTGCAATCTTCCTTTTTTCCTTAAGAAATGTATAAAGAAAAATGAAAATGATAGTACTCTAGCAATTCCAGTTGCAAATGCAGCCCCTTGAACACCATAATTTAATTGAATAACAAATATATAATCTAATACTATATTTGTTATTGCCGAAATTAAAACACCTATAGTTGCAAGATGAGGATATCCATCGCTCTTTATCAAAACCTCTAAGGAATATGAGACTATATAAAATCCAACAAATAATATTATTGTTCCTAAGTATTCCTTTACATAATCTATTGTTGAATTTGTAGCTCCTAAAAACACAGCTAGCTTATCTAAATTAAATAAACTAAATATTATTATAATTGCTGATAAAATAGTTACTGTTACTGTGTTTAATGTAAAATACTCATTAGCTTTTTTATTATCTCCATTTCCTAGAGTCATAGATACTATAGTAGTAGCTCCCGTAGAGAATAAAATTGAAAGTGCAAAAATTGTATTTATGTATGGTGTTGATATATTTACTGCTGCTAAGGCGTCACTACCTACCCCTTTGCTTACAAATATTCCATCTACCATAGAATATAATGAAAATACCCACATAGCCGTAACAGAAGGTATTACATATTTCTTAAATTGAGTTTTTAAATCTTTTATATTTTCCATGTATATCTCTCCTTTCATTCTAAAAGACTATAAACTGTGGTATAATACACAAGTCAATAAATTTTTTTTAATCTTTGAGGTGATTATTTGAAAAGAAAATATTATAAAACAGGAGAACTTTCTAAAATCTATAAAATAGGTAGAGATTCTATAAAATATTATGAGAAGTTGGGGCTTTTAAACCCTACTAGAGATACAAATTCTTATAGAATGTATACTATTAAAGATATCTGTAATTTAAATCTCATACGAGAACTTAGAACATTGGGATTTTCAATGCAAAGAATAAAAGAATACTTACAAAATAGAAATATTGAGAGTACTAGAAATATGCTTAAAGAAGAAATTGAGCTTATCGAAAAAAAAGTTGATGATTTAAATTCTCACAAAAAATCTTTACACAAAAGATTATATTCAATAAATAGTTGTGTAAAGCATACTACTTTTAATAGAATCGAACTTTTATATATGAATGAGAGAAGAGCACTTACAGTAGAGTCTAATGTTTCTTTTGATGAAAATGTTGATTATTTAATTCAAAGGTTAAGCGAAAAATTTGATAACAAGTTTTATATATTGGGCAACAGTAACTTTGGTGCTGTATTTGACTCTAATAGTATTTCTAAAGATATATACAATAGCTATAAGCATACATTTTGTTTACTTGATGATAATTCACCTAACTATAACTTTATTTTAGATGAAGGATATTATGTTACATATACCTATAAAGGAGATTATAAGCAATATTCTAAAGTATTTGATATGCTTTATAAATTTATTGAAATTAATAAATATACTATTCTAGGAGATCCTATTGAGATATATAAAATAGATGTTTATGAGACAGCTGTAGAAGATGAGTATGTTACTCAAGTTCAAATCCCAGTAAAACTTTTAAGTGATTTAAGTTTATAAAAGTATAAAAAAGCTTCCTCTACATATTTACATTAGGAAGCTTTTTATTAATTTATATTGATATTTAATTATTATTCAAATTTTAAAGTATTTCCATTTTCCATTATTATAGGCTTTGATACATTTCCTGTTTTATCTACATCTAATCTATCCATCAAATAAGAGTACAACTCTTTTTTATTTTTAAATTTAGATACTTGATATGGCACTAAAAATGAATACTTTTCTAAAAATAGTAATTCTCCATTATCATCTATCAATATTCCAGAATGACCTATAAATAATTCTTTTTCATCATAGTCATGAAGATAAGCATTAATCATTGATACATTTTTATTATCTTTAAATGTTATATTTCTTTTTTTCCATTCTTTTTTTATTTCATCGATATGTACACTTTGATCTGTCGTATCTTTAGTTTTTATAGCATCATATAAATTTATAAATTTATTAGTATCTTCTTCACTAAATTGAGCTAGAGGATTATTTTTTATGCTATCTAAATCAAACATTAAATTTATCGGCTCATCTGTATGTTTTCCATTTGAATTTATGTAATCTCTATATAATTCAAATGCTGTTAATCTACAGTTAAAATCTTGATACAAGTATTCTTTCTTTTCCCATTCATGTATTGCATATACTTCATCATATTCAGCTTGTGGCTTATCTATTGATTTAAACTCTCCCTCTAATCCATCCATACCTTCCATAACTTTATTATAAAAGTCTAATTGACTTTCAAATTGTTCAATGTATTTATTATTTATACCCGATTTATATAATTTATTTATAAATTCATCTTTAGTTTTTTCATCTATTAAATTAGAGTATATTAAATTATAATCTTTGCTATAATTTGATTGCATAGATTCGATTTGTTTCTTTTCTGAATCCTTTATTATTACCTCATCTGTTTTATTTGAGCATCCCGTTAATAGTGCTGTTGTACATATTAAAGTTAGTATATATCCTTTTAATTTCATAAACCTCTCCTTATTATTTATTCTTCTATATTTATAGACGGTCTATTTTTTTAAAAAGTTTTATATTTTACAAAAATGGTATAATCCTTTTTATGGTAAATAAAAAAATATAACATACAATTATCTAATCTTCGTATGTTATATTTTTTTTATATTAATTAATAAATTTTAATATTATACATTTGTATTTTCTAAACAGTCTAATTTTCCATCTATTATAGATATCACTCTGTCTGCTTTTTGAGCTATGCTTTGATTGTGTGTAATCATAATTAATGTTTGATTATATTTTTTTATAGAAGCTTTAAGTAAGTTCATTACTTCTTCTGTTGTTTTTGTATCTAGGTTACCTGTTGGTTCATCAGCAAGTATTATACTTGGCTTTGCTGATAATGCGCGAGCTATAGCTACCCTTTGTTGTTGTCCTCCTGATAATTGACTTGGTAAATGTGTTTTTCTATCCCCTATTCCCAACAAATTCATAAGATCATCTATATAATCTTCATCTACTTTTTGATTATCTAATTTTAATGGTAACTCAACATTTTCTTTGACATTAAGTACAGGTATTAAATTATATTGTTGAAATACAAAACCTACTTTTTGTCTTCTATATCTTGCTAGTTCTTTATCACTTAAACAACAAATGTCTTTTCCATCTACTTTTATCGTTCCATTACTTGGGCGCTCTAGACCACCTACTAAATGCAGGAATGTACTTTTACCACTTCCACTTGGACCTACAATTGCTACAAATTCACCTTTATTTATTTTTAAGTTTGCATCTTTTAATGCATGTACTGCTGTTTCTTTTTTTCCATATATTTTCCCTAAATTTATTGTTTCAAGTATTACCATAATATTCACCCTATTCCACTATATTTATAGATTCTACTATATTACTTTCTTTTATTTTTCTTGCTGGTATGTATGTTGCAAATAGTCCTATTAGTATGTTTGTTACCACTATTAATATGTAATCTTTGTATGCTATAGCAAATTCTATTCCATATGTTTCAAATCCATATGTTTTATACATTCTAAGTTGTAATAAAATACCCCCAACTATAACTACTATACTTGAAAATACACCATATAATAAACCTTCAAACACTATCATAAACTTAAATTTATCTTCACTTATCCCTACAGCCCTTAACATACCAAATTCACTGGTTCTAGATGTTAAGTTGTAACTCACATTGTTTATTATATTAAATATACTTATCATAAATATTATACTTATTTTTCCATACTCATAAATTAATTCTTTTTGGGTCATCTTTTCATTATCCTGCTTTTCTTTTACTAAATCTGTAGTAGTGGTTCCTGGCACTTGGCTACCTATCTTACCTAGTTTTTTATTTATAACATTATGATTTTCACCATTTTCCATATTTGCATAAACTAAATCATAATTATTAATATTTGTTATCTTCTTAAAGTCTGAATCATTTATAATCACATCAACTCCACTATCACCTGAATATACATTGTTATCAGCAAAAGGATAATCAACAATGGCCCCTACTTTAAACTCATATTCTTCATATTCATAGTTACCTCTACCCTTCCAATATTCGTCAGTGTCTATTTTTCCTTTTGGATATTTAACTTTTACAGTATCTCCTACTTTTATATCAACTATTGGTTTCCCATAAGTATGATCTCCAACGTCTTTATATCCTTCAAATACTTCATATGTATGTGGTATATATACTACTGCTAAGTTTTCTTTTTTTATTTTTTCTATATCTAGCTCTCCACTTACTGTATATTTATTTAATGATTTTAGCATTTCATCATTGTAACCCTTTAACTTTTGCTTTATTAAATAATCTCCTGTGCTTTTATCATCTATAAGTAAACCGTTTAAAACATCGCCATAATAACCACCTTTTTTTAGACAATCAAAAAATTGTTTATCTAAAATTTTTTCTTTATCTATTTGCATTCTAGTGTTTAAGATCTTAGCAGTTTTAACTTCACTGATGCCATCTATATTTTTTATTTCATTTATTTGTTTATCAACCAAACCATTTTGTTCATCCATTGCACCACTAACATTTAATATAAAGTCACCATTCATAAACGTTTCTTTGTTTATTGATGCATTCATTTGTGTACTTCTTGAAAATGCATAATTAGTTTTTATAATCATAATTCCACCTAAGCTCATAGATAAAATAATAAGTATAAATGATTTTTTATCTCTAAATATATTTCTAAAAGATATTGCTTTAGTAATTGATATATTCTTGCTTAATTTTGACAATACTAAATTATTATTTTTTGATTTTTTTTCTAATCCAAAATTCTTTCTTATAGCTTCTATAGGTGCTATTTTTTTTATTTTAATATAAGTTAATATACTTATTAATAATATTACTAACAAAGTACATGCTATTGATAATAAAATTATAGAACTAGGTACAACAAATGGGGTTTGGCTTATTTTTCCTTCAAATTGTATATTTCCTACTAATGTATTAAATATCTGTGCTCCACCCATACCTATAAATATACCAATAGGCATAGCTATTACACTTAATATTAAAAGTTCACTAAACATTAACTGAAATATTTTTATACTAGTAGAGCCAAGTGCTCTTAATACTCCATATTCTCTTATTCTTTGATATACAGATACTGAATAAATACTGTATATTACAAGACCCGCAAATAAGCTCAATACAATTGCCATTTTTTTGCTTGCCTCATCCACTGACCCATTTTTTTGTATAGACTCTACAAGCATTTTATTTATATTTACTTGCTTTTCTTTATTTAATTTAGCCTTTTTTGTTATATTATTTATATTTTTATTTATATCACTATTTTCACAGAACTCTACATATGTACTAAACTTATTAATATTATTTTCATCTAGTGCCAAAAACATCTCACATACTCCAATTTGTTTTTCTTTATATCTATCTTCGAGTATACCAACAACTTTAAATGTTTCAGGCTTTTCTTTTTGGTATAGCTTAAATGTTAATTCTTGGTTTAAATTAAGTTCTAACCCCATACTATTTAAAACCCATTCTTCAACTACAACTTCATTATTCCCTTTTGGAAATCTTCCTTTTTTAAGCTCTGAGTCATTATTCAAATAATTTTCACTTGCATATTGTATATTTATTGGTAACTTCTGACCAATTTCTGTAGATGCATAATATGATGTAATACTAATATCTTTTATATCCTTTCCTTGTTTTACAATTTCTAGTTGCTCTTTATCTATATCTTTAAATTTAACATGATGTGTTCCCAATTCTCTTTTCATTCTGTATACATCTGCCTGTTGAGCACTTCTAGATAGTGTCCCTACTCCTACTATAAGAGCTGTGCCCAGTACTATACTCAGTATTATTGCTAATGACCTTGCTTTATAACTTTTTATATATTTCAATACAATACTTAAGTCATTTTTCATATTCCCACTTCCTTCCTTTGAATAACTTAATTATATATTCATTTAAAAAATGTATCAAATTGCACTTTTTCAAGTTTTTAATGCTTATTTGCATAAATTTATAACTTAAATTTCACATTTTTATAGCTTATTTGCAAATTTCCACTTTTTACATATTTTTTTATAAATGTTATAATCGGTGTATAAAATCAGTTAGGGGTGAATTATGGAAAGTATTATTGTATTTCCTATATATATTCTGATTATATTTATAGGACTTAATTTTTATCTTGATAAATTTATGTTTTACAAGAAACTATCACTTTCAAAAAAAGGTCTCATAACAATATTTTTATCTATTGGATTAGCATTACTTATAAGAAGTTTTTTAGTTTTTTGCCTAATTAAACTTAATTCTAATTTATTATTTATTGGGCTATTTAAAATATTTTTATCTTTTTTATTTGGATTTATTTGTTTTTATATAGGATATAAGTTTATTAGGTTAATAGATAATAATGATTGTAATAAAACTAAAATTAAAAATCAAAACAGTAAAATTGAACATAAGGATAATATAATAGGTAAGCTTAGAAGTCAAAAACATGACTATTTAAAACATTTACAAGTTGTGTATTCTTTACTTAACAATGGATTTAATGATGATGCTAAAAGCTATATAACTAATATATCAAATAGCTTTAGATCTAAAAATTCTAGATATGGTAAAGTTTCTTACTTAGATGCAATTGCATCTTTAAAGTATGAAGAATGTCTTCTAAAAAATATTGCTTTTGATGTTTATATACAAGATTTCATAGATAACTTAATTATTGAGCCTAACGAAATGAGTTCTGTATTATTAAATATAATAGATAATGCTATTGATTCATTATCTACTCTTAATAAAGATAATAAGTATATAAAGCTATTTGTTTATGAAGATGAATTTCAATACGTTATATCTATAAAAAATAATGGACCTAAGATATATAATACTGAAGATATATTTAATGAAGGTTTTTCTACTAAAGACGGTGAAAATAGGGGTTACGGTCTTTATCTAGTTAAAAATATATTAGATAAATATGGATATCATATATTTGCAAGTAGTGATGAGTTTATAACTGAGTTTACGATTTTAATACCTAAGTATTGTTAATAAACTATCCCAGGTAAATAAATCCGACGTGGGGTAATATAATTTTATGGGGAGAAAATATTTATGATAAAAGTTTTAATTTGTGATGATGATAAAGCCGTAAGAGATGATATAGAAAAAACTATTAAAGATTGTGGCTTTGTTGACTATGTAAAAAAAGTTAATAATGGTTTAGAAGCTATTGAATTTATTAAAAATGATAAAATCGATTTATTGATTATAGATATTGACATGCCATATAAAAATGGAATTGAATGCGCTAAAGAAATTAGTTGTATTGATAAGGATGTCCATATTATTTTTGTAACTGGATTTGCAGATTATAGTTTGGAAAGCTTTAAAGTTCATCCTGTAGATTTTATTGTTAAGCCTTTTACTAAAGAGAAAATTTTAGATTCTTTAAATATTGCTATTGATCATATTAATTCTCATAAATTAGCTAAAAAAAATTTTATTGAAGATACGTTATTTATAAAGTTAGAAAACAAGTTCATATGATTAATTTTGATGATATAGTTATGTTTGAAAAAAATTCTAGAGCTGTTAATTTGTACACCAGAGATCATGATGTTATTAAATTTTATGAAAACTTTGAAGACCTGGAAAAAAGACTTCCACCTAATTTTTTCGGAAGTCATAAAAGCTATATTGTAAATTTAAAGCTTATACATAAAGTTATTCCTATTAGCAAATCGTCTTTAGAGATTAAATTTATTAATTTTCAAGAAAGTGCTACACTTAGTAAGTCATTAGAAAAAGATTTTCTTTATAGATTCTATAGAACTAAAAGGTTTTAAAATTTAGTTTACTTAAGCTACTATGTATAAAGCTATGCTACATGTGATAAATACATTTTTATTGATAAAAAGGTCACGATAAAGTGAATTATTTTTCACTTTATCGTGACCTTTTATATTTATTAATTAAAGTAATGATAGTTGATTTTCATCACTCATATTCTCAAGTGATCCATGAATCGTTAGAGTTTCTACAACTGTTTTAGATATCTTAGTTCTCTTTCTTAATTCTTCTTTAGAAATAAACTCTCCATTTTCTCTTTCTTTTTGGATATTGATTGCAGCATTTTCTCCTACCCCTTGTAGTGCTATCATTGGAGGTAAAAGTAGTTTTTCTCCTGCAACTTGGAATTTTGTAGCATCTGATTTGTATATATCAACTGGAAGTATTTTTATATTTCTTGCATACATCTCTAAAGCTACTTCAAGTACTGTTAACATATTTTTTTCTTTAGCCGTTGCATCATTTCCAAGTGCTTCTATTTCTTGTATTTTAGATTTTATAGCAGGTAGACCTTTTACTATTAAATCAGCATCAAAATCCTCCGCTTTAGTTGTAAAGTATGTTGCGTAAAATGCTTCTGGATAATGAACTTTACAGTATGCTAGTCTAAACGACATCATAACATAAGCTACGGCATGGGCTTTAGGGAACATGTACTTTATCTTTTGACATGAACCTATATACCATTCTGGAACATCATTTTCATGCATTTCTTCTATATGTTCTGGTTTTAAACCTCTACCTTTTCTTACATTTTCCATTATAGTGAAGGCATTTTTAGGCTTTAGTCCTTTGAATATAAGGTAGTTCATTATATCATCACGTGTTGATATAACATCATCTATTCCAACTACTTCAGCAACAACTAAATCTTGGGCATTATTTAACCAAACATCGGTACCATGAGATAGTCCAGATATTCTAACTAAAGCTGCAAATGTTGTAGGTTTTGTATCAAGTAACATTTGTCTAACGAATTTAGTTCCAAACTCTGGTATAGCAAGTGATCCTATCGGGCAATTTATATCTTCTGGTGTTACACCTAATGCATCTGTTGATGTAAACAGCGACATTGTTTCTGGGTCATCTAATGGAATATCTGTTGCTATTATTCCGGTTAAATCCTCTAACATCCTTATCATGGTCGGAGCATCGTGCCCTAGTATATCAAGTTTTAGTATACGTCCACTTATTGAGTGGTAATCAAAGTGTGTTGTTATAACTCCACAACTAGTATCATTTGCAGGATACTGTATTGGTGTAAAGTCATATACATCTTTATAATGAGGAACAACCATAACTCCTCCTGGATGCTGTCCTGATGTTCTTTTAACTCCCGTACATCCATTTGAAAGTCTAAGTACCTCTGCACTTGGAACGTGTATATTATTTTCTTCTACATATTTTCTTGCATATCCAAATGCTGTTTTTTCAGCAACTGTACCTATTGTTCCAGCTCTATAAACATATCCTTCCCCGAATAAATCTTCTGTGTATTTGTGTATTACTGGTTGGTAATCACCAGAGAAGTTAAGGTCTATATCGGGTTCTTTATCTCCTTCAAATCCTAGGAAAACTTCAAATGGTATATCATGTCCATCTTTTTTTAGAGGTTTCCCACATTTAGGACAGTCCTTATCTGGTAAATCTACTCCAGAACCATACTCACCTATCTCAAAGAAATATGAGTATTTACAGTTTTCATCCTCACAAATATAATGAGCTGGAAGTGGATTAACTTCTGTTATATCACTCATCGTTGCTGCAAATGATGAACCAACTGAACCTCTAGAACCAACTAAGTATCCATCTCTTAAAGACTTCGTAACTAGTTTTTGAGATATAATATACATTACGGCATATCCGTTACCTATGATTGAATTTAATTCTCTTTCTAGCCTTTTTTCAACAACTTCAGGAATAGGATCTCCATATATTCTTTTTGCCTTTGCATAACACATTTCTCTAAGCTCAACATCTGACCCTTCTATTTCTGGTGGAAATGTTCCATCAGGTATAGGCTTTATGTCTTCTACCATGTCAGCAATTTTATTAGTATTTGATATTACTATTTCATAAGCTGTTTCAGCTCCTAAATACATAAATTCATCCATCATTTCATTTGTCGTTCTAAAATGAAGATAAGTTTCTTCATCATCAACTTTAAATCCTTGTGAATATTTAAGTATTTTTCTAAGTACTGCTTCATGCTTATCTAAAAAATGAACATCTCCTGTTGCTACTGGTATCTTTTTAAACTTCTTGGCCACTTCTACCATTTTACGATTTAGCTCTCTTAGTTCGTCTTCATCCTCAACTTCACCTTTATCAAGCATAAATCTATTATTATCTATTGGCATTACTTCTATATAATCATATAAATCTATTATTTTAGCCATTTCTTCATCACTTACATTCTTTTTAACTGCTCTAAACACTTGCCCTGCTTCACAAGCTGAACCTATTAGTATTCCTTCTCTATGCTCTTCTAAAAAGCTTCTAAGGATTCTAGGTGCTCTATAAAAATGATTAACATGAGCATCTGATACTATCTTATATAGATTTTTAAGACCAGTATAATTTTGAGCAATTAATGTTATATGATTTGTTCCAAGCTTAGTATAATCAATTTTACCTAAAACTTCATTTACCTCTTCTAATGTATTAGCTCCTTTTTTAACCAACATATCTAAAAATTTTATAAATATAAGTGCAGTAGCTTGAGCATCATCTACAGCTCTATGGTGATTTAAAAGTGGAACACCTAAAGCTTTTGCTACAACATTTAATCTGTGTCTTTTTAAATCAGGAAGTAGTACTCTTGCTAGGGTTAATGTATCTACACTTTTGTTTGTAAATTCTAAGTTTTGTTGTTTGCATTTCTCTTTTATAAAACTCATATCAAAGTCTGCATTATGGGCAACTAGTACACTATCTCCTATAAACTCTAAAAATTGAGGTAAAACTTCTT
Source organism: Romboutsia lituseburensis (assembly GCF_024723825.1). Taxonomy (NCBI): domain Bacteria; kingdom Bacillati; phylum Bacillota; class Clostridia; order Peptostreptococcales; family Peptostreptococcaceae; genus Romboutsia; species Romboutsia lituseburensis. Next base: position 1,524,246 of record NZ_JANQBQ010000001.1, read on the forward strand.
CTATAGTTGGCTTGTCCTTTACCATGTCATTAGTTATACCTGTTAATTCTTGAATCTTATATGATATGTCTCTTTGAGGATTTATAAGTTCGCTAAATTTATCAACAACTTTAAAGTCTTCTATTTTAACAGCTCCGATTTCTGTTATTTTATCATTTGTATTTGAAAAACCAGTTGTTTCTATATCAAATACTATAAAACTTTGTGAAAGTGGCTTTTCATTTGCATCCTCTATAATTTCAGCAGAATCCTCTACTAAGTAGCCTTCAACCCCATATAATACTTTTATATTATTTGCTTTTCCTGCTCCCATAGCCTCTGGGAATGCTTGAACTACACCATGGTCAGTTATTGCAATTGCTTTATGTCCCCATTTAGCCGCTCTTTCTACTAATTTTTTTGTAGGGCATATGGCATCCATTGAAGACATTTGAGTATGAGCATGAAGCTCTACTCTTTTTTCATCTGATGTATCTTGTCTTTCTACTTTAACTTCTTCTCTTATACCACTTATAGTCATTGTAAGTTCTCTTTGATAAGTATCATATATTACATCACCTTTAATTTTTAAATATGATCCTTTTTTAACATGATCAAGAACACTATCTTTATTCATGTCATTTAAGAAAAGCTTACAACTTATTGAACTCGTATAATCCGTTACAGAAGCTATCATTAATATTTTACCGTTTCTAAGTTCTTTAGCTTCAATGTCAAATACTTCTCCCATTATACAAACAGTTCCTGATGTAGTGCTCAATGAATTTATTTTTTCAAGCATTGCATTTACATTTTCACCGTATATTAATTCTTCTTCTTCCTCTTCATCTTTTATAACGTACGCTGCTTCTTCATCCTCTGTATCTTCTTGTTTCGAACTTATTTCTAGTTCTTTAATTCTATCTTCTACTATTTTTTCCGACTTTCTAATTATTTTCTCTATATTAACTTCTTCATCTACAGCTCTTTCTATTTCAATATTTATATCCATACCTAATTCTTCACTTAACACTGTTTTTAAAACATGTATTAAATTTTGTTTCATAAGTCTTTCATAAAATAGTCCTTTTGGAAGTTTTATTTTTAATAAATCATCTATGCATAAATATTCAACTTGTTTATACCATCCTGCAATAGACGGACATAACTGTTTAAGTATATATATAACATTTGTCCAATATACTTTTAATATATCTTTATTTTTTTTCCTATCTAAGCCAGTGTATCTTATTTTTATCTTTATATCTCTAAAGTAATCTAATCTTTCTTTTAACTCATATCTAAATATATCTAACAATTCGTACGATACTATACTTTTTGATATTAAATAAAAATATACGATTTTATCTTCCTTAAAATAAGTTACTTTACTTATATATACTTCCTTTAACTGTTTTGAAAGTACGTTATTATTTATTTCTAGTTTATCAAGATATTCTTTTATACTTTCCATAAATTCCTCCTTCCTTGGATTTTATACACTAAATATATCATTTAAAATCTACATAATTTTTTATTTTTTATTGTTCTATATTAAATTTTTTAAATTATTACACGTAAAAAAGTCGCTTCGCTCCTGTCGCCAACGACTTCGTCCGTTGCTTAAAAATGTCATTTTTTACTTTCACAAAGGTGTTGACATTACTAAACTTCATGACTTATCCACATGTTTTAAAGTATCATAAATTCCGTAAGCATAAAAAATTTCTTATTAATTTAATATTTCTATTTTTTATTCCATAGATATTTTTAAATAATAAGAATGATAAATATTATATCATACATATATAGCCTAATTAATAAAATTTAATTTTAACCTATATATTATTTTTTTACCAATAATATTTTTAGTATTCAAATGAAAGTAATATATTTTCAATGCCCTTCTATATTTATTTTAATGTATTTTTAATTGGATTAGCTACAAATTACGTTTTTTTTAATAATATATTAAAAGACTATAATGTAAGGCGGTGTTAGCATGACTTCTTTTGATTCAAATAGATATAGAAAAATAGCATTTTATTATAAAGATTTAGGAGAAAAAAAACTTTTGAAAAGATCTGTATCTAATCTTAATATAGATAAAAGAGTTTTTCTTTATTACTCTAAATATAGCAACGTGCCAATATGCGCATTACCTAGGATAAAATTTGTTTTATCTTCTAGATCTGGTTTTTTATCATTTTGCTATAATTTTTTTACATTTGTAAACTCTAATGAAAATTGTATAATTATAAGTCCTTCTTCTATATCATCTATAGCTAAATTTGTTATTTCACACGAAGTTGGTCATATACTTGATCCAGATATCTATAAGTCAAAAGAAGAATATACTTTAATTTTATCAAATCTTATTGATAAACTAGTTGAATATAATATTGATATAGATACAAATGACTTTCATAAAGGAAATATACCTATCGAACTAGAATCTTGCGTGATTGATCTAAAAAAAAATTTAATAAATAGAGAATCTAAAGCCTGGGATATTGCTAAAACTATAGTTAATTTTGAAAACCCTAAGGAAGAGTTTTTGTTTAATAAGATGAAAGAATATGCATTAGCTACTTATAATTTTGGAAATCTTAAAAATATTGTTAAAGAGCACCATCTTGATATTTTCTTTAAGCGTAGACAGTACTCAGCTTAAATCATCTAAAAAAAGTGTCTCAATTAATGATTAAAATCATTGAGAGACACTTTTTTTAATTAATTTTAATTTTATAAATTAAAGGCTTATCTAATATATGAGGAGTTTTTTTCATACAATTATGTCCTATAAAAAGATTCTCTTCATTTTTATTTTCTAATAAAATATATATAGCCTCTCCATATTTTAAATCTGAATCATATTTAATCTCCTCAACTTCCAATTTTTCATAGCTTTGCAAACTTGTAGAGACCTTTCCACAAAGGTGTATTACACTACTATTTATAGAGTTATTTAGTTTCTCTAGAGTCCTTATTGTTGTATTTCCTACTATTTCTTTATATACTTTAGGTCCTACTATTTCAATTGATGACATTGGATCACTATAAGAAATTATATCTGCATCATTCTCTATTGCTTTTTTTGCATATTCAACTATATTATTTTCTATTTTATCGAGAATATTTTCTATGGTAGATTTATCTTTTCTCAAAGCTTTATAAATATATTTAGAATCTATTAATAAAGCTAAAATTGTAAAAGGACCACATATATTTAATACCACTGTTTCTCCTTTGCTTTTTAAAATAGAAATAGAATTTAAAACTTCTTTAATTCTTCCTCTTTCTAAGTTTATATTTTCTATGTTTAATAATTCATTTATATCTTTATATGCATAATTGCTTATTCTAGGGCAGTTTTCTTCATCACCCAACTTTATATTAGCGCCCATTGCTTCAGCTTCAACAGTAGTACAAAATGGAACTTTACATAAACTATCATTTTTATATAATTTTAATTTTTGTGATATATAAGCTATGTCTTTTGAGTTTGTATGTATTTGTGGAAATTTCAAATCAGTATTATCTATAATATCTATAGGTATATTTTCATTATCATTTTGATTGCATTTAAATATATTTTTCATAGCTTTCTCCTAATAAAAATTTGATTTGCTTAAGCCACTACATTAGCTCTATGCTTTATAGCGCCCACGAATTCGTACCTTATTTAAAATTTTTATGAGTTTTTCTTTTTCTAGTTTTTTTCCTATAATACACATTTTTGAATTAGTATCTACATCGCTATTACAAATATCCAGAATTCCATTTACATAATTAAATTCCAAAACATTTCCTGATAAAGTTTTAAAAAAACCTTTTGCTCTTATTATTTCACCATATTCTTTATTTTTAAAATTATCAAATAGCTCTTTCAGTTTTTCTACGTCTTTAATTTTAAAATCTGAAAAAGATATAGTACTTATTTCATTCATACTTAAATCAATACTTTCATATTTATTTTCTTTATTTTTATATTTTAAGCTATTTAGATTGCATTCATTTTTAAGGTTTTTTATCGAAATTTTATCCCAATCTTCAATTAATATGTTTAAGTTTTTATCTAATTGTTTTAAAGAGTTTGTAATATTATTTATTTCATTTTGTTTTAAATTTTTCGTTTTACTAAGTAATATTAAATTAGCATTTAAAATTTGGTCCTCAAAAAATTCTCCAAAGCTATCTATGTAATCAAAATAATTTATAGCATCTAATACAGTTATCAAAGAACTTATTTTACAATTTGCTTTAATTTCTTCACTACTAACCATAGATACTATTTCATTTAACATCGCCACTCCTGTTGGCTCTATAATTATCCTTTCAGGATTAAAGTCATTAATTACCTTTAAAATAGTATCTTTAAAATTTAGTTTCATGCTACAGCATATGCAACCATTTTGAAGTTCTATTATTTCGAGTCCATCTTTTTTTATAATATCCTTATCTATACCGATTTTCCCAAATTCATTTTCTATAACAACTATTTTTTCATTTTTATAAGCTTCTAAATATTTTTTAATTAATGTTGTCTTTCCCGATCCTAAAAAACCTGAAACTATATCTAAATCTATCATTTATTTCACCTTTAGAACTTTAAACAATCTGTAAAAAGTCTTTCATATCCTTCTTCTGTTGATAATTCACAATAACTTATATCCATTGCAATTTTCTCCATCTCATATCTTACATCCCTAGAAAGCAATGTCATTATAGCTCCTGTTTTTGAAGAGTTTCCTATGTACTTAATTTTATCTTTAAGCTCCTTAGGTATAATACCTACTCCAACTAAGCTATCAACACTAAGATGCTTACCAAATTGACCTGCAATAATAACTTCATCTAAACTTTTTATATCTATATCCATAGTTTTCAATAAAGCATAAAATCCAGATAATATAGCACCCTTAGCTAATTGTACTTGTCTTATATCTTCCTGAGTTATTGCCAATATTGGATTGTTAATATCTAACATAAATTTTCTCTTTTTATTTTCATCTACTATATTTTCACTTAGGTGTTTTAAGGTATCATCATTTTCAATAGATTCTCTTTTTTGTATTCGCCCTGTTTTGCCTATAATTTTTAGTCTAGCCATTTCACTTATAGCATCTATTATTCCACTACCACATATACCTTTAGCTTGTTTGTTTCCTATTACTTTCTTTTCTATTAAATCACCAATTTTTATATTTTCAATAGCTCCATCTCCCGCTCTCATTCCACAACTTATATTCATTCCTTCTAATGCTGGCCCTGCCGCACATGAACATGACGTTAGGTTTGATTTTTTAGATAAAACTATCTCTCCATTTGTACCTATATCTATAAATAAAATATTTTTATCCGTTTTTTGCAAATTGCAGACACAAACTCCCGCTACAATATCAGCACCAATGTAACTTGATACACCAGGTAATAAATAAACTTTGCCAAATGAAGATATACTTATTCCTAAATCATTTGCATTTATACTTTTGCCGCTTAAAAATACAGGTGAATATGGTGCTCTTCCTATTGATTCTGGATTAATTTTAATAAGTGTGTGCATCATTGTTGTGTTTGCTGCTACAGCTAATTCATATATATTTTCTTTCTTTATATTATTTTTTTCACATAGCTTATTTATTAAATCATTTATACAATCTATTAATACTTTATTTAATATATCAAGCCCATTTTCATTAATTTTACAAAAGTTTATTCTTGATAAAACATCTAATCCATATTCTTTTTGAGGATTTATATCACTTTCACAATCAATTTCGCATTGTTTATTTAAGTCTATAAGAGATGCAACTACTGTTGTTGTTCCTATATCTAAAGCCACTGAGTATAAATGCTCACTAGTATCTCTACATTCTATTCCGATTAATTTATCATCTAAATATATAACGCTACATTCATCATTTTCAAAAATATTTGGTAAATTTTTTAAAACTTGGTAATTGTTATTTATTTTTATCCCTTGAGCATTTAAAATATTTTCTAATGATAAATTATTTTCTAACGTGGGTTTATTTAATTTATATACCTTTTTTGTAAGAACTGGCGATTTTTTAAAATCAGGCATATACCCTTCTGTTAATATTTTATGTTTTTCTATTTCATTGTTTATAAATTCTACTTTTAAATCTCCTTTTGGATATACTAAACACCCTAATCTTATATTATTTCTTATCTCTTCTTCATTTAAAAATTTTAATTCTTCTTGTGCCAAATCATTTATATTTCCATCTATTATTTTTATTTTACATTTGCCACAAGTTCCTTTTCCTCCGCAGGGGCTTTCCATTCCTAAATTATTTTCTTGTATTATACTTAAAAGACTTTTTCCTTGTGTAAATTTATATTGTTTATTGTTTATATGTAAATAATTCATATGTACCTCTTTTTAATTACTATATTGTTTTGCACATTCTACTAAAACCTTTATATTATTTAGCTTACTTCTTACCCCTATTCCACAAGCTGGAGATAATATATCTACTCCACTATTTAAGCATTGATTAGAAATATTTTTTAAACTTTCTTCAGTTCCATTTTCAATTGCAAATGTGCTCACATTACCCATAATAATTTTTCCATGTACATTTTCAACAACTTGTTTTGCATTTGTTATAGAGTCAAAGCTTATTGCATCACTATGTAAATCATTTAATTCATTATATATACTTTTCAATTTTCCGCATATATGTATAATAGTTCCACCTTGTGCATAAGGCTTTAAGTTATCTATTATTTTATTTAAATATGGAGTTGCAAATTCATTAAATGTTTTAGCTCCTAATATCTCTCCTGTACCACTTGGATCTGATATTGTTAAAACATCGGCTCCAGCTTGTAATTGTGCTTTACCAAATTCTATAAGATTTTCTGTAACAAAGTCCATAAATTCATGTGCTTCATTTTTTTTCTTTCTTAGCTCTTTGTAGTATGTCATAGGTTCCATAAGAGAAGATGCTAAACTTACTGGTCCTGTTAAGTTGGCTACAATTGGAATATCATTATTTTTTTCTTTTAGAATTTTTATAGCATCTATTACTGTTTTTGCTCTTGCCGTATTTACATCAATTTGTTTTAATTCTATCCAATTCGAAACAGATTCTATTGGGTATTTTACAACTCTAGGCTCCGTGACTTTAGTCCCCATATATACATCAGCCCCCATACATTCTGCTTCTACAGTCATGCAAAATGGAACTCCAAAATTTTCAAATCCACCATTTTTGTACATTCCTAGCGTTAAATTTGCCATCATTTCTGAATCACTATGGGCCATTGGCCAAAATACATTTTCAATGTCCATAATGTCTTCTACTATCATATTCATCATCCCACCAGGACATATACATGGTTTTCTATCTACCTTTTCACCCTTTAAAACTTTATATAGTCTTTCTTTTTCAGTCATTATACCACCTCTTTTATAGTGGCTTTTTTCTTATTTATTAATTCTTTCGCAAGTTTAGAAGCCTTAGATGCCTCATGTGCATATCCATCCGCACCTATTTTATTTGCAAAACTTTGAGATATAGGTCCTCCACCTACCATAACTACAAATTCATCTCTTATATCTTCTTCTTTTAGCATATTTATTATTTTTTGCATATTATCCATAGTTGTTGTCATAAGTGTTGATAATCCAATTAAATCAGCATTTAACTCTTTTGCTTTATTTATAAATTCCTCACAAGGAACATCTCTACCTAAATCATATACTTCAAATCCAGAGGTCTCTAACATTATCTTAAATAAGTTTTTTCCTATATCATGAGTATCTCCTTCTACAACTCCAACTACTGCTTTATATGAATCTTTTGTTGAATCTTTTTTTAGATGTGGCTTTAGTATATTAATGCCTTCATACATAGCATCTGAACATAATAGAAGCTCTGGTATATAATACTCTTCTTCTTCATATAACTTACCTGCTTCTTCCATACCTGCTGCTAATCCTTTTGATATACCTTCATATGCTTCAAATTCATTTTCTACATATTCGTTTGCTATATCTATTACTTCTTCGTCTTCCATTTCTACAACACAACTTGCTAGTTTCTTTAATAGTTCTTCTTTTAAATTTGACATTTATATCTCCCCTTACAATTCATTTATATTTACTTTACTTGATCCAAATATTCTTGCTGCATCCATAAGAGCTATTATATTTTTGGGATCTGTTCCTATTGGAACATCACAACCTGTACTTAGTACAAATCCTCTTTGGCTATCGTGTGCCTTAACTATACATTCTCTTGCTTCTTTATATACATCTTCTATACTACCTCTTAACATTGTTTCAACAGGGTCTACATTTCCGATTACGCATACTTTATCTCCATATGCTTCTTTTAACTCGCCTATATCATCAACATTATCTAAGCTTAAATTAGATATACCTATATCTACCATATGCCCCCATACTTTTTTTGTTTTTCCACATATATGAAGAGTTGACCCTCCGCCTGTTCTTTCTATAATCCTATCCATACATCTTTTTAAATACGGTTTAGCAAATTCTTCAAAATTTCTTGAACTTATCATTGTACAAGATGCATTTGGTTCTGCAATTCCTGGAGTTAAACCTATATCGCAAGCTGCATCTATGTAATTTAAAACACTTTGAGTTGAAATTTCTAAAAGTTGATGGGCCATTTCTTTATTTTTAGTTAAATCTCTTAAAAACTTATCTGTTCCTCTTAAAAATGAAGCTACTGTGAAAGGCCCTCCTACTGATGTTCCTACACCGACTTCATTATCTAACTTATCTTTAGTTATTTTAAGCGCTTCTAAAAAATAATGTATTCTGCCGTCTTTATAAGGATCTATAGGGCTTAATTTTCCTATTTCACTATAATCATTTATTGCTGGTCTGTTAATATAAGGTGTGTTATTTAAAGGAAACATAACTTCACTTCCCATGGCCTCTGGTATTCCTTGAAGCCCCGGTCCAAAGCCTATACTATCTGGCCTAAATGTTTCAAAACTTTTTACAGCTACATCTACAAGCACATCTATAGAATGATTATAATCATATATTGTATGACCAAATGTAGGCGCAACGCTTTCCCCAAGAAAAGGTGAACATGGTATTCTATCAATTGCTTTTCCTTCTCCAAAAGCTTTCATTCTTTCTTTTGGAGTCATTTCATCTTTATTTATTATATATTTCATACATTTCTCCCCTTTTTTTATAGAACGTCTCAATTCAGAGCATATTTTACAGTATTAAGTATAAATATTCAAATAGTTATATTCTATAAAATAAGTTGTATGTATCAATTATTTCTATACATTTTATTAGTTACATAATATTTCATTTTTACCTTAATTTAATAAATTAAATACTCTATTTATCACTAATAATACTTTAAAATATTTACTATAATTAAATAAAAAAGCTAACATTAGATATGTTAGCTTTTTTTATTATTTTTTATAATTTGGAATCTCGTATATTAGATTACTACTTGTGTCATACATGTCCATTAATTTAACCATTATTCCTGATATTCCATTTGGCCAGTTTACATCGGTTGCATACTGATGCCATGTATAATCATAGTTAAATTTCATTTTATATATAGTATTTTGATTGTACTTAGAACTTCTTATATAATTTTGAGCTATCCATGCCGCAGAACCATCTATAGTAGCTTCTATGCTAGTCCATCCATTAGAGTATGCTGCTTCTGCACCTGATACATTTGCACTTTTATCTATTGCCCCTATTCCAAAGAAATTGTAAACTGTAACAGATTTAGATAATGACTGACCTTTATAAGATGTTATGGTTTGCCCTTGTGAAAGAGTTGATTTTCCATAACCAGTCTCCCACATTGCATGTGAAACAAGATATACAAGATCTATATTATATCTTTGTGCTGCATTTATAAATGCTTGTCCTTGGTTATAAAATACATTGGTACCAGATGAAGCTGGAGATAGTGAATTTAAATATGAATTTAATTCGCTAGCAGATATTCCACCTTTATAAGTATCTAATCTTAAAAATTGCATCATACCTTTAGAACTATTTTTAAAATTATCTGGATTTAAGAAATATTCTAAATCACTTCTCTCTGCTGGAATAAATCCTCTTGCTTCTCTCATCATAAACGTAGTCATTACTTGACTACTTCTCGGCTTAGATGAATCTATAACATTTGCTCCAACACTTGATCTCTCTAATTGAGCCACTACATGATCTTCTAAAGTATAATTTAAAGATTTATTATTTATTGTTGCACCATTCACATTCGTAGATGAATCCCCTCCTGGATTTGTTCCAGGATTTGTGTCTGGCTGTGTTGGTGGCACTTGCGTATTTTCACTACTTAGATATTGACTTGATGTATAAGCCACTTTACCTTTAAAATCTATTTTTGACCAACCATTACTTTCTGACATTATACCTACTTTTTCACCTTTTGATAAAGTTCCAACCTTAGAATAATTTGTACCTGGTCCACTTCTAACATTTAGTGAACTTATATTTACAATCTTATTTACTTTTATGCCTTCTGGTTTTTCATCTGGCTTTGGTGTTGGGTTTGTAGGTTGCGAAGATACATTACTTAAATATCTACTTGATGTATATGATATTTTTCCTTTATAATCTATTTTTGACCAATCATTACTTTCTGATAGAACTTTTACTTTTTCACCTTTTTTTAGTTTTCCAACTACAGAGTAACTTGTATTAGGTCCACTTCTAACATTTAAACTATCTGTATTAACTTGTTTAGTTGTTGTATTAATATTATTCGAACTTTGAGACTGATACTCATTTAAGTATTGTATAGAAACATACCCCAACCTTCCATCATATTTTATTTTTGCCCACCCATTACTTTGAGATAATAAATCCACTACTGTTCCTTTTTTTAACTTCATTATTATCCTATAACTAGTACCAGCTCCACTTCTCATATTTAAGTTATCCGTATTTACCTTCATTTGTTTTGATGAAGTGCTATTACTTGATTGATTTGAGTTATTAGAACTACTTTCATTTTGTATCTTTATATATGTAGATGATACCCATCCTTGTTTTCCTGAATTATTTTTTATTTTATGCCATCCATTAGATGTTTCATTTATATACACTTTTTCATTTTTTTTAACATTAAATAATACTGAATTGTTAGTCCCTGGTCCACTTCTAACATTCAATGAATTTGTTGTAACTATTCCTGTTTGACCTGATGCATGCACGTTATTTACTGCCATAGGTATCATAGCTAATGTCGCTAGGGCTATTTTTTTATTCATCTTACTCCCCCTCTTATCCGCATAAATATTTAATTAATATTTTATCTTATAAAAACTATCCAACTATTTATATACTTATTAAAATGCTATTATATAAATAAACATTATAATTAACATATTACGGTAAGATTAGGAAAAACTTTACAGTATCTTTCTATTTAAAATATTTTTCATTAATAACCTGTGCACATTTTATTCCATATGGAATCTTTGAAAAACCAGTTTCTTTTTTAAACACTTTAATTAAATTTTTATCATTATCTAAATAGTTTTCATGCTTAGGATATATTATTGGATATTCTAGATAAGACATAAAATATTCTAAATCTTTTCCACTACATTTTTTCCAAAACCCTTCCCAACAAGTATTATTTATATATTCATATGGTTCTAGTATTTCTCCATTTTCCATAAAGTACTTTATGGGATCTGGTAGTTCCTTGCTATTTTTATAAAACTCTATATCTAATTTACAAAACTCCTTTGTATAATTCGTAAGTTCTTCACTTATTTCATTCATTTTATATTCTATATTTAAAATTTGGTCTTCATTATTTTCTTTTATATTTTTTTTATATTCCCTAGCATATATTTCAAACATTCTATAGTTTGCTTCATTAATGCTCATATATATACACTCCTTTTTAATTTTTATTTTTATATTCGACTCAATTTAACGTTTTCCTCTTTAATATGACTAGTATTTATTTTCATTTTTAAATTTACATAATAACTATTTTTGCCATTAGTACAATTGATAAACTTTTAAATTTTAACTTCACTAAGATAATATAAAAAAAACCACTATAAAATTCATAAATTTATTTTATAGTGGCTTACTTTATCTATTATTTTATTAAATTGTTTATGTAAATACTTTACATATAAGTAAAATCAATCTAGCAAATATAATGTACTCTTATTTATTATTTAGTATTATTTTTTATATGAGATGCAACTTTAACATCTTCTCTTTTTATATGTCTAATCAACCAATCCCCTACTTTAAGGTTTACTTCCCCAACTAAAGCAATGCTTGGTCCATTTGCTAAAAGTTTCTCACGTATACTTTCAACAGTTGCTATAAACCCTTCATGGAATTTTTTGTGATTATTATAATCAGGATACTTATATTTTTGTTGTAATACTTCTTCATGAGCAAAATGAGTTTTTGTATAAGATGATAAAAAGTTTACTGTTTTTTCTACTTCTGCTCTTCCTTTTCCACCATTGCAAGCATCTAATAAATCATTTATTGCTTTTATAAGTGCCTTATGCTCTGTATCAATTTGCATGTTACCTGTTTCTAAATCACTAGACCATTGATATGCCATCTTCTGTCCCCTCCAAAACTAATATTGTTAATATTTTACAGATATTCATAATAGCATAATATGTTGACAAGGTCAATTTGAAATATCGTTTTGTAACATAAAAAGGTTAGGCTAATGCCTAACCTTTTTAATTATTTAATTATTTGTTTATTATAGATACCTTCTAAGCTAGCTTTTTTAACCCTATCTGATATAATTTTTTTATCTATAGTATAAAAACCTAATTCTTTCATTCTATTAAAATATATACTTCCTGCAAAAGTGAATCTTAAAGTATCACCTTCTGGTTTATGCATTTCACTATTAGAATGAGCTATAAAATCTCCTATTAAAAGATTTGTAGGTAGTTGTAATAAGTACATACCTATGCTATTTCTAGCTGCATTGTGTCCAGCTAGACTTCCTGTACAGATAGCTTCTGTATGCCCTACATAGAATCCTGATTTCTCACCAGCAACAAATAGATTACTAAGTCCCTTAACTCTCATATAATTGTCCCTAGGAGCTACAGATAAATATCTTATTGAATTACCTTTACCACCTGCATAAGGATCTACAATTATCGCTTTTTCAAATCCTGGTATCATTCTTAATTTTTCTAAATTATAAAATGGACTCATTAATTTTGCATGACCTGTATCAATTAAAACTAAGTTATTAGCAAAAGCCGGTAATGCATATTGTTGACAGACTTTAATATCTAGCTTTTCTTCGTTTATAAATTCTTCAGGTAAAGGTATAACAGCACGACCAGTTTCATTTAATTCTTTTTGAATAGCTTCACTTAATGATTCTTTTAATAGCTTCATAGAACCACTGAATGCTCCAGGATCCCCATTTCCTCTTCTTCCTAGCATATCTTCAATACCACATCTAGAACTTATACTTACCCTACCTCCAAAGGAAGGACATCTTAAAACACACATAGCGCATCCATTTCCATATTTAGCACAGTTACCCATAGGACCTGTCGATCCTGTTGTTTCTACAAAAGAATCCCCTTCTATAATTTCTCCATTTTCAAGTATAACGGCATTTATTTTGTTATCTTGCATATCAACGTCTACAACCCTACTGAAAAATTTAATTTCTATTCCCATTTCTATAATTTTGTCTCTAACAGGTTTTTCTATTTTTGTTACATTATAAATTGTTGCATGTTCATGCCCAGGAAAATCTATATTTTCATGAGTGCAATATTTATCTGTTAATTCAAATAATTCACTAGCACCTAATGCTATTGCTTCTTCACAAGCTGTAAATCTACCATTGTTTCTCATTATTCCCCCAACGTTCCCTAGTCCTAATAACAAGTCTGTCTTTTCAAGTATAACAACATCAGCACCTGCTTTTTTAGCAGATATGGCAGATGCACATCCTGCCCATCCACCGCCAATTACAACAACTTTTGGCATATCTATTCCCCCTATAAATTCTTAGAATTTAAAAAAGCTCTACTATCAACTTGTGCTTTACATGATTTAATTTTCTTGCCATTTACTTCTATTGTACATGCTCCACAAATACCTTCTCCACAACATATTAGGTTACTATTTGAAATAGCTAAATCTATATTTTGATCAACTGAGTCTACAATATCCATTATATATTTGTTGAATAAATCTGCACCTCCACTATATACAAACTCTACATTATTTCTTCTTATATAGTCTATTAAAAAATCTCTGTCTTCATTTAAATCAGTACTTTGGATATTTACACCTAACTCTTTTAGTTTTTCAATTATGACTTCTAGTATTATAGCCTGATTATTAATAAATACCACTACATTATTTTTATTTTCTAATAATCTTTTAACTACATTAATAGAATTCACTTGTGATAATCCATTTAATATTACAAGTGTGTTTTTTTGGTACGCACTCTTAATTTGTTTTATTCCAAATATACCGTTAAAGTATGGACCTTTTACCCAAACGTCTTCAAAGTCTATTATATTTTTTGTCTTAATTCCTCTAGACTTGATTACAACTTCTAAAATTGAGTTTTCAAAATCTACATCCATAACCGATATTGGAGTATTAAATATATCACTACTTCTATCCTTACTCTTTATTAATACAAATGCACCTGGACTACATAAATCTATTAACATAGATTTTGGTACACTTATTTTTATCAAAAAAGTTTCATTACTTAACTCCTTTACTTCATTGATTTTACAAAGAGTCTCTTTTCTTTCACACACAGGAATATTTTTATTATGTTGTAATTCATTGTAAATACACACTCCTTGCCATAAGCAATCACAAACTTTTTCACCTCGTGTAATTGGACATTTTATACAGTTCCCTGAGTATGCAAGATGACATGGACAATACTTGCTCCCTGCATCAGCACATAATTGATTATTAGCTTTTTTCAATTTATCCACTTCCTTAAAATGATTTTTTCAAATGTCTTAAAGCATATATTATTAATTTATTATTTAAACTCTATTTTGTTACACTAGCTTTTTTACTTTATATATTTTTACTTATTCTATTTTTCTTTGATTCAAATATACTATAATATATAAAAAGGTTACTTTTTAATTTTGTGCTATATTTATACATATAAAATATTACATACAAAAATTTTTTAATTTTTAGGGGAGAATATTATGGAAAATGCATTTATTTTTTCTAAAGAACATCTAATTATACTTTTAGTTTTTTCTATTTTTATGTATATTTGTCCTAAGCTTACTAATAATTTACTTCCGTATAGCTATATTGTTGAAAAAATAATATGTGGATTAATAATACTAGAAATAGTGTTTGAACAAGTTTCAATTATATCTATGGGTGGATATGATGTACTAACGTCACTTCCTATAAGTGCAAGTAGATTTTGTGCGTACATATGTATTGCTATCTTATTTTTTAAACAATATCAATTATTTAATGTATTTTTTTCTTGGAGTTTAGTTTGTTCTATTGGCGAGATTGTTTTTTTCCAAAACATACCATATAGATTTCCTAATATACTTCATTTTTTATTCATATTTTCTAAAGCTATATTACTTTATGCAAACGTATATATGGTTGAAGTAAGAAAATTTAAAATAAGCAAAAGCGCTATAAAAGACAACTTAATAATATGTTTTATTTACTTTACATCTATATTTATATTGAATAAATTCACAAATGCTAACTATTGCTACAGTTTTTCAAATATTAATTATTTTAGTATAATAAGTTTTATATTTCTTACTACTTTCATTTATATCCCAGTCTTCGTATTTGATAGGGATAACTTTAATTTTAAGTTTAAAAGATGACATTTAATCAATAAAGTTTTTAAATTGTAAATTTTGTAATAAATTTATTAAATATAAAAAAAGCTCGCTATTACTAGCGAGCATAAAAATTTCTATTTTCATTTAGTGTAAGAAGAAAATAAAAATCTTAGGCTACTTTAAATTATAGCACAATTTAATAAATTGTAAAATTTTATTTTTACTTAAATAAATATTATAAATTTAACCTAAAAAAGCTACACATTATATGTTTTCATATAATGTGTAGCTTTTTTAGTTAAAATAATGCTTTTATTATTGGCTTAGCTTCTATCATGCAATTAAATAAAATTTCTTTTTGATCTTCAGTTAATTTGTCTACTTTACTGCTTACAATAGCTAAAAACTTTTCTATTTCTTCTTGTACAATTTCATTCCCTTTTTCTGTTATGCAATAGAAAGTATTTCTTCTATCCTTTGAATCTTCCTCTCTGTATACATAACCTTGATCTACTAATTTATTTAACAGGATACATAAACTTGATGTTGAAACATATAAATCTTTACTTAAGTTTTTAAGTTCTATCTTTTTATGTTTTCTTATACTAACTAAAGCATAAAACTGTCTTTCTGTTAGAACCTTTTCTATTGTATTTCTTTCATCATTTACTATTTTTATTAAATGTGTAAAATAAGTCATATTTTCCATCATTATAGCAGAAATTTTTCTGTTATCCATAACATCACCTCAAAATCTAAGTCTTATACTTTTGTATTAATTCGCTATCTATTTTAATGTTATTTTATATTATACTACATATACATACTATTATCTATTAAAATAGTTTCATTCTAAAAGTTAAATACTAAAAAGCTAAATACGTAAGTTTTTAAGTATATTATACATATTATCCAGCAGGAAGTAAATTTATAATTTCATTTTTCAAAAAAAACTATCTACAGGCCATGAACTATAGCCTGTAGATATGTATTACTTCTTCCTTTTTTCTTTTTCATCTGCCTTTGATAAATTTTGAATTTTCTCAATTACCTTTGGTGTTACCGCCAATATATTATCTACCATATTCATGCTATTATCTAAACTCATAAGCCTAGTTTCTCCATTTTCAACTACTACAAATGCTACAGGTTGTATTGAAATAGCACCCGCACTACCACCTGCAAAATTTGTATCTACTTTTTCGTCTATATTTTTTTTAGTATCATCATACCCTTTAGAATACTCTCCTCCACCTATACCAAATCCTATAGTAACTTTAGATATAGGAACTACTACTGTTGTTTCCGTTCTTATAGGATCTCCTATTATTGTATTCGCATCAATTGAACCTTTTATAGTTTCAAATGTTTTTTCCATAAGACTTTGTATTGACCCTGTTGATCTCACTTATTCCACCATCCTTTTTTATTCTTTTATTTATTTTAGCTTTCTTATAAATTTTAATCATCACTATAGATATATTTATAATATCCTTAATAGTTGGTTTTATATGTATTTTGAAATTTCCTTTTATATAATTTTTTGTAAAGTCAGGTGTAATATTTAAGTAAATTTTATTAGGAGTAAATATATTTATAATATTTCCATATATAGTATTTATAAATACATATATGAAACTTGTAAAAATAATATTTTCATTTCCAAAGCTAATATAACTATATATCTCTTCTATTTTTACTTTAAATATTAAATTAAGTATATTTCTTATATCATATAATTCTATAGATTTTTTGTTTATCTTACTATTTTTATTTTTTATCTTATTTTTACCTTTCTTTTTATCTTTTTTTACTTTACCTTTATTTAAGGGGTAAATAGGTATTTTTATATTTATTAAATTAAATATATACTTAATATTCAAATTTACATTTATGTCATTATTATTTACCTCGCTAGTAATAATTATATCTATTGATGATTTTATGAATTTAAACATCAATACAGCTGTAAAAATAATTAAAATTAAAACAGTAATTAAAAATATCCCATTATATCTCATAGTAATATTATCTTCTAAAAAATAATTATATATACTTGCTATTAAAATTTTTTCCTTTTTAGGAATTAATAAATAGTCATATATTTATACAAATCAATATTTGTAGTTTTAGATAAATAAAAAATGTGCTTAATTATAAAATTTAATTTTATAATTAAGCACATTTATCTTATTTATCTTTAGTTTTAGGCTCTTGATTTTCCTCTAATGGAGGTAGATCTTCCAGTGTTTCTATACTAAGTAATTTTAAAAATTCATCTGTAGTCTTATATATTATAGGCTTTCCTATCTTTTCAAGTCTTCCAGCTTCTTTTATAAGTTCATTCTCTAAAAGTACTTGGACAGCTCTATCACACTTGACCCCTCTTATTTCTTCTATCTCAACTTTAGTTATTGGTTGTTTATAAGCTATAATTGTAAGTGTTTCTAATGTTGCTTGACTTAGACTCTTCTTTTTCTTAGGTTCTAGTACCTTTTTTATAAACTCAGAATAATCCTTATTAGTAGTCATTTGATACTTATTTTCTAATCGTATTATTTGTATTCCTCTGTTATTTTCCTTATACTCATCAATTAATGAATTTAACATTATTTCTATTTCTTTTCGTGAAAGTTCTTCATTTATAATATTATTTAATTCTTCTATTGTTATAGGTTCTGAGTATGCAAACATAACAGCTTCTATAATATTTTTTATATCTTCACGTCTCATACTTACCTCTCAGCATTTTTCTTTATTAATATATCATCAAAGAATATGTCTTGCTCTACTACTATTTCTTTACCTTTTATTAATTCTAAAATTGATAAAAAAGTAGCTATAACTTCATTTTTATCACTTGTTTTTATTATTTTTGTAAATCTAACTTCATCTTCTTTGTTGATTATATTTCTTATATAATTTATTTTTTCTTCTACAGAAATAATTTTTGTTCTAACAATTGTTTTTAATTTATCATCACTTATTTCCTCTTCTTGCTTTCTTACTTTTAATATACGAGGAAGTATATTTTTTATAGCTTCTATTGATATTGACTCTAAATCTAATTTTTCATCTATTACTATTTCTTCTTTAGTCCTATAATATAATTCATTTATATAGTTTACATTATCTTTTAGATTTTCAGCCGCTACCTTAAATCTCTTATATTCCTCTAACTGTTCCATAAGTTCTAATCTTGGATCTTCTTCTTCATCTTCTTTTTGTTTGTATAATAAGTATTTTGACTTTATTTCTAAAAGCTTAGATGCCATTATTATAAACTCACTTGTTATTTCTAAATCCATTTTTTCTAACATCTCTAAATAATTTAAATATTGTTTAGTTATATCTATTATAGATATATCTTTAATATCTATTTTATGCTTAGAAATCAAGTCATATAGTAAGTCTAGAGGACCTTCGTATACTTGTAATTGTATATTATATTTCATCTTCTACCTCTTAACTACATTATTTTATAAAACATTTGTACTATTCCCCATATAAAGTTAAATATTGGAGATATTATTATAGAGTATAAATTTGTAAATATTAAAAGTAATAATATCGGATAACTCATACTCTCAAACTTATAGATAAACTCATTATATTTATATGGTATAAATGGTGATATAACACCCCATCCATCTAGTGGTGGTATAGGAAGTAAATTAAATGCAGCAAATGATATATTATACATCATTGTAACTGATGCTATATCTCTAATAGCTTCCATATTAACATGCTTCATTATTATTACACAAACTATAGCTGCAAGTATATTTCCAATAGCCCCTGCTAACGATACTATAACATTTCCAACTTTATAATTTTTAAAGTTGCTTGAATTTACAGGAACTGGCTTAGCCCAACCTATTCTAAATATAAGCATCATTAAAATCCCAATAGGATCTATATGCTTAGCTGGATCTAAGGTCATTCGACCATACATTTTTGCGGTGTCATCACCTAACAAGTGTGCTGAATATGCATGTCCAAATTCATGTACTGATATAGCAACAGCTATAGCTACTATTCTTATTAATATATCGCTTAAAATCGTTGCAAAATTCATATTTCTTTTCTCTCTCCTAAATTACAATTTTAATACTATTATACCAATATATAAAATTATAATCAAAGTATTTATATAGTATTTTGATTATTTAAATTCCAAATATTTTCAATAAAAAAAGAAGTCATATGACTTCTTTTTTATTATATCATGTTATCGATTACTCTTTGTAACATTTGTAAGTAGCTAGCTTTATTTATATCTTTAGTATTTACCAAATCAACTTTTCCAACTAGCTTATCGCCTTGATATACTTCAACTTGTCCAAGAACTGTTCCTTTTTTAATAGGTATTGTAGGATTTTCATTTACTTTTACCTTTTTAGTAAAATCTCTATTTCCACCTTTTTTTATTAAAACTGCTAAATCTTCCTTAGCAACTAAGTTTACTTTGTTATCTTCGGCTTTATCTAAAGTTAAAGTTGACATATTATCATCTTTAGAACATAGTTTTAAACTTTCATAATTTGCAAATCCATAATTTAATAAGTTCGATGCATCTTTAAATCTTTCTGGAGATGTTTCTGCTCCAAGTGTTGCTGCTATTAAATGAGTTTCTCCTCTTTTGGCAGATGCAGCTAAGCAATATTTTGCTTCTTGAGTAAATCCTGTCTTAACTCCTGTTGCTCCTTGATAGTGTTTAATCATTTTATTAGTATTTGCAAGACCTACAGTTACTTGTTTTTTCCCAACAACAACTTTGTCCATCCAAGTTGTTAAATACTTATTTATAGCTTCATGTTTTAATAGTTCTCTAGACATTAAAGCTATATCATGAGCTGATGTATAATGATCTGCAATAGGTAAACCATTTGTATTAGAAAAATGAGTATCTTTCATACATAATTCTTGAGCTTTTTTATTCATCATATCCACGAAAGATTCTACGCTTCCTGCAACATGCTCTGCCATTGCTACACATGCGTCATTAGCTGATGCTACTGCTATACCTTTTAATAATGTATTAACATCTTGTGTTTCTCCAGGTTCTAAAAATATTTGGCTGCCTCCCATACTAGCTGCCGTATCACTTATTTGAACGTTATCATTTAACTTTATCTTCCCAGCATCTAATGCCTCCATACATAATAGCATTGTCATTACCTTAGTTACACTGGCTGGAGGAAGCTTGTCATGTGCATTTTTTTCATATAATATTTGCCCACTACTAACATCCATTAGTATTGCTGATTTTGAAGAGATATTCATTGGCGCATTTTTGTCTTTATCATTACCATATGCCTTACTCATAGGCATTATAGCAAGTAACATAGCTACCACTATACTAGCCAATCTTTTCATAGTTGTCACCTCTTAACATTATTTTAAACTTATTTTGTCACCAAATACTTTTTTTATTCTGATTGACTAGTTTTACTTGAAAAAGCATTTCTTTTTGCTTCTAACTTTTTAAAATGGTGAGCTAAAGCTCCATTACTATGTGCATTTTCGATTATGTCAAATGCATATTCATAATCCATTCCATAATCAGCAGCAATCTCCATTCTCATTTGTTTTAAAGCCATCTTTGCATTTATATCGCTCATAACGATACCTCCTATTAGTAATTTTATATATATATTTATTTTTTACTAATATTAGGCATTTATAATTGTTATTTTTTGTATTTTGTTATTATTTTTTCCAATATTCTAAATTGCTATCTTATCAAATAAAAAGGATACCTCTTGCGAGATATCCCTTTATATCAATTAAAATATTATTTCCCTGCTAATTCCATAGCTCTTTGTAATACTGCTTCTCCATTACACATACCGTAATGAGCCATATTTATAACTTCAACTGGAGCTTTTCCATCAACTATTTTTTTAGCTTTTTCTAACATAAATCTAACTTGTGGTCCTAATAATAAAACATCAAAGTTACCTAATTCTTTATCTATATTAGCTTCACTTATAGCCCATATTTTTGCCTCTATTCCCTTTTCTTGTGCAGCCTTTTCCATTTTAGTTACTAGTAAAGATGTTGACATACCTGCTGAACAAGCTAACATTATTCTTATCATAACCATTTCCTCCTAATATTTATATATAAAATTTCATTTTTTTACACCCTTGAAAACGTTATTAACGTTTATATTTTTATAATACACTATATCCTTTTAATTGTCTATACATTCATTTTTATTTGTATATTAATTTTTATACACATTTAAAATCTTCATACGTAACTATCTCTATATCATTCGATTCTAAAAATTCTCTAATATTTTTATAAGTCAAAATACTATGTTCTTTGGTTCTTTGTAATGCATATGATGTTGAATTTAATAAAAACTCATCTACAAAAGATGGATGACACATTAAGTCACATATTTTATGATTTTTTATTTCATCTATATTTTTTTCAAAATAGTCATAAGCTACGTTATCTGCATAAAAACTATCTATCACTGGTATTATGTTTTTTATTTCAGTTTTATATTCAAAACCTCCCCTTATTGGAAGTTTGTATTTATTAACTATATTATCAATTACTGGTTGTAATTCTTTTAATCCGTGTACATGATGATGACTATCTAAATGAGTTATTTTTATTCCACTATTTATAACCTTATCTATTTGAGCACAAAATTCTTCATATACTTCATTTAAATCAATTCCTTGTAATATTTCTTTAGTTGCTCTTCTATAAAAATCACCCTTATTATCTACTATTGTTTTATGAGATTTTATAATTGGCTTATAGCATGTTAATGTCATATGAACACCACATCTTAATCCAGGGTTGTCTTCTAATAATTCTACAGCTTGGTCAAAACCAGGCATATTAGCCATTATTGTGCATGAGCTCACTATTCCATTTTTATAAGCTGATATTATTCCCAAGTTTACCCCCTCTGTATAACCAAAATCATCTGCATTTATTACTAATTTTGTCATAAAATCATCTCCCATTTAATATGTATATACTTTTTTGAAAAATGTATACTTTTTATTTATTATACATTTTTACTTATCGTTTTCCTAGCCTTATTTTTAAAATTTATTACATTGAAAAAGCTTAGATTTTAGTCTAAGCTTAATAATTGATTATATCTTCTTCAATTTCTATAATAATTGCTTCTGAATTGTCCTCAATAAAATTTATTATTTTTTCTTTAATGCTATCAGATTGAGATGAACTTAAAGTAATTCCAGATATTCCTATAGTTATCATTTGATGAATATCTTGATTTTCCACTTCTGATACAGATATATTAAATGTATTTTGCAATTTTTTAACTATACTTTTTACTATCATTCTTTTTTCCTTAAGTGAATGAACCCAATTTGCTCTAAGTTTAATCTTTAGTATAAATATTTTCAATATAAATGCTCCTTTATATAAATTATATTTGCTACAATACTTATTATATCTATTTTAAGTTTATTTATAATCTTTCTCTACAGCTTGAGCAAGTATCTTATTTATATTATCCATCATTGCTGTAAATTTTTGTTCACTATTTAGGTAGTCACATAACTTTTTGTTACTACATACCTTTTTTTGAATTGTATCTATTTTTGCCATGGTTCTTTTATCTAATTGTTGATTTCTAATTGCGAAACTTTGTATTTGAATTTGAGCTTTTCTATAATCTGTTAGTAATTTTTCACATTCTTTATCATTTTTTATTTCTATCATATTTTTTTTAAAGTGCTTATACTCTTTACTATTTTTTATTTCATTAGCTAGCTTTGTAGCAGTATCATTTACTCCCATAAATACCTCCTATTTATAATATTGCAATATAAAATGTTTTATATTTTTGCAATAAAAAAGATTGAATATAATAAATTATATTCAATCTTTTTAAATTATACCTCCATTATTATAGGAAGTATCATAGGATTTCTCTTAGTTCTTTGATATAAATATTCTTTTAAGTTTTCTTTAATGTTATTCTTTAAATATGCCCACTCTTTTATATTTCTATCTTCACATTCTTTTAAAACATCTTTAATTACATTTTTAGCTCCATCCATTAAATCCTCAGACTCTCTAACATATACGAATCCTCTAGATATTATATCTGGACCTGCTAATACTTTTCCATCTTCTTTAGATATAGTTACAACAACTATCATTAATCCATCTTCAGATAGATGCTTTCTATCTCTTAATACAATATTTCCTACATCTCCAACACCTAATCCATCAACTAATACATTCCCTGTAGGTACAGTTCCTACTACCTTAGCTGAATTTCTATCTATTTCTAAAACGTCTCCTGTTTTATTTACAAATATATTTTGGCTAGGCATTCCTAATTCTTCTGCTAATTCTGCATGTTTCTTTAACATTCTATATTCACCATGAGCTGGCATAAAGAACTTAGGTCTAACTAATCTATGAAGTAATTTTAACTCTTCTTGCTTTGCATGTCCTGATACGTGTATATCACTATCATCATAAACTACTTCTGCACCTTTTTCAAATAAACAATTTACAACTTTTGATATTAATTTCTCATTCCCTGGTATTGGATGAGCTGATATGATTATTAAATCTCCATTTTTTATTTCCACTTTTTTATGCTCTGAACTTGCCATTCTTGCAAGTGCAGACATAGGTTCACCTTGTGATCCTGTTGTTATTAATACTACTTCGTTGTCTTCATATCTTCCTAATTCATTTAAATCTATCAACATGTTTTCTGGTATATCTAAATATCCTAATTCACTAGCTACATTCACTACATTTATCATTGATCTTCCTGACACAGCTACTTTTCTATTGAATTTTTCCGCTGTATTTATTATTTGTTGTAGTCTGTGTATATTAGATGCAAATGTAGCAACTATAATTCTATTGTTCATAGCTTTTCTAAATAAATCGTCTAATCCTGCTCCTACCGTCTTTTCTGATAACGTTGAACCTGGTCTTTCAGCATTAGTACTATCTGCTAACATAAGTAGTACACCTTTTTTGCTTAGCTCACAGATTCTATGCATATCCATAACTTCACCGTCTATCGGAGTTAAATCTATTTTAAAGTCTCCTGTATGGAATATTATACCTTGATCTGTGTGTACCGCTATAGAGCAAGCATCCGGTATACTATGATTATTTTTTATAAACTCTACATCCATATTCCCCATTTTTATGATTTGTCTTGGGCTAACAACGTTTAGTTTAACATTATTCATCTTATGTTCTTTTAACTTAACTTGTATAAGTCCTATACTAAGTTTCGTTCCGTATACAGGTACATTTATCTTCTTAAGTATATATGGAAGCGCTCCTATATGATCTTCATGTCCGTGTGTAATAAATATACCTTTTATTTTATCCTTATTCTTTATTAAATAAGTTACATCCGGTATAACTATGTCTACCCCTAACATATCATCATCTGGAAAACTTAGCCCAGCGTCTATTACAATGATTTCATCCTTGTACTCAACAACTGTCATGTTTTTACCGACTTCATTCAGTCCACCCAGTGCCATTATCTTTATTTTATTGGCGTTTTTCTTGAACAATTGCATCATCTCCTTCTGTCTATTAAGTTTTTCCTAAAAAATATTAAAATCTAAAACACGTTCTATAGTTTAAATAATATCAAATCACGCACTCTTTACCAGTTATTATCATTGTACCATAATTTCTACTATAATTTAAGTAATATTTATAATACATTTATTGTATTATTTTGACAAACTAATCTAATTCTGTTATTCTCTGAATATAACAAGCTTATAAGGAGGTTCTATGCGTGGAAAAACCCATTGTACCATAGGTGTTTTAAGTGTAATTCAAGCTTCTTTAATATTTAATATTCCTATTACAATATTTAATCTTATAATGTCTGCTTTCTTTGCAATACTTCCTGATTTAGATGAATCACATTCTATAATCTCTGATATGTTGTTAAAAAAAAATGTTTCTAAATTTTTATTGAAAGCAATTATATACATAATTAACATATTGATATTTTTTGTTTCATTAAAGTTAAATAACAATTTTTATATAAGCTCAATAATTACATTTATTGCAATAATAATTATTGAATCCAAACTTACTCATACTTTCTTAAGAAAAGTATTTTTATCATTAATATTTATACTTCTGGCTGTTTGTCTCTATTTAGTAAAAGTAAAAATTTATTTTTCTATTTTTTGTTTGATGCTGTCTACATTTCCTTGGCTCAAACATAGAAGCTTTTCACACAGCATCTTCGCTACGGTAATAATTTATTTTTTATTAAAACAAATAGAACTAATAACTAATATATACAATTTAGCATTTTTGGGAACTATTAGTTATGCAAGTCATATATTTTTAGGTGATTTATTTACAAAATCAGGAATACCTCTTTTTTACCCTATAAGTGATAAAAAATTTTCACTTGGATTCTTTAAAGTAGGAAGTTTCATGAGCAATATTTTAGAAATTTTATTCATTATTTTACTATTATCTTCAATAATCATATACTTGATAAAATGAAAAAGGAGTATCTCAAAATTATTTTGAGACAACTCCTTTATTATTTAGAACAATCTTCGCATAATCCATAAAATTTAACATCATGATCAAGTATCTTGAATTTATATAATTCTTGGATTTCCTTTTCTATGCTATCTAGTAAATCTTCTTTTACTTCCATTATTTTTGAACAGTTTTTACAAATAAGATGATGATGGTTATGACTGTCATCTTTATCTAAGCATATTTCATATCTTATACAACCATCATCTAAATTAAGCTTCGATATTACCCCTACTTCGTCTAATAATTGCATTGTTCTATAAACAGTCGCAAGTCCTATTTCAGGGCATTCAACTCTAACTAAATCATATATTTCTTCGCTACTTAAATGTTCTGTACTATTTTTTAAAAGTATATCTACTATTGCTCTTCTTTGAGGAGTAATTTTAAATCCTGTTTCTTTCAACTTTTCTTTTAATATTTCCATCGTATTCATCTAATATCACCCTTATTTTTTCAATTGATAATCTTTATTAATTATTCTAATTGATAATAAACGTTTTGTCAATCCTTTAGCAATCTTATTTATTATTTACCATATATAAATTGATGTAAAATTTTTAAATTTTCTTCTTCCTTCCATTTTACAACATACATTCCATCTTCATTAATTTGTCCTTCTTCTCGATACTGCTCTAATGGGAATTGCATTTGTTTTATATCATAACTTGCTAACTCATGAGCAGAAAAAGCTAAGTTCATAAGTTTATCTAGAGAAATATTAACATCTACATGTCTTAATACATTTTTCATTATCTTAGGATAATTTGTAACCGAAGTATTTGATAATTTCTTTGCTAAACTTATTAAAATTTTTCTTTGTCTTTCATCTCTTTTATATATTGTGTCTAACTTTCTAATTCTAGCATATGCTAAAGCTTGATATCCATTTAATTTTTGAATTCCTTCACTATCTATATATTTTATTTTACCCTTATTTTCATCTTTCAAACCATAGCAGTTTTCTATAGTTTTATTTAATGATTCAACTTCTTTTTCTTTCACATCAACTTCTACTCCGCCAAGTATATCAATAACCTCAATAAATGAATTAAAGTCAACTACAGCATAATCTTTTATATTTAGCTTAAAATTATCATTTATTGTTTGCAAAAGTAAATCTTCGTTTCCATATGCATAAGCATGGTTTAATTTTTCATATCCTTTTCCTGGAATGTTGATTAATGTATCTCTTGCTAGCGATGTTAATTTTAGTGACTTATTTAAATTATCTATTGTAAGTATTACCATAGTATCAGATCTAGATGCACCTTTTGATTGTCCTCCATCTTTTCCAATTAAAAGTATATTATCCACGAATTTTTCTTTTGATGTTTCTATAAACGTTTCATCATCTAAAGCATATATATTAGTTATCATTGTTAATGATATTACTAGAGATAAAAATGTAGTAATTATTTTTTTCATTTTATCACAACCTTTGTATTTATTTAGTACATATTTTCCCCTGTATCATTAATAAATACACATTATATACTATACCTAATATTTAATAATTTAGATATATTTACAATTTTATTTTTTTGCTTTATCTAATGCATCTTTTACAGCATCTACAATTCCATTTGAAGTATAGGTCGCTCCAGATATAGCATCTATATCTAAAGTTTGACTTTCTATTATCGATTTAGATATTTCTTTTATAGGCCATCCATAGTATGATTCATTTCTTTCATTATGGCTTGTTATTTCTGTATCTTTAATCTTATTATCTTTGACGGTTACATTTAAAACTAAATTAGGACCAAGCCCATTTGCTTTTCCTTGATATGTTCCATCATTTAAATTATAATTATCATTTATCTTTATTGGCGTTGTACTCTCTTCATCATGTTTTATTTTTTTATTATCTCTGTACAAAATTGAAAATATTTCATTTTTAAATTCTAATATATCCTGTTTTTTAACATCTACAATATGAAAAATCATGGTTAACAGAAACAATATAGTTAATATTCTATGGTACTTAATCCACATAGATGGTTTGTTAAAGTATTTTCTTAACATCCAATTTATACCTAACAATATTGCTACTGTCCAACATACTATTCCTATATTTATACTAGATAAGCCTGTTGAGGAAAATATCCCATGAATCATTCCAACTACTATGAGTAATACTCCCATTAAAATATGAGTCTTCTTCATATGCTTATTAACTACGCTAAGTAATTTTTTATATTTTGGGTATATTTTTATACTTTTCCTAACTATGTATTTAGAAGATAGTACTATTCCTAAGATAACAGCTATCCAGGCCATTCCTTCATTTAAAAATTTATTTATAAGCTCCATTTTGCCTCCACAAAGTTGATATTCTCTATTAAGTATATAAAAAAACTACCTATAAATAGGTAGTTTTTTTCTTATTGTTCGTCTTCGTCGAAGTTTAATCCTTCTTCTTCCATTAATGTATTGTATACATCTACAACTATTTGATATTCTTCATCATCTTCTAAAGGAACTAATATTTCTCCTTCTTCATCTTGGTCTATTCTGAATATTAAAGCCTCTTCTGCTTCTTCTTCCTCTTCCTCTACTGGAACTAATATAGCATATTCTTTTCCTTCTGCTTCTAGTGTTAATATTATTTCAAATGCGCTTTCCACACCATTTTCGTCTATTAAGTTGATTATATTTTCTTGCATGTGCGTCACCTCTATTTTTTTATTTATATATATTATATATCATAAATTAATAATTTTATAGTTTTTTTAAAAATTTCTTTGTCTATCTAAATAACCTTGTAAAATTATAACTGCTGCAACCATATCTATAACACTTTTTCTATTTTCTCTTCTCACATTGCCTTGAATCAAAGTTCTTTCAGCTGCAACTGTTGATAATCTTTCATCCCAATATTCAATTTTTATTCCAGTTTCTTGTTCTAATAATTCACAGAACTTTATGACCTTTTCTCCTTGAGGCCCTAATGTTCCATTCATATTTTTTGGCAATCCTGAAACTATTTTGTTTACTTGTCTTTCTTTTATTATTTCTTTTAGTGCTTCTATATCTTTTTTCTTGCCTACTCTTTTTACAGTTGTTATTCCTTGAGCTGTAAGACCCATTAAGTCACTAACTGCAACTCCTATAGTTTTATCTCCAACATCAAGTCCCATTATTCTTCCATCTAACATGATTTTCTCCTTAATAATGTGTTGCCACATCTTATATATTATAATTAACTAAATTATCTAGTATATTCTTCTAATTAAATTTTTTATTTTATTATTATTTTTCGTTAAATATTATCATATTTATACTTATTATTAAAAGTGGTATAAGAATATATATTGAAGTAGTAGCTGCTGCAACTATACCAGAATCATTTACTAGTAATGTAATAAAGCACCCTACTATACAAGCTATAAAGCCTTTAAATATAAATGGATATTTATTAGCTATATTTCTAAAGTGCTTTGATGGCTTGAATATAAATATTGCAATTATAGCTATTCCTGCAAGCAATATATTAACCCAAGCGCTACTTTGAGCTAGTTTTATATTCATTTGTATTTTTCTGCTAAATGTTTGAATTATAGCACTTGGTCCATCTAATAATATCTGATTTACAAAGCCTGATAAATGAGACTCACTACCTGATATTATATCTATTACTGCAAATGCAAATACTATTCCAACACCTGCTAAGCCTATGAGTATTATTTTCTTGAAATCTAATTTAACATCAAAAACTAGTAATACTAATAATAAAAATGCCATGCACTCTGAGATTGCAGCTCCAACATTAGCTCCCATTGTAGGAGATGCCGTAGTTATCAATATAACGAAACATGAAATAGCTGCTAACCACTTAGAAATTTTATTATAGTGAAGTAATACTGCTATTCCAAATATAGAACTTCCTATAACAATACCTTGATACTCATTTCCCATTCCATAATATCTTGCACCTATTATAGCATCATAACTCATTATGCTATTTTTCATTAAATATGAACCTAAAATTGAGTCTATTACTATAGCTAATACACTAATAACAGCAAAATATCCCATATGCTTTAAGTCATTCTTAAATAGCTTTATCCCAATAATATATAGTATTAAAGTAGTTAATACTATTCCAAAAACTATAGTCTCTGGCGTTTTAAAATTGAAAATAGGTGCTATAAAAAATGATATGGGAAGTATAAAACCTAATTTTATAAACTCTTTTAATACTTTAAATACTTTTTCTTTATACTTTACACGATCTTTAAATAAAAGTATAACCATAGCTATTACCCAGGAAGCTGATACAATACTTACAAAAGTATTTACTACATTGGGTCTAATCTTAGACACGGATACTATTTTTTCATATTCATCCAATACAAATTTAATATTACCATCTTTTTTTATTAAATTGTATTCTTTTCCAACCATCTCATCATTTTCAAAACCAAATGTATTTAATATATCAGCACCTACATCTAAGTTTGCAACTATACCTTCTCTTCTTGTTGTTGCTGAACTTAATACACCTTTACCATCACCATTAAACTTGATTATTGGAGAAAGCCTTCTTTTATTTTTATAATCTAAATCACTAGGAAATGCACTACTTATATAAACAGTATCATTTTCATCTATCATATTAAATACTTCTTTTAAGTATTTATCTATATTGTTACCTATTTTAGACTTCATATTAGAGTAAGTTTTTTCATTAAGATTTAATCTATAATTGTCTAATCTATATGTATCTCCTAAATCCACAAATAAAGCATCATTTTCTTCATAATATTTTTTAGTTTCTTTTATTAACTTATTATAGTCTGTTCTTATACCATATGGCATAGTATTATCTTTTACATTTATATTTTCAATATTTCCAGAATCAATTCTACCATATTGATCCATTGCGACTAATCCGATATTTCTATTTTTTATAAGCTCTCCATTTTCTACAATATCGCTATTGCCTAAAACAGCTGTCTTAAGTCCATTTTCAGATAAGGTTTGTCCTAGTGAACCTAATGTTGATCCATATTGTCCGTTTTCAATATTTTCATTTATCGACTTGTTTATTGTTAAGTCATTTATTGACTTAGATTTTTGACCTGTTGCAGTTTCAAATAACTTTGCGCTATCATTGTCTACAGATTGAAAGTTTATATTTTGTTCTGTTGATACATTAGCCCTTCTACCTGCACCCATACTTGCATAGGATCTTCTATCATCTGTGCCTTTGTCACCTCTTATATTCATAAGACCCACATAACCTCTATTTTGAACTTCTTTTTCTAGAGATTTTATATGCAACATACTTGCTAAGTTAGTTCTGTTCATATTAATAAATATAACTTTACCATTTTTATCAGCAAAACTATATCTTGGAATCGAAATTAGAACTATCATTAATGCTAATAATAATGATACAATCTTTCTTTTCATAAGATTGGCCTACTTTCTTTTTAAATAATGTGTTAATATATTTTTTATATTATAATTAACTAAATTAGTCAGGATATTCTCCTGACCAATTTTTTATTTTTATTTTAATTTTTCTTGATTTATGTCTCCAAATATTATCATATTTATACTTATTATTATTACTGGTATAAGTATGTATATCGATGCAGTTGATGCAGCTACTATACCAGAATCATTTACTAGTAATGTTACTATGCAACCTACCATAGATGCTACAAACCCTTTGAATAATGCTGGATATTTTTTAGCTATATCCCTGAAGTGCTTTGACGGCCTAAATATAAATACTGCAATTATAGCTATACCTGCAAGTAATATATTAACCCATACACTAGTTTGTGCTAATTTTATATTCATTTGTATTTTTCTTGTAAATGTTTGAATTACAGTCATAGGCCCATTTAATAATATTTGTTGAACAAACATACCTAAATGAGATTCACTACCTGATACTATATCTAAAAATGCAAATATAGCTACAACAGCTACGGCTGCAAAACCTAATAATATTACCTTTTTAAAATCAAGTTTCATATCATATATAAGTAATATAAATAATAAATATGCTACACATTCAGATATAGCACCTCCAACATTTGCCCCCATAGAAGGGTATGCACTTGTTATTAATATTACTATAGATAAAACTACTACTAACCATTTTGGTATCTTCTTATAATTTAGTAAAACGGCTAAAGCAAATACAGCACAAGCTATAGTGACACCTTCATACTCATTTCCTACACCATAATACCTTGCACCTATTATAGCATCATAACTCATTATATTATTTTGCATTAAAAATGTCCCAAATGCAGAATCTATAGTTATAACTCCTATAGTTATAAAAGCAAAGAATCCCATTTGTTTTATATCATCATCTTTAAATAGTGCTCGACCTAATATATAGAGAACTAAGGTTGTAAATAATATACCTGCTGTTATAGTCATAGGTTGCTTAAAGTTAAATAAAGGAGCTAGTAAAAACGATAGTGGCATTATAATGCCAAGCTTTATAAATTCTTTTAAAATTATAAATACTTTTTCTTTGTGAGGTAAATAGTTTCTAAGTAATATTAAAATCATAGCTATTACCCATGATGCTGAAATTACACCCACAAAACCATTGACTACAGTCGCTCTTATATTTGATATTGAAACTATTTTTTCAAATTCATCTAGTACGTATTTAACATTATCTTCTTTTTCTACAAGATTATATGTTCTACCTACCATAGTTTCATTTTTTAATCCAAATTCGTTTAGTATATCAACTCCAACATCTAAATTTGCAACTATGCCTTCTCTTCTTGTTGTAGCTGAACTTAATATACCTTTACCTTCTCCACTAAATTTAATTATTGGAGAAAGTCTTCTTTTGTTTTTATAGTCTAAATCACTAGGAAATGCACTGCTTATATAAACAGTATCCTTTTCTCCTACCATATCAAATACTTCTTTTAAGTATTTATCTATATTTTTACCTATTGAATGTTTCATTTTAGAATAAGTTTTTTCATTAAGATTTAGTCTATAATTGTCTAACCTATATGTATCTCCTAAATCTACAAATAAAACATCATTTTCTTTATAGTATTTTTTAGTTTCATTTATTAATTTATCATAGTCAGTTCTTATCCCATATGGCATAGTAAAGTCTTTTATGTTTATATCATCAACATTTCCAGCATCAATTCTACCATTATGGTCCATTGCAACTAATCCTATATTTCTATTTTTTACAAGTTCTCCATTTTCTACAATGTCACTATTTCCTAAAACTGCAGTTTTAAATCCATTTTCAGATAAAGTTTGTCCTAGAGATCCTAATATTGAACCATATTGGCCTTTTTCAATATTTTCATTTATTGATTTATTTACTGTTAGATCATTTATTGCTTTAGCTTTTTTTCCAGTTGCAGCTTCAAATAATTTTGCGCTATCTTTATCAGCAGCCTGAAAGTTTATATTTTGCTCAGTTGAAACATTTGCTCTTCCACCTGCACCCATACTAGCATATGACCTTCTATCATCAGTACCTTTGTCTCCTCTTATATTCATAAGACCTACATATCCACGTTCTTGAACTTCTTTATCAAGATCTTGTATATGCAACATACTTACTAAATTAGTTCTATTCATATTAATAAATATAACTTTGCCTTTTTCATCGGCAAAGCTATATTTAGGAACAGAAACTAGGACTACCATTAGTACTAATAATAATGATACAATCTTCTTTTTCATAAGATTGACCTACTTTCTTTTTAAATAATGTGTTATTACTTCTTCTAGTATTTCATCTCTTTCAAATTTCTTTATTACATTTCTAGCGTTTTTGTATCCAGTTATATAACTAGAATCTCCTGAAAGAAGGTACCCAATAATTTGATTTATTGGGTTATA
Organism: Romboutsia lituseburensis; assembly: GCF_024723825.1. Lineage (NCBI taxonomy): Bacteria > Bacillati > Bacillota > Clostridia > Peptostreptococcales > Peptostreptococcaceae > Romboutsia > Romboutsia lituseburensis. Next base: position 1,558,530 of record NZ_JANQBQ010000001.1, read on the forward strand.
TCCTTTTTCAAGTAATGCCTCATATACGAAATCAATGCTTTCTGAAACGCTCATTTTATCAGCTAAAGCGCCTTCAAATTTCATTGTATAATCTAAATCTTTATCCATGTTAAAACCCCCTTAAGTAATTAATTATTTTACTTGTGATTTAACAACCTCTTTTGCATGATTTAATGCATCATTAATTTTTGATACTTCTGGTGCTCCAGCTTGAGCCATATTAGGTCTTCCTCCACCTTTTCCACCAGCTATCATTGCAACTTCCTTAACTATATTACCTGAGTGTATTCCTTTAGCTAAAACATCTTGCGAAGCTGTAACTACAAAGTTTAATTTATCATCAGCTACATTACCTAAAACTACTACTCCTGAAGCTAATTTATCTCTTAACTTATCTGCTACTTCTTTTAATGTATTCATATCCATGCCTTCAAATTTAGCACAAACAACATTAACTCCATTTACATCTTCCTTAGAGTCTAAAACAGATTCTATTGATTGTAAACTCATTTGTGTTTTTAATTCGTGTAGTTCCTTACCTAAGTTTTTATTTTCTTCTAATAAAGATACTACTCTTTGAACTAAACTGTCTTCTTTTGTTTTTAAACTTAAAGATACATTAGATATTAAAGCTTCTCTTTCATTTAAGTAGTTATATACAGCTTTTCCTGTTATTGCTTCTATTCTTCTTACTCCAGCTGCTACTCCACCTTCAGATAATATTTTAAACATACCTATTTGAGAGGTATTAGTTAAGTGAGTTCCACCACAAAGTTCTATAGAGAAGTCTCCCATAGAGACAACTCTTACTTCATTACCATACTTTTCGCCAAATAGAGCCATAGCTCCTTTTTCTCTAGCATCATTTATATTCATATTTTCAGAGTTTATTTCTAAAGATGCAAGTATTGCGTCATTTACTTTTTCTTCTATAAGCTTTAATTCATCTTTTGTTATAGCTTCAAAGTGTGTAACGTCAAATCTTAATCTTTCTGGAGTAACAAGAGAGCCTGCTTGATTAACATGATCTCCTAATACATCTTTTAATACTCTATGAAGTATATGAGTTGCACTATGATTTCTAGCTGATGCCATTCTTACCTCTTTATTAACTGAAGTATTTAATTTTTCTCCAGTGTTAACTTTTCCACTCTTTATAACACCTATGTGTTTTATAGTATTATTTGCACCTTTTTTAGTATCTATTACTTCTATTTCTATATCTTCTGCTTCATTTGTAAGAAGTCCGCAATCTCCTGCTTGACCTCCTCCTTCTGGATAGAACGTTGTTTTATCTAAAACTAGAACAACTTTTTCTCCTGCCTCTGCAGATTCAACTATTTCATTATCTTTAACAATAGCTTTTACTATTCCAGATGCATTTAACTCTTTATATCCATCAAATTCACTAGCTACTGATTCATCTAGCTTTGATAGTGGATCTTCTTTCCAACTTTCACCATCCATATTTCCTCTGGCACTTCTAGCTCTTTCTCTTTGCTTATCCATTTCTTCATTGAAAGATTCTTCATTTAAAGATAAGTTTTCTTCTTCTAAAATTTCCTTAGTTAAATCTATAGGGAATCCATAAGTATCGTATAATTTAAATGCATTTTCTCCACTTAAAGTAGTTTCTCCATTTAATTTCAACTCTTTTATATATCCTGCAAGTATATCCATACCTTGCTCTATTGTTTCATTAAACTTTTCTTCTTCTATTCTTATAACTTTTTTGATATAACTTTCTTTTTCAACTAATTCTGGGTAAGCTTCTCCACTTACTTTTATAACTTCATCAACTAATTTATATAAGAAGTTTTCTTTTATTCCTAATAATTTTCCATGTCTTGCAGCTCTTCTTAATAATCTTCTAAGAACATATCCTCTACCTTCATTTGATGGAAGTACTCCATCTGCTACTAAGAAACTTACAGCTCTTATGTGGTCTGTTATTATTCTTATTGATACATCCGTTTTGCTGTCTTTTCCATATTCAACGCCTGCCATTTTTTCAACAGTGCTTAATATATGTCTTATAGTATCTACATCGAATATAGTATCTACACCCTGCATTATACAAGCTATTCTTTCAAGTCCCATACCTGTATCTATATTCTTATGTTCTAATTGACCATAGTTACCCTCTTCGTCTCTATTAAACTGAGTAAATACATGGTTCCAGAATTCTAAGTATCTATCACAATCGCATCCTGGCTTACAGTCTGGATTATCACATCCGTATTCAGGACCTCTATCAAAATGTATTTCAGAACATGGTCCACAAGGTCCTATTCCTATTTCCCAGAAGTTATCATCTTTACCTAGTCTAACTAATCTTTCTTCTGGGAATCCCATTTCTTTTGCCCATAAATCATATGAATCGTCATCTTCTTCATATACTGTTACCCATATTTTATCTTGTGGTATGTTTAAATGTTCTGTAATAAATTCCCATCCCCATCTTATAGATTCTCTTTTAAAGTAATCTCCAAATGAGAAGTTCCCTAACATTTCAAAGAAAGTACCATGTCTAGCTGTCTTTCCTACATTTTCAATATCTCCAGTTCTTATACATTTTTGGCATGTAGTCATTCTTTTACTTGGTGGTACTTCAACACCTGCAAAATAATTTTTAAGTGGTGCCATTCCTGAGTTTATAAGTAATAAACTTTTGTCATTGTGTGGTACTAAAGAAGCACTTTCTTTTACGTAATGTTCTTTAGATTCAAAAAACTTCAGAAATTTACTTCTTATTTCGTTTAATCCCATTTGTTGCATTTTTAAATTCCTCCTAAATGTTCAATTCTTTTATTTTTTAATAAAATTATATTAAAAAACCCCGCGCCTATAAAAAACTTATAGGGGCGAGGATTATATTCGCGGTACCACCCTAATTATCATGAAAAACATGATATCTTCGGAAAACCTTAGCTATAACGTAACTACCGTCAATCCATACTATTATTTCAAAATTGATACTCAAAGACTGCTTCAACTATTTTATTCTAAGGGCTTCCACCTGTTCCCTCTCTCTGTAAGACATCAAATAATTTACTACTTCTTATCATTGTATTTAAAGTTAATTTTATTTTTACTTAAGTTATATATGTTATATTACTAAATTTTATATAATTAATCAATACCATAATTACATAGATTTTAAACTTTGTTTTAAATTTAAAGGTAAAATATAGTTTATTTGTATTTTAAAATTATGATTTTTATTTAATTAGCAAATTATTCCTCCACCTACTACGATGTCTCCATCATACATAACAACAGACTGACCTTTTGTTATAGCTCTTTGAGGTTCATCAAATACTATCTTTATTTTATTTTCATCAATTTTATATACAATAGCTGGAGATGGCTTAGCTGAATATCTTATTTTAGCTTGTACTTTTATTGGTCCGTTTATTTCATCAAATGGAATAAAGTTAACATCTTTAGCTATAACTACTTTATTAAATAAATTTTCATTATCACCTAAAACAACAGTATTTTTCTTAGCATTTATATCAACTACAAACATAGGTTTCCCAAATGCTATTCCTAGGCCTTTTCTTTGACCTATTGTGTAATTTACTATACCTTTATGCTTTCCTAATACATTGCCTTTAGTATCTACAAAATAACCTTCTTCAATTCTCTTTTTAGAGTGTTTTTTTACATATCCAGCATAATCATTGTCTTTTACGAAACATATCTCTTGACTATCTGGTTTATTGTGTACATCTATTCCTATTTCTTTAGCAATCTCTCTTACTCTTTCTTTTTCATAGTCACCTATTGGAAGTAGTGTATGCTCTAATTGATCTTGAATTAAATTATACAGTGCATAAGTTTGATCTTTTTTATCTGTAACTGATTTTTTTAATAAATATCTTCCTGTTTCTTCATCCTTTTCTATCTTAGCGTAGTGCCCTGTTGCCACATAGTCACATCCTATTTGACGTGCTTTATTGAAGAAATCATTAAACTTTATATGTTTATTACAAGCTATACATGGGTTTGGAGTCCTTCCATTTAAATATTCATCTATAAAAGGTTCTATTACCTTTTCTTTAAATACTTCGCTGAAATTTAGTACATAAAAAGGTATGCCTATTCTATCTGCAACTTTTCTTGCGTCTTCTACAGCTGCTAATGAGCAACATCCACCTTCGTTCTCTATTAACTCATCATCATCATCTTGCCAAAGCTTCATAGTGACACCTATTACATCATATCCTTGTTCTTTTAGTAAATATGCTGCAACAGAACTATCTACTCCACCACTCATACCGATCATTACTCTTTTTTTCATGTCATCACCTCGTTCTTTATATTCTAATATTATATATATTTTACATTATTTTTAAAAGTATAAACTTAAAATCATTTTAAAATTAGTAATTATTTTTATATTATTTTTAGCTTTATAATAACAGAATATCCCTTTTGAGTATATACTCAAAAGGGATATTCTAACCACTTAATCATTCTTAAGCTTCTTCTTCCTCTATATCATGGTGATGATCATGATCATCATCTATAACTACACCATCTAATTCTGGTATATGAATATTGTTCTTTTTAGCATAATCTATTAATGCTGCTTTTATTGCTTGCTCAGCTAGAACTGAACAGTGCATTTTAACTGGTGGTAATCCATCTAAAGCTTCTGCAACTGCTTTATTAGTTACTTCTAATGCTTCATGTATAGTTTTTCCTTTAACCATTTCTGTAGCCATTGAAGAACTTGCTATAGCTGATCCACATCCAAATGTTTTGAATTTAACATCTTTTATTATTTCATTTTCTATATCAAGATATATTCTCATTATATCTCCACATTTAGCATTTCCTACTTCTCCAATTCCACTAGCATTATCTATTTCCCCAACATTTCTTGGATTCATGAAATGTTCCATAACTTTATCACTGTATTGCATAACCTAATCCTCCTTAAATATTCTTGCTATTTAATCTATATTAAACGTGTATTAATTTCAATTTACTTCTTGATTAATATATACCTAAATTGTATATACCTTAATCATTTTTTTATTTATTTTTCATAGCTTGGTCATATAATGGAGACATACTTCTTAGTCTTTCTATAACCCCTGGTAAATGTTCTATTATATAATCTATATCATCTTCAGTTGTGAAATCGCCTATTGTAAGTCTAAGAGATCCGTGAGCTATCTCATGTGGTAAGCCTATAGCCATTAAAACATGAGATGGATCTAAAGATCCTGATGTACAGGCAGAACCACTAGATGCAGCTATACCTAGCATATCTAGCATTAATAATATTCCTTCTCCTTCTATAAATTCAAATGAGAAGTTAACATTACCTGGTAATCTATCATCTAAGCTACCATTCACTCTTGTATAAGGTATTTTTTCTAATATTTGATTTATTAATTTTGCTCTTAACTCAGTAAGGTTCTTAACATGATTTTCCATATTCGATTTTGCTATTTCAGCAGCTTTTCCATATCCTACTATTGATGGTATATTTTCAGTTCCTGCTCTTCTTCTTCTTTCTTGAGCCCCACCATGTACAAATGTGTGTAATTTTGTTCCTGTTTTTATATATAAAGCCCCTATTCCTTTAGGTCCATATATTTTATGAGAAGACATACTCATTAAATCTACATCTAATTCTTTAACATCTATAGGAATATTTCCAGCAGCTTGAACTGCATCAGTATGGAATAATACCTTATGCTTTTTAGCTATTTTAGCTATTTCTGCTATAGGTTGTACCGTACCTATTTCATTATTTGCAAACATTATACTTATCAATATTGTATTATCTTTTATAGCACTTTCTAGTTGTTCTAAACTAACTTTACCTTCACTATCAACATCTAAATAAGTTACTTCAAATCCATGGTGCTTTTCTAAATATTCACATGTATGAAGTATACCATGATGTTCTATTTTTGATGTTATTATATGATTTCCTTTTTCTCTATGCGCAAAAGCAACTCCTTCTAACGCCCAGTTATCACTTTCTGTTCCACCTGCTGTGAAATATATTTCACTTGGTTTAGCATTTACAAGATTTGCTACTTGTTCTCTAGCTTTATCTAAAGCATTTTTTGCTTCTCTTCCGAATGTATGAAAACTAGATGCATTTCCAAAATAATCTGTTAAATATGGCATCATTGCATCTAATACTTCTTTTTTAACAGGAGTTGTCGCAGAATAATCCATATATAATCTTCTTTTTTCCATTTCTATCGTCTCCCTATCTACTTTATAATTAAATTTGTTATATCATTTTCTAGTTTGTTTTTATTGTAGTCATTTATCATATCTTGAAGAGTAATAGAGTGTATTACATCCTCTATTCCCTTTTTCATTCTTTCCCAAACTACTTTCGTTACACATACGTCTGAATTTTCACATATATCTTCATCTAATACACAATCTGATAAAGACACTGGACCTTCTAAAACTACTAGTATATCACCTACAGTAATATCTTTAGGTTCTTTAGCTAATAGATACCCTCCTTGAGCACCTCTTACACTTTTAACTAGTCCAGATTTTTTCAAAGACGAAAATATTTGTTCTAAATATTGGTCAGAGATACTTTGCTTTTTAGCAATATATTTTAAGGGTACAGGACCATTTTCTTGATTTAATGACAATTCAAACATAGCTTTAAGTCCATACCTACCTTTAGTCGATAGTTTCATATTTTATCACCCTTTACTTTGAAATCTAATCCTTACTAAATTAGTAGGAATTATCTTCAATATCATTTTATGATATCCTACTAATTTTGTCAACATTAAATCCATACTATTTTACTAGGTTTTAAATTCATAGATATTTTACTTATTTTTCACAGACTTATTATACTTAATTTTATTTTATTTATACCAATTTAGACGACTCTTAAACATAAAATATTCGCTTCGCTCATGTCCCCAACGACTTCGTCCGTTGCTCAAAAATGTCATTTTTTACTTTCACAAAGGTGTTAATATTACTATACTTCATAACTTATCCATAGTTTTTGATGTATTATAATGCCCTTAAGCGTAAAAAATAACTCTTTCTATTAGATAATAGAAAGAGTTATTTCTTAAAGAGCCGATGCACCTAAAATCCCTGCATCATTTTTAAATTTTGCAATTACTATCTCTCCAATGTTCCCTTCTTTAAATGGAAGATGTTTTTTAACTTTATCAGTTAATCCATCTATCATTATATCACTAGCATTAGAAACACCTCCACCTATTGATATAACCTCTGGATCTATGAAATTAACTATATTAGCAAGTCCCATAGCTAAGTATTTTTTAAATCTCTCTACAACTTCAATTGCAACACTATCTTTTTCCCTATATGCGTCAAATACCATTTTAGCTGTTATATTATTTGAATTGTATTTTGCATATTCCATTATTTTTGTTGTTTTACCTTCTTTAACTAGTTTTTGAGCATATTTTATTATGGCAGTTGCTGAACAAAACGTTTCGAAGCATCCATTATTACCACAATTGCAATCAAAATAATTTGTAGATAACATCATATGACCGATTTCAGCACCTATACCATTAGCACCCGTTATAAGTTTACCATTTATAACAATACCTCCACCTATTCCAGTTCCTAGTGTTATCATAACGCCACTTTTATAACCTCTCATACTTCCATACGAAAATTCAGCAAGTGCTGCTACATTAGCATCATTACCTATCGAAACTTTAGTCCCTTTAAACTTTTCTTCTAGTATTGGGGCTATTAAAGAGTTTTTTAAGCCTAAATTTACACAAGTTACAGCTCCATCATTTGTAACTACACCAGGTACGCCTATACCTATGTTACTTACAGATTTTATATCTATATTATTTTGAGATAAAATATCTTGAACTAAATCAGCTATATCTTGAGATAATTCTTCAACTCCACCTTTACAATTTGTTTCTTTACTCAGTTTGCTAATTATTTCGCCATCTTTTACGATTCCCGATTTTATACTCATTCCACCTACATCTATTCCTATTTTGTACATAATCTCCTCCTAAAGTTTCCCTAATTATTTATCGATATGTTGTTTTAAAAAAATGTTTTCTACAACATATAAAATTATACCTTATATAGATATTTTTTTCACTAAGTTTTAAACAAAAATTAAAGGACTCAAACCTAAGTTTGTGATTTCTTTTTAGTTGAATTTAGCAATCATCTATAGCAAATAGTCCATTTTCCTAACTCTTTAAATCCTATTTTTTTATATATCTTACCAGCTTGTTGATTATCGTAAAATAAACAAGGTATTTTATTTTCACTCAGCAATTCTTTACATATTTTAACTATGCACTTAGTAGCATAGCCATTATTTCTATAATTAGGATGAGTCCCTACACCTACAATCATTGCATGAGTATGATTTTCAGATGTACTTTTGGCCATAGCCACTACTTTCCTGTTAATTTCTACACAATATCCTCTTCCTGATTTCAAGCCACTTTTGATATTTTCTACACTAGTTACATCAAACTCTTCTATAGATTCATATAACTTTGCCACTTTATTTATATTTCCAAATCTTATTTTTTTTATTTTAATTTCACTTCTATTCTCATCTAAATTATTCATGTTCTCAAGTTTGCAAAAATTAACGGTTCTCTTTTTGCTTAAATTAAGTTTTCCCTCTAACTCATCAATACACCATGTTTTCCCACTTATTTCACTATAATTTAATCTATTTATAAATTTTGCAAATTTACTTACATCAAATGTATCATAAGAATAAAATGTTAGAAATTCAAAATATTTTACCAATACGCCTTCTATATTACCATCTTTGTTTACATTCCCCCATATATTAAAAAAGTAATTATCATAACCATACCTTTCTATATCACCTATTATAAGTAAATTAAATTCTGGTTCTTTGTTTAAATACTTCATAAGATCATTGTGATGGCTACTATCTAGCTTTACAATCATAAAACTTCCCCCTGATATAAAATTCAAAATTTAAACGCTACGCCAATTATTCTAATTTAAATTGTGTATTTTAAGTTTTATAATATTTTATTAATAATCTACTGTCATTTATGAATATTTTTTTATTATCTTTTTTATTATTTTAATTGCTTTCATTTAAATATTGCAAATATTTTTTTATATTTTGTTCTGTTTTATTATTCTGAGGTTTATAGTACTCACTATTTTTTATTCCATCTGGTAGGTATTGTTGTTTAATATAATTATTTTTAAAATCATGAGGATATTTATACTCTACACCTCTACCCAACTCTTTAGCACCTTTATAATGTGCATCTTTTATATGGTTAGGTATATCCATAATAAATTCATTATCTAATTCATCTAAAGCATCTGATATCGCTAAATACACTGAGTTAGACTTTGGTGATGTTGCTAAAAGAAGAGTTGCTTGTGCTAAAGGTATTTTAGCTTCAGGAAATCCAATTTGCATTGCGCTATCCACACACGCTTTTACAATAACTATAGCATTTGGGTAAGCTAGTCCTATATCTTCACTTGCTATGACTAAAAGTCTTCTACAAATACTTATTAAATCTTCTCCTTTTATAAGCCTTGCTAAATAATGTATTGCAGCTTGTGGATCGCTACCCCTAATAGATTTTTGAAATGCACTTAATATATCGTAGTGACTATCTCCCTTTCTATCATAATTTAGTATTTTATTAAATGTATTTTTTTTTACATTTTCCGATGTAATATCTACAATATTATTCACATTAGGTCTTGTTGAATAAACTACCATTTCTAGTGTATTCAAAGCTTTTCTCATATCCCCATCGCTTATCCTAGCTATATCTATCAGTCCTTCTTCTGTATAACTTATATCCATATAACTATCTTCTTTTAAAATTTCTACTGCTCGTTTTAATCCCCTTGTTATTTCTATATCACTTATCGGTTTAAACTCAAATACACTTGATCTACTTAAAAGAGCTTTATATACATAGTGATATGGGTTCTCTGTAGTACTTGCAATTAAGGTTATTTTTCCATTTTCCATAAACTCCAATATAGATTGCTGCTGTTTTTTATTAAAGCTTTGTATTTCATCTATATACAATAATATCCCATCTATATTATTTATAGTATCTAGTTGTGATATAACTTTTTTAATATCATCTAAAGATGAATTTGTTGCATTTATTTTATAAAAACTTTTATTACTCTCCTTAGCTATTATTTCTGCTATAGTTGTTTTTCCAACACCTGGAGGTCCAAAAAATATCATATTAGGTAAAAAAGATGATTTAATTATTCTATTTAAAATTTTATCATTCCCAATAATATGACTTTGTCCAACTACCTCATCTATATTTGTTGGTCTTATTTTATCAGCTAAAGGCATTTTATCACTCCTTATAAAAATTCTAAAAAATCATAATAATGAAATAAAAGGTATCTATATTGATATAGATACCTTTTTTATAAAAATTAACTTTTATTAATGATTGTTTTTTATTTTATTTAATTCGTCTATAAGTTTATCGTTAAGTATCTTTATATGTGTACCCTTCATGCCTAAAGATCTCGATTCTATAACTCCAGCACTTTCAAATTTCCTTAATGCATTTACTATAACAGATCTAGTTATACCAACTCTATCAGCTATCTTACTAGCAACAAGTAATCCTTCTTTTCCATCTAATTCTTCAAATATATGCTCTACAGCCTCAAGTTCAGAATAAGATAAAGTTCCTATAGCCATTTGAACTACAGCTTTTCTTCTCATTTCTTCTTCTAACTCTTCACCTATTGCTCTTAATATTTCAAGACCTACTACCGTTGCACTATACTCAGCTATAACTAAATCATCGTCTGTGAAAAGTTCATCATATCTTGATAAAACTAAAGTTCCTAGTCTTTGACCACTACCTAATATAGGTACTATAGTAGTGTTTTTATGAGTTCTATCTTTCTCATCTGGGAATAAATTTAATAAATCATCTCCAGTTAAATTTTCTTTAGTTTCAGATATTTTCAACATATTTTTAGTATATTCTTCTGGAAACTTCTTTTGTTTTGTACTTTCCTCAACAACAACTGAGCTGTCCATTTCATCATGAAGATATAATCCTAATACTTTCCCTTTAGAACTTAATATGTATGTATTAGCATTTAAAACTTCACCTAATGATCCAGCTAATAAATCAAAAGATACATTACTTCCGCCACTTGTTTGTAGTGTTTTATTTATCTTTCTCGTTTTTTGTAATACTTCACTTGCCATTTATAATTCATCTCCTCATGTAAATTAGCCTTCTAAGCTTATATATTCACATCTATCTATTTAAATATTTTCCCTACATTGTACTAATTGTGCAATTGCAATCTTATCACAATTTTACCCCTTTTTCAATACAATATCTGTTATTTTTCTAATTTTCGATATTTTCTTTCACTGATTCATCTTTAGCCTCTAATTCATCATCTTTTCCATGCTGTTTGTGGCATTCTTTATCTGAGCAAATTATCTTTGTGTCACTCTTTGTTACCTTTTCTATCATATATGATCCACAATATTTACAAGTATCTCCTGTAGGCTTATTCCATGCTACAAAGTCACATTCTGGGTAATTAGAGCATCCATAAAAGGCTTTACCTCTTTTAGACTTTCTAAGTATTATATCTCCATCATGACACTTAGGGCATTTTACACCTATTTTGTTAACTAATGGTTTAGTAGTTTTACATTCTGGATAATTTTTACAAGCCATGAATTTTCCAAATCTACCATATTTAATAACCATGTTTTCTCCACAGTTTTCACAGATTTCATCAGTTTCTTCATCCATATTTATTTTTTCTATACTTTCCTTAGCTATCTCTATTGCTTCTTTTAATGGTTCATATGCTTCTGAGACAACTTCTTTCCATTCTATACTTCCTTCTTCAATTTCATCTAACTTGTTTTCCATTTGAGCGGTAAAATCAACATCTATGAATTTTTGGAAGTTATTCTCTAAGATTTCAGTTACTATTATTCCTAGTTCTGTAGGACATAAACTAGTCCCTTGCTTTTCAACATATTCTCTATTTAATATAGTTGCAATAGTTGGAGCATAAGTACTTGGCCTACCTATACCTAATTCTTCTAATGTTTTAACTAAACTTGCCTCTGTAAATCTTGCAGGCGGCTGTGTAAAGTGTTGATTCGGTAGTATATCCTTTATATCTAAAATATCTCCTTCACTTATAGCAGGAAGTATTCTGTCTTCTCTATCCGTAAAGTTATATATTTTTGTATATCCATCAAATTTCATCTTTGATCCTGTAGCTTTAAATATATACTCACCTATTTTACATTCAAGATTTAAAATATCAAATACAGAATCCTCCATTTGACTTGCAACAAATCTTCTCCATATTAAATTATATAGTTTATACTGATCTCTGGTTAAATAGCTCTTTATACTATCAGGTGTTTTATCTACATATGTAGGTCTAATAGCCTCATGTGCATCTTGAACTTTCTTAGTTTCCTTTTTTTCTTTTTTATCGTTGGTATTTTTATAGTAATTTTCTCCTATCTCATCTAAAATATATCCTTTAGCCTTTTCCTTAGCCTCTTCAGATATTCTTTTTGAGTCAGTTCTTATATAAGATATAAGACCTACTGTTTCTTTATCTATATCAATACCTTCATATAATTCTTGAGCTACACTCATAGTTTTCTTAGTTGTAAAAGATAATTTATTTGCAGCTTCTTGTTGCAACATACTTGTTGTAAATGGTTTAGGAGCCGACTTTCTTCTTGATTTAGATTCTATAGATACTACATCTAAACTCTTATCATCTATATCCTTTAATATTTTATTTACTGTTTCCTCATTCTCTATTTCTATTTTTTCATTACCTTTGCCGTAAAACTTTAAGCTTATATCTTCATCAGACTTAGTTTTTGCTTCTAAATCTATAGTCCAATATTCCTTAGGAATGAATGCTTTTATTTCTTTCTCTCTATCACATATTAGCTTTGTAGTTACAGACTGAACTCTACCTGCACTAAGCCCTTTTCTTACTTTTTGCCATAATATTGGACTTATTTGATATCCTAATAATCTATCTAATACTCTCCTAGCTTGTTGTGCATCTACTAAGCTTATATCTATATTTCTAGGACTTTTTATAGCCTTTTTAATAGCATCTTTTGTTATCTCATTAAATTCTATCCTACAGTCTTCACTTTCATCTAAACTTAATATATGAGCTAAATGCCATGAAATAGCCTCCCCTTCTCTATCGGGGTCAGTTGCTAGATAAACTTTTTTTGACTTTTTAGCTTCTTTCTTTAACTCTTTTATTACATCGCCTTTTCCTCGTATATTAATATATTGAGGTTCGAAATTATTTTCTATATCTACACCTAACTTACTTTTAGGTAAATCTCTAATATGTCCTACTGAAGCCTTTACAGTATAGTGACTTTTTCCTAAAAATTTTTCTATGGTTTTAGCTTTCGCAGGCGATTCCACGATGACTAATGTTTTGGCCATAAACCACACACCCCCACTACTTATGTTATTTATACATTTAAACTGTACGTTTTATTATTCATTTCTATTAATACATCTTTTAAGACTAATTCGCTTAATATTGCATTTACAGATTTTATTTCCATTCTAGTATTATCACAAATTTCATCTATATGCAAGACACCTTGTTTTTTTATAGTATCTATTATTTGAATACTTTCCTTATTTAAACCAGTATTTTCATAATTTTTTAAATTTTCTTCCTGTTTTATATTAAATATTTCGTATTCATTTAAAATATCCTCTATATTATTTATAAGTATTGCACCTTCTTTTATAATCTTGTTGCATCCTTCACTCATAAAAGAGTTTATATTTCCTGGTATTGCAAACACATTTTTACCTTGTTCCAATGCAAAATCAACGGTGATTAAAGCTCCACTTTTTTTTGCAGCTTCAACTACAATTACTCCATCACTTATACCACTTATTATACGATTTCTATTAGCATAATTACTTGGAAATATTTTAGAATTCATATTGTAATCAGATAATATAAGTCCTCCGTCTTCTAAGATTTTATTAGCTAAATAAATATTTTTTTTCGGTAATATATTATTAACAGGTGAGCCTAAAACTGCTATAGTTTTGCCATGACTTCCTATACAGCTCATATGAGAATAAGAATCTATTCCTATAGCTAATCCACTAATTATATTTATACCTAAATTTGAAAGAGATTTTCCAATTGATTTTGCACAATTTATTCCATAGGTTGTTGCTTTTCTCGAACCTACCATAGCTAAGTTAAAATTTTTATTTACTATACTTATATCTCCTTTATAAAATAGTATACTCGGAGCATTATGTATATATTTTAGATTTTTAGGATAACCTTTTTCTTCAATACATATATATTCTATATTTTCTTTTTTAAGATTATTTTTTATTTCATCTAAAAAAGTTAGACTTTTATATTTTACTATATTTTGTTTGATTTTCAAGTTTATATTTTTTAAATCATAAATTTTTTTGTTACTTAAATCAATTAAATCTTCTATATTATTTATATTTTCTTTTATTATTTGTATATTTTTATTAGTAATTCCTTCTATTGAGTTCAACCATAAGTATGCATCTCTTTTATTCATTTTTCAACTCCTTATTTAAAATAAGTATAATAAGCCTTTCTAAACGAAAATGCTTCCATAATATGATTAGAGCCTATACTGACTTCATTTTCTAAGTCTGCTATAGTTCTTGCTACCTTTAATAATTTTGTATAACTTCTATTACTAAGTTTATATTTATTTAAAATTATTTTTATAGTATTTAACGCTTCTTCATTTAAATTACAATAATCTAAAAGTTTAGATGATTTCATTTCATCATTAGTCTTTATTGATTCATTTCTAAATCTATTATTTTGAATGTCTCTAGCTTTTTGAACTCTGTCTCTGATAGAATTAGAACTTTCTGATTTATTTTTATTATTTAGCTCATCATACGATACAGAGTTCACTTCTATAAATATGTCAAATCTATCTAAAAGGGGTCCTGAGATTTTATTTCTATATCTATCTATATCATAGCTTCTGCAATTACATTCATTTTCAGACATATAATATCCACATGGACATGGGTTCATAGCACCTATCAATAATATGTTGCACGGATATTTTATATTTTGTCTTACTCTAGATATATTTATATATTTATCTTCTATTGGCTGTCTTAGAGTTTCTAAAATACGTCTATCAAATTCTGCAATTTCATCTAAAAATAAAACTCCATTATGTGATAAAACTACTTCTCCCGGAGATGCATTTACTCCACCTCCTATTAAAGATTGTCTAGTAGATGTATGATGTGGAGATCTGAATGGCCTTTTATATATAATTCCTTCATTTTCACATATAAGTCCTGATGCACTATATATTTTACTAACTTCTATCATTTCTTCTTTATCTAACTGTGGAAGTATTGTTCTAATTCTTTTAGCTATCATAGTTTTTCCGGATCCTGGAGGACCAATCATAAGTAAGTTATGATTTCCTGCTGCAGCAATTTCTGCACCTCTTTTAACAAAATAATTTCCTTTCACATCTTCAAAGTCTTCATCATATATTTTATTTTTTGAATCTTTATTATAATCATCGTGTTTTTTATTATTTAATATTTCATCTAACTTAATTACTTTACTTTCGTTTAATATATCAATACAGTCCTTTAAGGATTTTATAGGTATTAATTCTATATCATCTACAAATGAACTTTCTAATATATTATCCATTGGTAAAAATATTCTTTTTAAACCATCCTTTTTAGCTGAAATTACTATAGGTAAAATTCCCTTTACTTTTCTAACATTACCATCTAAAGATAATTCTCCTACAAATAAACTTTCATCTAAATATTTTTGATTTCTCTTTATTAATCCCCTTAAAATCCCTATCGCTATAGGTAAATCAAAAAAAGAACCTTCTTTTTTCATATCTGCTGGAGATAAATTTACTATGATTCTAGAGTTAGGGAATTTGTATCCACTATTTATTATGGCAGACTTAACCCTGTCTCTAGACTCTTTAACTTCTGTACTAGCTAAACCAACTATATTAAAGCAAGGAAGTCCATTTGCAATATCTACTTCCACTTTTATCAAATGACTTTCTATCCCTATTAAATTACTTGAGTTAATAACACTTAGCATATCTTCCTCCCTAAAAAGCATTCTCTACATGATTTATCTTTTTTTCATTTAAGTAAACTTCTATAACATCAAATCTAACTTTTTTGTCATGTAGATTATTTTGTGAAATATAATAATTTGCTGTATTTAGTATCTTTTTTATTTTTTTATAATTAACAGCTTCAGCTGGATATCCATATCTAACATTATTTCTGGACTTAACTTCTACAAATATAATTTCGTCATCTAAACTACTTATAATATCTATTTCACCAGTTTTTATTCTATAGTTTAATGCAATTATATGAATACCTTTATCTTCTAAATACTTCCTTGCAATTACCTCGCCAAAATCACCTTTTTCCTTATTATTCATATATATCACCTATTTTTAACTTTTTTTGGAGTATTGACCCCTGTATATTGATATATACAATATTTATTTTTATAATTGATATTTTTATACTTTGATATTAATATTTATATAGAGTGAAAGGGGTGAAAATATATGAGTAGAATCACAAAGCGTAAGAAAAAAAAGTCCAAGTCTCTAGCAAAAGGATTATTTATTCTTTTAATATCATTACTAGTTATATTACTTTTATTTCTTATATTTTTAATAGTAAACATCTCTAAAATAGATACTAAAACTTCTAATTTTAATGAAAATGATAGAAAAAATAAAGTAATAAGCAGTAATTCACGCTCTCAAGATCCTATAAAAATAAATTTAAGCGTAATGGGAGATATTATGGCTCATAATCCCCAATTAGAAGCTCAATATGATGTAAATACAAATACATATGATTTTAATAATAACTTCAAATATGTTGCACCTTACATAAATGATGCTGACTTAGCTATTGCTAATTTAGAAACTACTTTGGCTGGCCCATCTATGCCTTATACTTCATACCCTACATTTAACTCACCAGATACTTTAGTTGATGCCGTTAAAAATGCCGGAATTGATATTGTGTCAACTATAAATAATCATTCTTTTGATAAAGGTGATTTAGGTTTAGAAAGAACTTTAAAAATTTGTAAAGAAAAAGGATTAGAAACAGTAGGAACTGTTGAGAATATATCTGATAAAAACTATATAATAAAAGATGTTTCTGGAATAAATGTAGGAATAACAGCTTTCTCTTATGGCAATGTTAGTAATAATTCGAAAGCTGTTAATGGAATTGAAGTATCAAATAAATCAAAAGATAAAATGAATGTATTTGATATGGTTAATGTAAATAGTGCATTTAATACTATAAAAAAACAATTAGATAACATCAAAAATACCGATTTGCAGATAGTAGTTTTACACTGGGGTAGTGAATACCAACGAACTCCTAATAAATTCCAAGTAACCTTAGCTCAAATGCTTTGCAATTATGGAGTAGATATTATTATTGGATCTCACCCTCACGTAGTTCAACCTATGGAACTAATTAACTCTTATAATAATGATACTAATACATTAGTTATATATTCCCTGGGTAATTTTATCTCAAATCAAAGAAAAGAACTTATGGGGTCTTCATATACTGAGGATGGTCTTATTGTAAATATTGAGATAACAAAGGATACTCAAAAAAATAGAACTTTTGTCTCTAAGGCTGAGTGTATTCCTACTTGGGTTAACAAATATCAAGATTTAGGTAAAATGTTTTATGAGATTATACCTATAGAAAATAAGACTCAATTAAAACATATACCTAATTTACCAATTAGCTCAATTAAGCAATCATATAATAATACTAAATCTCAAATTAAGCAATCAAATATAATAAATTTTCCATATATTTCATTTTACTAATGAATTTATTTGGTTGTTAAGTAACATAAAAATAAAAGAAGTGATTTTAATCACTCCTTTTATTTCTATATTATATATACACCTTTACTATCTGCCATGCTTTTATATATAACTTTATTATTTATATCTTTCACAGTTTGACATCCCGTTAATATCATAGATGAAATTAATTCATCCTTTACTTTATTTACATATGTTTCTACTCCATCAATAGCACCACCAAAAGATGCAGTTACAAAAGGTCTACCTATTAAAACGGCATCAGCACCTAATCCTATCATTTTTAAAACATCTACCCCGGTTCTAACTCCACCATCAGCAAGTATAGTTATTTTACCTTTTACGGCCTTAGATATACTCGGTAAAACTTCTGCAACTCCAGGTGTGCAATCTAAAACTCTACCACCATGATTAGATATAACTATAGCATCAGCCCCTGCATCTACTGCCATAAGTGCATCTTGCACAGTCATTATACCTTTTACTATAAATGGTAATTTAGTTGCTTTTTTTAATTCTCTAAGTGATTTAACATCCTTAGGAATAACAGTTTTTCCATGCATAGATAATGTAACTAATCCACATGCATCTATATCTACACCAACTGCAATTGCTCCAGACTCTTCTGCTAATTTTATCTTTCTTATTATATCTTCATTTTCCCATGGTTTTATAAATACTATACCCTTGCCTTCATTTTCTTTTAAGACCTTTAAATTTTCAATTAAAAATTCATCTACAGCAGTATCTCCCACCATTGCGTATATACCTGATTTTATACACCCTTTTACTACAGGTGCTATATAATCTCTCTCTGAGATTTTACCTCCCATATTTAAAGTAGTTCCTGTTATCGGAGCTGCAAATATTGGTGCATCCATTTTTTCTCCAAATAACTCAATCGACGTATCAGGATTAGATACATTGTGTATTACTCTCATATTTATCTTTACTTTTTCCAAGCTTTTATTATTTTCAATAAAAGCAGAACCTGTACCTTTACCACCCATTCCCGGAACTTCACCTGCACATGCTACTCCATTGCATATTTTGCATACCTTGCAACTTCCATTTAAATTATTTCTAGCTTGTTTTTCTAACTCTTTAAAATCCATTTTTATTCCCCCTATTATTTTAAGTTGTATAAATTTATAGATTTATATCTATTAATCTATAAAATATTAAAGACTATATATTTTTATAAATTATATAGTCTTTAATATTTAAATTTTTATAATTTCTATATATTAATTATAGCACATTTTTTAAGAAGCTTTTTCTATGTATAGGAGTTATTCCTAACTTTTCTATAGCATCATAATGCTCTTTTGTTCCATATCCTTTGTGTGATTTAAATCCATATCCTGGGTACATTTCCTCATATTGATACATTATACTATCTCTTGTAACTTTAGCTAATATACTTGCGGCTGCTATTGATATAGACTTTGAATCTCCTTTTATAATTGCTTTTTGATCTGAATCAATTCCTGGTATCGTAGCAGCATCTACTAATAAATAATCTGGTGTTTTTTCTAAACAATTTATAGACTTTTTCATAGCCATATAAGTTGCGTTTAATATGTTAAATTCATCTATTTCTTCATTATTAACTATACCTATTCCATAATCTAAAGCTTGATCTTTTATTATATCAAAAAGTTCATCCCTTTTAGATTCGCTCAGCTTTTTAGAGTCATTTATTCCTTCTATTTTAGTATTAGGTTTAAATACAACAACTGCTGCTACTACTGGTCCTGCTAAAGGACCTCTACCTGCTTCATCAATTCCTCCTATATATACATATCCCTTATCATATCCTTCATTCTCAAATTCATTTATAGTTTCTAATCTTTCATTTTCTCTTCTAATTGAATCTAACTTTTTGGCCATCCTTACTGCAATACTTTGAACTGATTTTCTTTCATCATTTCTTAATATATCTATGTACTCTAAATATTTATCCATACTCAAACTATCTATAATCTCTTTTATCTCTTTTACACTTTTATCTTTCATTTTAGTCTCCTTGTAATAGCTTTTTTATATTTATAGTGTTTTCAAACTTAAGTAATGTATATACTCTTTTTATTTTTAATATGTTTTAGTATACATTATAAAATATTTTTCTTCAATTTCAAGATTATAACTATATAATATAATTATTGCTATATTAAAAAATAAAACAATTTTTTGTATTTCATGAATATTGCGACAAAAAAAGTCGCTGATACCCATATCAACGACTTTTTAATATATATTATCCAACTCTATTAATATCAATTTTACCTTGTCTACTAGATGACGGTATAAAGTTTCCTACAACCCCACCTATCAATACTGGAACAATCCAGTTAAAACCTAATTGTGTAAATGGTAATTTTGTTACCATTGGTATAGATATTCCTAAGTTATTAGCAACTGTTAGTACACTTATAAATAGTGCCATATATGCTGCACCTTTAAATGCATTATCATTTTTAATTTTACTTCCAAATAAAGTCATTATAACTAGTACAACTGTTGCTGGGTAAATCATATCTAATATTGGAGCTGAGAATTTTATTATCGTACTTACTCCAAAGTTTGATACTATTGCACTAAATATACAAACTACTGTAACGATAACTTCATATTTTAATTTTCCATTTGTTATCTTAGAGAAGAATTGTGCTGTTGCTGATGTAAGACCTATTGCTGTTGTTAAACACGCTAGTCCTACGATTAATGCTAATATTACTTTCCCTGGATGTCCAAGAAGTGATGCTGTAATTTCAACAATTAATTTTGTTTGAACAACATCTTTTCCATATACTTGAGATACAGTTGCACCTAAATATGTTAATCCTCCATATACTAAGCATAACCCTACTGCTGCAACTATTCCTGCTTTCATTGTTAATTTTACTTTTTGACTTTCATCATTGTAACCTTTATTAGCAAGTGATGTAATTATAACTGTTGATAAAGCAACAGCTCCTAATGCATCCATTGTTTGATAACCTTGTTTTACACCTTCTGCAAATATATCATTTATCATAGGTGTTGGATTTATATCTCCTAAAGGAGTCATTATCCCTTTTATTATTAATACACCTAAAGCAACTAATAGTGCTGGTGTTAAAAATTGTCCTATAATATCTACAACCTTAGATGGCTTTATTGTTAATATAAAAGTTATTGCAAAGAATAATACCGAGAATAATACTGGGTTAAATCCACTAGCTAATGGTGATATTCCCATTTCAAAAGTTGTTGCCGCTGTTCTAGGTATTGCTAAAAGTGGACCTAGACATATCATTATTGCAGACCCTAGCACAATAGCTAAATTTTTACCTGCTCTTCCAAGGACTTTACTTACTTCTCCATTACATTTTGCTGCAGCAGCTACTGCAAGTAATGCTAAACCTACGTCAGCTAAAAGAAATCCTCCAAATCCCGTCAGCCAACTTTGACCGGATATAACTCCTAAGAAAGGTGGAAATATTAAGTTTCCAGCTCCAAAGAACATAGCAAATAGTGCAAACCCAACTATCACTATATCTTTATTCGTTTTGTTCATATTAACGCCCCCTTAAATTCATTAGAATTTAAATAAATTATTTTTTAAATATCAAATTGAATTTTAATTTAATATTTTGAATTAATTATAAATCGATATTTTCTAAACGTCAACAATATTTAAAATTTATTAAATATTAAGAATATTTTTACTTTAACGTTTTCCTCTCGTTTTTCTATGTTTTACGACTTTATTTTCAGTGTTTCCAAGTTAAAAGTTTATTTATTTAAATATTTTTATTTATTTAATTTAAATTTTAAATTGATTTTTTTCATATTTTTTTTATTTCTAATTGATTTTTTATTTTAATTTTTTGAATTTGATATAATTTTTTAAATTTTTATTTTTAAATTATACCATTGATTTGTAAAAAAGTATCAAAAAAAATAGTATATAATTTTTTTTTAACAAAAATTTTATATACTATTTGATTTATATTTTATAATTTTATAAATTTCAAATTAGTTATGCTACTTTTTTCTCTATAATTTCTTTGCTGTTAACTTTATAACTTCTAAGTTCTTTTACTAAAACAATAGCTGTTATTGCTGTAGCTAAAAGGTCCGATACTGGCTGTGATACCCAAACGCCATTTAATCCAAAGAATTTAGGTAATACTACTATCATAGGTATTAAAAGTATAACTTGTCTTAATAAACTTAAGAACATAGCTACTTTAGCCTTACCTACTGACTGGATATAATTTGATCCAGTTATCGATATTCCTATTATAGGTAACATAAGTAAGTATATTTTAACTCCATTAACTGATATATCCATTAACTTAGGATCTTTGTTAAACATTCCTACTATAAACTCTGGTATAGTTTGTACCATCAACCATCCTGTAGTAAGTATAACTATTGATGCTAATGCAGATGCTTTAAATGCTTTATTAGATCTATCATACTGTTTTGCTCCATAATTAAATCCAATTATTGGTTGTGCCCCTTGATTTAGGCCAAATATAGGCATTAAAAATACCATTGATATAGATGATATTGTAGCCATAGCACCTATAGCTAAGTCCCCTCCGTATAACTTTAAAGCATTATTTGATATAGCTTGAACTAAACTTGTTGCCATCTGCATTGCAAAAGGTGCTGAGCCTATTGCAAAAATTGCTGATACTAATGATTTATCTAATTTTAAGCTTTCTTTTTTAAACTTTAAGTTTGATTTTCCTTTTAAATAGTACATTAAAGCCCATATTGCAGTAACAATTTGTGATGTTACTGTTGCTATAGCTGCTCCTTTTATTCCTAAATTAAATATAAAAATTAATATAGCATCTAATACTATATTAGTTAAACAACCTACAACCATTATTGTAGCTGCAAGTTTAGGATTTCCATCTCCCCTGATTGTATTATTTAAAGTAAATGCTAATACATTAAATACTGTTCCTGCTAAAATTATATATATATATGATTCAGCATAATAAAGAGTTGCCTCACTTGCTCCAAACAATTTAAGTATATTTTCTCCAAATACGATTCCTATAACACTTATAATTAAACTAATAATAATTGATAAAGTTATTCCATTTCCTATAATTTTTTCAGCATCGTCTTTATTTCCTTGTCCTAGTTTTATTGATATATTAGTTGTCGCTCCTACACCAACTAGCATAGCGAATGCAAGTATTATAGTCATTATTGGCATTGTAACACCTACACCTGTTATAGCTAACGGTCCTACATCAGGTATCTTGCCTATAAACATTCTATCTACTACATTATAAAGCGCATTAACCATCATTCCGATTATCGCTGGTACTGAATACTTAAAAAGTAATTTTCCTATTGGTTCTGTCCCCAATATTTGTTCATTTTTCATAAATTCATCCTTCTTTTACGTACATATTTTTTTTAACATCATAATCATATTATCTGCTTCTTCTCGTGTTAACTTTGAAGTTATGTTTTCTTCCCACTGCATCATAACTGATATTACATCAAATTTTAAATCTTTACTTTTCTGAGTCAAATAAACTTTATACGCTCTTTTGTCTGTTTCATCTTTTACTCTAGTCAAAAAATTTTCTTCCTCTAGCTTCTTTATCGCTCTAGCTGTTGTTCCCTTGTCTATATTAAGAACATCACAAAGTTCTTCTTGGCTTCTACCATCCTGTCTATAAAGTTCTAATAAAAACATAACTTGACCCGAACCGATTCCTAATTCATTTAAGCCTTTAGATATAAAAGAACTACCTTTTCTATATATCTGAGATACATATTTTCCAATGTATTTGCAATTATCTTGCATTGTTATTTCACCGCCTATATTAAACATAGCTTTTTGTATACACAATTATTCATTATACTTCATTTTAGTTGTTATTGCAACTTTATTATTTTTATTTTATGTTTTTGTTAAATTTTATTATTTGTTTTGTATTTTTTAATATTTTATTAGATATTCACTATATATTTGTTAAATTTTATTTACAATATAATTTTTATATTAAATTATTTTATTTAACTAAATAATAAAGTTTTTTGTATTCAAAATTCATCATTATTTATATACAATAAAAAAGATTAACATTTTAAAATATAGTTAATCTTTTTTATATACTTTTGCTTAACATTGGATAATTAATTTTTAATTAAGTCTTTTATTTGTTTTTCTAAATTAATTATTTTATTTTCTAGTTCTTGTTTTTGATTAATTAAATTATTAATTTCTAACTGTTTCTCATATATAAGTTGTTGATTTTTTTCATCAATAGAATTCAATTGATTTTTTAAATCTTGTATTATATTTTTCAAATTATTATCATCTTGTTTTAATTGTTCTATCTCATCCGATTTTTCTTTTATTAGTTTATTAAGTTCTAGTATTTTCTCGTCCTTATCATATAAAAGTTTATTTAAATTTTCAATTGTTTGTTGTTTAATATTTGCTATATTTTTAAAATCTATTATTATATTATCTTTATTTTTTATTGAATTATTTAAATATATTATATTTTTATCTTTTTCATCCATTTTTATATTCAATTTTAAAATTTTATCTTCTTGATCTTTTATACTCTTATCTAATTCATTTATTTTCTGTCTTTTTTCATTTATTATAGTATCTAATTGATTTATATCATTTTCTTTTGATTGTATAAGGGTGTCTAGCTGTCTTATTTTACTATTCTTTTCCTTTAGTAATGTATCTTTTATCTTTAGTTCATTTTCTAAATCTTCATTTTTGTACTTTAATTCATCTACTCTATTATTGCTATTACTTAACTGTCCGTTTAAACTTTCTATTTCATTATTTGCAGATACATATTTAATCCCCATTATGGTTAAAAGTACTACTAATATAATAGTAACTACTACAAATATATTTGTTACTTTATTCATACTTATCACCCTTTAACTTTTTAATTTATAATATGTTAAAAAATGGATAAGTTTACATTATAATTTAGTTAATGCTATATATTATTACATTTTTTCAAACCCAAAATAATAATAGCTTCCTGTTTACTAACTAGTTTTAATTTTGTATCATCAGTTAAATTTTCACCTATATATTTCTTAGACACAAAATTTTTACCATTTTTAATTTTTATGAAATATGGTCTATTAATATTTGTTTTTGTTAATGTACTATACGATATTACATCTTTATCTTTATCATATCTCCATACTTGAACTGATTTAGATAAAGTCTCCATGCTTTCAAACTCAGATGATATATAAACTTCTTCTACCTCACCATTTATCAATTTTTCCATTTCATTTTTACATTTCCCCATTTTATACCCCCATAAAAGTTTTTCTACTTTATAATAATTATAACATGTCTTAGTATATATTTAAGTGCTAAAGTGATGTATCATAAGCACAAGTTACAATTTGTGTTGTAATATCTGAATATATCTCTAGCCCTTTAGTCTTATATATCTTTATAACATCTATATTTATATTTGTTTCTTTTATAATTTCTTTAACTATATTTTTATATGATTTTAATTTTTCTTCATTAAATACTATATCTTTGTTATTGTCAAATAAAGCTACATAGAATATACCCGCTTCAACTAGATCTTGGAAAAAGTGACTTCCATAAGAAAGTTCAGGCATTAATCCTTCATTACTATATGCAATTTCACACATTACAGACATATTGCATAGCTCTGTAAAATGAACAGGAACTCCAAGCGCTGGTGTACTAGTTCCCCATCTACCAGGACCCATGAGCATTACATTTTTATTTTTCAACTTTTGATTTATAATGCCTATTTGTCTAGCTATGTTATATTTACCTTCATGACTTAAATTTATATATTCTTTAGAATCCACAAAAACTATATAATCTATAGGTAATCTAATATTTCCTCCCATAAAATTTCCTACCGATGAAAATACACATGAATTTTTATCTAGTAACTTAGGTACTTTTACAGTTTTCCCTAAACCTCTTGTTTGAAGAGGTCTACATTGTACTATATTAAATGTAAATTCATTTGATTTATTAAAATTAGCTGTAAATTCTATATCTACTGGATATTTATACTCTTTAGATAAAACTTGTAATACTTTTTTCATAACTTCAGGAAATTTACTGCACTTTAATAATTGTTGAAAATTAAGCAAGAACGGAGCTGTTGAAGGATCTTTCCTCATTTCTCTTAATATTTGTTGTGTTTTATAATCTTTTCTTCCAAATATATTTACATCTGTTTTTATATCATTTTTTATTGCTTCATTTATAGATACTGTCGTTAATTTGTTATTTTCAAAATCCAACACATCTACGTCATGTTGTGAAAATTTTTGTTCATCTTCGAAATTTATTAAAGGTAATCTCATAGGATCATCAAGTGTAATTATTCTTGCATAGTCACTATGAACTCTGTCTACTGCTCTAGTTCCAAGACCAAAAACTAATCTAAGCATTCCTGCGTTCATATCTATTTTTTTATTCCATACATATAAGTTAGATGAATTACCAACTCCAGCTATATGTGGAAAAAAATATTGTCCATAGTAATCACCCGAAACTCTTTGAACTAAAATAGCCATCTGCTCATCTTTTTTATCTAAATCTCTATTTTTTCTGTAATTTAAAGCATCTTGGTTCATAGTGCTCGCATATACAGTCCTAACCGCATTTTCAAAATCTTCTAATCTTTCTTCCGGAGTACCTTGATTAACACAAAATACACTTTCGTATTTTCCAGCAAATGCATTTCCAAAACTATCTTCAAGAAGCGAACTAGATCTTACTACTATAGGAGACTGACCATAGTATTCTAACATATGCATAAATTGTTCTTTTATCATATCAGAAAATCGTCCAGATTCTAATTTATATTTGAGTTCACTTGAATATTTAAAATATCCCTCTTCAGTTTTTTGCTTTATTCTTAAATTCCACATACCATTTTCAACTATATATGAATAAAATATATCAGCACCTATAAAAAATGAATCATGAGACTCTAATAATTCATTAAACTGTTCTTTATATTCTTCACTTTTTCTAAGTATCGATGTAGCTAACAACATACCTATACTTTTACCACCTATAAAACCAGTTCCAATTTCTCTATAAGCAATCTCAATTAAATCAGATAAATTAAAATATTTCATACACATTTCATTTATCTTAGAATCTTTACCTACCAATATATTAATTAATAATTCTTTCATCTCTTCTTGATTATTACTTTCTTTTCTAAGTGAATCTTTAGCTTTATTTAATGTTCTCCTCCAATAAGCTAATCTTCTACTATTCCACTTAAACTTTGATACTAGTTCTGTGGTATCCAAACTAGATGTTATAGGTGTAGCATTGTCTTCTATAATTTCATGTGGAAAAAACATAGTTTGGCTATATCTATTTAATACTTTCCTAGGATATATATATAATGTATTATCTACTTCATATATATCTAACAATAGCTGAGTCGTTTTCCTTAATTCTGATATAGTATCATATGTATGTTCATTTCTCTCTATCGCAAAGTATGCAACACATCTAAGCTTATTCAGGTATGGAAATATCACTTTAAAAAAATTCATTGTCATAAGTTCCGAATACCAAGATTTTTGTAATTCTGTTAAATTTCCAAATACATAAAATGTTTCTGTTCCTTCTTCTGATATTATATTATGAATAGTCGTTGTAAATTTTTCAAATCCTATAATTGGATTTAAATCATAAAGTTTTATTTTATTTAATTCATCAATCACTAAATTTTCATTCCCAAAATTAATATATACTATTTTTCTATTGTTTAATTTTAATTGATTCACATAATATTTAACTACCTTTTTATATTCTTGTATATGATTAATTTGCCATACAACATTATCTCCTAGCTTTAGCATATCAATTGCTTTATCAAATCCCTTCATACCTGTACTTATGTTATCTATTCTATACATAAAAATCTCCAATCTATTAAAAAATCCACACCTTATTTGGCATGGATATATTTTAATAACATTATATGATTTTTTTAATTTATAGTGCTAATCCTAAAAAAAGATACTCTCTCTTTGTACAAATTAAGGAGTATCTTTAATATATCTTATATTAGTTTTTTATATCATCTGGAATCTCTAAGCTTATTTTTCCTAGCTTACCATCTCTAAATTCATTTAATACAGTAGTAGCTATACGAGTATAATCAAGTTCTTTCTTTCCTATAACAAATCCTCTTTTATAACCTATCATATCCATAGTTTCTATATCACTTTCACCTAAGTTTTCTAACTTATATCTAGTTTTTAATTTTTCCGGCTCAATTTCCATAAGCTTAGCTATAAGTCTTAATGCTAAAGTGTCAACATCTAAAATTTCATCCTTTATAGCTCTGCAGAATGCAAGATTAAGAGCAATTTCTTGGTCTTCAAACTTAGGCCAAAGTATACCCGGAGTATCTAATAGTTCTAAGTTTCCTTTTAATCTTACCCACTGCTTACCTTTAGTTACACCTGGTCTATCTCCTGTTACCGCACTTTTTCTTCCTGTTAATTTGTTTATTATAGATGACTTACCAACATTAGGAACTCCAACTATCATTATTCTTATTGGTCTTTCTTTTCTTCCCTTTTCTTTTAATGCATCCATTTTATCCTTAGTAACATTTCTACATTCATCTATTAATTTATTTAGTCCAATACCTTTCATTGTATCTATCGGTATAGCTTTTATTCCTTGATCTTTATAATATTTTATCCATTTATCTAACTTAGCTCTATCTGCTAAATCACTTTTATTTAATATAACAACTCTTGGTTTGTTTCCTGCTAATTTATCTATATCAGGGTTTTTACTACTAAATGGTATTCTTGCATCTAACAATTCTACTACAACATCAACTAGCTTTAAGTTTTCTCTAACTAAATCTCTAGTTTTCTTCATATGACCTGGATACCAGTTTATATGTAAATTATCATCTCTTAGATAATCATCGTAGTCAACCCTCATCTTATCGCCTCTTGCCATAATTATCACTCCTTTATGTAAATCAAATTCGTTCATTTTATTTTTAACTTTTCTATTATACCATAAGATTGTTTTTTTTGCTTGTATAAAAGCAAGTATAAACATACTCATATTATTACTATAATGCCATTATTTTAAACACTTTCTTTTATTTATAAAGATTTCTTATATTTTTATATCATAACTAAGATTTGTTAACTTGATGGCAAATTCATTTATCAAATATACTTTTCTTATATACAAAATCTTATATAAACTAGGGGGGACTAATCTTATGGAGCCATTATTTTTAAATCCATTATTTATGGATAGGATTTGGGGAGGTACTGCTTTAAAGGATAAATTCAATTATAACATTCCATCTAAAAATACAGGCGAATGTTGGGCTATTAGCTCTCATGAAAATGGAGACTGTACAATATCAAATGGTGAGTTCAAAGGTATGACATTATCTCATTTATGGAACAATGAAAAGCATCTATTCGGTAATGTTAATAGTGATAAATTCCCATTATTAACTAAAATATTAGATGCAAATGATAATTTATCTGTACAAGTTCATCCAGATGATGAATATGCAAATATAAATGAAAGTGGAGAACTTGGAAAAACAGAGTGTTGGTATATAATAGATTGTGACGATGATGCGGAGATGATATTTGGTCATAATGCTAAATCAAAACAAGAATTAGTTCAAATGATAAGTGATAATAAATGGGATGATTTGCTAAAAAAAGTAAAAATAAAAAAGGGAGATTTTTTCTATGTTCCTAGCGGAACAATACATGCATTATGTAAAGGTACTTTAGTTTTAGAAACTCAACAAAATTCAGATACAACTTATAGGGTATATGACTATGATAGAAGAGATAATAACGGCAACAAGAGAGAACTTCATATTAATAAATCAATAGATGTAACTACAACTCCTCATAAGGTTCCTAATAACGTTTGCAGTAAAATTTCAGATAAATCTTTTGAATTAACTACTTTTGTTGATAATAATTTTTTTAGTGTGCATAAATTAAATACTTTCGGAAAATGTTCATTTAAACACGATAAACCATTTTCTTTATGCAGCGTTTTAGATGGTAAAGGTTCTTTAATATGTAATGCTAAAGAGTATCAACTAAATAAAGGATGTAATTTTATAATACCTGCGACAATTGATAATTTCAATTTGCATGGTGATTTAGAAATGATTATTTCTCACATATAATCTTCTTAAATAAAACTGACTTATTTTTTTAATTTGTCAGTTTTATTTTATAGTTAATTAATCATTATTATATACAATTATATAATTATCATATATATAAAATGCTCCATTATACTTATAACATACATTATTTTTATTATCTACTATACGCATAAATTGAAAATATTTTTCATATTCATCTTCATACCAGTGAAAGCTTATTATATATCTATTATTTAAATAGTCAGCAAAAAAAGTATTTTTTTCTTTTTTTATTGTTATATTGTATTCATAAGGATAAATAGATTCTATTTTTATATAATCTTCGTAATCATATTCATAACCAATCTCTTCACAATAATATATTTCTCCGTTATATTTTTTATGTTCTATTCGTTTTATTTTTGTTATTTCTAAATTACTTTTATGAACTTTGTATATATCTTCTATTTGAGTTTTAAATTTTTTTTCTCTAAAGTAAATAAACTCTTTATCCATACATAAGTACCTAACCCAACCATCTATACATCTTTTTTTAATTTCTATAAAATTCAAATCTTCAATATTATTTTTAATTCCCTTTATAAAATCATTTAATTTTATGACATATAATGCTTCACATTCAATATTATCTTCAATGTCTTTTTTATTTTTAAAATATTCATATACATCCATTTCATATTCGTAATCTTCCATATAAACTTCATTAAAAATTAAATATTCTTCATTATTATAATTATAAACATCCAGATAATTATTATTATACCTTAGCCCCTCAGAAAATTTTGTATCTTTTATTTCATATATCTTATTTTTCTCTAAATCACATAAATTCATTGTACATCTAAAAATATCATCTGTTTCTGTAAAAAACAAAAAATAACGATTATTAATAGTACTTGGTATAGCCTTAGATAATTTGTTTACATTCAATTTATGTGTATCTTTTAATTTATTAGAGTTTTTTTCTATAATTTTAACTTGCAAAATATCTTCGTTACTCATATCTATAATTATAATTTCATTATTATAATATCTATAAAATTGTGTAACTTCATCTGATTTTTCAGTTGTATAATTATAAATTTCTTCGATCTTATTACTTTTAATGTCATAACTATTTATAGTATATTGTACGTCTTCTTTATGATGTTCATTAACAAATATAATTTCATTCTTATCACAACTTATTATTTCAGATAAGCATGTATATTTCGTTATGTCTAAAATTTTTAAATCCTCCATAATTATCCCCCTTATTTTATAATTTTATTTATATATTTTTATTATCCAAATATTTTCTAAAATATGATATGTCAATTTAGTATTTTTACACATAAAAAGGACTGATTATGTAATCAGTCCTTTAATTTATAGTAAAGTTTAATTATCTAGCGTTTCTAGCTTCTTTTATCTTAGCTGCTTTACCAACTCTACCTCTTAAGTAAGTTAATTTAGCTCTTCTTACTTTACCTTTTCTAGTTACTTCTATCTTTTCTATTCTTGGAGAATGAACTGGGAAAGTTCTTTCTACTCCAACATTGTAAGATATTTTTCTAACAGTGAAAGTTTCTTTTATTCCTCCACCTTGTCTCTTTAATACTACACCTTCAAATAACTGTATTCTTTCTCTTTTTCCTTCAACTATTTTAACGTGTACTTTAACTGTGTCCCCAGGTCCAAAGTTAGGAACTTCGTTCTTTAATTGTTCTTGTTCTAATGATCTTAATAATTCGTTCATTTTCGTCCTCCTAGTATCATAGACATTCTTAATTACTGACCAGTGTAACAGAGGAATGCCCGTTTATTTTTTCAACAAATAAGATTATACTATATATTACTGTTATTTACAAGCTTTTTTGTACAAATCGGGTCTTCTTTCTTTGGTAATTCTAACCGATTCGTCATGTCTCCACTTTTCTATATTTTTATGGTTACCAGACAACAAAACATTTGGAACTTCTAGATTGTTAAACTCTCTAGGTCTTGTATAATGTGGATATTCTAGCAAGTTATCTTTAAAAGATTCCTCCTCAAAAGACTCATTTTGATTAAGTACACCTGGTATAAGTCTAGATATTGAATCTATCAATATAAGAGCTGGAAGCTCTCCTCCTGTTAATACATAATCCCCTATCGAAATTTCATCTGTTACAATTAAGTCTATAATTCTTTGGTCCACACCTTCATAGTGTCCACAAAGTAGTATTACATCATCTACTTTAGAAAATTCTTGGGCTATGGTTTGATTATGTACTTTACCCTTAGGTGTTAAATATATAACTCTAGGTTCTTTTATATTATGAGTGTCTATTATGTGCTTATATGTATCATATATAGGTTGAGGGGTCATTACCATACCTGCTCCTCCTCCAAATGGATAATCATCCACTTTCTTATGTTTATTAGTAGAAAAATCTCTAATATTATATACATATACTTCTATTTTTTCTTTTTCCACAGCTCTCTTCATTATACTCTCACTCATATAAGAGTTAAATATCTCTGGAAAAAGCGTCATTATATGAAATCTCATATCTTCTCCTAGTCTAACATACCTTTTATAGGATCTATTATCATTTTTCTTTCGTTCATATCTATTGTAGGTACAAATTTCATTACTGCAGGTATCATAATTTCTTTGTTATCTTCTCCCTTTATAACATAAACATCATTAGCTGCGTATTGTAGTACTTCAGTTAATACACCAACATGCTCTCCAGCTATAGTTTCTACATCCATACCTATCATATCAGCTATGAAATATTCTCCTTCATCTAGATCTCTACTATCTTCTCTAGATACATACATGAACTTATTTCTTAACTTTTCAGCAGCTTCTACAGTATCTACACCTTTAATTTTCATTATTACCATGTTTCCTTTTAATCTAACTCGTTCTACTTCTAATAGGTTTTCACGGTCTTTACCTAAGTAGAAAGTTTCTAGTTCATCAAATCTATCTATATCATCAGTATAGCTATATACTCTTACTTCCCCCTTTAATCCTTGAGTATTAACTATTTGTCCTATTTTAAAGTGTGTTAATTTCTCCATGAACATTCTCCTTATAACTTTAATTACTCTTATTTTATATATTATTTTAAATTTTATAACATATATTATTTATATAAATTATTATAACTTAATGTATACCGTTAGTATATCTATTAAAATTAAACTAATTTTATATATTATCAATTGTGATTATATACAAAAAGGATTAGGTATATACCTAATCCTTTTATACTATCTCAAGAGAAACTTTAACATTTTCTCTATTTGCAGCAGATTTTACGACAGTTCTTATAGCCTTAGCTATTCTGCCCTGCTTACCGATAACCTTTCCCATGTCATCTTGAGAAACTGTAAGTTTTAAGACTATTTCGTCATTTACTTCACTTTCCTCAACTACTACACTTTCAGGATCATCTACTAGAGCTTTAGCTATGTCTAAGACTAGCTCTCTCATATACTCATCTCCTAATTAAAAAAATTATTTTTTAGAAGCTTCGAATTTTTCCATTACTCCGTTGTTAACTAATAAAGTTTTTACAGTATCAGTTGGTTGAGCACCATTTGATAACCACTTTACAGCTTTTTCATCGTTTATTTTAACTTGCTTTGGTTGAGAAACTGGATTGTAGTATCCTATTTCTTCTATGAATTTTCCATCTCTTGGAGATCTTGAATCAGCTACTACTATTCTGTAGAAAGGCTTTTTGTTTGATCCCATTCTCTTTAATCTTATTTTAACTGCCATTACAGTCACCTCCGAAAAATTTTTGTCTATTGTTTATTTATTTAAAGAAAGGAAGTCCGGCAAAACCGCCCCTTTTCTTCATACTTTTTTGCGAGCCTGTAAACATCTTCATCATTTTCTTCATCTCATTGAATTGTTTTATCAGCCTGTTTACATCTTGGACACTTGTTCCGCTTCCTTTTGCTATTCTTTTCTTTCTAGAAGCATTTAAAATACTAGGATTTCTTCTTTCTTCTACTGTCATTGATTGTACTATGGCTTTTGTTCTTTTCATTTCCTTGCCATTTAAATCAACATCTCCAAGTTGGTCTTTAACATTTCCCATACCTGGAATCATTCCTATTATTTTATCAAGTGGTCCCATGTTTTGTATTTGTTCCATTTGTTCTAGAAAATCTTCAAAATCAAGCTCTTGTTTCTTAATTTTTTGTTCTAACTCCTTAGCTTTTTCCAAATCTAAAGTTTCCTGAGCTTTTTCTATTAAACTTAGTATGTCACCCATACCTAAGATTCTAGATGCCATTCTATCTGGGTGGAAAGGTTCTAAGTCATCTAACTTTTCACCCATACCTATGAACTTTATAGGTTTTTGAGTAACAGCTCTTATTGAAAGTGCTGCCCCACCTCTAGTATCACCATCTAGTTTAGTTAAAACAACTCCATCAACTCCAAGTGCTTCATTAAAGCTTTCTGCAACATTAACTGCATCTTGACCTGTCATAGAGTCTACAACTAAAAGTATCTCATGAGGCTTAACTTCACTTTTAATATTTTTTAATTCATCCATTAAAGTTTCATCTATATGAAGTCTACCTGCTGTATCTATTATTACTAAGTCATTATTATTTTTTAAAGCATGACTTAAACCTGCTTTAGCTATATTAACTGGACTTTCTTTGTCACCCATGTTGAATACTGGTATATCTAATTTTTCTCCAACTACTTGTAACTGCTTTATAGCCGCTGGTCTATAAACGTCACAGGCAACAAGTAAAGGCCTTTTACCTTGCTTTTTAAAATATCCTCCAAGTTTTCCAGATGTAGTAGTTTTACCAGCCCCTTGAAGACCAACCATCATTATTACTGTTGGTGGTTTTGGCGATATCATTACTTTACTAGATACATCTCCCATTAAACTTGTAAGTTCTTCATTTACTATTTTTATTACATGTTGAGCAGGAGTTAAACTTTCCATAACTTCTTGTCCAACACATCTCTCTTGAACCTTTTTTATAAAATCTTTAACTACCTTAAAGTTAACATCTGCTTCTAATAAAGCAAGTTTAACTTCTCTCATAGCATCTTTAACATCTTTTTCAGTAAGCTTTCCTTTAGATTTTAACTTACCAAGTGCTCCTTGTAGTTTATCAGATAATCCTTCAAATATCATTTTAACATCTCCCTACATATATCTTCTATATTTTCTAGCTTAGGGATTAAATTAGCACAAACTCTATTTTGCAATAAATTTTGCTTAATGTCAACAATTTTATCTTGTATATTTCTGACGTTTTTTTCCTGTTCTTGAAGTTTAGCTACTAAGTTAAGTTTTTCTTCATAATCTTTTAGTATTTTTTCTGAACGTTTTAACGTATCATATACACCCTGTCTTGATACATTTAAATTTTCACTAATTTCACCTAAAGAGTAATCTTCTTCATAATATAAAGATACTATTTCTCTTTGTTTATCAGTAAGTAAGTTTTTGTATTGTTCAAATAACAATCCAATCTCAACCATTTTTTCTATATTCATCTCTTGCACTTCCCAGTGTTTTACTGTAAAGGTTATTTACTTTACACATTGTATTTTATATCATACAGGATGTATTGTCAATATTTTTTTAATTCTGTTGTGTACCTATTTTATAAATATTGTTAACATTTTAGAGTAACTACTATTTAATTCCCAAATAAAGCATCAGAGAATGATTTTGCATCAAAATCTTGTAAGTCTTCTACTTTTTCACCTACACCTATAAGCTTAACTGGAACATCAACTTCACTCTTAACGGCAAGTACAACTCCACCTTTAGCAGTTCCATCAAGTTTTGTTAAAACTATACCCGTTATATCTGCAACTTCTTTAAATGTTTTAGCTTGAACTACTGCATTTTGCCCTGTTGTTGCATCTACCACTAATAATACTTCTTTTTTAGCCTCTGGAAACTCTCTATCTACTATTTTAAATACTTTTCCAAGCTCATTCATAAGATTAGCTTTATTATGAAGTCTTCCTGCAGTATCACATAT
Source organism: Romboutsia lituseburensis (assembly GCF_024723825.1). Lineage (NCBI taxonomy): Bacteria > Bacillati > Bacillota > Clostridia > Peptostreptococcales > Peptostreptococcaceae > Romboutsia > Romboutsia lituseburensis. Next base: position 1,594,770 of record NZ_JANQBQ010000001.1, read on the forward strand.
TAGTAAATCAACATTTCTAGCTTTAGCAGCCTTAACAGCATCAAATACTACTGCACCTGGGTCTGCACCTTCTTGATGTTTTATTATATCAACATTACTTCTAGATGCCCACACTTCTAATTGTTCTATAGCTGCAGCTCTAAATGTATCTCCAGCAGCTAATAAAACTTTTTTACCTTCTTGTCTGTATCTGTTTGCTAATTTACCAATTGTAGTTGTTTTTCCAACTCCATTCACACCAACCATAAGTATTATAGTAGGAGAATGTTCGACATCTAATGTAGAGTTATCATTTGTTAATATATTTTCTACTATAGTTTTTAATTCAACTCTTACATCCATAGGGTCTGTTATTTTCTTTTCTTTTATTTTATCTCTAAGTTGCTCTACTATATCCATAGTAGTATTTACTCCAACATCTGCAGTTATTAATATTTCTTCTAATTCTTCTAATAGTTCCTCGTCTACTTTCGTATATGATTTTAAAACATCATCTATTCTATCTGTTATTCCTTGTTTAGCTTTTGTTAAACCTTGTTTTAATCTATCAAATAAATTAACTTTTTTATCTTTAATGTCTTCTATAGGCTCTTCTTTTGCTTCTTCAATGTCTTCAATAAGACCTTCTTGTTCTTCCTCAATGTCTTCTATAATTTCTTCTTTAACTTTTATTCCAGCGTCATTAACATCTATTTTAGATTCATCTATAACCTCGCCATCATCTATTAATTTTTCATTATCATTTTCTATATTATTTACTTCATTTTCTTTAATAATATTTTCTTCTACTATTTCATCTTTTATATCTTCCTCACTAACAACTTCTTCTGCATCTTCATTTTCTTCAATATAACTTTCATTTTGTTTATTTTCAACTTCATCTATTGTTTTATTTTCTTTAGCTTCCTCACTTACTTGCTCTTGGTCTTTTATATCTTCTATTGATTCATTTGTTTCAACAGACTGATCTTGTACTTCTTGATTTTCCTCTTTTTTCTTACCAAATTTAAACAACTTCTTAAACACTTTATTACCTCCTAATTGTTACTATAAACTCAAACTCAATTTAGTTTATTATAATCTAAGTTATTACAAAATTAGTGATCAAATAACCCTTATCTTTTCTAATAAATATTTGATCACTAATCAAGTTAAATTACGTCAGTTATTTCCTCTGCTTCATTTAGTTTTAAACTTAATACTTTTGAAATTGCTTTTTCCTGCATTGTTACTCCATAAATGTAGTCAGATGCCTCCATAGTTCCTCTTCTATGAGTTACTGATATAAATTGAGTATCTTTAGATAGCTCTTTTAAAAATTCACCAAATCTAAATATGTTGGCATCATCTAAAGGAGCTTCTATTTCGTCTAAAATACAAAACGGTGTTGGTTTGGCTATTAATATAGAGAACAGTATACTAATTGCTGTAAGAGCCTTTTCTCCTCCAGATAACAAGTTTAAATTTTTCATTTTTTTACCTGGTGGTTGTGCTGTTATTTCTATATCACTTTCTAATATGTTTTGTTCATCTAGTATAGTAAGCTCTCCATATCCCCCACCAAATAATCTTTTATAAACATATTTAAAGTTCTCATTTATTTCTTTAAATTTAACTTTAAATTCAGATTTCATATTTTTTTCTAGGTCTGATATAAGTTTTTCTATAGCTTCTATAGACTGTTCTAAGTCTTGCTTTTGTTCACTGTAAAAATCGTATCTCTCTTTAACTTCTTCATACTCTTTTATAGAATCTATATTTACATGTCCAAGACTTCTTATTTCTCTTTTTAAACTTTCAAGAAGCTTTTTATCTATCTCAATTGAATCATCTTTTATAATTAAAGCTTCTTCTATTGTCATTTCGTAATTTTCAAACAACTTATTTGTATATGTCTCAATAGTTGCTTTTAGCCTATCTAGTTTGCCTTGTACTTTAAACAAACTTTCCTTTAAATCCATATGTTGTCTATTTATTGTTTTTACATCTTTATTAGTATCTTCTAATTTTTGTTTTAAACTTTCTTTAACAACTTTTTTATTTTCTAAATTTCTAATATTATCACCCAGTTGTTTGTTTAAACTTACTTTTTCTGTTTGCTCTATGATAATATTTTCTTCTAATTTAGATGTTTCTATTTGTTGTTGTTTTAATAGTTCATCTGTGTTATTAAATTTTAATTCTAATTCTATATTTTCATTATTAATCCTATTTATTTCTAATAAAATATTTTCATAAACTTGATTATATTTTGCTAGTTCTAAATTTAAGCTACCATGTTTTACTTTATCATTTTCATAGGTTCCACTTGACTCTTTAACTTGTGTTGTCAATTTTAAAATTCTATCTTTATTATTTTTATGATTATTTTCAAGTGAATCTATCTCTTCTTTTACCGAATTAGTTCTTTCAATAGTAATATTTTGATTTAATTTTAGCCCATCTTTTTCATTTTGTAACTTATTTAAATTTTGTTTAAGTACTTTTATTTCGTCTTCTATCCTGTTTATTTTAGAACCTTGAATAATTATATCTTTATCTATTTCTTTGATATCTAGTTCTAAGTCAATTATATTATTTTTTAATGAAGAAATTTTTTGATTGTACTCTTCCTTTTTACTTAAAAGAGTTTTAATTTCATTTTCTTTAATTTTAATTTTTTCACTATACTCACTTATAAGCCTTTTTCTAGATAAAATATTCACGTTAGTTCTAAAACTTCCACCTGTTAACGACCCACCTGGATTTAATATTTCACCTTCTAATGTTACAACCTTATACTTATGTCCTGTTTCTTTAGCAAACTTTATACCATTATCTATGGTGTCAATTACTATTGTTCTACCTAAAATATTCTCTAATATGCTTTTATACTTCTCATCATAAGATAAAAGATCACTAGCAACACCTATACACCCAGTGTTACTTTTAATATTATTTAAATTGATTTTATTTGGTTTTATTATACTTAAAGGTAAAAAAGTCACTCTTCCTAAATTATTTTGCTTTAAATAATTTATAGCCATTTTAGCACTATTTTCATCATCAGTTATAATATTTTGCATATAAGCACCTAATGCAGATTCAATTGCTTTTTCGTATTCTCGACTTACACTTATAACTTGTCCTAAAGCACCATGTATTCCTCTTAATGATTTATTCTTTAAAACTTCTTTTACACCTTTATTGAATCCTTCATTATGATTTTCCATTTCAATATATACAGTAAGCTTAGAATTATAATTATTTAAGCTATACTTATTATCTTGAATATTTTTATCTAAATTTTCACTTAACTCATTGAACTCTTTAAGTTTTTCTATATTTTCTTCATATATATTTTTTATTTTTCTTAAATCTATATTTTTAGAATCAAAATTTTGGTTACATTCTTTTAAATGTTCACTCTTTTGGTTTAATTCTTTATTTATTTCATTTATATCTAAATCTATTGTTTCTGTTCTAGAATTTATATTATCCATATTAGCAGTTAAAGTTGATAACTTACTAGAAGCTTCTTGTTTTTTATTTAAAATATTTATAATGTCATCTTTTAAATTCTCAAGTTCAGTATTTATAGAGTCAATTTCTTCTTTTTTATTTAAATTAAGTTTATTTAATGATTCTATATCTTTGTTTAAAGAATTAATTTTATCTTCATTATTTATCTTGTTATCTTGTAATTCTTTTAAATTAACATCATTAAATTTAATCTTTTCTTTAATTTCTTCACATTCTTTAAAACATCTTTCAATTTCATGCTTATAATTTTTTATTCTCTCATTTATAATGTTTATTTGAGAATCTTTTTTAGATATAACTGAATTTATACTATTTATATAATCTTGAGCTTTGCTAATAGACTCATTTATATCTTCTATTTCTTTATTTGTATCATTAAATCCATTTTCAGCTAGTTCTTTTTGTTTTTCAGTTTCTATTAGTTGATTTTCTAATAACTGACTATGTTTATTTATCTCATTTAGCTCTCTTTCAAGCTCTTCTATTTCTCTTATGTAACTATTTACCTCTATTGTTTTTAATTTTTCACTTATCTCTAAGTATTTATTAGCCTTTTCTTGTTGTATAAAAAGAGGTTTTAATTGATTATCTATTTCTATATAAATATCATTTATTCTTTCTAAGTTCTCTTTAGTATTTCTTAAGTTTTTTTCAGCCTCTTGTTTTTTATATCTAAACTTAGATATACCACAAGCTTCATCAAATACTTTTCTTCTATTAGCTGGATTATTACTTAAAATTTCATCTACTTTACCCTGTTCAATTATAGAGTAACCATCTTTTCCAATTCCAGTATCTAAAAGTATCTCTTTTATATCTTTAAGCCTACAACTTTTATTATTTAAAAAAAACGAGCTATCTCCGTTTCTATATGCTCTTCTTTTTATTGTTATTTCATTAAAATCTAAATCTAATTTATTATCGCTATTATCTATAGTAAGAGCAACTTCACAATAATTCATTGCCTTTTTGCTATCTGTTCCTGCAAATATTACATCTTCTAATTTTTCGCCCCTAAGACTCTTAATACTTTGCTCTCCTAATACCCATCTAACAGCATCTGATATATTACTTTTTCCACTTCCATTAGGCCCTACTATTGCAGTAATACCTTCATTAAATAATATATCTGTTTTTGTTGGGAAGGATTTAAATCCTTTAAGTTCTAATCTTTTTAAGTACAATTTGTTCTTCTCCCTTCAATGCCAAAACTAAAGGTTGTAAATTTCATGTAAATTTATATAGATTTCTTTAAAATCAACATTAATGGCTTTTTGTCCATCTAATATAAATTCTAATTTATTTATATTCAAATCTGCTTCTTGTGTTTTTAAATCAATATTATAGCTATTTTTCATATAAATACTATTACATTTCTTATTTCCTATTATCTTTGATACATTTTTTTTATTTGTTTTTATAACTACGCTACTTGTAACTTTATTTTCTTTAACAATATAGTTTATATAATCTTTTATCATTTCACCTTCAACTAATTCTCTAAATGCTGGATGATACGGTCCATCTACTACAGCTTTTCCTAATTGAATATCATCAGTTGCTTGTAATCCAACTCTTATTACATTGATATTATTAACATAAAATAAAGCTAAAAGCTTCTTCACTATTTGTATACTTTCTTCTAAAGAAAATGGATTATATTTATTTCTACTTAATAAATCTTCTAATCCAGTTTCCTTAACTACTAATGTTGGATATATTCTCACACAATCAGGATTTAAATCTATAAATTTTTTAGCTGTGTTTATACATTTTTCTTCAGTATCTGATGGTAACCCTACCATCATTTGAAGTCCCAATTGTATATTATTTTCTTTTATTAATTTTGAACTATTAAATACCTCTTCGGTATGATGTCCTCTTATGCTATCTCTTAATACATCTTCATCTAAAGATTGTACTCCAAGTTCTATTATGCTTACTTTATATTCTTTTAACATTGAAAGTATGTTTTGATCTATGCAATCAGGTCTTGTTGACATTCTAATATCATGTACAAGTCCTTTATCAATATATTCTTTAGCTACAGAAAGTAAACTTCTTTGTATTTCTATGTCTATTGCTGTGAAACTTCCTCCAAAAAATGCAATTTCAACACTTGCATCACTATCTATAGTGGTAAGATATTCTTCTACAATATTTCTAACATCTTCACTTGTTATATCTGTACTTACACCCGTTATTTTCTTTTGATTACAAAAAATACAATCATGAGGGCAACCTCTATGTGGTACAAATATAGGAATTATTCTCTTTTTCATTTAGCATCATCCTTTTGATTTTTCCATTTTATATAAGCTCTTTTAACGCAACTCTTGCAGCTAATTGTTCTGCCTCTTTTTTACTTTTTCCTTCGCCTGTACCTAGAACTGTTTCATTTGTTCCAACTTCCATAACAAATCTCTTATTATGATCAGGACCTTTTTCCTCTACAAGTTTATACCATATATTATTTTCACCTTTGCCTTGTAAAATTTCTTGAAGGTGTGTTTTATAATCCCTAAATATTTTACCTTTTCTTGAATCAAGAATTATATTTTCCATATATTTAAGTACAAAGTTCCTAGCACTTTCCAATCCACCATCTAAATATATAGCTGCTATTACGGCTTCAAATGCATCTGCAAGTATTGATATTCTTTCTCTTCCTCCAGTAGCTTCTTCTCCCTTACCTAAAAGCATATGTTCTCCAAGTTTAATTTCATATGCTGCATCACTTAAAGATTCTTCACACACTATATTAGCTCTTAATTTAGTTAATTCTCCTTCTGGAAGACTTGTTTCTTCTTTAAATAAATATTCACTTACTATAATACTTAAGACCGAGTCACCTAAAAACTCTAATCTTTCATTAAATTCATAATCTTTATTTTCATTTGAATATGAACTATGAGTTAATGCTTCTAATATGTAATTTTTGTTATTAAATCTGTATTCTATTATATTTTCAAATTGTTCTATAGTATCCGATATTTTTTTGTTTATTTTCATTATACTACCTCCGAGTTTATTATCTCTAGATTATAGTGTACTATTTTTCTGTAAGTATTGCAAAATAAAATTCATATTGTATATTTTATGTAAAATTTATTGTATTTTGTATATTTAAATATATATTTTTGTTTTTAATATAATTATTATTTACCGAATTTTTAATTTTAAGTATATAGAAAAACCTATGAGAAATACTTCCCATAGGTGTCTATAATTCATTTAATTTTCATCATCTAGATCATCGCAACAATCTATGCACATACAATCATCGTCATCTGATGATAATATTATCGCTTGACAGTTAGGGCAAACTACATCTACTTCTTCATCATATAAAAGTTCTTCATCTACTTCTACGAAATCTCCACAATTTGGGCATTCCATTTCTATAAAACTAAGCTCGTCATCTTCATCTTCTTCGCCGTCTTCGTATATGTCATCTTCTACATCTGATAAATCTTCATCTATAGATTCCACATATTCTGCTAAATCAGCTTGTTCTTCATCTAGCTCTACTATTGCATCTGCAAAACTTTCTAATACGTCTATTATTTTATGTATTATTTTTCCTTCTTTGCTTTGCTGTTCTATTTCTAGTCCTTCAGCTAATCCTTTTAGGTATGCAACTTCTTCATATAAGTATTTCATAGATACCCCTCTCTTTCATTATATATATAAATTAAAAGCCCGTACATCTTTATTATTAAGATATACAAGCTTTTTATACATAATTTATTAAACTCTTGATAAATAGTCACCAGTTCTAGTGTCTATTTTTATCTTATCTCCTTGATTTATAAATAAAGGAACTTGAACAACTGCACCAGTTTCTACTGTAGCTGCTTTAGTTACATTACTTGCAGTATCTCCTTTTATTCCTGGCTCAGTTTCTACAACTTCTAATTCTGCAAAGTTTGGAGCTTCAACTTGGAATGCTTGTCCTTGGTAGAATCTTATTGTAGCAACTTCATTTTCTTTTAAGAACTTTATAGCGTCTTCAACTTGTTCATAGTTTAAAGGCACTTGATCAAATGTTTCCTCATCCATGAAGTAGTATAACTCTCCATCATTGTATAAGTATTGCATTTGTCTTGTATCTATATGAGCTTTTGGGAATTTATCACTTGGGTTGAAAGCTTCTTCTCTTATTGCTCCAGATCTTAAGTTTCTGTATTTAGTTCTTACAAACGCTGCACCTTTTCCTGGTTTAACGTGTTGGAAATCAACTATTAAACATGGTTGTCCATCTTTTTCAAATGTTACACCTTTTCTAAAATCACTTGCTGATACCATTTTTGTCCCTCCATATAAAAATAATTTTATTATGCTTTGGTGATGCTGATGCTAAAATCATATATAGTACATATTATAATAAATTTTTTAATTTTCACTTTAGAAAATACTTGTATTATAACTATGTATTTAGCTTATATGTATATATAATCACCATACCTTTTTCAATTATATATCCTATTGTAATCTTGTCAAGTTATATTAATATAATTTTATGTAAAATAACTTATTCAAAAACATTATTAGCATTTATTAATGCTGTTATACCAAGTACATAACTATCAAATCCAAATCCAGATATTTGTCCTATACAAGCACTTGCTGTTACACTTTTTTGTCTGAATTTTTCTCTTGTATGTATATTAGATATATGAACTTCTACTACATTAATATCTATTGATTTAATAGCATCATGAATAGCATAGCTATAATGAGTAAAGGCACCTGGGTTTAAAACTATTCCATCATATATATCCATAGATTCATGAATTTTATCTATTATATAACCTTCATGATTGCTTTGGAAAAATTCTATGGTAATTTCATCATTTACTTTTTTAAATTTATTTAATACATAATCTTCTAAATCTTTTAAAGTATTTTTTCCATATATGCTTTGTTCTCTTTGGCCTAACATATTTAGGTTTGGCCCATTAATCACTATGATTTTCATAAATACCCCCGACTCTTCGATTACAAACTTTTACCACTATTAATAATATCACAAATTATCTAATAGAAACAAGTATTTCACTAACTACTTCTTGTATATTTTTATCATTTATGTCTATTTTTATGTCACAAGTACTATTATATTTGTCATATCTTTGATTTAGTAGTTTTTCAATAGTGTCATATATATTTGAACTATTTTTTAGCAATGGTCTTTTATCTAATTCTCTAGATACATTTCTTTTTATAGTTTCTACATTTCCATCTAGAAATACAACATTTTTTTCTTTCTTTAATATATCTAAATTTTCATCCGTAGTTACAATGCCGCCACCTGTAGAAATTATTATATTATTTTCTTTTAATAAATCTTTTAATACTTTTGTTTCTAATATTCTAAAATATTGTTCTCCATTTATTTCAAATATTTTAGTTATAGTCATATTTTCTCTTTTCTCAATTTCATTATCCATATCTACAAATTTTATATTAGACTTATTTGAAATCTTTTTTCCTATTACTGTTTTTCCAGTCCCCATAAAACCAATTAATATAAGTTTCATAATTAATCTCCCTTAAAATTTCTTATATTTATGTTAGATTCCTTCTCTATTGTTTCTCCATCTTTATATAAAACTAATTTTATATTAACAAAATGTTTATCTCTACTAGTTTTTGTATATATTTTTTCGACGTAATCGCCTATTTCGTATCCTCCTGGTTCACTATTCCCAGAATTATTAAGTGAGTTAATAAATATTTTATTTAAATTCTCTTTAAAACTAATTTCTTTATCTTTTTTATTTAGATTCGTATCATTATATCTACATTTTATAGAATTAGCACTTATAACTTCGTTATCTTTAAAATCTTTTGAATTTATACTTATAATTCCATTTGAGTTTTCTATTACATTCTCTATATACTTCATTATTTCATTTGATTGTTGTTGTAGCTCAACTTTAGACTCAAGTTTATTTTTTAAATTATATGTGAAAAATAAACTATAATATAATATCAATAATATTATTGATATTATAGTAATTGAAATAACATTTTCTAATAGTAAATATCCATCTTTTTTACGATTCATACTTTCCTTCTTTCAGTAGAACTCTTCCACTTACAGGCACTATTGTTATTTCTTTTTTTATTATACCATTATATATCTTAATAGTACTTCCTTGTCTTATAGGAGTCCCATCTTGCTTAAAAGATATTTTGCTTAATCCTGCTAAATTAGCTCCTTTTGGTAATGAAACTTCTTTAACATCTTTTAAATTTGATCTTAGTATATAGCTTATATGATTACTTTCTTCTTTATAATATATATACGTTTTAAGATCTCCCATCATATTACATTTTCTTACATACCTTATATCTGAGCATAATTGCTTTGTAAAAGAATTTAAAAGATAATTTTTATTGTCTCCATTAAAAAAACATAATGTTGAAATTATTATAATTATACTCATGCATATAACTACTTCTATTAATGTCACATTCCTTCTCTTTTCATATGTATATCTCCTCATAATTATAAAGTTTTAAAATTTTATTTATATCTATTTGCGTTAAACTTCCTAAATCAGAATTATATGGATTAATAACTTCAACACTTACTTTAAACGTCTTATTGTATGCTTTTTCTTTTTCTTTTACTTTTACATTTATGTCAAATTTGATACTTTTATTGTTTTTATCTATTTTTATATTATTAGGTATTTTTACTGATATGCTTTTAGATGATTGCTCATAAGAATTACATATATTATCTTTAACTGTATTTTCTAAGAAATACTTATAAAATTCATCTTCATTTGTTGTATTTTTCAATGCATTTTCAACTTCTTTAAAAAGTTTACTATTTAATATGTCTATATACCCATATCCTAATTGTTTTATTTGTGCTTCTTTTAATTCTAATGTAAATATATTTGAATTAGAATAGTTTAAACCTATACAAGTCATAGTTATCGTAACTATAATAGAGAAAATTATCAAAGTTGTAAGGAGTATTGATCCTTTATTGTTTAAATACATAACTTTCTAACTTTAAATTATTTTTTTCATTATATACAGATACATAAATTTTATAGCATTGATAATTTTCTTTATTTTTTTCTATTATAGTTTCAACTTCAAATTTATTTATTTTATCCTTTTTATTAAGATCATTAATCTTAGATTCTGAGTTATTTTTTATAATATATTTGGTTTCTTCAATTTTACTTTTAGCTATATCTAGCATATCAAATCTATCCTTATTAAATAAAGTAAACTCGTAACTATTATAAAGAACATTTGATACAATATAGATTCCTAAACAAACTATTGTAATGCTAAATATACACTCAATCGTTGCAAATCCGTCTTTCTTTATATCCAACACACTCTCCTTATTTTTATAACATATACAAAGACATATGTGGAGTTTTAAATATGCTGATTTACATTTTATTATATAAGTCTTTTATATATTCCTCATCCTCTTTAGTCGCCTTTATTCCAGTCCATATATAAAATGCATGTAGGCCTTGATTTATAAGCATGTCTATACCATGTACCACATTCAAATTATTTTTCTTAGCCCAATTTAATAGGGCTGTATTATGAGGTTTATAAACTATATCACACACTAAAATATTACCTTTTGGGGTCAAATTTTCATCTATAGGGCATAGTTTACTTTCCATACCAATTGGAGTTGTATTTATTAATATATCTATATTATTTAAGTCATTTTCATCTATAGATTTAGTATCACAAATTACATCTAAACTAAAATTATTTTTAATCGTTTTTGATATTTGATTAGCTTTATCTAAACTTCTATTTCTTATCTCTAAATATGAAACTCCTTGCGATGCTAATTCTACACATATACTTCTACATGCTCCTCCAGCCCCTATTATTAAAACTCTTTTATTTTTTAATGCATATCCTTTTTCTAAAATAGATTTTACAAATCCTACTCCATCAGTATTAAAACCAATTAATTTTCCATCTATATTTTTTATTGTATTTACTGCCCCAATTATGTCAGCATTTTTATCTATTTGATCTATGTATTTAATAATATCTACTTTATGCGGAATAGTTACATTGCATCCTATCATACCAAATGTTTTTATACCCTCTACTGCTGATTTTAGTTTTTGTTTTTCTACATCAAAACAACAATATATATTATTTTGATTATATTTTTCACATAAATAATTATGAATTTGTGGTGAAAAACTATGTTTTACAGGATGTCCTAAAAGACCTATTATTTTAGTCATTGAATTTATGTTCATATTTACTCCTACCTCTTTTATTATCATATATCTATCTATTTATACTATTATCATTAAAAATTACACATTCTAAGATACTCTGTATAAATAAAATCATCTCCATTTAATTTTACTCGTCTTTTATATTCTTGTATATTATCATTTATTTCTATATCTATATTTATTTCTATATCTTTTTTAGATCCTACTTTTATATCTATTTTTCCATTGTATAACTCAATTATAGATTTTACCACTGTTGTACCTATATCTAAACTGCGTCTTTCTTGATCGTTTATATATCTGTCATAATCATATCCACCTTTATTTTTAATACATATATTCATTTTACCCCTTGTACTACTTAAATCTACATTAATCATACTACTGGAATATGAATATCGAATAATCATAGCTAATAAAGTTAGTATTATTTTTTCTACATCATCTGGGTCTACCTCAGCTATCCTTTCTTCCTCATCTGTATCAAATAAAATTTCTATCCCATTAACACTTACGTATTTATTAAATTCATCACAAACATCTTCAACTATACTAACTATATTATAATAATCTTTATTGCACTCATGAAATTGAGATTCTAATTTTGCCAAATCCATTATATTATCAATTAATCCCATTAACATATACGTATGTTTTTTTACTATTTCAATAGCTTTAGATATTTCACTATTAGGATTCTTAGATATATATTCTTTATTCATAATTTCTAGTAATTGATTAGACGATGTTATTACGTTTAAAGGTGTTTTAAGTTCATGAGATATGTTAACAAAGAAATCTGATTTTATTTTGTGTTCTTTTTTCTTTATTTCAATCTCTCTTTCGATAGTTTCAGCTTTAACTTGTTCGGTTATATCTCTTACAATACCAACTTTATTCATTTTTTTATTAATTTCAATTACCATTTCTCCACATTCAATATAAGTATCTTGTCCATATTTATCTTTTATTAATTTTCTTTTAAAGTTTATACTTTCAGCATTTTTATTTAATTTTTCTAGTTTTAATTCATTTTCTAAATTTATAATATTAAAGTCATTAAATTGTAGCAATTCTGATAGAACTTTATTAGAATAGTTGATATTTTTATTATCAATATCAGATATATATATACCTTCTGGTATCACATTTACTAATGATTCATATTTTTCCTTACTATATTCAACCGTTCCTAAAAGTTTTTTATATTTCGTTATATCTCTTACAACTATTAAACTTTTCTCACTTTCATCATCATTAAACCTAGCTCTATCAATATTTAAATAATACTGTTCATTTGATTCATCTTTATAACATATTTCTCCAGTTATCAATTTTTTTAGTAATATTTTTTTCATATCAGATCTGTAAAAATCTACATTTTTATTTTTATTATTATTGTATAAAATTTGATTTTCATCTGCTATAAGTATTGTGTAAGGAATTGTATCTACTATTTTACTATATTTTATGTTATTTTCTTTTATCTTTATCTCACTAGTCTTTTTGTAAGTTATATCTGTCATTGCACAAATAGTACCTATATTCTGATTACCCACTAAAAAAGGTGCGTATATGCATTTAAATACCCTACCTTCTTTTCCTCTTATTTCAGACTCTACATCTTTACCTTGCATTGTTTTCTCTATACATTTTAAAAATTTATTTTTATCTTTAATATTATCATTTAAAAACATACTAAGCTCTATTTTATAGCTATATTCAGAATAACACTGCCACATATTTGTAAAACTTTTATCCTCATTTAATATATAACCATTTTTATCTATTATAAATGTACAAGTTTGATTTTCACCTATTATTACTTTAAGTAAATCTTGTTTTCTTTTTATGCTTTCATTTATTGTATTTGTTATATTTCCATTTAGTTTTAAGTTTTCTTTTACTTCTTTTAATTTAATATTACTTTTTTGTAGCTTTTCATTAATTTCTACTTTCAGATTGTATCTATCTTTTAGATTTATATTAAATGTCTTGTTGAAAATGTAAATGGAACATATAATTTCTAGTACACAATTAACAGTCTTAATGATTGAATTTGTTGGATTTAACATATACAAACATAGTCCAAATATCATTAAAGTTATAGTAAAAAAATTTAATAAATTAATTTTATATCTTATAAAATTAATTATGCTTATACATAATGTATTCATAACTACTAATATAGCTAAAAAAATCATATATGACTTTAATTGTATCAAATTGTGTAAAGCTAATAATACATAACCTAAAATTAAATTTATATAAAAGCCAGTTTTATTTATTTTACTTTTATTATCTTTTATGCTAATTTGTAGTATTGATAAAATAGCAATACTTAGATATACATAATTAAAACTAATCAAACTTTCATTATGTATTATATAAACTACTTTTAGTAATAAAATAATTATAATATTTTGTAACAATATAAAATTTTTATCTGTTTTATTTACACTAAAGCGTGAATATAATACATATAAACTCATCATAAATAAAGATATACTAATTATATTTATATACATACTAATACTCCCTTTTTTAAAAGTTATATTTAATAACTATAATTAAAATATATGTCTGAGAATTCTATGTCTATTTTTTCATTATCACTAAAATCGTATCCACTATCTATTTTTTCTAATAATTTATCTGCTTCAGCACTTTCTTTTAATATTAATATAAATTCACTTCCTTTATTAATTTTACTGTTAACTGCTATTTCAGCATTATGTACATCTGCTAGTTTTTTTACTAAAGATAAACCGATACCACTGCCTTCAGCACCTCTTGATAGTGTTCTATCTACTTGTTCAAAATTTTCAAATATTATATCTAATTTATCTTCTGGGATACCTTCACCTGTATCCGCCACGGTGATATATACTTCATCCTTTTTACAAGTGATTATTATATTTATATTTCCACCCTTTGGTGTAAACTTTATAGAATTTGAAAGTAGATTTAATAAAATTTTTTCTATTTTTTCTTTATCTATCGCCATTATTTTTTTATTTGTATCTGATTTAAAATAAATAGATAGTCCTTTTTCATCAGTATATCTTTTTGTCTTTTCAACAATGTCAGTAGTTAAATTTATTAAATCATATTTTTTTATATCCATCTTGTATGTCCCATTTTCCAAATGACCAATTTGTTGAATATTATCTAATAGCCTCATTAGCCTATAACAATTTTGCTTAACTAATCTCGTGTAATTATCAATATAGTCAGATTCATACTTTTCTTTATTCAGATAAAGTATTTTGTTGGTTTCAAATATAGTATTAATCGGCCTTTTTATATCATTTGCCACATTAGCTAAAAATTCAGCTTTGAACCTACATTTATTGCTTATTTCATCTAGCATTTCTTTCATTTGCTGAGTTTTGTATTTATCATCTAATGTTCTAACTACTACTAAAAAAGCATTATCTTCATATCTATCAATTATTGCCATATCTATTTCTTTAATTTTATTTGTGTTAGTATAAAACTTTTTAAACTTACCATAATTACATTCATTCAAATAATTTTTTATTATGCTATTTAAGTTTTCAACTCCAATATTTTTTAATATTTTCATCATCGCTTTATTTCTATATATATGATTATTAGTGTTTTTATCTATTATAACAACACCTTCTGGAAGTGTTTGAAGTAATAACTTATATGTTTTTTCACTTTGTTCTATATCAGTAATAGCATCTTCCATTTTAGTTATATCGATAGCTATTGTAAGTAACATTTTTATATTATTTAATAAAATTGTTGTTGTTATAAACTCAATAGTTTTTCCATCTTTAGTTTCTATCTTTGTAGATATTTTTTCAGTTTTTCCCATGCATACTAAGTTAATATTATTTATAAATTTAGCTTTAAATATTTCATCTGTTGATAAAATTAGATCTTCAATAGATAAATTTTTTTGATCTTTATTTAAATTAAATAGACTAACAGCTTTATTATTTATGTATTTTATACTATTCATATTATGAATTATCACACCATCATTTAAAACATCCATTAATTTTTTATATCTTTCTTCACTTTCCTTTAGCTTATTTTTAATTAATGTACTTTCTGTTATATCACTTAAAACGCAAATAATAACTCTATTTTCATTCAATACTTCTTTAACGCATTCAAACTTATATATCTTCCCATCATAACACTTTAGATTTTTTTCTATATTTAAGTTTTGAATTCCATCCAAAATATCTATTGAATTTAAGAATTTTGAATTTATACAATTAAAAATATCAATTTCATTTTTATCTGAATCTATATTCATCATTATCTTAAATGCCTTATTTATATAAATACATTCTTTATCCTTGTTTAGAACGAAAATAGAATTTTTTGAATCCATAATTGAATTTTTTATATCTTTATTTAACTCTAATATTTCATTTTTATATTGGTTTTGTAAATCACATGATAATAAGATTTTATTAGTAATTTCTGAGATTTGTTTTTTATTAGAGCTTAATTTCATTTTTTCTTTTTTTATCTCATTTTCTTTATTTTTTATACAATTTATAATTATAAGTTTTGATACAAATAAATTTAGTATAATCTGTATAATTAATCCATCCTGAATTTTCATTGATATACTTAAAATATTTAAAATACTTAGAAGTCCTATAACTATGAATGAGATATTTTTTAATTTAAACTGATTTTTAAAACTCTTAATAACTATTAATATCATAGCTATCGAAATTGTTAATAAATAAGCTTTTAAATTTAAAATTAATATAATAGCATGAATGAAAAAAACAAATGCTAAATATATAAAAGCTTTTTTATTGTAAGTTTTAAACAAAATAGCTGATATAAACATAATAGATATAATTATCGTTAAATTAAAAAGTTCTAATGTATCAACATTCATAGTTAGTTCCTCCATTCTCATCACCATCCACTCAATTTTATTATTTTGCGATATATATTTACTTTTTACTTCTACTTTCCTTATTGACTTTTATATATAATTGTACTTTATTTCCTTTTTTTGCTATATAAATAATAGTAGCACATTGTTTTATTTTTTTTTGTCAGTTTTTGAGCACTTTTTATTAAAATTATTTGCTATAAAATAATGATTTTTGTTGAACTTTCTAAGTTTATTTCTATTTTTTTGTTTTTATATAACAAAAAAAAGCCTATGTAAGGCTTTTTTCTGATTTAAGCTCTTTTCTTAATTTCTTAAGAGCTCTTTTTTCAATTCTAGATACATAAGATCTAGAGATATCAAGTTTTTGTGCTATTTCACGCTGGGTTTTATATCCACAAGTAGTTAATCCATATCGTAGAAGTACTATTTCTTTTTCTCTCTTAGTTAAGATTTTGTCCAATTGCTCATATAGTTTACCAATCTGAACTTTTAGCTCAACTTGATCTAAAATATAATCAATATCGGTACCTAATACATCAATTAAACTAATTTCATTCCCCTCTTTATCCATTCCAATAGGGTCTTGAAGAGATACTTGAACTTTATTTTTTTTATTTGTTCTTATATTCATTAATATCTCATTTTCTATGCACTTAGATGCATAAGTTGCTAATCTTGTACCTTTATCTACGTTATAAGTTTCTATAGCTTTTATTAATCCTATCGTACCAATGGATATAAGATCATCTTGATCCTCACTAGAATTGTTATACTTCTTAGCAATATGTGCTACTAGTCTCATGTTTCTTTCAATTAAGATTTCTTTTGCATTTTCATCTTTGTCTTCTTTAAATTTTGTTAGATATGTTACTTCTTCTTCAGGGGTTAATGGTTTTTCAAATGATTTAAGAATAGTCAACAGGCCACCCCCTTCTTATGGTGTTTCATTTTAAATTATATGAAAGTGGCCTGTTTAAATTGCTTGTTTTTTTATATTTATTTTTATTTATTTACTCAATTGTGTGCATATTTCTTTAAACATTGGTACTGCTGACTTGCTTTTTTCTTCCGTTCCTTCTACTAACACAGTGATTGCATACTTCGGTACCTTCTCTGGATAAAATCCTGTTATCCATCCATGATTAACTTCTTTTTTGTTTAATGTACTTTGAGCTGTCCCCGTTTTAACTCCACATCCACCATTTAAATCTTTTAAATCTTTACCTGTACCTTCTTTTGATACACCTTTCATCATCTCTTTAACTAAAGTAAGAGTATATGGTGATATAATTTCTTCTGGCTTTGAAGTTTTAAATGTTTTAATCATGTTCTTATTTTTATCTAATATGCTATCATAAATATATAATTGTTTATATGTACCATTATTAGCTATTATTTGAGTCATCTGATTTATTTGTAACGGTGTAAATCCTAAACTTCCTTGGCCTATCGCAAGGTTATTTATAGGTATACTATCTGGTATTTTTCTATTATTTTCTTCTTCTAATCCAATATCTACAGGTTCATTTAGATGTAGCCTTTTTGCACATTCTATAATTTTTTCTTCACCAACTTTTTTAGCTATATCAAAGAATGCTGTATTACATGAATTTGCAAATGCTTGTTGTAATGTCTGTATGCCATGCCCATCTCTTTTATGGCAATTTAAAATTTGCTTAGTTTTACTGCTTACTTCCACTTTTCCAATACAATTGTATGTATAATTTTCATCTATTACACCTGCATCTAAAGCCGCATAAAGTACAACTAATTTAAATACAGATCCTGGAGGATATATACTTTGCATTGTTCTATTTACAAGCTCTCCTTTTTCACTTTCAAAATACTGAGCTATATTATTTTGATCAAAATTTGGTCTTGAACTTAATGCTAAAATTTCACCTGTGTTTATATCTGATATTACTACTGCTGTCGGGTTTTCTTCTTTATCTGCTATTTTTTCTAATTTTTTTTGTATATCTTTATCTATTGTTAACTTTATATGTTTTGCATCTTCATTATCATTTACAGTTTTTATGCTTCCTTTTAAAATACTTAAATCTTTTGTATTTCCAGATGCACCTGCTTTAAATGCTGATACATATTTTTCATTAGAGTCTTTTAGTATATCATCCATAGATTTTTCGATTCCTGATTGACCAACTTTATCTTTAGAACTTATATGTCCTAAAGTATGAGATAATAACCCATCTGATGCATATCTTAATGTTTTTTCTTCAACAATAATATCATCGTCTAATAATTTACTCTTTGTCTTATCATCAATATTATTTACTTCAATCTGAAATACTTGTGATTTGAGCTGTTTTTCTATATGCTTATATATTTCAGATATTTTCATATTACTACTATCTTGAACTATATTTCTTGTATTAATATCATTCAAAAACTTATTTTGTTCTACTATCATAACATCTTTTTTTACAGTGTCAGTAAGAGGCTTTTCATTTCTATCATAAATTATCCCTCTTCCAGTATTTAATTCTACTTTTTGTATGCTTTGCTGTTCTGATTTTTCTTTATACTTATCAGCTTCTAAATATTGTATTGTTGTTAGTCTATATATTAAAAATGAATATATTATGATAGCACATGATACCATGACCCATGCACGCCTTACAATTTGTTTAGGTATATTACTTTCGTTTCTTGACATAAAATCACCCCTTAGATACTTGTCATTTTTGACAATTTCTAAGGGGTTAATACTAAATTCATAAATTCTTCATATTTAGCTTATTATTAATTTAATTGTGTTCTTATTTTACTGATAACTATGTCTATTGCAACTTCATTTTGACCACCTTCTGGCATTATTATATCAGCATATTTTTTATATGGCTCTATAAATTGATCATGAGCAGGCTTAACTGTAGCTAAGTATTGCTCTATAACTGAATCTACAGTTCTTCCTCTTTCTTTTATATCTCTTTGTATTCTTCTAAGTATTCTTATATCATCTTCTGTATCAACATATATTTTTATATCTAACTTATCTCTTAACTCTTCATCTTCTAATATCATTATACCTTCAACTATTATTATGTCTTTAGCAACTATAGTTACTGTTTCATCATTCTTTCTTGTATGAAGTTCATAATCATATATTGGTTTTTCTATACTCTTACCTTCACATAAATCATCTATATGCTTTATAAGTAATTTATTATCAAAAGAAAGCGGATGATCATAATTAGTTTTTAGTCTTTCTTCAAAAGTTAAGTGCGTTTGATCTTTATAGTACGCATCTTGCTCTATTGTTGCTATGTTTTCTTCTGGAATGTTCTCCATTATAGCTTTACATACTGTACTTTTACCAGATCCAGTTCCTCCAGTGATTCCTATTATTAATGGTCTTTTTTTATTTTTCATCTTGTAGTACTCTCCTTACTAAGTTAGATTATTGCTTTATATTTCATCATTTGGATTTTCTAAATAGAATCCTGATGTAAATTGTCTATTACTGATTTCATTTAATTCATCTAACCACACAGAATTAAATTTCCAATCTTGAGGATTTTCATAAAATTTATCTATCGCTACTCTATAAGCTTTAGTTACCCTCTTTATATATTCAGCATCTTTCATTCTTCCTTCAATCTTTAAGCTAGTTATGCCTGATTTTATAAGTTCTGGTATATATTCTACCATACATAAGTCACTTGAGTTAAATAAGAATGTTCCTTTTTCATCTTCATAAACAGGGAAGTATTCTCCTGGTCTTTTTTCTTCCATCAGTCTATAGGATTTTTTACTTATTTCTTTTTGTGCATTTTTACCTTTAATAAAATTACTTAATAAAGGTCTTCCAGAGTAAGATATAGTCATAACACCATGCACAAAAACTTCTATATCTAATTCAAGTGGAGTTTTAGCTCTAATTTGAGCAATTTCATCACAAGATAATTCTCTTGAGACAACAACTCTCTTTATGCCTTGTTCAAACCAAAACTTAGCAGATATATAGTTTGTAGTGTTAGCTTGATCACTTAAATGTATTTCCATATTAGGTATAGTATTTTTAACTATAGAAAGCATTCCTGGATCAGAAATTACTATAGCATCTACACCTAAGAACTCTAAGCTTTTTAAGTATTCTTCAATTTGATTAAAATCATCATCATGAGGTAGTATGTTAACTACTACATAAACCTTCCTATTATTTTTGTGTGCAAATTCAATACCTTCTATTAATTCTTCTCTTGAGAAAAGATTATTTATAGAAACCATTCCAAATACTTCTCCACCTATATATACAGCGTTGGCTCCGCTTTCAATATTAGCTTTTAGCTCTGATAAATCTCTAGCAGGTGCTAATAATTCTACATTATGCATTTATTTCACCTCTTTCAGCTTTCTTATAGCTAAGTGCTACTCCATCACCTATTGGTATAAGTGATGTATCTAAATAGTTACATGTACATATATAATCTAAGTAATTTCTCATTCTTTTAACAATAGTCTTTTTTCTTCTTATTACAAAATCATCATGTGCTACCATACCTTTGTATAATATATTATCTGATATTAATAGTCCATCAACCTTTAATTTACCTATAACCATATCATAGAATAATTTATATTGTCCTTTGGCTGCATCTAAAAATATCATATCAAATTCTCCAGCAACTTCTTTAAGCTTTTCTTCCGCATCGCCTTCTAAAATAGTTATATTGTTTTCAAGTCCAGCTAATTTTATATTTTCTTTAGCTTTTTCTATCATTTTTTCATTTCTTTCAACTGTAATTATTTCAACACCATCTCCTAAAGTAGATGCAAATAATATTGAGGAATATCCTATAGCACATCCTACCTCTAATATTCTCTTAGGCTTTTGTACTTTTAATAATACCTTTAATAATTCAGAAACTTCTTTGTGAACTATAGGTACATTATTTTCTAATGCGTATATTTCTAAATCTCTCAGTAAACCTTCTTTATCTGTTAATGTATTTCTTATATATCCTTCTACCAACTCATTTACTATATTACTCATTTAATTCACTCCTTAAGAGGCAAAAAAAATTAATGCTAATTTATAAAATTAATCTTTTTTTACTTATTCATTTATTTTATTGTTTTTCTGTTGATTTAACTTGTCTCTTTCATCTTTATATTCTTTTACAAATTTAAGATGTTCTTCATAATCTACGCTATAATTGTTCCCACCATTTATTTTGGCTACAAAATATAAATATTCAGTATCCTCTGGATACAATGTTGCCTCTATTGACTTTATTCCTGGATTAGAAATAGGTGTAGGTGGCAAACCTTTATTTTTATAGCTATTATATGGAGAATCTATTTTCAAATCATCGTATGTTACTATTTTTTTTCGTTGAGGAAATATGTATTGTATAGTCGCATCAGACTGTAATGGCATGCCTATTTCAACCCTATTATAAAATACACTAGCTATTATAGGTCTATCTTCATCTAATACAGCTTCCTTTTCAACTATAGATGCCAAATTTACTACTTTTTGCAGTGTCATATTTAACTCTTTTTGTCTTTTCTTTAATTTATCATTATATACATTATCAAACGCAGATAACATTTCTATTAGTATTTCTTTTTCAGAAAGTTTTTCTGTAAAGTAATAGGTTCCTGGATATAAAAAACCTTCTAATGAAACAATATCATTTTGTTCTAAATATTTAAAGTCATCATAAAATTCTTGTGGTTTTATTATTAAACTTTCATAAGTTATTTTATTTCCAAGTTTTTTATTAACCAACATAGTTATAATTTCTTTAGACGTAGATCCTTCAGGAATAGTTACTTTTATTCCATCTTGATATATTTTACCAGATATAAGTAAGTTAATAATATCGTTATTTGAATAAGACTGATTTATTAAATACTTACCTGCTTTCATTTTTGGTGAACTATTGCTTACTTTAGCTACAATTTTAAATAAAGTTTTATTCTTTATTAATTGATTTTCATATAATATTTGTGCAATTGTACTTGTACTCGAACCCTGTGGTATATCGATTACTATATCTTTTTTATTATTTTTATCATACGGACCTATTTGTATAAATATGAACACACCTATTAAAATTAATATTATAGCAGAGGATATTATTGTAAATTTCCACTTGTTTTGATTAAAATCCATAGGATTATCTACTCCTTGTACATATTTATATCCTTTATATTATAAATCTAAGCATAAAAATTTTCAATAAAATTGTCGAATAAATTTATTATGTACTATAAATTATTTAGATCTATAATTATTTATTTTGATATAAATATTATTTTATTTTTGAACTTTTATAATTTTTTAATCTACAATAGTTGATTTAAGTAAATTTAACTATTATAAATATTTTAAAATAAAAAAGTCTAACGTTATTTTTTACACGTTAGACTTTTTATAATCATTTTTTTAGAATTTTTTTATTTCATCCTTAGTTACAACCCCATAAACTAATTTTTTAGGTTCTACTTTCTCGTTAACAATCTTATATGCGGCTATAAATCTTTCTTTAGCTTGCTGTAATTTTTCTTCTTTATTTAAATGCATATATGCTAATATGTCACCTTCATTTACATAATCTCCAACTTTTTTAGTAAGTATTATACCAGCTGATAAATCTAATATATCTTCTTTAGTTTCTCTACCTGCTCCTAATATCATCGCTGATACTCCCACTTCTTCAGCTTCTATCTTACTTATATAACCACTCTTTGGTGATTTTATTTCCACTATTTTAGATGCAGTCGGTAATAAAGAGTAATCATCAACTATATTCTTGTCTCCACCTTGATTTTCTATAAATACTTTTAATTTTTCTAATGCCTTTCCTGAACTTATAGCTTCTCTAATTTTTTCTATACCCTCATCAAAATCCTTTGCCACTTTAGCTAAAACTAACATATATGCTCCTAATGTTTCACATAACATAACAAAATCTTTTGGACCATTTCCTTTTAATGTCTCTATTGCTTCTATTACTTCTAATGAATTTCCTACTGCAAATCCTAACGGTTCATCCATATCAGTTATCATACCTATAGTTTCTCTGTTCATTCCACAACCTATATCAACCATTGCTTTAGCTAATTCAAATGAATCATCTAAAGTTTTCATAAATGCACCATCACCAGTTTTAACATCTAGTAATATAGCATTAGCCCCTGATGCTAATTTTTTACACATTATACTTGCTGCTATAAGAGATATATTATCAACAGTTGCTGTTACATCTCTTAATGCATACATTTTTTTATCAGCTACAGCTATTGATGCTGTTTGACCACATACAGCAATTTTATGTTCATTTACAGAATCTATAAACTTTTTCGCTTCCATTTCTATAGAAAAACCTGGAATTGCTTCTAATTTATCTAATGTTCCACCAGTATGCCCTAATCCTCTACCAGACATCTTTGCTACAGGAGCTCCACAGGCAGCTACAAGAGGCGCTAATGCAATAGTTGTCTTATCTCCCACTCCTCCAGTACTATGCTTGTCTACTTTTATTCCTTCTATATCTGATAAATCTATTACATCACCAGACTTCATCATAGCCTCTGTAAGGTATACTGTTTCTTGCTTATTCATCTTATTTAAATATATAGCCATTAACAACGCAGAGGCTTGATAATCAGGTATTTCTCCCTTTGAATATTTTTCAACAAAAAAATCAATTTCAGCTTTAGTTAATTCTTGACTATCTCTTTTTTTCTTTATTATATCGTAAATTCTCATGACTTTACTCCTTAGTATTTTTATAATTTTTTAACTTTAATAAGCTTAATACTAATTTATCTATTAATATTAAGCCTTATTAAAGTTATTTCTATCAATTATATTTATTATATCTGTATTTCAATGTAATTATATGTTTTCAACTACACTTTTTACTAAACTTAAAAATTCACTTTTAACTTTTTGAGTAGTTTCTATAACTTCTTCATGATCAAGTGGTTGATCTAATATACCAGCTGCCATGTTTGTTATACAAGATATACCTACAACATTCATACCTGAGTGAGATGCTACTATAACTTCTGGAGCTGTTGACATACCAACTGCATCAGCACCTAAAATTTGAGCCATTCTAACTTCTGCTGGAGTCTCATATGTAGGACCACTAAAGAATGCATATACACCTTCTTGTATAGTCATATTTAATTTTTCTGCACAATCTTTTACTAAATCAACATATTTTTGCTTATATGCAGTTGACATATCTGGGAATCTTGGCCCAAATCTTTCATCATTAGATCCCATTAACGGATTATTTCCACTTAAATTTATATGGTCTTTTATAACCATTAAATCTCCTGGTTTAAATTCTTTATTTGCACCACCTGCTGCATTTGTTACAACTATTGTATCAACACCTAAAGCTTTCATAACTCTTACTGGGAATGTTATTTCTTGTTGAGAATATCCTTCGTAATAGTGGAATCTACCTTGCATAGCTACAACTTCTTTACCTTGTAAAGTTCCTATTACTAGTTGTCCTGCATGTCCTTCTACTGTTGATACTGGGAAGTTTGGTATGTCATTATATTTTATTTTAACAGGATTTTGTATTTCATCCCCTAATACACCTAATCCTGATCCTAATATTAACCCTATTTTAGGTTCTATATTACTTTTACCTTTTATAAATTCTGCACTTTCTTTTACTTTATCAAACATATTTTTCATTAGTTTTTCCTCCTATGCTATTTAACTATTTCTGTCTTAAAACTTTTTCCATGTTTAGGCATTTTTACATTTAATATATCAGCAACAGTTGCCCCTATATCAGCAAAGCTATCTCTTATTCCTAAATTTAGACCTTCTTTTACATCTTTTCCATATACAATAACAGGTATGTACTCTCTAGTATGATCTGTTCCCTTATATGTTGGATCGTTACCATGATCTGCATTTATTATAAGTATATCTTCATCTCTCATGTTCTCAATTATTTCAGGTATTCTTAAATCAAACTCTTCTAAAGCTTTTTTATAACCTAGCGTATCTCTTCTATGACCATATTTTGAGTCAAAATCTACTAAGTTAGCAAATATTAATCCTTTATTATCTTGTTTCATATAATTTATAGTTTGGTCTACACCATCCATATTATCATGAGTATGTATTGCTTCTGTAATTCCTTGTCCATTAAATATGTCTTCTATCTTACCTACACCTATAACATCTAAGTTTGATTCTTTTATATTGTTTAATACTGTTGGTTCAAATGGGTCTAAAGAATAATCTCTTCTATTAGAAGTTCTGCTAAAAGAGCCTACCTTCTCACCTATATAAGGTCTTGCTATTATTCTAGCAACAGCATTATCTCCCATCATTATTTCTCTAGCTATTTCACACATTTTATATAATTCCTCTAAAGGTATTATCTCTTCATGTGCAGCTATTTGGAATACACTATCTGCTGATGTATAAACTATAACATCACCAGTTTTCATTTGATGTTCTCCATACTCATCTAATATAGCTGTACCTGATGCAGGTTTATTTCCTACAACTTTTCTACCTGTCTTAGATTCAAATTCATCTATTATTTCTTTCGGGAATCCATTTTCAAATGTTTTAAATGGTGTTTCAACTAATACACCAGTCATTTCCCAATGTCCAGTAGTTGTGTCTTTACCTTGCGATAATTCACTACATTTTCCAAAAGTACCTATTGGAGCTTTAGTTCCTTCTATAAAGTCTGCTCCTTCTATGTTTCCAATACCTAAATTAACTAAATTAGGTATTTTTATGTCAGGATAAGTTTTTACTATATTTCCTAGAGTATTTACATTAGTATCTCCAAATTTTTCTGAATCAGGTAAAGCCCCGATTCCAACACTATCAATTACAATCCATATGACTCTTCTCATAGTTTGTCCTCCTTATTATTTGTCTACTTTCTAGGATGCTTTTCTTTTATTTCTCTTCTCATATTTTTATTTATATGATTTAAGTATGACTGTAAACTAGCTAAGTTTGCATTACCTAATATTTTACTAACTACAGCTATATTTGCCCCTTCATTTAATAGATGAATAGCAAATGAGTGTCTAAGCATACTTGGGTTTATGTTTTTATCTATGTTAGCTAAGCTAGCATGTTTTTTTATTAGCTTCCATAAGCCTTGTCTAGTAAACCTTTGCCCTAGAGAGCTTACAAAAAGTGCATTTTCACCTTCAACAGCTAACTCAGTTCTTGACTCTTTTATATATTTTTCTAAGTATAATCGTGTAATATCAGAAAGAGGAATAATTCTTTGATTTTTGTTGCTACTACAATATATATAGTCTAACTCTAAGTCTACATTATCTAAATTCATTTCTACAAGCTCTGAAACTTTGATTCCTGTACCATATAAGATTTCAAATATAGCTTTATCTCTAATTTGCTTAGGTGTATTTAATTTAGGAAATTTTAATAAAGCCTCCACTTCTTCCTCTGTTAATATATCTAAATCATTTTTTTCTATTTTTGGCTTTTTTATTTCTTTAGCTGGATTATTATTGCTCATATGGTTTAAAAATAAGTAATCATGAAAAGATTTAATAGAAGATATCATTCTAGATATTGTAGCTACTGATATATTATCTTTTTCAAGCTTTATCAAGTAACTAATAATATCATTTTCGACCACGTCATCTATATTTATATTTTTTAAAAATAAATACTCGGTGTATTTTTTTATATCTATAAAATATGATGAAACAGTATTTTGTGATAACTTCTTTTTATCCTTTAAATAACTTATATATTCCTTTACAACTTCCATAGTAAACTCCTTTATCTGACTAGGAACTTAATAACACCTATACTTAGCATATTTAATATTGATTGTAAGCCAACAGTTATAGCTAGTACAATTACTGCATTTAATGCATATCTTTGACATAAAAATAGTATATTCTCTCTTTTTCCTTTTTTCAACTCATAAATAATTTCTTTAAAATAATTTAATGAAATTAAAGTTAGTATAATTGCACCTGGTATGATTATTAAATTTTTGAATAATATTATGAGTATCATTTTTATAGACTTAACTTTTAATGCTAATATAGTACTATTTATAGTATATCCTATTGATAGACCTTTTAGCATAAATATTATTAATACTATCGGAAAAGTTATTACTAATAATGTACATATACCAATAGATGCCATAAACATTGTATCCGATTTTAAGTTTGATATTACAGCTTCTTTTAATCCACCTTTAGTACTATAATACTCGACAGCTGGATTAACATTTTCTATTATACTAGTTTGAGAACTTGGCCACATTTTATTTAAATATGTCCCAAGTATTATAAATGCTATAAATATAACTCCAATAATTATTATCTGTTTGTTTAGTTCTTTAAAATTATTTTTTCTATATGTTTTTCTCAAATTTATAACCTCCTCTTGTACCTTACAAATTATTATGTAAGAAAAGAGGAGGTTATTCCATTTATATTAATTCTTTTGCTAATAAAATTCCTATCGCAGTTTTAGCATCTTCTATTTCATTTCTTGCAATCATGCTCTGTACTTCCTCTAAGTCTATACTATACATTTCTAAACTTTCATCATCATCAAGTTTATTTTCTCCAGGCTTAAGACCTGTTGCCAAGTATATATAAATCTTTTGATTTGAGAATCCTGCAGAAGTATAAAACTTATGTATTAATCTTAGATTTTGAGCTTCATATCCTGTTTCTTCTTTTAGCTCTCTGATTGCACATTCTTTAGGATTTTCCCCAGGCTCAAGTTTTCCTGCTGGAATTTCCCAAATAACTTTTTCTATTGGTTTCCTAAACTGCTTGATTAATATAACCTCATTCTCCTCATTTATTGCAACTATTCCTACTGCACCACAATGTTCTACAATTTCTCTTTTTTGATAACCTTTGTTTTCAACTTCAACAGTATCTACTTTTACACTTATTACCTTTCCAGTGTATATTCGATCACTACTAATAGTCTTCTCTTCTACTACCATCACAAACCTCCGTTACATAATATGCTGCACTACTTGCTGCATCAAAGAACTCTTTATCTTGGTCATAGTTTCTTCCCATACTTCTAACTTTTAATCCAAAATAATCTAAGTCTTCTTTAGTACTGTCATTGTTTATGAATGTTATACTATGATTTTTTTCTAAATTATTATTATCTATTTGAGCTTTTATTAAATTTAATTTTTCATATTCATAATTAGTTATTGGAATATTTACATCTACATTAACAATATCCTTAAATACAGTTATACTGTGGTGTGATATACCTACATGTCTGTCCCTTTTATCAGAAAAACTAATCCTAGGTATTGCTATTGGATTCCCCTTAAGTTTTTTTATGGCATCTAAGATTGGACCTTGTTCTATGCCTGTAAATCCATATTTAGTACCTGTTCCTGCAATTCCAGGCCCCATACTAACAAATACACAATCAGCATCTAAAATTTCTTTAGCAGTTATTAATGCTGTATATATATTTATGCACTCATAATCGCCTCCAAAGGCATTTCCAATTGTTATTGTACTATCTATTAATCCTTTTGATTTTAAGGTATCTACATTTTTACTTAAATAAATTGGCAAAGCAGCCCCATCAGTCATTATATATACAAGTTTTTTATTTGGATTATTTTTTTTATAAGAAGCTACAAATGGCGTTAACATACTGTGAAGCGTACCAACAACTACAGGCATATTTTCTAAACTTTCAAATCCATCTATTTGTTCATGATACACACTTTCTTGCTCTTCAACTGAATCTACCTTAACCTGAAAAGGAGTATACCTTAGTTTCATTATATGACCACCTTCAGTTAAGTTTGATTCAAGATTATTTAAGTTAGCTATTACAAAGTGATAGCCTCCTGTTCCTAGACTTAACTCAACAGCAGTTGTATTTAAAACTACCTCATCTCCCACATTTATTTTTCCAGTCATTTTTGTATAATTGTAAGCTCTTTGTATTTCTCCATTTAAACTAACTCTTATATCATCTAAACCATTACTTTGGTCTACTATTGATTCTACAGTTCCTACTCTTTTACTTATCATAGGCTTACCTTCCTAACTTATCTATAAAATTCAAGAATTTATTCTTTTCTATTATTTTTGTTAACGAATACTTTTCTGTTAATATATGAATAAGGATTAAAAATACTAACCATCCTATTCTAATTTTCATTGAATATCCCATTATCACAAGCATACCTATAGATATACCTAATACATTAGAACCTGTATCACCCATCATAGCTCTAGCTTTTAAATCATAATTAAAGTATGCCAAAACATTCGGAACTATAAGTAATATCAATGATTTAACATAACCTGTTAAAGTTAAAAATAAAATAGTTGATATGCTTAAATACACTTTTATAGCTCTTCCTGGTCTTAAATCTAATAAGTTCATTAAATTAGTTGATAAAGCTATTATTAATGTATTTATAATTATATCGCCTATGTTTTTAGAAACTGCAATTGAAATAATTATACCTACAAATCCACCAAACAAAGCTTTGAATCCACCTGTAGTAAGACTTCCTTTTAATAAACTTTTAAAATGTCCTTTTAATCCACTTACATCTCTGTTCCCGATTATATCGTCTAATACTCCCGCAAAAAACATTGATATCAAACCGAATATAAACATAAACAAGTATAGTAAATTTTTATCTTGTTCTGTAAAAAATGCTAATATGATTCCATTTATAATTATCATAGGTAAAAATACTATTCCCATACTGACAGGTATCATATCTTTTTTATAGTTAGGCCTTAGAACATTACTCTCTATTAATAAGTTTTTAAATAGAGGTATTATAGCATATGTTCCAAGAAGCCCCGTTAATAATAAAATAATATCTAATATATAACTTTCCACTTAGATACTACCTCCATTCTTTCTGCTTCTCTTTTAGTACTTTCTTTATATGATAATATTGTTTACCTCTATGAATAAATCCTTTTAAGTCTCTACCCGTTTCACTGTGAGTCATATTAACTAGTACTTCTTTTATAGTATATCCTTTTTTTAGTATATCTATAGTCATCCCAACTTCTACACCATAGCCAAAAGGAATTTCATCAAACTTTGCTAAAACTTCTTTTTTAAATATTCTCTGTCCTGATAAAGTTGCATCTAACTCTACACCTGTCATATCTAAAACTGATTGCTTAGCTAGTCCTTTTACAAATCCTAAGCCGCCTTTTTTCTTAGCTGGCGGAAACTTTGCTATTATTACATCAGCTTCATTATTTAAAATTGGCTCTATTAGCTTTTTAACTTCATTAGATGAACTACCTAAGTCTCCATCTAAAAATCCTA
Organism: Romboutsia lituseburensis; assembly: GCF_024723825.1. Classification (NCBI taxonomy): domain Bacteria; kingdom Bacillati; phylum Bacillota; class Clostridia; order Peptostreptococcales; family Peptostreptococcaceae; genus Romboutsia; species Romboutsia lituseburensis. Next base: position 1,625,791 of record NZ_JANQBQ010000001.1, read on the forward strand.
TTATATCTGCATTTTTCATTGCTATTTTTAAGCCATAGTTTAATGCATACCCTTTACCTCTATTTTTTTCTAATTTAAATACTTTTACTTTATCACTTTTTACACTTGAAGCTATTTTAGCAGTGTCATCACTTGAACCATCATCTACTACTAAGACTTCATTTATTTCTTTTATGCTCATAACATTTTCTAGAGTATCTTTTATTTTACCAGCTTCATTGTATGCTGGTATTATTATACTTATATAAGGATTCATGTTATTTCTCCTTCTCTATTATTTCTTTTCTGGGAATAATGTACTTGCTGTTTCTAATCTGCCAAAGTTTCCTGTTATTCCCTTGTCATTTAATAATATTACTAATGACACTTGTCCTATTCCTTCGTCTACGTTATCTATATTAGCTACTTTATTTTTAGAATACATATCTACATAAGAAAACTTAGCATTAGTTTGCTGAACTCCAACTAAGCTTTTGTTCTGTTCTTTTAAGCTTGCTATTAATATTCCATCTACTTCTTTAAACTTTTTATCATCTACTTTAGATTCATTTCCTCCAGCTAAAATAACTGATTCACAATTTGAAAATTCATCTGAAATAGAATTAACTTTTATAACCTCTAAACTTTGAAGTTCTTGTAATTTGCTTAACCCTTCTTGAGACGCTAAACATTCAGATATATACTTCACTAAATCTTTGCTACTTTTTAATTCTAAGTTTAATTTAGTTGAAACTTCTTGTAATTTTTCTTTATTTTCAACATTGTTATTTAGTACTATATTAAAAGCTACTGAGCCATTTGCTTTAGTTATGATATCGCTTATTTCAGTTGAATAGTCATTATTTTCATTAGTTGATATTATTCCTATATTTTTTTCTGATAAAGTATCTGCTATTATCTTGTCTTTATTTTTATTTATTAATTCTACAGCTTTATCATAATCAGCAGTTAAAGTTGATAAACTTTTTTCTAAATTATCATTTGTTGTTTTTAAATCCTCAAATTTGTTATCTAAATCACTTATAATGTTAGCTTGCTGCTTGCTAAGTTCTTGATCATAATTTAAGTTAAACCCAACTAGCATACCAATTCCTAATGCTATAAATATAGCACCAATGCTAACAATATAATATTTCATATTTATATGCATTTTTTTCCTCCTAAATTTACATCTGTAATAATAATCTAATTTTCAAGTCCATTAAATGTACAAATTGTCTAACACTTGGTAAAAATGATGCTAAAATTAATATTGGGAATAAAGCTGTAACTATTAAAGCCCATATATATTTCATTTTTAATTTACTTCTGTATAATAAGTTTACGCCTTTAGCATCAATTAATTTTGCTCCTATTTTTAATCTAACTAAGAATGTACTTGCCATTCCTTTTCGTCCTTTTTCTAAGAAATCAATCATATTAGAGTGAGTCCCTAGAGCTACTATTAACTCTGCTTTATATTCATAAGCTATTAACATAGCTATATCTTCGCTCGTACCTGGTGCAGGGAAAACTATAGCCTCTAAACCTAAGTCTTGTACTCTTTTAAGTCCTGGTGCTCTTCCATCTGTATATGCATGGACTATTATTTCTCCTGCTTTTTTCAAGGCTTCATCGCTTACACTATCCATATCTCCAACAATTACATCTGGAGTATAACCAAATTCAAGTAAAGCATCCGCTCCTCCATCTACTCCAACTAAAATTGGTTTCATTTCTTCAATATAAGCTAATATAGTACTTAAATCTTGCTTATAGTCTTGTCCTCTTACAACAATTAATACATGTCTATTAGCATAATTTGTACTTACCTTTGGTATTTCAATTTCGCCTAATATAAATCCCTTTTCTTTTTTAGCATATTCAATAGTATTATCTATGAATCTATCTAATTCTACAGCTAAATTTTCATATGCTTTTTTTAACTTAATACTTACTTCTTCTCTTCCTAAGACTTCACCTTCTCCTAAAAGTTCTCCGTCTCTATATATTTTTCCATCTATAACTTCTATAATTTGACCTTCTGATAATTTATGAAATAATTCTTCTCCTACATTATCAATTATAAGGACATTTTTTTCAGTTAAAATTCCCGGACCTTTATTTGGATATCTTCCACTTATAGAAGGTGCCGCATTTATAACTAATTTAACTTTACCTTCTACTAAAGAGTTTGCAGCTACTTCATCAATATCTATATGATTTATTACTGCTATCTCTCCACCTGTAAGTCTCTTCGCAAGCCTTTTTGTTTTTCGGTCTACCTTAATAGGTGCTTCGACTCTCATATCTTAAACCTCCGATATCATTTTTAAAATCACATTACATTATAGCATTATTTAACAATAAAAGAAATGTTTTAAAGTTGTTTTAACTATTTAGATAAAACTTAACACTTTATGCCTGATTTTATTTTTATAATAATTATAATTCTTTCACCATATTTATTAGGTCTTTTTTATTATTTAAATTAGGATTTTTTATAACTTGTTGCAGTAAATCATTTAACTTTATTCCTATTTCTGATCCTGAGTATCCTAACTTAATTAATTCTCTACCATCTATTTCTAAACCTCTTATAGTATAACATTCTTTATTTTTTTCTACATTATTTATTTTATTTATACATTCATCTATTAAAATACATTTATTAAAATATATTAACTCATTTGATATATCCAACATATTCTTATAATATATTTTTTTCAATATAAGTATAGTTATACAATTTTCCATACCTATTTTATTTAAAATTTTTTTAATTTTTACTTTATTCATAGTTTCTTCTTGTATAAACATGTATTCAATTAACTGGTTGCAATAATCAATAATCTTATTTGAATATTTTAATCTATTTACAATACTATTTATTTTTATTTTATTTTTATATTTTTTGAACTGTTCATGTTGCTTATTTATGTTATTTATTCCTCCATTAGCGGTCAAATATTCTAATAACAATAATCTCTCTTCTATTTTATAATTACACTTTGTTATTATAGGTAAATTTTTACTTAAATAATCATATTCATTTTTATTAAACTCATCATATATATTCAAATATTTAAATATGTTACTTTTATATAATAAATCTATTTTTTCAGGATGATTACTAAGTATAATTTTATTTAATTCATCTGTAATTCTTTCTTTACTTATATTTTTGATTAATTTAGAGTTTTTATATATACTCATTAATGTATTTTCTTCTATCTCAAATCCTAATTTGCTACTAAATCTTATAGCTCGTATTATTCTTAATCCATCTTCATTGAATCTTTCGTCAGGATTGCCAACTGTTCTTATTAACTTTTGATTAATATCTTTTATTCCTTCAAATTCATCTATTAACCCTACTTTATAGTTGTATGCCATAGCATTTATTGTAAAATCTCTTCTTTTTAAATCTTCGATAATATTTTTTGTAAATTTTACTTCTTTAGGCCTTCTATTATCTTCATATTCACTTTCAATTCTATAGGTAGTTATTTCATAAATGTTATTATCTATAACAATTCCTACTGTACCATGTTTGATTCCATTTGTTGTAGTTTTAAAATTATTAAATATATCAAGTATTTTTTCTGGATTTGCGCTTGTAGTTATATCATAATCATTAGGAGATATTCCTAAAATAAAATCTCTTACACATCCACCCACTATAAATGCTTCATATCCATTTTCATATATTGTATCTATTATAAATTCAACTGTTTTTGGTAGATTTATCCTCATCTTTAGGTTTCCTTTTCTATCGTATATATGATTAATCTTATATATATAAATTAACCATTTTTCTAATTATATAATACAAAAAAATAAGCCTTCTTATTCTGAGAAGGCTTATTTTGATAATTATATAATTATTTAACCATACTATGTTCTAATCTTAATTTATCAGCAATCATAGCTATAAACTCAGAGTTTGTTGATAAAGACTAGTTTTCCTTAACAGTATGATTAATCTATTGTATGTCAGTTATAATGCTAGTTTGATTGCTTTCTAGCCTGTAATTTCATCTATAAATCACTATCAAATAAAGTCATTTTACAGACTTTCTTAGTTGGTTTTCTCTCTACTTATTTGTTGCTATATTTAATATACTTATAATATAGCATTTTACATGCTAAATATCAAGTTATTATTAGTGATATCTACTAGATATCTATATCCTATACTCTACCTATCATTTATATATTTACATATAAATAGAAGAAAAAAATATATATAACATATCAAAACATTGTAATACACAGTACTATAGTGCATTTTTATAGGTAATAAAAATTAACACCACATTCTCTAATTTAATCTTTAAAATAACTTTCCATAAACTCATAACTTATGTTTTTATGTATCTCTTTAACTTTCTGTTTTTGGTTTACTATTTTTTTTATACTTTTATTTAAAATAATATCTATATCTTTTAGACAATTATCTACATCACTGTCTGATATAAAGTCATCATTAAAGCTATCTTCTATTATTCCTACCATATTAAATAATGAGCTAATATATGATAGTTCAGACTCTAAACTATCATATTTAAACTCTTTATATCTAGTAACATATCCTTTTAATTCCATAAATTCTTTTAGTTTGTGTAAATTAAATTTAAGTTTTTCAATAGAGTCTCTAAGATTATCAATTTGTATATTCTTCATATTTTCTCTAATAATATCTAAACTTAACTCTTTATTTGGATATATTTTACATACATCTACTTCTATATTAATATCATTAAAGTCAATATCTTTAAATGATGTCATAAGAAGTACTTCTATTCTACTGCATTTAATTTGTGATATAACTGATTTCAAATCATTATACATATTAATATATAATTTCTCATACTCAAAGTAAAACTCTCTTCTTAAGGTTTCTTTTACCTTAAACTTTTCCTCTTCTTTATATAATTTAACAGTATCTTTACTTCCTTTTTTTGAGCCTATATATGTTGCAATAAGAGTTACTATAAATGTCATAACACCATTTGCAATTACCTCTGTTGCTATTGTCCTATGTCCTGGTTCATCTGCTATTGATATCATCCCACTTATATTTAAAGGATTAATTATCTCTTTATTTTCTAACATATAATTTATAAGTTGTATTATTCCATTGCCTTCCATATAATTATTTATCTCTCCTCATGCTTATCTAAACACTCCCTAAGTTGTATATCTATTTTTTACCTCATCATAGCTTAATAAGTCTAAATTTATCATATCTAAATATCTTCTTTTCCTTTTTCTCTAATTATCTTATCAATCAATTTTCTATTTCTCTCTCTTAATCCTCTTATACTTCCATCTTTCACACTAGGCTCATTATCATCAATTATTTTTATTATTTTATTTCTAAATACTAAAAAATCTACTACATCATATCCTAAAGCATCATTTCTTAATAAATTAATCCAATTTATTACATTCTGTATGCTTTTAGAATCATTCAAACAATCTAAGTAAGACACCCAATTTTCATCATATATAATGATATTAAGATTTAAGGATCTCTGTTCAATCAATTCATTAAACTCTATTTCTAATCTGCTTCCATATCTGTTTTTAGGAAGTAGACTTATACTTTGTCCTCCAAATATAATAGCTTTTATTGCAAACTCAAACATATCATCATATTCATCATTTGAAACCTTTGCCATAACTTCTCTTACCTTTTCACATACTACTTCTTCTTCATCCATATATACTAATGTCCCATAATTATTACTCATATCACTTAGAACTTTTACTATGCCTGAAGTTTTATTAACAGTACACTCCAATAAATTAAACAGCATTGTTCTCTTATGTTTTTCTTCTTTTTCCTTTTCTTTATTAACACCTAAATAAAATGCTCCATATGTACCTATAATACCTATTGATGCTCCTATAAATCCAAAGAATCCCCCTATAATAGTTGCAAATGTTGTTATAAGTGTATTTCTATCTAACCATCCCCATTCAACACTAGGAAGAAATATGCTCAATTCTAAAGCAATCAATAATATAGCTAGCATTACCAATGTTAATACAGTCAATATATCAACCATCTTTTTTACATTACCATTAGTTATTAATTTTGTTACTTTATTATATAAACTATTATCTTGCTTTTGAGTCCAATATAAAATGCCTACTCCCCCCATTATAGCAACTAGCAAACCTATGCTTATCAGTATTAATTCCATGTCACCCATATTTTCCTCTCCTTCTATTTTACTGATATATCTTACTTACATAACAAGATATATAATAACTACCTTTCTTTAGTTAAAATAAATCTATTAACTTTATTATGATACTTACTGATGTTAGAACAATAGCAGTTATTAATAAAACTCTATCTATTTTTTTACTCATATAATCCCTTCTCCTCCCTTATACTGTACTTACTATTATAAAACAAAAGGATCTAGTTTTAAACTACCCCTAATAATTCTACATCTATTATACTCTCTATCTCCTCTATACTAAACTCTGGATGCTCCTATAGGTAGTCCTGTAGATACATAATTACATAAAAAATAGAGCAGACTATTAATCTGCTCTGTTCACTATTCTATTTAAATTATTAGAGTGACTCCTAAAGTTTGGTAGTCTTTTGTTTTGTTTACATTAACTATATTTATCTTTATCCTTTTTATAGTTCTTCCTTATATAATCTATACCATATGAAGTAACTCTAGTTTGTGTTTTCCATTCATTAGGAACAATAACCATAACTCCTTTTTTTACTGCAGTACTGGTAGCCATATTATGATTAGTTAGTAGTCCTACATTCTTTAAATAAGGTATTAACTCCTTTTGTGGTTTAATTCCTAACATCTTAGCACAGGTAGTTAAAGTATAAGTATTATCTGTATCTATAAACTCCTCATAAGCCTCTACTTTAGGAGCATCTGCCTGTATTTGTTCTAATAATGGTAATGTAGCCTCTTTAATCTCTATCTCTGATAACTGCTTACTAGCTACTATACCATCTTGACCTCCATTGTATATAGATAATAACAGATTAGCCTTTATCTGCTCCTCTGAGTTAATAACTGCTCTAATAGTAAAATATTCATCTATTAACCTGTCCATTATCTCCCACTTTTTATCATTAGAGTTATCCATCATAGACACTAATTTAGTATATCCTCTTTCTGATAGTAGGTAGATATTATTTGTCTTTGATATTTGCATATTAGTAAAACCTAAATTGGCTAATTGTAAACCCTCACAAGGTTTACTTTTTAAATCTATTAAATCATTCATATCAAATCTACCTATATTGTTTTTTATCAAATCATTTATTTTATCCAGTCTATTGCCATGTATATCTGCTATATCCTTAGCTAGTACACCCTTTTGACCTTTACCAAATCCACCTTCTATAACTGGAACATCTACACCTAATATATTTTTTATTCCTAATACTTGGATATTATTACTCATAGCTATATCTCCTCCTCTATATACTCTGCCTCATTCTCTATATAATCAAAAAAATCTGCTTTACTCATGCCAAACACTTTTTTAATAGATGTAGTATTCATTTTTTTATAACCCCTTTGTATTCCATACTCATCTACATGCTTACATTCTATCCAGATAGATGTTACATTATTATTAGTTATAAATATCCTGTACTCTAATCCATCCATAACTAAATTAATAATCCTTTTAGTATAAGTTTTCTCAGTATCTAATATTAATTTTAAATCTGGTCTATTTTCTCTCTGCTCTCTTAATATACCTTTTGCATCCTCTATAAATTTCTCTAACTGCCCTACTGTTAAATTACTTAAATAGTTACTCATATTCTTATCCTCCAGTTATTTTATATTAGTTAAAACTGGAGGGGATAGAGGCTCTCTGTCCTTCTTTAATCTCCCTCACTTATGTTTTACTTATTTTACATACAGAAATACATGGAGGTTATAGAGTTGTTACTAAATCTATAACATAATTTATTAACCTTTAATAATCTGATCTATATATTTATAATGTAGATAATTATATATCTTAAAATATTGACCTCCTCAGAGCTATTTTAAGCCTTTTTAAATATAGTTCCTTTATATTATATCCTGTAAAAATAGACATAAAAAAAGGAGCAGACATCTATTTATTAGACATCTACTCTGTAATATTTATTACTCTGCATAATTTAAATAAAGTCTACCTCCACCCATGTTATGAGAGTCTTTGATTTCATTTACACCACTTATATGAGACATACTCATATATATACCTTTTGTGTGTAATACCTCATACATACTAGTATTATAGCTACTTGTTAGTTGCTCCATATCTTTATATATAGAAATTAACTCAATCAGTGTTTTATCAAAGGCAGTTAATAAAACATTTAGATTATTGTTGTACTCCTCTTGAATCTCTGTTCCTATAGTATCCTTTATATTCCTACATATAGAGTCTTTAAATCCCTCTTTGTCTGCATGTGCTTTTACTTTGTCTCTCTCTAATTGTAGTATTAACTGTGGTAACTCTTTTAATCTAGCTTGATTTTTAAAGTACTCATCTCTATTAAAAGATGTTATCTTATTTGCAGTTAATTTTAACTCCTCATACTCTGCATTTAATGTCTCCAACTCTTTAGACATAGCCTCTATAACATCAATGTCATAATTATCTAGAGCCTCATATAATTTATTTTGATGCTCCTCTGCTAACTTTAATACTACCTTTTTAGATTTAAATGTTTTACTCATAATTTTATTATCTCCTTTAGTTTAATTTATTTTATAATTAGTTGTTTTGTGGTCTTATAACCTCTTTAGTAACTGCCTCATATCCCTTTGACAGTAAATAACTCATAGAACCTTTTAAGTCCTCATTTATTTTAATATCACTATTTATTTTATTTTCTATAGTCTTACTTGTTCTATATACATCTGCCATAGTGCTTAAAGTTTCTTTTCTTTGCTCCCTTTGTTCCTGTATTTCTATTTGCTTGTCTGTTTGCTTGTAAACTTCTTTACTCATAATTTTATTATCTCCTTTTATTTAATATAATTAATACAGATACACTACAAGAATATATCTGTTATAGTTTTTAATATTTTAGTTTTATTATGGTCTGGTAAAGGTCTATGTCCCTTCTCATAACTGTTATAATTAGAGGCATATACTCCAGACAGTAAACATATTTTATTTTTAGATACTCCCAGTCTCTCCACTATCTGGATGCTCTTTTTAACATCTCCCAGACTAACTGTATCTCTTAACTGCTCTCTATCCTGTTTTAAATATTTATTTAACTCTTTGATAACTGCTCCCCCTCTCATTCTCTGACCCTATGCCTTAATGCTCTGATTCATTTTCTTTATCATAAATAGTAAAAATAAATTAGAAGGACATTATTATAAAAATAATATCCCCCAGATTATTAAACAAAAAGAAAATAAATTTGACATTAAACAAAATAAATAAAACCAGAGTTTTAATTTAGAAAATAAATTAGTTTTACAGGGCATTAATAAAATGCTCCTATATGTTCCTATTAATATAGGTAGCTACCTAATTAAATGGCAACTACCTAACAAATAAGTCATAAATAAATTGTGATGAATAATGATAGTGTAGGAGGAGTTGATAGATTGCTCCCCTGTACATTAATAGATACAAAGATTATTTGTAGATGTTACTTTTTTCTCATACATAAAGGCATTTAATTAGCCCAAATGTCAACTTGTAATCCCAAAAATTTAAAAAAATTGTGAGAAAATTTTTATAGGGTTTTCATTTATTAATTTATGAATTTCCTAGATGTGGGGGTATGCATTATTTTACAGTCATTTTACAGATTTATTGTCTTTATATATACAGGATGTACACAGGATAATTACAATGACTTACTTATATTATCAATAGTTAAAAATGATACATATTTGTTTAATAGACTTGTCTCCAGACCCAGAGGGGTAGCCTCCCCACCCTGTCCCCCTAGTCTCTCATTCTCTTACTTTTTCTCTGCTCAATTCTTTATATCTTAAATGCTTTATTTTATATTTTTTTATTATTTAACTGTTTTGTTATGCTATTCTGAGCATCTCATAGCTACCCTAGTACCTCTCTGTCCTATCCCTAGCAGTTTATACCTGTTATAATTACTATCTCTTATATTGTCTCTCAGAGCCTTATATTATCATATATTATTATAGTATCTATATATAAACCTCTCAGAGCCTATATAATAGGAGTGGTAATAGTAATGATGCAATTACTCTAGTTAACACTTAAAACTTCTTATATTATCTCCTAGAGCATCACAGAGGTATTATGTGAGGGGCTTATTAAACATATAGGGCTTTAAAATGGAGACCCTAAAAAGAGGGGGGTATTTAAAATTAATGGGGGAGTCCTTAAAACTGTGGCATCTTAAAAGATAGATGGGGGGGTATTTAAAATTTCCATAATACTACTCCTTTACAGATATAGATAACATATATCATTTATCTAGGTTACAGGACTATTTACAGACAGATATTATAGGATATTTCTGTTACCTCCTTTACAGACATATTTACTATAGTCATATGCCTAACTGTATTCAAAAGTTAACAGTATTGACTACACTTATTACATGTAGTATAATCAATACATACAAGGTAGTCAAAAGATATAGTCAAAAGTAAATGCAAATATAATATATTAAATTAGGAATATAGGAGATATTACAGATGATAAAAGGATATTGTAGAGTTAGTAGCAGAAAACAATTAGAAGGATATGGATTAGATGCTCAAAAGACAGAGATATTATCTAAGTATCCAGATGTAGAGATATATGAGGAGCAGTACACAGGAACTACATCAGATAGACCAGTATTCAATGCTCTAATGGACTCTCTAGAGTCTGGGGATACCTTAGTAGTATCAAAGTTAGATAGATTAGCTAGAAATACAGTAGAAGGTATACAAACAGTAGAGGGACTGTTTAAAAGGGGTATATCAGTACATATATTAAATGTAGGACTTTTAGAGGATACTCCTATGGGTAAATTCTTCTTAACTACACTATTAGCAGTAGCAGAGATGGAGAGAGCCACTATTATAGAGAGAACTCAGTCTGGTAAGGAACAAGCAAAGCTAGACCCTAACTTTAAAGATGGTAGACCTAAAAAACATTCTAAAGAGCAGAGAGAGATGGCTCTACAATTATTATTATCTGGGGAGAGTTATTCTAAGGTAGAGAAGAAAACAGGAATATCTAAAAGTACATTACAAAGATTAAAGAGAGAACATAGTAGAGAGGCTTAATTATATACCTCTCTTTTTTGTTGTATTTAGTTGTTGCAACATGTTTAATTAACTTTCTAGACATTCCAGAGGCTCAGACCCTGTAAAACTTTTCTGGGGTTGCCTCTAGAGTGTATTTTTTGGATTATCTGTCTTTATCTGTACATCTGTGAGCCTGTGGGAGCCTGTTTAAGAACCTGTAAAATATCCTTAATAATTTATACTTTATATATATCTATTCTCATACAGAGCCATACATAGGTAAACATTATTTACTTTAAGCCTTACAAAATGTAGGGTCTAGGGGATAGTTATAACACAGGTACATAACAAAATGATATAGACCTCAGAGCCTACCTTCTACCAGAGTTGACCACTCCCCATATAATATATACTGTAAATAACTTTATACATACAGAGATACATACAGACTAGAGGATTATATGACTGTTATTACTGCCCTAACTTATCTAACTATATTAACTTATCTATCTTTATATATAGTTTGTTATCTATATTGTTATATCTATGTTTTAATTTATGTATAGTTGTAAATCAATTTATTGATTTGCAGTATAACTGTATAATAGTATAATAGTATAATAGTATAATAAGGATTACTCTCATGCCCCTTTTTTAGATGCTTTTAACACATTTTTAGCATGTTTTTACACAGTTTTTAATTATTGTAATTTATCTGTGTTTTAGTTTCTGTAACATATAAAAACCTGTACCAATATTTAAAACAAATTGCCTAAAATACATAAAAAAGAGGACTAATTAAAGTCCCCTATCTACTCTAATTACTGATATATATTTCTGTATTTATTAACTGTAATTATGGATACATCCCCTAAAATAGTATTCTGTTTATATGCTAATAATCCCTCATCTATTAAAGGTTTAATATAGTCTCTAACATTATTATTATTAATGTCAGAGTAACCAACTCCCTCAACTAGATATTTATTTTTTATTCCCTTTAATGATTTGTAGTTACAATGTATTAAGAAATATACTAGCATCCTAAATGTAATCTCATTTACTTTAGTTCCTAAGTTGATCAACTTTAACAGTTTCATGTAGGAGCAGTTTACAAATACATCTTTACCCTTATAAGAGTCTGTATAGTTATAAATAAAGCTACCAGAGGTATCCTCAGTTAATATAGATGCCTTTTTTAACTCCCTCAACTTTTTATTAAAAGTATCATTAGACATATTAAAAATGTGCCTAACATCTCCTTTGATAACCTCCTTACTTACTGTCCATGTATATATTTTTTCTGGCTCTCCAGTTTTATCATCTATCCTATCTGGAGACTCTTTAATATCTACATCACATAGACAGGCTATTATAGAAATAAGTCTATAATCTATTTTCCTATTTAATAAATTATCTCCAGATGGTAGAGGTATTTTGTACTGTTCTCCTCCAGATGCATCTATCTCTATTAAACCTGTAGGAGAGAATATAGATGAGTCAGAATCATCCTCTTTTTCCCTGTTCTCCTCCTGTAACTTGATAACATACTCTAGCAAAGTATTAAGGTCTAGTTGTAATAACTCATTTTTAGTATACATCTATGCCTCCCCCTATATCTAACCAACTAGGTCTATTTTTTCTTGCCCAGTCTTTAAAATCTATAATATCATTAGACCTTTTAAAATAGTCTTTAACATCCCAGATACATCCTTCTTCATATAAGTCCCCAGTTATCCCTCTATTATCTGTATGAGTTAATCCATAGCAGATAGAAACTTGTCCCCAGTCCTCACATTCCTCATATAGATAGCACTCTTTTTTAAAAAACTCATCATAATACCTTTTAGCAGATGTAAAACTTTTAAAAGTTATAAACTCTGATATCCCTCTAGGTGTAGTAAACCATATCTCTACTTCTTTTCTTACTTTATTATTCTTATTAGCCATATTAAAACTCTCCTCTTTATCCTTTATTTTAGTTAACACAGATGTACAACTCTCTTGTTTATTCTCTAGATGTCTTATTAATCTGTATTACATACATAGATACATAAATATAAAATACTTGTTACTTATTCTAATACAAAAAAAGAGCAGATTTTAAATCTGCTCTTCTGGTCTTTTATTATTAGTTTCTAAATATATCCTTTTTCCTTTAATTCCATAAAAGTATTTATACTATTAATATTTCTTATATCTGAGGGTATCAATATATAATATCTATCATATAAATCTATGACCTTGTTTTTCTTAAAGGCTTGTTTAATGTGATGGAAGGAGACATCCTCCCCAGTTAGTAACTGTATATTTTTTAGTACTTTGCCTTTACTCTTATATATTTGTATTGGATGTAGATACTCTCTCCCCTTGTCATCCTGTAATATCTCTAAGGACATCACATTACATAATATATAATACTCTGTATCCTCAGTAATTATAGGCTTTATATCAATTCCATTAAACATTATAGGCATATTGTTGATTTTCTCTATATTATCCATTTACTGCCTCCCTCATAACTTTTAATTGTTCTGATATTTTATTACTATATGCCCTTTTCTCTGCTTGTCTCTCTGCATTCTGTGGCTCATAGTCTCTATATATTATTTCTGGGTATGCATCTAGTCCCCTGTGTAGCTTTGTAGGTAACATCATTGTGTTAATTGTATTTAACAACCTCTCTGTATCTTCTTTATCTAGATACTCATAGTACCCAGTATCATATTTATTTAATGTCCTAAAATCTATACCAGATACAGAGGCTATATAATCAATAGATGTCATATTTTTAATATTATTAAAGGCAATATATAATTTTCCATCTTGTAACCATTTACAAAGTGTATTAGATGAGTAATTAATTGGATTATTTTTTCTCTTTGAGTCTTTATTTTTAAAAGAATATTCCTCTGAGTCTCCCTCCTGTGTGTACTTGTCATTTAATAAATACTCCTCTGGAACATCTACAGAGTTTATATTATCCTCTAACTCCTCTTTAATATCTTTTTTATCTGCCTTTATCCATTTATTTAAAGTTACATCTGGAGGAGTGAGGCTCTGCCCTTCTGTGTCCCCTATAACATATAAATATATATCTTTGTAAGGGACAGGCTCTCCCTCTTGTACTGCTCTTCTAACTGCTTTTAAAATCCCATTCTCTGAGGGAGTTAATCCCATATCTTTTAAATGATCCTTTAATGCTCCAGTATTAGGGGATATTATAAGAGCCTCCCCAGTACTGTTATATACTACAATGTTTTTATATAATGCCTTTGCCATGATGTCCCCTCCTATATAACCTTATACTCTTTATAAGGCTCTATTTTTGGTGTCTGCTCCAGTTCTACTATACCTTCTTTTATATTCTCTACTATCTTAGGTATTAAATTAGTATCTGTTAATCCTTCATAATCTAATAGTAGTCCAACTGGTATATCTAAATGGCTTATACCTTCTTTTAATAATGCTTTGTTTAATTGCTTTTTAAATGTCATAATCTTAAATCTCCTTTTATCTTAGTTATTAGTTCTATAAGAGTCTTTTTAGTAACTCTTACATATGGAGATACATTATTACTATATAGATGTTACTGCTTTAGTCTTTTTTAATGTTTATCTTTATGCCCCAGAGTTGTTAATATTTAACCACTTATCTATTGACTCTATAGCTCTTACATAATAGTCTTAGGGGATGTCTATCCTGTGGCATAAAAAGACCCTATATCTCAGACACAAAATAATTTAATATTCTGCATCTGGGATATAGAGTCTTAGTTTATATAATAGTCTCTTTTTCAGTTCTAGAGCCTTTAGTATATCCCCTATTAAACTAACCTAAAAGGAATATAGTTTTATTATTATTGTATCCATACCCAACAACTAGAGCCTTTTAAACTACTCTAGTAACTATATGACCTAATCTATATTATGTATTCTATAGATTATATGGTTGCCTCCTGACCTTTTCTCTGGATGTCATCTCCTAGCATCTAGGGTCAATGGTGTAATAGGGAAAATATGCCTACCTAGACTGTTAATTTTCTGCATTGGCTTAACTAACCTACTAGATTTATTTATAGTTACTCTAGTGCATAGATAACTGACCTACTGCCTCTCTATATCTCAAAAAAGGCAATAAGAAACTAGACCCTTGAATATTACAATTTTTTTGTCTATAATCATAAAAGGGAATAGTTAAACAATATTAAATTGTAGTGGGTTTATTTTGTTGGTATTTCCTATAGGAGAGGTTTGCAGACCTCTCTTTTTTATTACAATTAGTTCTACTCTATCTATTCCTCATGTTCTCCAAAGGACTAAATCTCTGATAATTCTTTCTTATATCTGTTACTGTTAAATCTAAGTAGGCTTTTTCTGTTACTGTTACAGATGAATGACCTAATATCTTAGATAATGTAAATATATCCCCTCCAGACATTAAAAATCTTTTAGCAAAATTATTCCTTAATCCATGAGGAGATATATTTTTCTCTATTCCAGACCTCTCTTTATATACTCTAAAATTTCTCTCAAAGTTAGTAACCTTTAAATCAGTCCCTCTATTAGTAGGAAATAACAATAAATCATTCTCTATATACCTATCTTTATACTGGAGCCATCTCCTCAGAGTACTGCTCATAGTATTACTAAAGAAAACATATCTTTCTTTTTTACCTTTAGTTATTTCTGATGGTATTAATATTGCTCTCCTATCTATATCTACATCCTCTATAGTTAGAGCCAATGTCTCCCCTAACCTCATGCCTGTATCCATTATTAACTGGATTATTACATAATCTCTATACTCATGGTATTTAGTAACATCTATAGCCTTTATAAGAGCCTTAAAATCAGAGTCTGTAATATCCTCTTTAGGTTTTCTTTTAGCCTTAATAGATTTAACTGCATTCATTGGACTAGATTTTATTAGCTTTTTATCTAATGCCCAGTTAAAGAATACCTTTAGATTTCTGATGTAGTTATTTATAGTAGATGCAGATACTGTCTTATTAAAATCTTTTCTGGCAGTAGGATTATTAATAGATATTGTCTTATCATCTGATACATAGGAATATTTTCCTCTCTCCTTAGTAAACTTGACATAATCAGTAGTATGTTTTGCTTTAATGTCCTCTAATCTGTTTATTTGGTATTCCTCCTCTACAAACTTAGAGAATAATAGCAAACTAGCCTCATATGATTTCATAGTCTTTTTAGATAAACCTTTTATATGGCAATATTCTATAAAATCTCCTACATAGAAATTAAAATCTTTTTTAGATTTAAGTAATTTAGCCATAAAAAAAACACCTCCTATCAGTCAAGAGATTTTTCTCAACTAATAGAAGGTGTCTTCTGCCTTCATTCAATATTAATTTATTGATATAAAAAGTAGTTTGTTGCTATATTTAATATAGTCTCTACTTTTTTAAATTACTTGTCAAAGCATTCATTTTACTGACTTTCTACAGATACTAAAGGCTATTTAACCATGCTGTGTTCTAATCTTAATTTATCAGCAATCATAGCTATAAACTCAGAGTTTGTTGGTTTTCCTTTAGTATTGTGTACTGTATATCCAAATAGTTGATTTATTGTATCAACCTTTCCTCTACTCCATGCAACTTCTATAGCATGTCTTATAGCTCTTTCAACTCTACTTGGAGTTGTATTGAATTTTTTAGCTATACTTGGGTATAATTCTTTTGTTACAGCTCCTAATAATTCAACATTATCTATAACCATTTTTATAGCTTCTCTTAAGTATAAGTATCCTTTTATATGCGCAGGTACCCCTATCTCATGTATTATATTCGTTATCTCTGTTTCTATATTTCCAACATTTTTTACAAAATCACTTCTTGTCATCTGTATATCTGAATGTGTTCTTGGTTTTATTTCTACATGGTGGTTAGTCTTATTAGAAACTAACTCTCTTATTCTATTTATAAATATAACAAAGTCAAAAGGTTTTACTATATAGTAATCTGCTCCTAAATTTATAGCACTTTGTGTTATTTTATCTTGACCTACAGCTGATAATACTATTATTTTTGGCATTTTAGGTATATCCATTGAATTTAATTTTTCTATAACACCTAATCCGTCTAAATGCGGCATAATAACATCTAACACTAATAGATCTGGTTGCGTTTTCTTAACTAAATCTAACGCTTCAATTCCATCTTTTGCTATTCCTAATATCTCTATGTCGCTTTCATTAGATAAATACTCTTTAAGTACTTGACAAAAATCCTTATTATCATCTGCTAAAACTATTTTAATTTTTTCGTTCACTAAAATTCCCCCCATTAATAAACCATCTTCTTTTTTATATAATTAATATCAAAAGTTTTTCATATTAAGCATATTCGACATACCAAAATTATATTCCTTCAATTTATTTTAATAAATTAAAAAAAATTTTGAAATAAGATTAAATTTTTAATATCTCTTATCTAATTCTATCATCTCATCTATAAAAATACCATATCCTTTTTTAGGATTGTTCTTAAAAACATGTGTTAATGCCCCAATTATTTTATTATTTTGTATAATTGGCGCTCCACTCATTCCTTGTACTATACCACCTGTATAATTTATAAGATCTACATCTATAATCTCTATTATCATATTTCTATCATTTTTTTTGTCATTAACGAAACTTTTAATCTTTACATCATAGCTTGTTATATTTCTATCCTTATCTTCAAAAAGTATATGCGCATTACCCAGTTTTATGTCTTGTTTCTTTCCTACTTCAATCAATTGTACATCTGTGTTTATTTTCCCTGTCATATTTCCACTTATTCCATAATTTGAATTGTTTCTAAATTCCCCAATCGGAGTAGAAGTTATTATATCACCTTTTATTTGACCAACGTTACTTTTAGATCCTTTATTAATTTTAATATTAGATAGTTCATATATATCGCCTTGACTTATTTTTAAAAACTCATTTGTATCTGCATCTGTTATAGCATGTCCAACTGCTTTAAATTTCAAATTACTTGGATCATAGTAAGTTATAGTTCCTATTCCTGAAATTTTTTCTCTTACCCACAATCCTAATTTTGCAGTTCCATTTTCATTTTTTATTTTTATATATTCAGTCTTATATTTATTGTCTCTTTCAAATTTTATTTTGACTTTATTACTTTTAATATTTTTTAATATACTAGATACATCATGACTGCTTGATACTTTTTGGTCATTAATTTCAATAATATTATCACCTTTTTTTATACCTCCAATATATTCAACATCATCTTCTTCATAACCAATAACTAGTACTCCATCTGTATTTGCTTTCACACCAATAATCATTCCAAATGGATACACATATTTAACTTCTTCTTTTTTATTTTTCATAGCAGGTATTGCTTGATTTAAATCATTATAATTAAAATTTGTAAAGCAAAGAATAAATAACGCTAATATAGATACTAAAATAACTATTTTTTTTATGCTAAAAAAATCGTTCATAACATTTCGTCTCCCTATCTCTAGTAAATATATACTTATAATTCCTTATAAGTATATATTTATTCACTCATTTAGTAAAATTTTGTAACAAAAATAAAAGAAGCCAGAGGCTTCTTTTATTTTTTTGCTAATTCAATTATTTCTGTAGCATGTTCCATAGTCTTTTCTGTTATATTGCTACCTGCGATAAGTCTTGCTATTTCATCTTTCTTTTGTTCATAATTTAACTTTCTTATTGTTGTAAAAGTCCTTTCATTTGATGTACTTTTTTCTATACAATAATGTGTATCTGCATTAGCAGCTATTTGTGGTAGATGTGTTATACAAATAACTTGTTTTTTCTTTCCTATATTACCAAGCTTTTCACCTACGATTTGAGCTGCAATTCCACTTATCCCAGTATCTATTTCATCAAATACTAAGGTATCTATTTGATCTATATCCGATAATATAGTTTTGAATGCTAACATAAATCTAGACATTTCTCCACCGGAAGCTACTTTATAAATAGGCTTTATATCCTCACCTAAGTTAAAAGATATCATAAATTCAATATCATCTTTACCATTTGATGTAAATATAGATTCCTCAAAGTTAACTTTAAATATTACATTTTTCATATTTAGACTTTTTAATTCTAAAAGTAAAGCTTCTTCTAACTTAATGGCTACATTTTTTCTAGCATTAGTTAGTGCTTGAGCTTTGACACTTAGCGCTTTTTCTAACTTTAGAATTTCAGCTTTTAGTTCTTCAACCTTTTCATCTCTATTTAATATCTCATCTAGTCTTGCTTTTATATTATTATAATATTCAAATATTTCGTCTATAGTATCTCCATATTTTCTTCGTAGATTATTTATTTCATCTACTCTAAGCTCAATTTGTTCTAATTCATATGGTTCAAAATTTATATTCTCCTTATAATTTCTTATTTCCCTAGAGATATCTTGTAGCTCATACATTATTCTTTCTATATCATTATTGTAATCACTTAATGATTTGTCATACTCTGATATAGCAGATAGTTCTCTTACAGCATTTCCTATCAAGTCTACTGCATTTACTGAGCCATCATATAAACTTTGATAACTTAAATTTAAATTACTATAAATTTTTTCACTATTTCTATAAACATCTCTTTGCTTTAATAGATCCTCATATTCATCTTTACTTAGATTTGCAGATTCAATTTCATTAATTTGAAATTTTAATAAATCAATTTCTCTTTGAATCTGCATATCGTCTTTATTCTCAGTTAATATATTTAATGCTCTTTTTACCTCACTATATTGTACATATATCTCTTTATAATCATGTTTAAACTCTTCTAATTCAAACTCTCCAAATAAATCTAAAAACTCTATATGAGTTTCTTTATTAAATAAGGCCTGAGTTTGATGTTGACCATGAACATCTATTAATGTAGATGCTATTTGCTTAAGTACACCCATTTTAACAGTTCTTCCATTTACTCTTGCAACACTTTTTCCGTCAGCGTATATAATCCTAGTTATTACTAACAACTTATCTTCATCTAATTCTAAATCATTTTCTTGTAATACTTTTTTTAGGTTTGAATTTTGTGAATAAAACACGACTTCAACTAGACCTTTATCAGTTCCTTTTCTCAAAAATGATCTGTCATACTTTTCACCCAGACATAAACCTAAAGCATCAATTATTATTGATTTACCCGAACCAGTTTCCCCTGTTAGTATATTTAGATTTTCATCAATATTTAACCTTAATTCTTCTACTAAGGCACAGTTTTTCATATACAACTCAAGGATCAATTTAAATCCCCCTCTTTTATATAAAAATTATTTATTAGTATTACTCTTTTATATTTTTAATATATTAAATTTTTATTTGCTCATATTATGAGATGCTTCAACTACATCTATTATTTTATTGCTATTTTCTTCATTATTAAATGTATATCCATCATTTCCATTTCTTAAATGAATTAAGTATTCTATATTGCCTTCAGGCCCTTTAATTGGAGAATAATCCAATCCTAAAATTTCAAATCCATTTTCTACTGCAAAATTAGATATCATTTCTATAACTTCTATATGAGTTGACTTTTCTCTTACTACACCTTTTTTCCCTACTTTTCCTTTTCCTGCTTCAAATTGAGGTTTTATTAGCGCTACAATTTGACCATTTGGACAGATTAATTCTTTACATTTAGGGAGAACTAATTTCAAAGATATAAAAGATACGTCGATTGATGCAAAGTCTGCAAACTCTTTGATATCTTCTATAGTTACATGTCTTATATTAGTTCTTTCCATACATACAACTCTTTCATCTTGTCTTAATTTCCAAGCAAGTTGACCATATCCAACATCTATAGAAAATACTTTTTTAGCTCCGTTTTGTAACATACAGTCCGTAAATCCACCTGTAGAAGAACCTATATCCATACCTACTTTATCTTGTAATGTTAGATCAAAGTTATTCATCGCTTTTTCAAGTTTAAGCCCACCTCTACTTACATATGGTATAGGATTTCCTTTAACTTCGATTTTTGCCTCTTCATCTACATCTACGCCTGCTTTATCGCATCTTTGATTATTAACAAAAACAAGTCCTGCCATTATTGCTTTTTTAGCTCTTTCTCTACTTTCAAAATGGCCTTGTTCTACTAATAATATATCTATTCTTTTTTTCATAAAATTACCTTTCTTATTTATAAGTTTTTTATTTTTTCTGCTATTTTATTTGGTGATAAACCTATACTATCATATATTTCATCTGCACTTCCATGAGGAACATATTCTTCTGGAAGTCCCATATTTTCTATATTTAAATTTAATTTATTGTCAATTATAAATTTATTTATTCTACTTCCAAATCCACCAGTTATTACATTATCTTCTATAGTTACAACCGTTTTATGTTTTGAAAACATGTCCTTTAAGATATCTTCGTCTACTGGTTTTAAAAATCTAGCATTAACTATCGTTGGATTTATATTATCATGCAATAATATCTCTTTAGCTTTTATTGCATGTTTTACCATCGATCCAATTGCTAATATTACTATGTCTTTCCCCTGAGATAAAACTTCATAACTTCCAAGTTTTATTGGAGTATACTCTCCAGTATTTAAGTAATAGCTGTTTCCTCTAGGATATCTTATAGCTACCGGTGTATCCATATTTAAAGATAAATCCATCATTAATTCTAATTCTTTACTATCCTTAGGAGCCATTACTGTCATATTTGGTATTGAGTTTAGATAGGTTAAATCAAACATACCGTGATGAGTTTCTCCATCGTTTCCAACAATACCTGCTCTATCTATTAAAAATGTAACTGGTTTTTTGGTTATACAAACATCATGTATTATTTGATCATATCCCCTTTGTAAAAATGATGAATAGACTGCAAAGTAAGGCTTTAATCCATTTCTAGCCAATCCTGCTGAAAATGTAGTCGCATGTTGCTCTGCTATACCTACATCATAATATCTATTTGGATATTTATTTTCAAATAGATTTAATCCAGTTCCTGATGGCATAGCTGCTGTTATAGCAACTACTCTGTTATCCTCTTGTGCCATAGAAACTAATTTTTCTCCTACTAAAGCTGATATAGATTTACTTGATCCGCTTTTAACACCTTCTTTTATATCAAACTTCGAAACTCCATGATATTTATGAGGTTCATTTTCAGCATACCTATATCCCTTACCCTTTTTAGTTATAACATGAAGTAATATAGGTCCTTTTTTATTTTTAGCTTTAGTTAGTATATCTATTAATTCCTTAGTATTATGGCCATCAATCGGACCATAATATCTAATTCCTATAGAATCAAAAAATGCACAATCTTGTGGTACAAACTTGCTAATGATGCTATCTTTGACTTTATTAGCAGTTTTAGATATTAATTTTCCTCCAGGAGCTACATTTAATATTTTTTCTACTTCGTCCTTCACTTTATTTGCTGTTGAATTTCTTATTATACTCGATAAATGCCTCGACATACCACCAACATTTTTATCTATGGACATCTCATTATCATTTAATATAACTATCATATCCGTGTTAGTATAGCCTAGATGATTTAATGCTTCTAAAGCCATACCTCCCGTTATAGATCCATCACCTATAACAGCTATGACACTTCCATCTTCATTTTTTATATCTCTTGCACAAGCAATACCTTGAGCTACTGATATAGATGTGCTACTATGTCCTGTATCAAATATATCATGAGGACTTTCATTCTCCTTAGGGAATCCACTTAGTCCATTAAATTGCCTTAAAGATACAAAATTATCTTTTCTTCCTGTTATTATCTTATGTACATAAGATTGATGTCCTACGTCCCAAACTATCTTATCCTTTGGACTATCAAAAACTTTATGTAGAGCTAATGTAAGTTCTACTACACCTAGGTTAGATGCTAAGTGACCTCCTGTTTGAGAAACAGATCTAACTAAGAACTTTCTTATATCCTTTGCTAGCATATCCATTTCTTCAGCGTTCATACTTTTAACATCACTTGGAGAATTTACTTTATCTAAATATTTATACATATTTTCCTCACCTTTTGCTTCGTAAATTTCTTTACTTGATTTATAACCATATTTATATGTTTTATTTTTAAATATAAACTTTCAATTTTAATACTTTCAATTTCTTGTATCTAAAAAATGAATATACCTTAGTATTGACTAAGTTATATTCATTTTATAACTACATTAAAACATTTGCTTATATCTTAACTCTTCTATTGGTTAAAATAAATCTTTAGCTTATTCTGTTTATAAATTTAGAAGTTATTAATGATTACTAACTTTGCAATACTTTGATAAATAAAAATTATATCACATGCTGCAATGTTTTTCAATTCACACCAAAATTAGTGCTGTCGCTATTCCTAAAATAGCTCCAAATAAAACTTCTATAGGTGTATGCCCTACTAATTCTTTTAATTTTTTATTTTCTATTTGTTTTTTATGATGTATATCATCAACAATTTGATTTAATATAGCTGCTTGTTTTCCCACTGAACGTCTAACACCTGTAGCATCATACATTATTATCAGTGCAAAAACACACACTATAGCGAAATCTGTTGATGCAAAACCTCTTTCTATGCCTACCAATGTTCCCAAACTAGTTACAAATGAACTATGAGAACTTGGCATACCTCCTGATGTAAATATTCTAGCCAAATCTATTCTTTTCTCTTTACCTGTAAATATTTTTATAAATTGAGCTAAAAAACACGCAAATATGCTTATGCCTAAAACTTTGTTGTTAAAAACCTCTACAAACATGTTTTCTGTTCCTCCTTAGTATTCTCTAGCTATTATATAATCAGCTAGTCCATTTAAGAACTCAACATTTTCCGAAAGTTTTTGTATGCTTATTTTAGCTTCATTGATTAGCTCATTTGCAATATCTTTTGATTTTTCAAGTCCTAGTAACGATGGATAAGTTGATTTATTATTATCTATATCACTACCTACTTTTTTACCTAATTTTGTTTCGTCTCCAACTATATCTAAAATATCATCTACTATTTGGAATGATAATCCTATATTTTTAGCATATTGTGTTATTTCATCTGTTTGTTCTTCATCAGCACCACCTATTATAGCCCCTGCTCTCATGCACCCTATAATAATTGCTGCCGTTTTATTATTATGAATATAATCTAATTTTTCTTTTGGTATTTGCTGATTCTCACTTTGAACATCTACAACCTGTCCACCTATCATTCCATATATACCTGAACTTTTTGCTATCTCATTTATTGCTCTTAAATATTTTTCAGGATTTTTTTTACCAACTGAAGATGATAACATTACTTCAAATGCATAATTTAAAAGTGCATCTCCTGCTAATATTGCCATATCCTCCCCAAAAACTATATGATTTGTTTTTCTTCCTCTCCTTAAATCATCGTTATCAAGAGCTGGTAAATCATCATGTATTAATGAATACGTATGTATCATCTCTATTGCTACTGCAAAAGGAATTGCGTCTTCCTCATTTCCACCTACTATTTTACAGGCTTCTAAAGTCAATATAGGTCTTAATCTCTTTCCCCCTGCGCTTAAACTATAATTCATCGCTTCCATTATAGTTTGTTGATATCCTTCTTCTTTTGGCATATATTTATTTAACAGTTGTTCTACATAGATTGCTCTTTCTTTAAGGACTGCTTTAAATTCCAATTTTATTCCTCCCTTAGGTTCATTTCTTCTTCTATACCTAACTGATTAAATTTAGTTATTTTTAGTTGGGCATTCTCCAAAAGTTTATTGCAATGTTTATAAAGGCTTATTCCTTCTTCATATAAACTCAACGAATCATCTAAACTAGAACTTTTAGATTCTAGTTTTTCTAAAATAATCTCTAGTTTATTGTAGGCTTCTTCATATGTTAAATTCATATTTATACCTCTTTATTTTTTATTTTTTCTACAATACATTCTATACTTCCATCTTTTAATGTTATATCTAAATAATCGTTAAACTCAATATCATTTATACTATTTATTACTTCTTTGTCTTTTTGAATTATACTATAGCCTCTATCTATGGTAGCTAGTGGACTTAAGTTATGAAGTATTGTTCCAATTTTTGAAAGTTTTTCTTTTTCTAGGATTATATTATTTTCTACTTCAAAATTTATTTTATCATATATTTGATCTAATTGTATAATTTTATCTTTTATTATGTATGCTTCTAGTTGTTTCTGTATTTTTTCAAATGTATGTTTTAGTTTATATTCATTAACTTGAGATATGTTGATAAGTGATCTATTCATCCTATTTAATATATTTTCTAACTTATAATTAATTTCATCTATAGATGGGGTTGCTAGTTCAGCTGCTGCAGATGGAGTTGGAGCTCTCATATCTGCAACAAAATCACAAATAGTAAAATCTGTTTCATGACCTACAGCAGATATTATAGGTATATTAGATTCAAATACAGCTCTTGCTACTATTTCTTCATTAAATGACCAAAGTTCTTCTAATGAGCCCCCTCCTCTACCTAAAATTATGGTATCAACATTGCATCTTTCATTAAAAAATTTTATTCCTTCACATATTTCAAATTTTGAGCTCTTGCCTTGAACTGTTACAGAATATAGTTTTATCTCAATCTTTGGATATCTTCTTTTTACAACATTTATTATATCTCTTATAACTGCTCCTGTTTGAGATGTAATTATCCCTATCTTTTTAGGAATTTTAGGTATCTCCTTTTTATATTTATAATCAAACAATCCTTCTTGTTTTAATTTTTCTTTTAATTTATTAAATTCTATATACAAGTTTCCTATACCATCTAATTCTATATAGTCTATATATAATTGATACGATCCATCCCTTTCATAAACAGAAATATACCCATTAGCTATTATCTTGGATCCATTATCAAGACTTAAATTTTTATCATAGTTACTTTTAAATATTACGCTATTTAGCTTAGAATTTTCATCTTTTAATGATAAGTAGACATTTCCACTACTGTGAACTTTAAAATTAGATATTTCGCCTTTAACTTTTAAGTTATATAATATAGGATCATTGCTTAAAATTCTTTTAATATATGAATTAGCTTCACTTATACTCATAGCCCTTAGTTTCAATTTTTTTCACTCCTATTGCAGCACATCCAACTGCATTATCAGTTGAATATTCTGTTTTAGTAAAATAAGCATTTATTCTATATTTCTTTAACCTTGTTACCAATTCTTTTGATATATATTTACTAGCTGATACGCCTCCTGCAAATACAACTTCATTTATATTGTAAGCTTTAGCTAAATGTATTATTGACTTTAGCATATTTCTAACAACAGCATCTAGCAATAATTTGCTTGTATATTCTTTATCTTTTTCAAACATTATCTTTTTTATTTGGTTTTCTAGACCAGATAAATTCATATATCCATCTTTTACAGATGTTTTTAATCCTTGTTCTATTTTTTGATTACAACTTGTTGCATTCTCATCTATATACTTACCAGCAGGAAAATTATATCCCATTTCAACACCAATTCTATCAATAAGCTGTCCGAAGCTTATGTCTTTTGTCCCTCCAACTATGTCTATATCATATCCATTTTTTTCTCTATTAAATCTACATAAAAGTATTTCTGTTGTTCCTCCAGACATATGTACAGATAAAAATCTCTGCTTATCTCTTATATTATTAGTTAATAAACTAGCTTCTATATGATTTTCTTGGTGAGTAGTCTCATATATTTCACAGTTTATCATCGAAGACAAAAGCTTAGCAAAATTTAGACCCACAGTAAATACAGGCATATATGAGCCTTCTATTGGTCTAGGTTTTGAAGATACACATATTGCTTTTATATTATAATTTTTTAAAATACATTTTAATTCTTTATCTAACTCTCCTAAATTTTTAACATGTTGAAATACAGCTTCACTTTGTCTTAATCCTTTGCTGTTATTTTTTACTTCCAACATAATTTTTTTATTAAATATTACTTTTTTACCTAAAGATATAGCTGCTATAGAAGTTGTATAGCAGCTAGTATCTATTCCGATTATTATATTATTTTCCTGAAAGCTCATTAACTACGCTTCCTAATATTCCGTTTATAAATTTAGGAGTTTTATCATCACAATAAACTTTTGCAATTTCTACAGCTTCATTTATAGAAACCTTATTAGGTATTTCTTCTATGAAAAGTATTTCGCATATTGCTAATCTTAATATTGCTAAATCTACTTTTGGCATTCTTTCTATTGTCCAGTTTTTAGCATACTTATTTATTAATTCATTTATCTTATCGTTATTTTCCTTTAATAAGTTACAACTTTTTATCATATATGTTTTATCAATAACATCTTCTATATCTAAATTTCCTAATTCTAATTCTGGATTATTAGAATATTGTAATCTAAGTTCTTCGTATCTATTAACTATATATTCTAAGTTATTATTTAAAAATCCGTCTAACATACTTTCCATTTCTTCTTTAGTTACATCCGATTGGTATATCAATTTCATCATGTACTCTCTACTAGTTACTTTTTTTGCTTTATCGTTCTTCATTGGCTGTAATCCTCCTTCAATTCCTATTATGCACACATTACACAAGAAAAAACCCTCTGACTTTTACAGAGGGCATCTATTAACTTTTCTTTGCTTGCTTAGCTTCTTCTTTTTCAGCTTTCTCTTTTTTAAAGCTGATTCCTTGAACATGTATATTCACTTGAGAAACGTTTAAACCTGTCATTGTCTCAACAGTATTTTTTACATTTTCTTGAATTTTAAAAGCTATATCTGGTATAGATACACCGTACTCTATCATAACCATTACGTCTAAGTTAACTTCCTCTTCTTCTATTTGTATTTTAACGCCGTTGTTTTTAAGTATTTTATCTGTGAATGTTGTATTAGTTTCTACACCTTCAACCTCTAATGCTGCAAGTCCTGCTATAGTAGCAATTACATCATTAGATATTTTCACTTGTCCAAAATTATTATTTTCCATGATAAATTGTACCCCCTTATTTAAGGAACTATTTTATAAATATAATAATACCAAATACTAGCCAACTTTGCAAGAAAATAACCTCAGCACTTACCGAGGTTTATTTAAACTAATATATTTTAAATTTTAAACAATTTATTTATTATTATTCATTAACTTTATAGCCTCATATTTAACATTCGCTTGTTCTGCTACTAAGTCAAATACTTTAGCTGCATCTTCTTTTTCAAATTTCTCTTCATTAACAACTACATTTACACTTCCATTACTTATGTATACTAGAGCATCTTCAAATCCTTTTGTACTTAAAAGATTTTCTATTTTAAGTTCAGTTTCTTGATCTTTTACTAATTTTAATTTCATTGATGATGCTTCTTTTCTTGACTCATCTGAAGTTGATGGATTATTTATCATTTCGTTTAAATCTTGTGTTAATTCATTTCTTTGCTTTTCTCTTGTCATTTTCATATCTAATATATATGTAGCTTTTTTCATATTTTGTTCTGAAGCTAGCTGATTTTTTATTTCTTTACTAGTTTCTGTAACTTTTTCTTCTATATTAGCTTCTCCAGCCTTACTATCAACTATTTCTATATCACCTTGTTTTTTTGAATCTTTTTTATCTGACTTATCTGAATTTTTATCCATTTGAGCTTGTTCATATGCTTTTAATTCTTTTCCTGTTTCTATAGCTGATTTTTCACTTAATTTATAGTTCACTATTCCTGTTACTACTAATAATGATGATAACGCTAATACTACAAGTCCTCTTCCCTTATAATTAAATTTCATTTTTATCCCCCCAAGTTTAATATAATCAATTTTTAAAACTATTTGCTATATATTTCTACTTGATGTCCTGATATTTGAAGCGCCGTTTGTACAGCACTATATAGTGTTTCTTTTACTTTTGGATCACTAGCTCCGCTGGCTACAACTATAACCCCTTTAATTTTGGGTTCAGTAGTTTTTATTACTATCGGTTCATTTGAGTTAGAAGTTATCATAGTCTTATTCTCACTTGATGTTGTAATGGTTCTTTCTCCACCTTTAGTATCTTTTTCTTCTGTTTTTTCCATTGTTGAATTAGAATTAAAAGCTGGCTCTATCGCTTCACTAGATTCAAATGTAATCATTACATCTAATTCACCAGCTCCATCAATTTGAGCTAATATTTTTTTAAGTTTTTGCTCTAATGATACTTGAGATGCTTGTTCACTTTCTTGATTTACTTGAGCGTTATTTTTTTCATCTAAATTTTTATCCAGCTCTTTCTTATCATCTGTAAAGCTAGGAATTACTATAAGAGCTATTGCACAAACAACTCCTAAAGATAAAAGTGTGTAAATTTTTTTCTTATCTTTTTCATTTAAGTTTTTAAACATTCACCCAACTCCTATTAATCAATTTCTATATCTTCAATTGATATATCTAGTATTTTTACTAAGTCTTTTTTCAGTTTATCACTGTCTAAATTTAGTTCATGTTCTTCTTTTACTTCTTTTTGATCTTTATCTTTAAATGCTTGTTTTAAGTTTTCCTTTTCATTAGATTGTATGTCCTCTTTTTCACTTTTATTACTATTTTTTTCTTTAATTTTAATATTTTCTATATCTGCTCCATTAAACTCTACATCTTTAAGTTCATATCCATATTCTCCAAGTTTTAATTCTAAAACTTCCTTTAATCCATCTTCATATCCTTTTGATAAACTATCATGTCCTGTTTTATCCGCTAATTCATTTATACTATCTACATATTCTTTATTGTATTTACCTATAGATTTTAAAATTGTATCTTCTAAACTAATATTTTTTGAAAATAATCCTATTATTGGAGTTAAAACTATAAATACAAAAATAAAATTCACAACTAAATTTATGTATGGTTTTAATTTAGATGATGGTAAAATCATATCAACAATATTAACTATAAAAGCTCCTATTAATATAGTCACAATCCAAATTTTTATATTATCTAACATACTCCACCTCTTATCCCTGAGCCACTACACTTATTGATGTTATAATAGCAACTGTTACAAAAAACATTATTGTAATCGCTATTATACACGCTAACATAATTACCATTAAATTGGCCACTTCATTTAAAAAGCTTGAGATTCCTTCTTCTCCTACAGGTTCTACCACTATAGCAGACATTTTATAAACAAATATAATAGATAATATTTTTATAACTGGTACTAGGCAAATTGCAACTAATAATACTAACCCTATTCCCCCAAATACCCCTTTTATTAATTGAGATGATGAAAGTAGTATATCTACAGAGTCCGATACAAATCCACCTACAACAGGAATAAAGTTTCCGATTGCAAATTTAGCTGTCTTTACTGTAAAATTATCTATATTTTTTACATATAGACCTTGCATCGATACAAGGCCTAAATATATTGTAAACATAGCGCCTAAAGATACTAAATTAATTTGTTTTATAAATGATGATAACTTTTTCAATCTAACATTTTTTGATAAGTTATTTATAACTAAAATTGCAAATGCTACTGCTATAGATACAAATAAAAATTTCTTAAATATTACATTTATAAAAGTAACGCCTCCTATAAATATAGGATTTAAAACGGTTGATGTAATTGGAAAACCAATTAGTACTAACAATGTTATTAATACTGGCATTATTACTTGCATGAGTCCTACGGTGGAATCAATGGTTGAATTACATATATCCAATACATCTTTAAATCCAACCAAAACCAGTGTAACCATAGTTATAAATATTATATATGTAGTAATTTGACTTACAGCTCCTGATGAAAATGAATTGTCTAAACTTTTCAATACTGATGATAATAGTGCAAGTACTAGTATTATCGCAGCTATTTTTAGGCTAGATTTTAATTCCTCAAATAATATAACTTTTATACCTTCTTTATTAAATAAATCTAATAAAGTTTTATCACCACTTATCAAGTCCTTTACAAACGTTTTTAAATTTACATCTTGAAGAGCTGATGATTCTTTTATAAAGCCTTCTATTTCGTCTATATCTATTTTTTCTAACTGACCATCAATATACTTGTCTATACTTTTTTTAGTGTCTTCGTAGCTTTCACCTTTTTTATTATCATTTGCAAACCCTATAAAAAATGAGCTTAGCACTAGTAATAAAGTTAACAAGGTTCCTAAAATTCTTTTTTTCATAAGTAATCATTCTCCTATGGGATAATATTTATTATCATTTCTACAATCGATAAAAGTATAGGGAATGACATTGTCATAACTATTATTTTTCCGCCAAATTCCAATTTAGCTGCTATATTTCCTTCCCCACAATCTTTACAAAGCTGTATAGCAAATTCCATAAGGTAAGCTATCCCAATTAATTTTATTATGAGCGTTATATACATAGAAGGTATATTAGCTTTTTGAGCTAAGTTTTCAATACTTTCTACTATAAAATTTAATTTAAATATTACTGATAATAATATTGTTATTCCTGTAAGTATTGCTATAAACATCGCCATTTCAGGTCTATCTTTTTTTATCACTAAACAGAGAGTTGTTGATATTATTGCAATCCCTACTAATTGCATTACTTCCAAGCTATCTCCTCCCTTTTAGTAAAGTTGAAACATCGTTCTTACAGCATTAAACAAATCTCCTATTTCTGTTAATACCATTCCTAAAACAATTATCACACCAGCTAACGTAGTTAAGCTTGCCCAATCTTTTCTGTCTGATTTTTCTAAAAGCATGTTAAGAATCGATATTAAAAGTCCTATACCTGCAACCTTTATTATTAAAGATATATCCATATTCATCCCCCTATATCAAAATAATTCCTATAGCTATTCCTATAACTGTAGATAATTTTCTGTATACAATACCTTTCTTTTCTATATCTTCTTTTGTTTCATTTGTAATTTTTTTTAAATTCTCAATTGACAAATCTATCATTCTAGCTTGCGAATCTATATCACTTCTACCTAATGTTAATAAAAGTTTTTTTAATTCATCAACCTCCTTTTCCTGTAAATACGTTTCTTTAGATAATATTTGTATATTATCATTTAAAATTTCATCTAACATTTTACTTTGATTAGTTTTTAAATCATTCTCCATTTTTTTAAAAAATAAAGATGTACAATACTCTGTCTTATCCCCTACCCTTTTAAAAATTTCTTCTAATGTATACATCCCAAAGGATAAATCCATCCTTATTATCTCTAATATTCTTATGAGATCATTTACTTGTTTATGCCTATTTGTATAAGCTTTATAAATGTACTCTCCTATTAAATAACTACAAGCAACTAAAATACCAATTATAATTATTTTAATTTGCAAAATACCATCTCTTTTCTTCTAAATCATATATTTTCTCAACTGTTCCCGGCCCTTTTTTAGCTGATAATATTATTACTTTTTTAAATAAGTCTTTATCTAATAAATTGCTTAATTCTTTTCTATTTTTAATATCATCTATTGAGTCTCCATGAACAGTTGTAATTAAGCTTACGCCGCCATTTAGAGCTGTATATAAAGCTTTAATTTCTTCTATATTACCAATTTCATCTGTTACTATTAAATTTGGTGACATAGATCTTAAAAGCATCATTATCCCTAAATCTTTTGGACATGTTTCAATTATATCTGTTCTTATACCAATATCCATCTGAGGCACCCCCAAATAAGATCCTGATATTTCATTACGTTCATCTATTAACGCTACTTTTATCCCTTTAAATCCATAGTCTTTATTTCCATTGCTTAAGTTCCTTACTATATCTCTTATTAAAGTTGTTTTACCACATTGAGGTGGTGATATTATCAAAGTGTTATTAACCTGGTTATCTCCTCTAATAATATGAGAAAGTATATTATTAGAGCATCCTATAATTTCTCTAGATACCCTTATATTTAAAGATGATATATGCTTCATATTTTTTACCTGACCATCTTCAACAATTGCTTTTCCAACTAGCCCTACTCTATGACCACCCCTAAGCGTTATAAAACCCTTTTTTATGTCATCCATAAATGAGTGTATAGAATATTTACAAATAATTTGAAAAGTTTGCTCTATATCTTCCTTGGTCACAATATATGGGTTGTCCATTTTTGTATCTAACTTATTTAGATTCTGATTATAAAAATAATCTTTATTATTTGCATTTAAAATAAGCGGCTTTTGAGAACGAAGTCTAATTTCTTCAATATTAATATTGTTTCTAGAGATACTTTTTATTTTTTCTCTTAAATTAACTGATAATGAGTTAATTATTTCATCACTAAGTTTATTCATGCCTTGTCCTCCTCCTTTGTTTATATAAACATTCTATTAATATAAACTAAAAAATATTACAAAAAAAAGAAGTCAATTAACTTCTTTTTTTATTTAGGCTTATAATTTATATAAAAATATCCCCTGGTTAAATTAAAATTAACCAGGGGATATTTTTACATTTATTTATCATACTTTTTTAATACTAAAGTAGCATTATGTCCACCAAATCCTAATGAATTAGACATGGCATATCTTATTTCTTTTTCTCTACCATTATCTAATACATAGTCTAAATCTAAATCTTCATCAACTTCATTTACATTTATTGTCGGAGGCACAAAGCTATCGTCTATACTCATTGCACATATAACAGCTTCTACTGCTCCTGCTGCTCCTAACAAATGTCCTGTCATTGATTTTGTAGATGAAACACATAAATCATATGCTTTTTCTTTAAATACATTTTTAATAGCTTGTGTTTCCAATCTATCATTGTATAAAGTAGATGTTCCATGGGCATTTATATAATCCACTTCATCTAAAGGAACATTCCCATCTTGAAGTGCCATTTCCATAGAACGAGTAGCTCCTTCTCCACCTTCTGCTGGAGTAGTCATATGATATGCATCCGCAGTTAGTCCATAACCAACAACTTCTGCATATATTTTAGCATTACGATTTAAGGCATGCTCTAATTCTTCTAATATAAGAATTCCTGCACCTTCTCCCATTACAAATCCATCTCTATCTTTATCAAATGGTCTTGATGCAGTCTTAGGATCATCATTTCTAGTAGACATAGCCTTCATATTACAGAATCCAGCAAATGCAAGAGCTGTCACTGGGGCTTCACTACCTCCTGCCACCATTATATCTGCATCTCCTCTTTGTATTATCTTAAAAGCATCTCCTATAGAATGAGTCCCAGATGCACAAGCTGTACAAACATTAGTATTTGGACCCTTCGCACTTAAAGCTATAGAAACTTGACCAGCAGCCATATTTCCTATCATCATAGGCACGAAAAATGGGCTTACTCTTTTATTTCCTTTGTCTAATAAAATTTTATGCTGTTCTTCTATTGTTTCAACTCCACCTATTCCAGATCCTATTATTACACCCATACGATCTCTATTTACAGAGTCTATATCTATATTTGCATCTTTTACTGCCATTTTAGATGAAACTATTGCATACTGAGTAAATTTATCTAATCTTTTTATTTCTTTTTTATTTATATATTCTTCAGGATTAAATTCTTTTAGTTCTCCAGCTACTTGTGTTTGAAAAGTACTTGCATCAAATTTAGTTACTTTATCTATGCCACACACACCAGCTTTAATATTTTTCCAAAATTCTTCTTTTCCATTTCCAACAGGTGTTACACATCCAAGCCCTGTTACTACAACTCTCTTTTTCATAGAGAATACCTCCACTATTTATTAGCTTCTATAAATCTTACTATATCTCCTATAGATTTAAAGTTTTCTGCTTCAGTATCTGGTATTTCAACTCCGCATTCATCTTCTAAAGCCATTATTATTTCTACTGCATCTAATGAATCTGCTTCTAAATCTTTCATTAAAGAAGTCTCCATTGTTATTTCTTTATCCTCTACACTTAATTGATCTCTTACTATTTCTACAACTTTTTCAAACATTTTTGTTTCCTCCTAATTATTTTATATTATTCAAAATTTTCAGTCACAATAATTTATATTTCTTACTAGGAAATATAAATCAACTTATTAGTACTTAACTTGAATTAAATTTATTGCATTACCATACCACCATCTACATTTATAACTTGACCTGTAACATAACTTGACATGTCACTTGCTAAAAATGCAACTACATTTGCTACATCTTCAGGTTTACCAAATGTAGTTTTAGGTATGTTATTTAGCATATTTTGCTTAATATCTTCACTTAAAACTCTTGTCATATCTGTATCTATAAATCCTGGAGCAACTGCATTTATATTTATATTTCTTGAAGCTAATTCTCTCGCAGTTGATTTCGTGAATCCTATAACACCAGCTTTTGATGCACAGTAATTCGCTTGACCAGCATTGCCTATAACTCCAACTACAGAAGCCATATTTATTATTTTTCCATATTTATTTTTCATCATAGGTTTTGTAACAGCTTTTGTGCAATTAAATACACCCTTTAGGTTTATTTCTATAACTTTATCAAAATCTTCTTCTTTCATTCTCATCAACAATCCATCTTTAGTTATACCAGCATTATTTACAAGTATATCAACCTTTCCAAATTCTTCTAATGTTTTATTAACCATTTCATTTACTTCTTCTGATTTTGATACATCACATTTTAATGTTATACATTTTACACCTAAAGCTTCAATCTCTTCTTTAGTTTTTAAGGCTTCTTCCTCTTTTGATGTATAGTTAATAACTAAATTAGATCCTAGTAACGCTAATTTTTTGGCTACTTCTTTACCTATACCTCTAGATCCACCTGTAACTATAGCTACTTTTGAACTTAAATTCATCATACTATCTCTCCATTTCTGTAAATTTCAACAAATTTTTCTAATGAATTCATATCTTCTATATTATAAATATTTACATCCATTTTTCTGTTTGATGATATTTTTTTAATAAATCCTTTTAATGTCTTTCCTGGTCCTATCTCTATAAAAGTATCATAGCCTTCATCTAATAATTTTTCTATTGAATCTTCCCATAATACAGAAGAACTAACCTGTTGTATAAGTAAGTCTTTACCTTCATCTTCATAATAACTAGCATTTACATTTGATACTACCGATATTTTTGGTGTTCTCAAATTAACCTTATCTAGTTCTTTTGATAATTTAATTCCAGCATCTTTTAACATAGATGAATGAAAAGGTCCACTTACATTTAACTTCACAGCTCTTTTTGCTCCATTTTCTTTTAGCTTTATCATCGCTTCATCTATATGTTTATTTTCCCCTGATATAACTATTTGTCCTGGAGAGTTATAATTTGCAACTTCAACAATCCCACTATCAATACTCTTTATAATATTTTCTACCTTATCTCTATTTAATCCAAGTATAGCAGCCATTGCTCCTTTTCCTTGAGGTACTGTATCTTGCATAAATTTGCCTCTTTTTTTAACAAGTGATACAGCATCATTAAACTCTATCGCATCCGCTGCTACTAATGCACTATATTCACCCAAAGATAATCCCAAACAGGCATCATATTTTAAATCTAGTGCATCATTTAAAGCTTCAAATAACGCTATACTATGAGTAACTATGGCAGGTTGAGTATTTTCTGTTTTTGATAGTTCTTCATCACTACCTTCAAACATTATGTTTTTTAAATCCATATCTAAAGCATCACATGCATTATCTATAATTTTTTTTGCTATTTGATTATTTTCGTATACATCTTTAGCCATACCTACATATTGTGATCCTTGACCCGGAAATACTAATGCTACCTTTCCCATTTTTTACCTCCTACTTTATAGCTCAATGTTTGGCATTATATCTTTAGCTTGTTTAACCATATCTTCTATAATTTCCTTGCATGGCTTTACATCTTTTATTATTGAAGCTATTTGCCCTGCCATAAAAGATCCATTTTTAAGGTCGCCTTCTTTTGTTGCTAGCCTTAAAGATCCAATTCCTTTTTTATCTATTTCAGCTGGATCTGCACCTTCTTTTTCCATGCTTAATATATCTTTAGCTAATTTATTTTTTAAAGCTCTAACAGGGTGACCAGTAGTTCTTCCTGTAACTATAGCATCTCTATCTTTTGATTTTAATACCATATTTTTATAATTTTCATGTACATTGCATTCATTACTGCATATAAATCTAGTACCTATTTGAACTCCATTTGCTCCTAATGCAAAAGCTGCTACAATCCCTCTGCCATCAGCTATACCTCCTGCAGCTATTACAGGTATATCTACGTTATCTGCAACTTGTGGAGTAAGAACCATAGTAGTTAACTCTCCTATATGACCACCTGCTTCTGTACCTTCAACTATAACTGCATCTGCTCCCAATTTTTCCATCCTCTGAGCTAGAGCAATGCTTGGGACTACAGGTATAACTTTTGTGTTAACTTCTTTTAATCTATCCATATATTTAGCTGGATTTCCGGCTCCAGTTGTTATTACCGGTATTCTTTCTTCTATTATTAAATCTATTATATCGTCTACGAATGGAGATAATAACATTACATTTACACCAAAAGGTTTATCTGTAAGAGTTCTACATTTTCGTATTTCTTCTTTTATAATTTCTTTTGGTGCATTTCCACCTGCAATTAACCCTAATCCACCTGCATTTGATACTGAACTAGCAAGATTGGCGTCTGCTACCCATGCCATTCCACCTTGGATTATAGGATACTTTATATTTAATATTTCACAAACTTTATTCATTGTTACCTCCTTGTATACTCCAATTTATTACTGAAGATCCCCAAGTTAATCCACCACCAAAACCTACTAATACTACATTGTCTCCTTTGTGTATCTTTCCTTTTCTAAAAGCTTCATCAAGTGCTACTGGAATAGATGCTGCTGACATGTTCCCATATTTATCAAGATTTACATATACTTTATCCATGCTCAATTTTAATCTTTTAGCTGAAGCTTCTATTATTCTTATGTTAGCTTGATGTGGGATTAGGTAATCTATAGAGTCTGTGTTTAAATCAGCCATTTCTAATGCCTTTAATGATGCTTCACTCATTATTCTAACTGCAAATTTATATACATCATTTCCAGCCATTTTTATAGTGTGTAATCTATTTTCAACAGTCTCTTTACTAGCTGGAAGTTTAGAACCTCCAGCTGGTATATTTAGAAAGTCTTTACCCTTACCATCTGAACCTAAGTATGTAGATAAAATTCCACCTTCTAAAACCTCACCTATTACAACTGCTCCCGCTCCATCTCCAAATAATATAGCAGTAGTTCTATCTTCATAGTCTAAAACCTTAGAAAGTGTTTCAGCACCTATTACTAATACTTTTTTATACGTTTTATTCTCAACAAATTGCTTAGCTATAGTCATAGCATATATAAACCCTGAACATGCTACAGATATATCAAATGCTGCTGCATTTATTGCACCTATATTTTCTTGTACTAAACATGCTGTTGATGGAAATACCATATCTGGAGTTGCTGTTGCTACAATTATTAAATCTATGTCTTGAGGTTTTAAATTTGCACACTTAATAGCATTCAATGCTGCTTTTGTAGATAAGTCAGATGTTGTTTCATCTTTATTAACCATTCTTCTTTCACTTATTCCGGTTCTAGTTTTTATCCACTCGTCGCTTGTGTCCATTATTTTTTCAAAGTAAAAATTATCTATAACTTGCTCGGGTACAAAACTTCCTACCCCTAATATACCAGCTTTATTGTTCATGTATTTTAAACCTCCAAAATGAGTCTTTCCTACTCTTTCTCTTCACTACTTTCCATAGTCTTTATAAATTCTTTTATATCTTCTACAACATTTCCTTGTGCAAATTTAATACCTTGATTTATAGCATTTTTTATAGCTCTTGAATCAGAGCTTCCATGAGCTTTTATAACCCCACCATTAACTCCTAAAAGTGGTGCTCCTCCATATTCAGCATAATCCATAAAGCTTTTTAATTTTTTTAAATCATCTTTTAAAAGCATTGCTCCTATCTTGCCTTTAGTGCTTGATAAGAAAGTTTCTTTTAATAGACCCATAACAGACATAGCTACACCTTCAGCTGACTTTAATAATATATTTCCAGTAAAGCCATCACATACAATAATGTCTGTATATGCATTTATAACATCTCTTGCTTCTACATTTCCTATAAAGTTTACATCGATATTTTTTAATTCTTCATAAGATTTTTTTACCAAGTCGTTACCTTTACCTTCTTCTATTCCAACATTAGCTAAAGCTATCTTTGGACTATTTAGTCCTAAAACTTTTTTTGCATATATATTACTCATACCAGCAAATTCTACTAGATTTTTAGGTTTGCAATCTGCATTTGCTCCTCCATCAGCTATAAGCGTCATTCCTTTTTTAGCATTTGGTATTACAGGACATAAGCAAGGTCTATCTATTCCCTTTATTCTTCCTACTACAAATAATCCTCCAGCTAACAATGCACCTGTATTTCCTGCTGATATAACAGCATCTGCCTTGCCTTCTTTAACAAGTCTTAATGCAACTACCATAGATGAATCTTTTTTAGATCTAATAGCTTTTACCGGTTTGTCTTCATTTTCTATAATTTCGGTAGTATGAACTATTTCTAATTTGCTTTTATCAAACTCATAATTTGCAAATTCTTTTTCTAATATATCTTTATCTCCTGTGATTATTAAATCAACATTATATTCTTTTATTGCTTTTACTGCACCCTCTACATTAGACTTTGGTGCATTATCGCCACCCATACCATCAATTACTATCTTCATAACTTTTCCTCCTAATCTAATTCTTCAAAGATAAATTTTCCTCTAAAAATTTGTTCTTGTGCTTTATTATTAACTACAACTTTTACATAGTGCTTTTTATCAGCTTTTTTATAAATTTCAGCCTTCGCTATAAGCCTATCTCTTTGTTCTATTAATTTCAAGCATTTTACATTTGCAAATCTCATAATTACCTTTGGTGCATCTATTATCGCCATAGCTAATGAGTCTGCTAGAGAAAATATATAAGTATCCTTTAAAGTATTAGTCTTAGAGTAAAGCATATCCTCTGTAATTTCTAACATAGATATTCCTAACTGCCCCACCGATAAGTCAATTATTTCTCCTGTAATTTCCTTAATTCCTAATGTTTTAACTTTAGAACTTTCTGTTTCTGCTATTGACTTAACTCTTTCTCTTAATTCAGGTATATTTAAACTCATTCTATCTAGTCTAATTGTTTGAATACTTACTTCAAATAAACTAGCTAGTTCTTCATCTGTATAGAAAGGATCAGCCTGTAGCATCTCTACTAATTCTTTTTGTCTTTGGGCTTTACTTTTCTTTTTCATATTACCTCCAAGTTTTTATAGCTGTAGTTAGTACCAGCTACTAATAGTAGTATATAATATCCTAATAAATTTAGCAATACTTTTATGAT
The DNA here is from genome assembly GCF_024723825.1 of Romboutsia lituseburensis. Classification (NCBI taxonomy): domain Bacteria; kingdom Bacillati; phylum Bacillota; class Clostridia; order Peptostreptococcales; family Peptostreptococcaceae; genus Romboutsia; species Romboutsia lituseburensis. Next base: position 1,666,405 of record NZ_JANQBQ010000001.1, read on the forward strand.
TATTTTTTATTACCAGGTACTAATTTTTTTAAATATATTAGTATTGCAACGTTTTCTAAAACTATACCTTAGATTTAACTAAACTTAGCTTTACCTAATTAATCCCTAAATAATCTACGCTTATATATTTTCAACACTGTATTCAGTACCTTTTTAAATAATACTAACTATAATAGTAACTTAGCATTTACTTACGCATATTTTAATAATTTATTATATTTATTTTAATTAACCATTATATTTTATTTTAAACAAAAAAAACATGTAGAGTAATCTACATGTTTTTAGAAGTTACTAGTTAGAAGCAACTTCTTTACCTTTATAATATCCACAATCTGGACATACTCTATGTGGTAATTTTGGCTCATGACATTGTGGGCAACTTACGAATCCAGTTGCTACCATCTTTGAGTTAGCTGCTCTTCTCATTTTAGTTTTTGATTTAGATGTTTTACGCTTTGGTACTGCCATTTACGCCACCTCCTTAGTCGTTTTTAAATATATCTTTTAATTTAGCAAAACGGGGATCTATAATCTCCTCGTCGTTCGCGATTTCATTGCAAGAACAAGCTTCCTTATTTAAGTTTGCTCCACATCCTGGACAAAGACCTTTACAATCTTCATCACAAAGTGCTCTTGCTGGTAATTTGAAGTCTAATGTTTGCTCTATTATTTGAATAAGATCTATATCTTGTCCATCATATATAAATGCATCATCATCTTCGAAACTGTCTTCGTCAAAGTCTTCTTTAACTAAAAAACCTTGTATCGAGTATTCTATTGGTACTTCTACCTCTTCTAAGCATCTTGAACAATTATCAAGAACTGTAAATTCTACATCTGCGTCTAAGTAGAAACCACTTTTAGTAGTTGAGATTTTACCGTTTATACTTATTGGAGAAGCTAATTCATAACTTGTATCACAATAATTAATAGTATCAACTTTTTGACAAAAATTCAAGTCTATTTTGTCAGTTTCTCTTCTAATTAACTTATCTAAACTGATTTTCATTAAATTCACCTCAATACATTACCAATTTATTATACAAATTTGGCTACTGTTTGTCAAGTATTTTTACTTGATAGATATTTTTGGCATAAAATCAATTATTTATATAAAATTTAAACAAAGTTTAAGGTAGGTTTTACCCTACCTTAAATCTATTATAACCATTTATAATTATTTTACTAAAGATAAAGTATCTCTAGCTATCATTAATTCTTCATTAGTTGGTATTAATAATATCTTAACTTTAGAATTTTCAGTAGATATTACTCTTTCTTTTCCTCTAACTTTATTAGCTTCTTTGTCCATAGTCATTCCTAAGAAGTTCATGTTTTCACATATAGCTTCTCTTATTTCTATACCATTTTCACCAACACCAGCAGTAAATACTATCGCATCTGCTCCATTCATTTCTGCTATATAAGATCCTATATATTTCTTAACCTTTTGAACGTATGCATCTAAAGCAACTTGAGCTTTCTCGTCACCTTTTTCAGCAGCTCCTTCTATATCTCTGAAGTCACTTGATATTCCAGTCATTCCGTATACACCAGACTTCTTGTTCATTAAGTCAGATAATGCTTTAGCATCTAATCCTTCTTTTTCCATTAAGAATGGTAATATAGCAGCATCTATATCTCCACATCTAGTACCCATTATTAATCCTTCTAATGGAGTGAATCCCATAGATGTATCTACACACTTACCACCATCAACTGCAGCTATAGAAGCTCCGTTTCCTAAGTGACAAGTTACAACCTTAACGTCTTCTACATTCTTTCCTAACATAGCAGCAGCTCTTTGAGATACATACTTATGAGAAGTTCCGTGGAATCCGTATCTTCTTACACCGTATTTAGTGTATAATTCATGAGGTAAACCATATAAGTATGATTTCTTAGGCATTGTTTGATGGAAAGCAGTATCGAATACTCCTACCATTGGTACACCTGGAAGTATAGCTTCACAAGCTTCTATTCCCATTATATTAGCTGGGTTATGAAGTGGTGCTAATTCAACACATTCTTGTAATGCAGCTTTAACTTCATCAGTTATTAAAACTGAACCTGCGAACTTTTCTCCACCGTGAACTACTCTGTGTCCTACAGCTTCAACTTCACTTATTTCTTTAACTCCACCAAACTTAGCATCAACAACAGCGTCTAATACTAACTTTATAGCATCTTGATGGTTTTTCATTGGTTGTTCTACAACTAATTTACCTTCAACACCATCTTTTTCTTGCTTAAGTATAGAACCTTCTATACCTATTCTTTCAACTAATCCTATACATAAAACTTCTTCATTTGACATATCTATTAATTGATATTTTAATGAAGAACTACCACAGTTTAATACTAATATTTTCATTAGTATACCTCCTTAAAATTTTATGAATAATATGTAAAAAGCCTAAATGGCTAATCTTTACAATGTATATTATTTTTATATTGTATACAGTAAACATCTTTCGACATAAAATAATATACCACTTTTTTCTCCAAAAGTACAGTATTTAATACATTTATTTGAATTTATTGTTCAATTATATTCAATTAGAGAAAAATACTTACTTAAATACAATATATTTTGCTTAACATAGATTATTTTTATCTTTTTGTTATAATATTATAATATAATTATTTAAATTTATATTTATATTTTCTTAAAATAATAATAGAACGTATTTTTACTTACAATTAGATTTCTATTTATTTTTAAGAAACCCTCTATTTTAAATAAAACTAAAGGAGAAAATTTATGAATATACTTGGCTTAATAGTTGAATATAATCCTTTTCATAATGGTCATCTATATCATTTAACTAAGTCTAAAGAAATAACAGGTGCAACTCATACCATAGCTATAATGAGCGGTAATTTTTTACAAAGGGGTGAACCTGCTTTATTCGACAAGTACACACGAGCTGAGATGGCTGTAAAAAATGGTGTTGACTTAGTTGTAGAACTCCCAACTATGTTTGCATGTCAAAGTGCAGAACTTTTTGCTCAGGGTGCTATAACTACTCTTAACTCATTAAATTGTATAAATTCTATATGCTTTGGTAGTGAAGAAGGCGATGTCGAAATACTTTACTCTATTTCTAAAATACTAGTAAATGAACCAGATGCTTTTAAAGAAATTTTAAAAATTCACTTAGATGAGGGTATGCTTTTCCCTACAGCTCGTAGTTTAGCATTATTTGACTATATTAATAACTATAACTCATTAAATATTTCAAAAGAAAAACTTTTGTCAATTTTAAATTCCTCTAATAATATTTTAGGACTAGAGTATATAAAATGTCTACTTAAATTAAAAAGTAATATAAAACCTTTTACTATATCTAGAGTTTCAGCTTCATATAATTCTGAAGAAATAAAAAATGATATATGCTCTGCTACTGCTATTAGAAAATCACTAAAAGAAAATAATAATTTATCACTTTTAAAAAATGTGGTTCCTTATAATACCTACGAGACTTTAAATAGTAAATTAGATAATAATTTTTCACCTATGTTTGATGATAAGTATTTTGAAATTTTAAAATCTATAATACTTAGAGATAGTAATATTTTAAATACTTATTTTGATGTAAACGAAGGTATCGAAAACAAAATTTATCAAAATGTTTTTACATCATCGTGCCTTAATGATTTACACAGTTCTGTAAAATCAAAAAGATATACTCTTACTAAAATTAAAAGGACTTTTAACAATATCTTACTAGGGATAACAAAAAATGATATGAGTTCAGTAAAAAACATATCTCAAATGCCTTATGTAAGAATATTAGCTTTTAATGATAAAGGAAGAGAAATAATAAAAACTATAAAAAACAATTCTGATATAAATATTATTAATAAATTTTCTAAAACATCATTTTCAATGGATGATACAGTATTTAAAACCTTAATTGATTATGATATTAAAGCAAGTAATATGTATAATTTAATATATTATAAAAATAACAAAGAGTTATTAAAAGGTCCTATGGACTATTATAAATCGCCAACTTATATAAGAACTCCAAAATAGAGTGCATGATTTAATTGCACTCTATTTTTTAATTTATATTAATATATTTTTCCTGGATTTAATATATTTTTAGGGTCAAATGCCACTTTTATATTTTTTATTAAATTCATATATGGTTCATTTTGAGATTCATGTAAATATTCTTTCTTTGCATATCCGATTCCATGTTCACCTGAAACTTGACCTCTAAGTTCTCTAGATTTTTTATACATACAATCAAAACTCTGTTTTAATTTTAATTCCCAAGTTTCAGCATCCATTTCATCTCTTAGTGTATAAACATGAAGATTTCCATCGCCTGCATGGCCAAAACTTTTTATTCTAACGTTTAGTTCTTTTTGAAGGTCATGAGTATATCTTATAAATTCTGCTACTTTATCTCTAGGAACTACAACATCACACTCATCTATCTCTGTTGTTGATGCTTTTATAGCCTCTAAGAATGCTCCCCTAGCTGACCATATAGATTCATTTCTTTCTTGTGTATCTGATATAAATACGTCATATGCACCATTATCTAAACAAAGATGTGCTACATTTTCATACTCTTTTTCTATTTCTTCTTTACTGTTTCCATCAAATTTTAATAAAAGATATGCATCTGATGTATTATCAGGGAATTTTTTACCTAAAAATTCTTCTGATGCAAGTATTACATCTCTTTCCATAAACTCTATAGCTGTTGGTATTGATTTTGATTTTATTATTTTAGGTACAGTTTCTATAGCTTGTGTTAAATCAGGAAATGGAACTAATAAACTAATATCTTTTTTAGGTAAAGGTAGTAATTTAAGTATTGCTTTTGTAACTATTCCTAATGTTCCCTCTGATCCTACTATTAAATCTTTTATGCTATATCCAGAACTATTTTTAACTACTTTTCCACCTACATTTATTATTTCACCGGTAGGAAGTACTACCTCTAAACCTCTTACATAGTCTCTTGTAACTCCATATTTTACAGCTCTCATACCACCAGCATTTGTATTTATATTTCCAGCTATTGTAGCACTTTTTTCACCTGGATCTGGTGGATAAAATAAATCTTTTTCTTGTACATATTGACCTATAGTCATTAACAATACACCCGGCTCAACTGTAAGAGTTAAGTTTTCTTCATCTAATTCTAATATTTTATTCATTTTGCTTAAATTAAGCATTATACCGCCATTAATAGCTACAGCAGCTCCAACTAATCCAGTCCCTTGTCCTCTTGGTGTTACTGGTATATTTTTTTCATATGAATATTTCATTATCTCAGATACTTGTTCTGTACTATTTGCATAAACTAAAACTTCAGGATATTTTTCTACTCCTCCTAATTCATCATGAGAAAAATCTTCACTTATATCTTCCCCAACGATAACTTCCTCTTTTCCACAAACTTTTATTAAAAAATCTATATCATTTTTATCAATTTTTTTATACATATATATTCTCCCCCTATTCTTCTACTGTAAATGCCATCTCTAATTGATTTTGTTCTATTTTTTCAATAATTTTTGGAACTATTTCATAAACATCACCTACTAAAGATACATGCGCAACATCAAATATAGGAGCTTTTTCATCTTGGTTTATTGCTACTATATAATCAGACCCTTGCATACCAGCTACAAACTGAACTGCACCAGATACACCACAAGTTATAATTAATTTAGGTTTTACTGTTCTTCCACTAAGACCTATTTGTTTTTTGGCATCTATCCATCCAGACTCTATTAATGGTCTTGTTCCTGCCACTTGAGCATTTAAAACATCCGCTAGTTTGTATATCATATCCATATCTTCTTGTTTTTTTATTGCTCTACTAGCTACTATTATAACTTCTGCATCTTCAAGCCCTACTTCTCGTGTCTTAGGTTTAGTACTTAAAACATTTATATTTGATATTAGCTCTTTTTTATCAACATTGCATAAAGTAATTTTACCTTTTGGATTTTCAACTTCTTGAGGTGCTGAGAATATTTTATATCTTACTGTTGCAAATTGAGGTCTATTGTTTGGTGTATGTATATGAGCCATTATATTCCCGCCAAATGCCGGTCTTATTTGATCTAGATCAGTATTTTCTTGTATATCTAATATAGTACAATCTGCTGTAAGTCCTGTTTTAAATCTAGCAGCAAGTCTAGGAGCTAAAGATCTTCCTAGAGTTGTTCCTCCAACTAACATTATTGTTGGTTTTATATTATTTATAAAGTTTTCTACCGCTTTAGTATATGGCTCAATTCTAAAGTTTTTAAATTCTTCACTGTCATAAACAAATACCTCATCAACTCCATAAGATAATAATTTATCACATTTATCTTTTATATTACTTCCTATAAATACACAGTATACAGGATGATTTATTTTAGCTGCCATTTCACGTGCTTTACCTATTAGTTCATAAGTTACAGGATGTATGTCTCCCTCATGATGGTCTACATAAACAGTTATACCTCTCCATTCATCTTTGTTTATTTCTATCCTTTGATCTTCTTCAAATTCAAATACCCCTTCTGGGCCTTTCTTTACACACAACTTACACATCTTACATCCAGAATTTATTTCTAGTTTATTATCAACTATTTCTAAAGCATTAAACGGACATATTTTTACTATTTCTTCAATATTTTTTACTTTTTCATGATTTATAACTATTTTAGCCATATTTATCCCCCCTTAAATTAACTTTAATTCTTTCATTTTTTCAACTAAAATATCTGCAACCTCTTCTGCGCTACCTTTTAAAACCTCTTTTTCATTGTTTGATGTAGGAGGGAAGATTCTTAAAACTTGAGTTGGTGACCCATTTAATCCATAATTTTTTTCATCTTTATCTTCAAAATCATTTAAACTATACATTGGTATTTCTTTATTTTTAGTTTTTAATCCTAGTTTAAACGAAGGAAGTCTAGGTTGGAATATTCCTTTTTCTACAGTCATTAAACATGGAAACTCGATTTCACAAACTTCTAGTGTATTTGGCATATCCACTTCTACTACTATACTTTTTTCTTTTACCTCTACTATTTTAGTTACATTTGTAACATGTGGAATATTTAAAAATTCAGCTATTTCAGGACCAACTTGAGCAGTATCTCCATCAGTTGTTTGTTTTCCACAAATTATTAAATCTGGATTCCCAGTCTTTTTTATCCCTTGAGATATTGTATATGATGTAGCTAAAACATCTGCGCCTGCAAATTTTCTATCACTTAATATAGCTCCTTCATCAACACCCATCATAAAACTTTCTTCTATAATTTGTTTTGCTTGTGGAGGACCCATAGTTATAACTTTTAAAGTTGCCCCTTTTTCTTGTTTTATTCTAAGAGCAGTTTCTAGTGCATACAAATCATATGGATTCATTTTAGAATCTATACCATCTCTTTTTAGAACTCCTGTTACTTCATCCACTTCTACTTCGCTAGTTCCTGGAACTTGCTTTATACATGTTAAAATCTCCATTACATTTCCCCCTTATCTACTTTACGATTACAGACACTCCATCTGGAATAACTACTACTTTTGCTTCTTCACCTTTTATCTTAAATGCCATATCTAAAGCTTCTTTAAAATTGTATGCATGCTTCATATGCATGTTCTTTATCATATTAGGATCACCTTGATCTGTAACCATTATTACAGTATGTTTTGCTAATATTCTAGCTAATATCTGAAATTCCCATTGATCTGGTACCGTTTCACTTCTTGGAACCTTTCTTACCTTATCTAATACATCTTTAGGAGATTTAGAATTTGCTATGTTGTCGTAAAATGATTGGCCTCCATGTCCATCATTACATGCAGCAATCATTATTATTACTCCATTATCTTTACATGTAGCTTCTGCTGCTGTCATTCCTTTAACTGATTGATATACATTTTGATCTAATGGATAACCTCCATTTGTACTTACAACAATATCTGCTTTATTAGAATCTATCTTGGATAAGCTTGTTACAAATTCACAACCTTTACTATGAGCTTTTTCAACATCTCCAGAAAAACATTCTATAATATTTTTATCTTGATCTATTACTACATTTACTATAAATGCTAATTTAGCAGTTTTAGCTGCATAAACCATATCTTCATGAATAGGGTTTTTGTTTAATAATCCAGTTCTTGCATTTTTACTATCTATAAAATCACTGCAGTGATTGTACATTATTGTTTTAGCTGAGGCGATTCCAGGTAATATACTTTTTCTTCCTCCTGAAAAACCAGCAAAGAAATGAGGTTCTATAAAACCTTCAGCAATTAACAAGTCTGCATCATAAGCAAGTTTATTTAAATAAAAATCTCCCCCAGACGGTAATACGCCTGCTTTTATCATTTGACTATCATCTGTAGATATATGCATTATTATTTCTTCATTTTCTACTATATCTTCACCCATTTTGTAAATTAATTCTTCTCTTGTACTTGGTCTGTGGAAACCTGTTGCTATTAATATCTTTATTTTTATATTTGGATTTGCGTCTCTTAATCTTCTTAATATTATCGGTAATGTTACTCTACTAGGCACAGGTCTTGTATGGTCACTAGTTATTATTACAACATTATTTTTATCTTTTGCTAGTTCTTCTAGTTTTTTTGAACCTATAGGATTATCCATTGATTTTTCTACTATTGTATTTTGATCTAAACTTGCCTTATATTGATGTGCTTTTGATTGTAATATGTCTAAAAAATTCTTATCCGGTATATCAATATTCATACCATTTTTAGAATAAGGAACTTTAAATTTAGGCATTTTGTCACCCCCATTATTTTAATTATATTCCTATAAAATTTCCACCTAGATATACTACTATCCCTAGTATGATTACATACACTAAACAAAACTTAATTGTAGAGCTAAATATTTTACCTTCTTTACCTATTAAACCTGTAGCAGATGTTGCTATTGCTATACTTTGAGGAGAAATCATTTTTCCTGCAGTTGCACCAGCTGTATTAGCCGCTGCTATCCAATACGGATTTATTCCCAGTGATTTTGCTGCTTCTGATTGTAACCCTCCAAATAGTATATTTGCTGAAGTATCACTTCCTGTCACAAAAGTTCCAATAGCTCCTAAAAGTGGCGCTATTATAGGATATAAAGTTCCTGTTATGGCACATAACCCAAAAGATATTGAGCTTGTCATAGTGCTATATGACATTATTTTTGATATTGCAACTATTGATGTTATAGTTACAAATGATTTAGTTAATTGTTTTAATGTTTTTATGAATACATCTACCATAGTTGATATTTTAATTTTTTGAACTAATCCAGCTATAAATGTGGCTATAATTATCATCATACCTGGAGTATTTATCCAAGCAAAATGTATTGGTTTTGCGCCTTCTCCACTGTATATTTGAATATTGCTACTAAACTTAGCCAAAAACTCATTAACAAACGGAAATAAAGGACTTGCAATTAAAATTAACACACATAATAATATGTATGGAAGCCAAGCTAGTACACCTTGTTTAAGTGAAATTTTTGATTGAGCAATTACTTCACCATCTGAGTCATGTTGGATACTTTCACTTTTATTTTTCTTGTTCATAAGTTTAGCTATTAATATTGTTGTCAACATGCTACATAAACTACCTACTAGTGCTGGTAGTTCAGCTCCTAAATATTTAGCTATAAATATCTGAGGTATTGCAAATGCAACTCCTGACGCTAATGTTATCCAAAATACTCCTTTTATAGCTTTAAAACTCTTTTTAGTTAATATTACTAATGCAAATGGTATTATGATTATGAATGGTGCTAATTGAATTGATATGAGATAACTTAAATTCATAACATCTAATCCCGTCACTGTTGCTAATGTGGTTACTGGTATTCCAATCGCTCCAAAAGCTGTCGGAACTGTATTTGCTATAAGACAAATTATAGCTGCAAATACAGGATTAAATCCTATTGATGCTAATATACTAGCAGGGATTGCTACTGCTGTTCCATATCCTGCTACAGCTTCTAAAAATCCTCCAAATCCCCATGCTAATATCAATACTTGTATTCTTTCATCTGTAGTTATACTTGAAAGCATATTTTTCATAGTGTCCATACTTTTTGTTTCAACAGCTAGATTATAAGTAAATAGTGCAGCTACTATTACTAAAAGTATTGGCCAAATAGCAATTGCTACACCTTCAATAGATGCTGTTATAGCATCCATAAAAGGCATTCTCCAAAATACAATAGCTATAAAGAACGTTAAAATAGCTGTAAAAAAACAAGTCTTATGAGCTGGTAACTTTAAAGCTCCTAAAGATACAATTAACCATATTATAGGTACTATGGCTATAAAAAATAAGATATATTCATTCATCAAGTTTCATCCCCTTTTTAATTTTTATTATGGTAACTTGAATGATGGTATGTGGTATTACCACTTATATCTTAATAGTAGTTAATATGTGTTATTTTTTCAACTATTGTTTGAAAATTAACAATTTTCTGTATTGTTCATTTCCTCATAACTCTTTCTTATTATGTCCATATGCTCTTTCATTTTATTATACGCTTCATCTGGATTTTTACTACTTATCGCTTCATATATTGCATCATGCTTATCAACTAATACTTCTTTAGTCCAAGAAGTTGCTATTATTTTTTCTCTTGCATCTTTTATAAATCCTTCAAATAGTTTTGATGATGTAACAAATAAACTTTCAATTAAATAATTTTTACTCATTGATACTAATTTTTTGTGAAATTTTTGATCTAATCTTACAATTTCTTTTTTGTTGCTGCTTTGTTGTGTTTCTTTTTTCATACCATCAACAATAGCTTTAAGCTCTATACAATCCTCTTTTGTAGATCTTATCGCTGCAATTTTGACTGTCTGAAGTTCTAACATCTCTCTAAGCTCTAATACATTTTGCCATGTCCCATCATTTAATTTAAATATCATAGAAAGAGGCTCTATTAAAGACTTTTCTATATTTGTACATATAAAATTACCTTCGCCCTGTCTGCTTTCTACAACTCCCATAGTTTCTAATACCCTTAATGCTTCTCTTATAGATGTTCTACTTACCCTCATACGATCAGATAGTTCTCTCTCTGATGGCAACTTGTCTCCTTTTTTAAGTTCACCACTTAAGATACTTTCTTGTATCTGTTCTATAACTTGTTCATATACTTTTTTACTAGAAATACTATTAAACATAAAAACATCCCCCCTTAAATCATACATTGTTGTCTATCTATATTATATATCTTAAATGCTTTTATTCATATCTATTTTAAAAACTTAATATAATTATTCTATAATCTATTTTTGTTAGGTGGTAAATATGAAAAAAAGTACACTATTTATGTTTTTTATGCCAGTATTGATTGTTATTGTTTTAATATTAGGAATTATAATTTTTCCAAATGAGTCTATACAATCAGCTAAAGAAGGATTATCTATTTGGACTACAGTTTTAATACCGTCTTTACTTCCATTCGTTATAGGAGCTAATTTAATAGTTGATCTAAAAATAGTCGATATAATAGGTTTTATAATAAACCCTATTACTAAACTTATTTTTAATGTATCTGGTAAAAGCGCTTTAGTATTTGTAATTTCTACTGTATCAGGATACCCTGTAGGTGCTAAACTTGCGTCCGAATTAAGGACTAACTCCCAAATTTCAAGATCAGAAGCTCAAAGATTAGTATCATTTTGTTCTACCTCTGGGCCTTTGTTTATAATAGGTGCAGTTGCTACTGGTATGTTTCAAAATTCTGATTTGGGTTATTTAATGATTTCATGTCATTATCTAGGAGCAATATCAGTTGGGTTATTTTTTAGAAATTATGGAAATGAAAAAATACCTAAGTCACCTCATTCATTAAGATCTAATATTCAAAACGTAATAAATACTAGATATTCAAATGGTCAAGGTTTTTTTGTTTTATTTGGCAATGCAGTATTTAATGGAGTTAATACATTACTGATGGTAGGTGGATTTGTTATTGTTTTTTCTGTAGTATTTAGAATTTTATCTTTATTTAATATAGTTTCTCTAATTTCATATATAATTTATATACCTTTATCTTTCTTTGGAGTTACAAAAGAGCTCTGTTTTGCTTTTATAAGTGGCTTATTTGAAATGACTATAGGATGTAACAAAGTAGCTGCTGTAATTTCAACACCAGAGGTTTTAAGAGCTGTTTTAGCTAGTTTTTTAATAGGTTTTAGTGGTTTATCTATACTGGCTCAGTGTTGTAATTTTTTAGCAAAAACTGATATAGATATAAAGTTATATATCTTTAGTAAACTATTGCATGGTACATTAGCTGGATTATTTACTTTCTTATTATATCCAGTATTTAAATCAACTTCTATTGTGTCTAATTTTAATACTGTATATAATGTATTTTATAATAACTCTATTTGGAATTTTTATCTAAGTAACTATAAGTTAATACTTCCAATTTTTATAATAATTTACATATTAGCTTCTCTAATCATACTAGAAAAAACAAGTAATAAAATAAAAAATGCTTCTTAAACAGTATAAAAATAACCTCTAAATTATTTTAGAGGTTATTTTTTATAAGTTGCTATCTATCTGGTTGTAATTCTTTTCTATCTCTAGATATATCTTCTAACATATTCTTTAAGTTATATTCTAAGTTAACCAATACATTATCAGCATAATCTATTGATCCTAATCTAATTTCATTTGCAACTCTTTCTGCCCTTGAAATTATTGCACTAGCTTGTTCTTCTGCTTTTGCTACAGGTTCACTTGCTTCTACATAAGCTTTCACAACTTCTTCAGAATTCTTTTTTAACTCTTCTATATTACTATTATATTCTTCTCTTACTTTCTCAGACTCTTTATTAGCTTGTGCTATTATTTCTGCTGCCTCTTGTTTTGCATCACTTATAATTTTATGTCTTTCTTTATTTATCCAAGTAGCTTGCTTTACCTCTTCTGGTATTAAAGCCTTTATTTCACTTATTATTCCTAAAACTTCATTTTTATCAATCCCAGACTTATGAGAAAAAGGTATTGAAGAAGCATTATTTATAATACTTTCTAACTCTTCAAATAACTCTATCATTTCTAAGTTTGCATACATTGCTTATTTCCCCCTATTTGCTTTTCTTTTTAACTCATCTAAAACCACTTTTGGCACTAAATTTTTTATATCTGCATCAAAATTTAAAACTTCTTTAATTAATGACGAACTTATAAATGAATATTTTGTTGCCGTAGGCAATATTATTGTTTCTATATTAGGATTTAACTCTTTATTCATATGAGCCATCTGTAGTTCATACTCTATATCTGCTCCACTTCTAATACCTCTAACTAGTGTATCTATTCCATTTTCTTGACAGTAATTTACTAAAAGTCCATTAAAACTAACCACTTTAATATTATCTAAGTGACTTGTGCACTTTTTTATTAAATCTACTCTTTCCTCAAATGTAAACATCCCTTTTTTATTCGGGTTGTAAAGTACTCCTATTTGCAACTCATCAAATATACGTGCTGATCTGCAAATTATGTCTAAGTGACCATTTGTTATTGGGTCAAAGCTACCTGCAAATATAGCTTTTCTTATCTTTTTTTCCATACTACAGCTTAAGCCTCCAATTTATAGTTTATAAAATGTAAGAGTTGTATTTCCATATTTTTTAGACTTAGATTTTTCCAATCTTCCTATATTTTCTGGAAAATCATCTTTACTATCATGCTCGATTACTATTATCCCATCTTCATCTAATAAATCTGCATTATCTATTTTTTCTAATGCGTTGATAAACATATCTTTATAATATGGAGGATCCATGAATATAACATCAAACTTACTATTTTGAGTATCTAATCTACTGATAGCATCTTTGAAGTCTAAGTTTAAAACTACACTTTCATTTTCCACTCTAGCCTTTTTTATATTTGATTTTACTAATGCTATGCTTTCTTTGCTTACATCTACAAAAACGCATTTTTTAGCTCCTCTTGATAAACATTCTATCCCTAAAGATCCTGTTCCTGCAAAAAGATCTAATACAGTGCTTTCCATTATGTACTGATTTATTACATTAAATAAAGACTCCTTAACTCTATCAGTTGTAGGCCTTACATCATCATTTTTAGGAGTATTTAATTTTAATCCTCTAACTTTTCCTGATATTACTCTCAATGTTATTTCACCTCATTGTATATTTTAACATAATTTTAAATTAATTTAACGAAATTTCTTTTATAGAATGTTCAAATTTATTCATTATTTCTTTTTTAATTAATTGATTCTCATAATTTTGTAATTTCCTGTCTTCACTTACTATATATCTGGCTTCTTGTTGAGCTAATTTTAATATTTTCATGTGTTTAAATATATTAGCTACCTTAAGTTCTGGCAATCCATGTTGTCTTGTTCCAAAAAACTCGCCTGGACCTCTTATTTCTAAGTCTTTTTCAGATATTTTAAAACCATCATTAGTTTCTTCCATAATTGACATTCTTTGCTTGCAGACTTCGGATTTTGAAGCATATATCAGTATACAATATGATTTGTGACTACCTCTACCTACACGACCTCTTAATTGATGTAATTGAGCCAGTCCAAATCTTTCTGCATTTTCAATTATCATAAGAGTAGCATTAGGAACATTTACTCCAACTTCTATTACTGTTGTTGATACTAGTATATCTATTTCTCTATTTTTAAAACTCTTCATAATTAAATCTTTTTCACTTGGCTTCATTTTTCCATGAAGTAAACCTACTTTTAAGTCACTAAAATATTCTAACTTCAATTCCTCTACTAAATCTACCGCAGCTTTAGCTTCTATTGCTTCACTTTCTTCTACTAATGGACATACTATATACACTTGTCTTCCTTTTTCTACTTCTTTTCTTACTAAAGAACTGTATGCTCTATCTCTTTTTGACTTATCGACAGCAATTGTTTCTATAGGCTGTCTGCCTGGAGGTAGTTCATCAATTATAGATATATCTAAGTCTCCATATAATATAAGAGCTAGCGTTCTTGGTATTGGTGTTGCTGTCATTACTAGTATATCTGGATTTTCTCCCTTTTCAGATAATTTACTTCTTTGTCTAACTCCAAATCTATGTTGTTCATCAGTAATTACTAATCCCAAATTATTAAATTCAACTTTATCTTCTATCAAAGCATGTGTTCCTATTAAAATATCAACTTCTTTATTTTTAGTCTTTTCTAATACAGCTTCCTTTTGTTTTTTAGTTAAGCTACCTACCAATAACTCAATGTTCATTCCAAAAGGCTTTAATGTTTCCGTCAATGATATATAATGTTGCTCTGCTAATATTTCAGTTGGTGCCATTAAAGCACCTTGGAAGCCATTAAACACACAATACGCTAAGGATAGTAATGCTACTACTGTCTTTCCTGAACCAACATCACCCTGTACTAATCTATTCATAGCTTTATTACACTGCATGTCTTCAATTATCTCATCTAAGGCTCTATTTTGAGCTTTTGTCAATTTAAATGGTAATGAAGTTAATACATCATCTAGTTTTTTATTTTCTTCAAACTTTATACCATCTGACTCCTCAACTCCATTTTTAAATAAAAATAACCCTAATTGAAGTATTAGAAATTCTTCAAATACTATTCTATATAAAGCTATTTTTAGAGATTCCTTGCTAATCGGATTATGCAAGTTTCTTATTGCATAATCTATACTACACAATTTATATTTATCAATTATATGTTTAGGCATATATTCTTTAATTACTAAATTTTCATCACTTAAAACATTTTTTATTATACCTATAATATCTTTATTGCTTACGCCATATGTCAAAGGATATATGGGCATTATTTTACAAGTGTTTTTAGGACTATTCGTTAAATACTCTACCTCACAAGAACTTATCTCTATCTTCTTAAATTCTTTTTTAACTTTTCCAAAAACTAAAATAGTATCACCTGGTTTAAATGCATTTTTTACATATTGCTGATTAAAAAATACTAATTTTACATATCCAGTTTCATCTCTAACATCAACTTTAGTTATACTTAATCCTTTTCTTGGACTTGATGTACTTACTCCAACTATAACAACTTTTATTGTAGCTTTTTCTTCATTTTCTAATTGCATTATTTTTTTTAAGTTATTTCTATCTTCAAACTGTCTAGGAAAATAATACAATAAATCTTTTAATGTAAATATATTTAATTTATTAAGCTTCTCAGCTCTTTTAGGACCTATTCCTTTTACATATTGTATATCTTTATTTAAATCGAACATTTTTATCACCTATTACATAAAAATCCTGTATAACCCCCTAAAAATAGTGCGATTATACAGGACCTTTAAGTTATATTATATAACAAACAGTTGTATAAATTTTATTGATATTATTCTACTGATATTAAGTAATAATAAAGAGGTTGACCTCCATAGTATAACTCTACATCTATATCTTCAAATTTCTCTTCTAACTCATCACGAAGATTGTTTGCTTCTTCTTCACTTACATCTTCTCCATAGAATAAAGTTATTATAGCACTATCTTCATCAACTAATTTTTCAATAAGTTGTGAAGTTACTTTATCTACTGAGTCTCCTGCTCCTAATAAATTACCTTCTGCTATTCCTATTATATTTCCTTCTTTAACTTCTATATCATTCATAACTGTATCTCTAACAGCATATGTTACTTGACCTGATTTTACTAATCCTAATGATTCCATCATTGCTTCTTCATTTTCTTGTACTGTGGCATCACCATTAAAGTTTACTAAAGCTGTAAATCCTTGAGGTGTATTTTTTGTAGGTATAACTATTATATTCTTTTCACTTAATTCTTTAGCTTGATTAGCAGCCATTATTATATTGCTGTTGTTAGGGAATATAAATATATTTTTAGCGTGAATATGTTCTATAGCTTTCATAAAATCTTCTGTACTTGGGTTCATTGTTTGTCCACCTTCTATTATATGGTCAACTCCAAAGTCTTTAAATATTTTAGCAAGACCTTCACCCATAGATGTAGCTATAAATCCAAATTCTTTTTCCTCTACTGAAGATGCTGTTTCATCTTGAGCTTCAAGAACTAAGTTTTCATGTTGAACTCTCATATTTTCTATCTTTATAGTTACTAATTGACCATGTTTTAGTGCATCTTGTAACACTAATCCTGGATCATTAGTATGTACATGTACTTTTATTACACCTTCATCTCCAACTACAGCTAAACTATCTCCATATTTCATCATCATATC
The DNA here is from genome assembly GCF_024723825.1 of Romboutsia lituseburensis. Taxonomy (NCBI): domain Bacteria; kingdom Bacillati; phylum Bacillota; class Clostridia; order Peptostreptococcales; family Peptostreptococcaceae; genus Romboutsia; species Romboutsia lituseburensis. Next base: position 1,683,678 of record NZ_JANQBQ010000001.1, read on the forward strand.
TCTTATTTCAGTATCACTTATAGAGTTACTCTCTAGTATGAACTCTGTACAGTATCCAAATTTAATATCTTCTGAATTTATTTTGTTATTTGATATTTCTATTGTAGATACATTTGTTGATGATAAATCTTGTATTTGTATAGAATTTCCTTTTAACGAACTTAACATTCCTTCATATATTAAAACTAGACCTTTTCCTCCTGAATCTACAACTCCAGCTTCTTTTAATGCCTTTAGAAGATTTGGTGTTCTATTTAAAGATTCATTTGCTTCTTTTATAACAAGCTCTAAGAATTTTATTAAATCTTTTTCTTTTTTACAAGCTTGTACTGCATATTCTCCACTTTCTCTTACAACGGTTAATATAGTTCCTTCTATCGGTTTTATAACTGCTTTATATGCAGTATCCGAACCATTTTTTAACGCTTTAGCTAATTCTTCTGTTGATAAATTTTCTTTACCTTCTATTGCTTTTGCAAATCCTCTAATTATTTGTGATAATATAACACCGGAGTTTCCTCTTGCACCCATTAAAGATCCTTTAGAAAGTGCTTTACCTATATTTGTTATATCGTCTCCCTCTACTTTAGACAATTCTTTCATAGCATAAGATATAGTAAGAGACATATTTGTTCCCGTATCTCCATCTGGTACTGGGAATACATTCAACTTATCCACTAAATCCTTATTATTTTGAAGATTGTTTGCACCTGACACAAACATATCCCTTAACTGTTTTCCGTCTATATACTGAATCATTTTTTTCCTCCTAATTACTTAACTCTAATTCCTTGCACATTGATATCTATTTTACTAACTTTTATAGCCGTCATATTCTCAACTGTATATTTTACCCTATCAATGATATTATTTGCAACTGTTGATATATTTGTTCCGTACTGTAATATTACATATAATTCTATTGCTATAGTGTTATCTTCTAGTTCTTCTACTAAAACTCCTTTAAAGCCATTCTCACCTTTTAATAATTCTACTATACCCTTAGATTTGTATGCTAAACCTACTAATCCATAACTTTCCATAGCCGCTCTATATGCTATTTGAGATATAACTTGTTTATCTATTTCTATACTTCCATATTGATTGTTTATTTTTGCACTCATGGTTGACCCCCTTAAGTTCTTTTTTATTATTTTTATTTTGCTCAGAAAAGCTTAAAACTTTCTATTTTTTATGATATATAAGATATTATATAAGTATTTATAATATAATTGTATATAATTTTAAATATATTATCCAAAATTTTCTATAGTATGAAAATAAAAATTTTCATATTACTTTTTTTATATTATAGAAATTTATATATACTATAATACTATAAATATGATATAATTTAAACCTACCCAAAATTGTTTTAACAAATATTATTGTATTTTGGGTTATTAGAAAAAGAAATTATTAGTATTTCTTTTTTTAATATTTACTTTATACAAAATTATATATATAATTCTATATGATAACAAGATATTTCTCAATATGTGTAAAGCAAATATATATTTCTATTGCACGTTTTCAATATTTATGTTAATATAAATATGTTTTTAGTCTTTAAATAGTTATCATTTTAAGGAGGTGTACTAAATGGCAAAGGTATGTAGCGTATGTGGTAAGGGAAAGGTTTCTGGAAACCAAGTATCACACTCAAATAGACACAGCAGAAGAACGTGGTCAGCAAACTTAAGAAGTGTTAGAGCAATAATAGATGGTGCTCCTAAGAGAGTTAAAGTTTGTACTAGATGTTTACGTTCTGGTAAAATAGAAAGAGCTTAATTGCTTTTTTAAAGCCTACTTAGAAAGTAGGCTTTTATTTTTGTTTAATTCTTTATTTATTTTTTATTAGGTCTCATAAAACGTAATACTATATTTGATATCCACTTAGGTAATTTTATTGTTACCATTTTCATAAATTATCCCCCCATGATTATTTTTATTTTAACTCTACTTACAAAGTATATTTTTCTAGATATAAAAAAATTATTACTATTTTATAAATTTATAATTATGACTTAATATAAGAAAAATAATACCCCACATCCAATAAGAACAAAAGCAGTAAGTGCTGTCCATATCCAATTAGGCAATATCATAGACAAAATAACTGCACTACCAGTTGCTAAACATAAAATACCTAATAGGCCTTTAGAATTATTCCTCATTAAAAACACCTCCTAGTGTGCTTTTATTAATCTATTGTTTAAATTCTATATTTTAAATTTATGCAAAATAGTATATATTTAGACCTGTCCTACTTTTTTTTAATAAAAATTTATAATTTCAATTCTTAAGTCACGTATCTATTAATCTAATATAACTTTTTAATATATAAAAAGTTCGCTTGGCTAAGTCGCCAACGACTCTGTCTGTTGCTCAAAATATTTTTTATGCTCAAAATCAATTTATTGATATAACTAACTTACATCAGTTATCCATATTTTTTCAAGTATTATATTTTCCTTAAGCATAAAAAAAGATGCATTAACTGCACCTTTTATATGTTTTCTATTAACGATATAATTGACTTTTTATCACATAAATCTACTTCTCTTTCAAATCCATTCAATACTATTTTATCATCATCAGTTAAATCTCTAATACTCTTTTTATCAATACTAGATTTTAAACCTTTCATAAGAAATTTATCGATTAGGTTTAATTTTGAATAATCAAATGCACCTTTAAAATTAAATGTCTTAATATTTTCTAATTGTTCTTTATCAAAATTATTTTCTATTACTTTTTTTAAATTATTTTCTTTTGAATCTAACCCTACTGTAAATACTATAAGTTTTTTATCCTTTATACGTTCATAATTTTTATTTATAAATTTTATACCATTAATTTTCCCAACATATATTCCACCACCATATATTATAGTATTATATTTTTCTAAATCTTTCCCTCTAATATCATTTATTTCATACAAATCTGCACCTAATTTCAACGCTATCCATCCTGCATATCGTTTGGAACTTCCATATTTAGACTTATAAATTACCGCAATTTTATTTTTCATAATATCCCCCTTTATTGTTCATTATATATATATTTTATATATCTATAATAATACATATACTTTTTTTCATTTATTTCTCCTTTATTATTTATCATATTTTAAAATAAATAAAAGATAGCTTACGCTATCTTTTATTTATTCTTTATTACAAGTAAACTACCTTTATCTACTTTTATTTTACATTCATTATCTAGCATTACATTTGAAATACCCAGTGGTAAATAAAACTTCATGTTGTAATTATCAAGCGGATACTCTAAATTACTAAGGGTAACAGACTTTGCATCTCCATTAATAGGTATTACTGAGATAATATCACCCTTTTTACCAATAATCGATATTTCTTCATTATCAACTATGTGAATTTCTTCATTATCAGAAATAATTCTAGGTATTATACCTTGAATTTTTACATAATATAATAAATTTATATTAGCAATCATATGATCAGTTCTTCCACCTAATGCCCCTAAGAAATCTATGTTAGTTGCATTTAAATTTTGGGCTAAATATATACATAATTCTGTATCTGTTTCATTTTTTTTGGCAGGGAATTTTACAAACTTAACATCTGAATTTTTGTAATAAATCCTAACCTCTTCTTTAACAGAGTCCAAATCTCCTATTATAAAATTAGGTTTTATTTTCATATTATAAGTATGATTTGCCCCACCATCAGCACATATTATATAATCATAATTTTCTTTAAAAAAATGATCTTTTAATTTATTGTAATTATTTATTTCTCCATTTAATACAATACATACTTTCATAATTATACCTATATATTTGCATTTTTTCTAAATAACTGTACAGTTTCATTTATATTATTGCTATTAAAGATCGCTGATCCTGCAACTATAATATTTGCGCCAGCTTCAACTACCTTATTTACATTTTCAGGCTTTATACCACCATCAACTTGTATATCTATATTTAAATTTTGAGAATCTATAATGCTCTTTAGTTCTTGTATTTTAGGTATCATTCCCTCTATAAATGATTGACCACCAAACCCTGGGTTAACAGTCATTATAAGTACCATATCTACATCATTTAGTACATGTTTTATAGTTTCAATAGGTGTAGCTGGATTTAGTGCAACTCCTGCTTTTATTCCATATGATTTTATATTTTGTATTGTTCTATGTAAATGTCTACAAGCTTCCTGATGGACTACTATTAAGTCACATCCCGCATCTACAAAGTCTTTAATATATTTATCTGGATTTTCTATCATAAGATGCGCATCAAATACCATATTAACATCTTTTCTTAAAGATTTAACTAATGAAGGACCTAATGTTATATTTGGCACAAAGTGTCCATCCATTACATCTATATGCAAATATTCACATCCTGCATGTTCTACTTTCTTTACATCTTCTAACAATCTCGCAAAATCAGCTGATAATATCGATGGTGCTAACTTAATCATTTTAATATCTCCTTTTCCCTTGTCTAATTTCATTTAGTAGCTGTATATAACTATCATATCTTTTTTTAGATATTTTTCCTACTTCTACAGCTTCTTTTACAGCACAACTAGGTTCTTTTTCATGTATACATCTCGACCCAAATCTACAATCATCAAACTCATCAAACTCTATAAAGAATTCTTTAAGCTCAGTTTCCGAAATATCATCAAGTGTCAATGAACTAAATCCTGGTGTATCTGCTACCATACCCCCACATTCTAACTTTAAAAGTTCTGCGTGTCTAGTTGTATGTTTCCCTCTTTTTATTTTATCACTAACTTCTCCAGTTTGTAGCTTAAAATTTTTATCTATCTCATTTAACAAACTTGATTTACCTACTCCTGATGGTCCAGCAAATACAACTACATTGCCAACTAATTCTTCTTTAACCTTATCTATATTTAATTTAGTCTTATTACTTACAGGTATAACTTTATATCCACTAAGCTCATATGTTGATTTTACTTCATCTAACATATTCTCATAATCTAAATCAGCCTTAGTAAGTATTATAACAATTTCTAATCCTTCTTTTTCGGCTAATACTATAAATCTATCTAATAGGGATAAATTCGGCTTAGGATTTTTTATAGCAAATACTATTAAAGCTTTATCAACATTTGCTATAGGCGGCCTTACAAGCTCTGTATCCCTTTTGTTTATCTCTTCAATAACCCCTTTTTTATTTTCTTCGTCAACTACACTTATAGCTACTCTATCTCCAACTAAAGGTGTTACTTTTTGTTTCCTAAATATACCTCTCGCTCTGCATTCATAAAGTCCAACGTGTGTATCTACGTAATAAAATCCCCCTATTCCTTTTATTATTTGTCCATTTAACATTTATTGCCTCCTCTATTTTTTACTCATATATCTATTGTATCCTATTTTACTATAATATCATAATAAGTTTGTAATTAATTATAATTATAATAAATTTATTATTAAACATAAAAAAGCCTAACTAAATAGCTAGGCTTTTTTATGTTTAATTTTATTTAATCTGTTTCTGAACCATCAGTTGCAGGCGGATGAGGAGTTACTGTACTTCCGCCACCTGTATTTTCACTTCCACCATCTTCAGTACTTCCACCTGAAGAACCTCCATTACTTGATCCATTATTATTTCCTGATCCTCCATTATTATGTGATCCACCATTGTTACTTCCTGATCCTCCATTATTATGTGATCCTCCATTGTTACTTCCTGAACCATTATTGTTTGATCCATTATCATTTCCACCTGGATTTACAGGTGTTGTTGGAGTCTCTGGAGTAGGAGTTTCCTCTTCTTTCTTATCTTCTTCTTGTTTTGGAGTTTCAACTGGCTTTGGACCTTTACTTATAACTACATCGATCTTATCACCTTCTTCAACACTTCCAGAACCTGATTTCGGACTTTGGCTTATAACTACACCCTGTTTAAAAGTATCACTATACTCTTGTTTTATGTTACCAAGCTTTAGCTTATTTTCTTTAAGAATATTTTCAGCTTCTCCAAGAATCATCCCCACTATATTTGGTATTACACCTTCTTTTGCACCTTTACTCAGGTATATAGTTACAGTATCTCCTTCTTGTAACTCTGTACCTGCTTTAGGAGTTTGATAGATTACGCAATTTTCTTTCACATCTGCATTATATTCTTCTTTTATTTCAACTTTCAGATTTAAGTTAGATAATTTTTCCTGAGCACTATCCATAGACTCACCTGAAACATCTGGTACTGTTATTTTTTTAGGTTCATCAGAACTAGAACCAAATAAATATTGTCCAGCAAATTTAGTTGCTAAATAAACTTGTGTTCCTAATATAAGTGCTAAAACAACTGCAGCTACTATAAGAAGTTTTTTAGCTAAAGGGCTGTCTTCTTTACCTTGCTTTCTTTTCTTACTTTTCTTTTTATCTCTTTTTAATTTAGGTCTTTCTTCTACTTCTTCAAAATATTCATCATCTTCATATTCATCATTATAGTACTCCTCTTCATCAAATTCTTGTGCTGGAGGAATTATTTTCATAGATTTATTTAAATCTTTTTCATCTATTTTTTGAGTAGCATAATTATCATATTCTTTTATAAAATCTAAATCTATATTTTTTTCAATATACTCAATATCTTCTATTAACTCTTCCGCACTTTGATATCTGTTAACTGTAGACTTCTCAGTTAATTTTTTAATTATAGTTCTTACACTTTGTGGTATATTTATTTTTTCATCCTGAGTAAATTCAATTTCATCATTTATATGCTGAAGTGCTATTGATATAGGACTATCACCTCTAAACGGTACTTTCCCAATTAACATTTCATATAACACGATACCTAAAGAATAAAGGTCTGCATTGCTAGTTACATACTTTCCTTTTGCTTGTTCAGGAGAAAAATAATGTACTGAGCCTATTATACTTCCTATATTAGTCATAGTAGAATTTGAGACAGCTTTTGCTATACCAAAGTCTGCAACCTTAACTATTCTTCCTTCATTTGATATAAGAATATTATGAGGCTTTATATCTCTATGAACAATTCCTTTCTTATGAGCTGCACTAAGAGCCATAGCTATTTGTTTTGTTATATCTAAAGCAGTATACTCATCTAAAGTTCCTTCATTTTGTATTATTTCTTTTAGATTTTGTCCATCTATAAATTCCATGACAATATAATGTACTCTTCCATCTTCACCCACATCATATACATTAACAATATTAGGGTGCGAGAGGCTGGCAACAGCTTCTGCTTCCCTTTTAAATTTGCTTAAAAATTCTTCGTCATCTACAAATTCAGGCCTTAAAACTTTAACTGCTACAGTTCTGTTTAATAACCTATCCTTAGCTTCATATACAAAAGCCATACCTCCATCACCAATTTTTCTGATGATTTCATATCTATTTCCTAAAACAGTCTCTCCCACTTTATCACCATCCTACTTATCTTCTACTAAAATAACCGAAATATTATCTTTTCCTGCTATATCATTTGCATGATCTATTAATTCTTGAGCTAATAATTCTATAGATTCTCTTTTCTCCACTATTTCTTTTATAGTCTTATCATCTACGAATCCTGTTAATCCATCACTAGCTAAAAGAATTTTATCACCTTTATCTATTTTATACTTAAATATATCAACAATTACCATCTCATCTGTTCCCATAGCTCTCGTTATATGATTTCTCCTTGGATGGTTCTTTGCTTCTTCTTCAGTTATAATATGAGCTCGTACAAGTTCTTCTACTACAGAATGGTCTATTGTCACTTTAGAAAACTCATATCTGCTTAATAAATAGCATCTACTATCTCCCACATTCGCTACATATAAATTATTTTTATATAATATCGCAGTTGTTAAAGTAGTTCCCATTCCTTCAAATTCTTCACTACTTTTAGATTTTTCATAAATAATAGAATTAACATTGTTGTAAGCTTGTTTTATTATATCATCTACATAATCTATTTTTATGTTATTATGTTGCAATAAATTCTCTTTTAAAAAACATATTATATTTTCTACGGCTAGATTACTTGCTACTTCACCTTTTTTATGACCACCCATTCCATCAGCTAGAGCAAATATTCCGATAGAACCAAAATCAGTTTGTACAATTTCCCCTTTACAGTAGTCTTCGTTATTTTTTCTAACTTTTCCTATATCGGAGGCACAACTATAAATCATACGACTTCCCCCCTAAGCTACTTATGTTTTCTTCTTAGCTGTCCACAAGCTCCACCTATATCAGATCCCATGGATATTCTAACTGTAGCTGGTATATTATTTTTTTCTAGTACATCTCTAAACTTGTAAATATGAGATTTATCTGGTCTTTCAAAATCTCTTTCTTCTACATTATTTATAGGAATTAAATTTACGTGACATAGCATTCCTTTTAATAAACTTACTAGTCTCATAGCTTCTTTCTCTGAATCATTAACTCCTCTTATTAAAGAATATTCAAATGTTACTCTTCTGTTAGTTTTTCTAATATAATACTTACATGCATCTAGTATATCTTCTATTGGATATGCATTAGCTATAGGCATAATTTCTTTTCTTTTATCATCATATGGTGAATGCAGAGATAATGCTAAGTTTATTGGTATTTCTAAGTCAGCTAGCTCTCTCATTTTAGTTGCTATTCCACATGTAGATAAAGTTATATGTCTATATCCAATATTTAGTCCATTTTTATCATTAACAATCTCTAAAAATTGCTTAGTATTTTCAAAGTTATCTAAAGGCTCTCCACTTCCCATCAAAACAAGGTTTGATACTCTTTTACCTGTATCTTCTTGTATTTTTAATATTTGATCTAAAATTTCCCATGGCTCTAAGTTTCTTATTAAACCATCTAATGTTGATGCACAAAACTTACATCCCATTCTACATCCAACTTGATTAGATATACAAACTGTAACTCTATCTTCATAATCCATCATTACTGTTTCTATTATATTACCATCATTTAATAAAAATAAATATTTTTTAGTTTTATCTACTTTTGATTCTAGTTTTAATTCTATTTCTATGTTCCCAATATAAGATACTTCATCCAACTTTTGTCTTAAATTTTTCGGTATATTATTCATATCATCAAAAGTTTTAGCACCTCTATAAATCCATGAATAAACTTGACTACCTCTAAATGATTTTTCACCAATAGTCTTCATAAATTCTTTAAGTTGTGCTTCTGTAAAGTTTTTTAATGCTACCTTGTTTTGATTCATCTTATCACTACCTTACTCTTCTTAATTTTGATATAAAGAATCCATCCATACCATGGATATTAGGATAAATCTTTAAATAACCTTTATCTTGATTATCTAAATCAATATTTATTTCATTTATTGGTACTAATTCAAAATTGTCATATTCACTTATAAACTTTTCTATCACTTCTATATTTTCTTTATCTTGAATTGTGCATGTACTATAAATTAGTGTCCCACCTATTTTAACATATTTTGAAGCATTTTCTAATATAGTATATTGTATTTTAGGTAAATCTTTTAAGTCAACTTTTGATTTGTACTTTATCTCTGGTTTTCTTCTTATAATACCTAAACCAGAACATGGAACATCTGTAAGTACATAGTCAAATTTATCTAAACTATCTACATCAATCTGAGAGGCATCAAAATTTTCAACCTCAACATTAGTTAATCCAAGTCTGTTCACTGTATCATTTATAAGTTTTAACTTATGTTCAAATACATCTCTAGCTACAACTTTTCCAGTATTATTCATTAAAGATGCCATGTGAGTAGTTTTTCCTCCTGGAGCACTACAAACATCTAGAACCATAGAATTTTCTTTTGGGTTCATCACTTTTCCAACTATCATAGAGCTTATATCTTGAATAGTAAATAAACCTTGTCTAAATAATTCATTATTTTCTATATTTTTAAGATTTTCAACCTTTATGGCTTCTTCTATTATATTTACCTTTGACGCTTTTATTCCTTGTTCTTGAAGTTTATTTATAAGTTCATCTCTACTTATTTTAATTGTATTAACTCTTAAATAAAGATTTGGCTTTTCGCTATTTGCTTCAAGTAAATCTTGTGTAAAGTCTTCACCAAAATTTTTAGTCCAATCTTTTATCATCCAAGGGCTATAAGAATACTTCGTCGCTATATCCATTATTTCATTTCCTGTATCTATATCTAGCACTTCGCCTTTATTTCTAATTACGTTTCTTAGAATCGCGTTAACGAATCCTGATGATCTTTTATCATATTTTTTCACTAAATTTACAGTTTCATTAACTGCTGCATATTCTGATATACTATCTAAAAATGCAATTTGGTAAATTCCCATCCTCAGCAATATTTTAACATAAGTTGATAATTTTTGCGTCTTTATCTTTGAAAGTTTATTTATAATATAATCTAAATAATACTGATTTTCTATTACTCCATATATTAATTCTGTAGCAAGACCTCTATCTTGATTAGCTATATCTAAATTTTTAAAATGTTTATTGATTGCTATGTTAGAATAGTTGTTATTATCTTCTATATCACATAATACCTTAAATGCTATTTCTCTTGCTTTCATTCTTTTTCTCCTTATCTTTTTACACAGAAAAAGTCCTAGAAACCCCTAGGACAATCTCCTCTAATCATTATCTCTATTAGCTATAGCTAATAATCTTAGTAATTGAAGCACTGAAGTAAGTGCCGCTGCCACATATGTTAATGCTGCTGCTGTAAGCACTTGTCTACTTTGACCAGCTTCTTTCCCCTCTACAATACCTAAATTAGTCATTTGAACTATTGCTCTGTTTGACGCATTAAATTCAACTGGTAATGTTACTAATTGGAATAATACTGATACAGCAAATAATAATATACCAATCTGTAAAAGTGGCCCTCTAAACATAAATCCTAAAAAAATTAAAAACCAAGACATGTTAGATGCAAAATTTACAACAGGTACTAGTGCACTTCTAAAATTAAGAGGTGCATATCCTTTTGCATGTTGAATAGCATGACCACATTCATGAGCTGCAACAGCTATAGAAGTTATTGAAGTTCCGTAATACACATCTTGAGATAATCTTACTACATTACTTCTAGGATTATAATGGTCACTTAATCTACCTCTTACCATCTCTATTGAAACTTTATATAATCCATTTGAATCTAGTATTTTTCTAGCTACTTGCTCACCTGTATGTCCTCTACTTGAATTCACTCTGAAGTATCTACTAGTAGTAGATGTAACCTTAAATTGAGCATACATTGTAAATAATATAGCAGGTAATAATATTATAAGTGTTGGATCAAATCCAAATCCATAGTATGGTGAATACATAAACACCCTCCTATCCAAATAAACTTTATATTATAATATAAAGTTTATTATAATATAATTTTTGTATTATTAATATAGTTATATATAATATAAAGCAATATTAATTATTCTTATTTCCTACAAAAAAATTTATTGCTTCTTCTACTTCTTTTATATCTATACTTGTATCTACACAAGGTCCATTTGGTCTTTTATTAAATACACCTAAAACAGGTATTTTTTTTACATCCTGTACACCTGCAGTTAAATCTCTTTCACAGGCTACTGCTATAACAGCTTTAGGTCTATTATCTATTATAATCTTTCTAGCTAAAGTTCCACCTGTTGCAACAAAAACTTTTATATTTGTTTTATGTTGTAGTTGAACTAATTCTCCAATATTACATAGTCCACATTTGGCACAATTATTAATATCATTTGTAACCTTTAATTTACAGCTGTTTTTTTGTACGCAATGAGGAATAAGTATAAGTATATCTTCAGGTTTTATATTATATTTATTACTATAAATATATTGGTTATTTAACTTAACATATACCTTTCTAATTTCATTCTTAGATATTCCTATTAAGTTAGCTACTAAAGTTATCACTGGGAATAAAACATTTACTATGTTAAAATTAATTTTCATTGCCCATGAACTCACTTTTTTATCCTTAATTACTTTATTTGTAACTATTATTGAAAATATTATAGCTAAAGCTATAAAAATTATTATAATGTCAATAATCACTGCAAATAAATGCGTTAAATTAGATATGAAAAGATTAATAGCTGCACCACCAATTATAAGTATCCCTAAAAGTATACTTATAGCTGTCATATACTTTTTTGAATCTATCATATTTTCACCTAACCTAAAACTATATTAGCTTCTATATTATTTCCTTTTATATATTCTGATACTGCTACTCTTTTTTTACCTGGCATTTGTATTTCTTCTATTAATATTATACCATCGCTTGTACTTACTCTTATACCATCTTTATCTACATTAAGTATAGTTCCTGGTAATTTATCAGTTATTTCTTTTAATACCTTAGTTTTCCATACCTTCATAGTCTTATCATCATATATTGTGTAAGCACTTGGCCATGGATTTACACCTCTTACCAAATTATGTATTTCACTAGCATTTTTGCTCCAATCAATGTTACCCAGTGACTTACTCATCATAGGTGCATAAGAAAATTCATCATGATTTTGCTTTTCTCTAGGAGCACATCCTTTTTCTATTAAATCTAATGTTTCTTTTAGAGTTTGAGCTCCTATTACCATCATTTTGTCATGTAACTCTCCAGCTGTAATTTCATCATTAAGTTCAAATTCTGTTTTTAATATCATATCTCCAGTATCTAAACCTTCATCCATGTACATAGTTGTTACACCTGTTTTTGTTTCTCCATTTATTATTACCCAATTTATAGGAGCTGCACCTCTGTATTTAGGTAATAATGAAACATGAACATTTATACATCCAAGTTTAGGTATCTCCAGTATTTCTTTAGGAAGTATTTGTCCAAAAGCTACAACTACTATAACATCTGGATTTATCTCTTTTAATATATTCACAAAACTTTCGTCTCTAGCCTTAACAGGTTGATACACTGGTATATCATATTTTAATGCTAACTCTTTTACAGGAGGCATTCCTAATTTTTTACCTCTGTTTTGTGGTTTATCAGGCTGAGTTACAACACCTAAAATTTCATGTTTTTCATCTATTATTTTTTGTAAACACCCTGTTGCTATTTCAGGTGTTCCCATGAATACTATTTTCATTTAATCAGCTCCTATTACTTTTCTATTTTATCTACGAATAATACACCTTCTAAGTGATCTATTTCATGACAGAAAGCTCTAGCTAATAATTCTTCTCCCTCTATCTCAAATAATTGTCCTTTTCTGTTAAAAGCTCTAACCTTAACTACATATGGTCTTCTTACTTCTCCAGATTCACCTAAAACACTTAGACATCCTTCATCTCCTATTTGTTCTCCTGATGTTTCTATTATTTCAGGGTTTATAAGTTCTATTATCCCATCTCCTATATCTATAACTACAACCCTTTTTAAAACTCCAACTTGAGGTGCAGCAAGACCTACACCATCTGCTTGATACATTGTTTCTGCCATATCATCTAATAATTGTATTAACTTATCATCTATTTTTTCTACTACTTTAGATTTCTTTCTTAATACTGGTTCTCCTATTTGAACTATTTCTCTTAATGCCATTTTGTTCTCCTCCTACATTTTATAATACATTATTCGGGTTAATATCTATTGATACATTAACATCCTTATTAAATACAACATCTCTTTTTGTTATACATATATACTTTATTATACCTTTTAATAAATTTATTTCAATATTATCATCTTTAAATAATATCTGCCATCTATAATTTTGATTAATTTTTGATATAGAACAAGGATTTGGTCCTAATATAAATTCAAAGTTATTTATCCCCCTATTTTGTAAAAGATAAATAATTGAATCATACATATTTTGAGCATTTTGTTTTACTAAATTTTCATTTATTCCACTTATAACTACACTTATCATGTTATTAAAAGGAGCATATCCAAATACCTTTCTTATCTTTATTTCATCATCAAAAAAGCCTTCATAGTCATAATTAATAGCTCTTCTTATAGCATAATGATCCGTATCATATGTCTGTAATATTACAATTCCTTCTTTATCAGACCTTCCAGCTCTTCCTGATACTTGAGTTACTAATTGGAATGTGGTTTCAAAGCTTTTAAAATCAGGAAAATTTAATATCATATCTGCAGATAATATACCTACTAAAGTTACATTTTCAAAGTCCAATCCCTTACTCAGCATCTGTGTTCCTATTAATACTTGAGCTTCTTGGTTTTTAAACTTATTTAAAATTTCTTCTAGACTACCTTTTTTAGATGTTGTATCCTTATCCATCCTAAGTACTTTTATATCTTCAAAAATATATTTTAGCTCTTCTTCTATTTTTTGAGTACCTACCCCAAAAGGCTTAACATAGGTACTACCACAATCAGGGCATTCCTTAGGTATTTCTTTTTCAGATCCGCAATAGTGACATCTACCTACATTATTTCGTTTGTGATAAGTTAATGAAATATCGCAATTATCACACTGGAATACATATCCACACTTTCTACAAGAGACGAAACTCGCATATCCTCTTCTATTTAAAAATAGTATTACCTGATTTTTATTTTTAATCGCTTCTTTTATCTCCTGCTGTAATCTAAAACTAAATATACTTTTATTTCCAACATTTAGTTCATTTTTCATATCTATAACTTCAATTTTTGGAAGTGGTTTTTTATTTGCTCTTGATTTAATTTCAATTAATTTATATTCATCTTGTTTCGCTTTATAATATTCGTCTATAGATGGTGTTGCAGAACCTAAAACTAATGAAACATCATTTTTTAAAGCCATATATTTTGCAACTTCTATCGCACTAAATTTAGGATTTTTTTCTGACTTATATGACGTTTCATGAAACTCATCTATTATAATTACACCCAAACTATTAAATGGTGCAAATAAGGCTGATCTAGCCCCTATTAAAATCCTTACTTTTCCGACCTTTATAGCTTTATAAACATCATGCTTTTGGCCTTCTGAAAGCTGACTATGAAATACTCCAACAACATCACCAAACCTACTTTTAAATCTATCTATAGTTTGAGGTGTAAGTGCTATCTCTGGAACTAGAACAATACTATCTAGACCTTGATTTAATGCATAATCTATAACTTCCATATAAACTTCTGTTTTTCCACTACCTGTCACACCATGTATCATATATGGTTTTTTGTTTTCATCAAACATTTCAGAAGTTATTTTATTTATAGCATATCGTTGTTCTTCATTTAAATTTATTTCTTTATAGTTTGATGTATATATACTTTCAGGATTCCTATAATAATCTTCTAGCCTTAATGTGACAAGTTTTTTATCATGAAGTGATGTTATACTTTTTTTAGATACATTTAAAATTTCCATTGCATCATTTATTTCTACATCTTTATTATATTTTAAAAAATTAACAATTTCTTTTTGCTTGCTACCTAGATTTATTTTATTTGATTTTACGTATTCATCAACCTCTTCATCTTCCATAGTTAAGGCCAAGTAACAAACTTTTTTTTCATTTTTGTGATCTTTATACTCCCAATGTAAGCTTATTATATTATTCTTATTCATTCTATCTAGTATGTTGTTTATATTAGGAATAAACTTAAGTTTTTCAACTTTTACTTTGCCTTTATTTTTTTCAATAAGTTCAATAACTTGTTGATACTTTTCATCTAAATTAATAATAAATTCATTTAATTGACTATTATTTAATTTTTTTAAATTATCACTTATTGTTGCTACTTTATAATTATTTAATTTATATCCTTTGGGATATATTAAGTTTATACAATCTATATAGGTACACAAATATCTATTTTTCATCCACTTTACTAAATCTAGCTCTTCATTCCTAAAAATAGGTTCCTCATCTAATACATCAACAATTTCTTTTGTTTTTATGTCCTCTTCTAAATAATTTATTATTTCAAATACAAATGCTTCAACTGGCTTATTTCCTCTTCCAAATGGAACTAAAACTCTATGTCCTTCTTTTAATTCTTCAATTAAAAATTCAGGAACTTTATATGTAAATAAGTTATCTGTATGCACTGTATTGCTTCTAACTATTACTTTTGCATATCTATCCATTATTGTAACCTCGATTTTTAAAGCTGATTTATTCTTTATTTTGAAGTATTTCCTATTTGACTATGAATTACTCTAAAATAAATTTGATTAAGATTTTAACTATTTGATTTAATAAAAAGTAAGCATCTATTTTAATAGATGCTTACTTTTTAATTAGTTCATTGACTTTATCTAAAATTACATTTGCTACTTCATCTTTAGTCATTTTTGGATATTCTGTTATATGACCTTCTTTATCTATAATTTTAACTATATTAGTGTCTACTCCAAATCCTGCACCTTCTTTAGTTAAATCATTTGCTACTATAAAATCTAAATTTTTCCTTTTGACTTTACCTTTAGCATTTTCTATAAGGTCATTAGTCTCAGCTGCAAATCCAACTAATATCTTATCTTTTTTTATCTTACCTATTTCATATGCAATATCTTTATTTCTGTCTAATTCAATAGATAAATCATCATCTGTCTTTTTTATTTTTTTATCAGAATAATTTTTAGGCTTATAATCTGCTACAGCTGCACTTTTTATTATGACTTGATTTTCATCCATATTATTAAGCACTGCATTATACATATCTTGAGCACTTTCAATTCTGATAAGTTTTTTTAGATTTTGTGGTGGTGTTAAGTTCGTAGGTCCTGATATTAAAGTAACTTCAGCTCCTCTTTTTATAGCTTGAGCTGCTATTGAATAGCCCATTTTTCCAGTTGATCTATTACTTATAAATCTCATTGGATCTATGCTTTCCATAGTTGGTCCTGCTGTTATTATTATATTTTTACCTTTTAAATCCTGATTTTGAGTTAGTAAATTTACAACTTCATTAACTATAGTTTCTGGAGTTGCTAACTTTCCTTTTCCAGTATCTCCACAAGCTAGTCTTCCACTTTCAGGATCAACAAAATTATATCCTAATTCTTTTAATGTACTTATATTTCTTTGAAGAATAGGATTTTCATACATGTTAGTATTCATAGCAGGAGCTATCAATACCTTTCCTTTAGTAGCCATAACTGTTGTTGTAAGCATATCATCGGCTATACCATTAGCTATTTTTCCTATTACATTTGCAGTTGCTGGTGCAATTAAGAATACATCTGCCTTTTTAGCTAAAGATATATGTTCTACATCCCAAGTTTTAGAATCTTCAAACATATCACAAACTACATAGTTTTGACTTAATGATTGAAATGATAAAGGTGCTACAAATTCTGTTGCAGACTTTGTCATTATCACATTAACATTTACACCTAGTTTTCTTAATCTACTTATTACATCTAAACATTTGTATACAGCTATTCCACCACTTACACCTATTACAACAGTTTTATCCTTAAACATGAGAATTACTCCTGTTCTATAGTTTTTTGTTGTTCTTCGTGATGTCTAGCTTCCTCTACATCTATTTCTTCTTGAGTTAATAGTCTATAAGTTATTTTTCCATCAGCAACTTCTTGAGTAGCTAAACTAACTGGCTTAGTCTCTTGCTTTTTATTGTAGATATAAAGTTCTGAACCGTCTATTATTTCTCTTGCTCTCTTTGCAACAGTCCCAACTAAATAGTATCTGTTGTCTATTCTGTCTAATACTTCATTGATTGATGGTTTTAACATATTATAATTCCTCCTTGAATTTTGCTATTATATTATTTTTATATCTGCTAACTTTGTTTTTTTCAGATAGTATTATACTCTCAACTTCTTTAGCTGATTTAGCTACATCCTCATTTACTATAAAATAATCATAGTTAACAATTTGATTTATTTCTTCAAATGCACAACTAAATCTTTTAGTTATTTCTTCTTCTGTTTCTGTTCCTCTTCCAACGATCCTGTTTTTTAATTCATTTAAAGATGGCGGCAATACAAATATAAATACACCCTCTGGGTAAACTTCTTTTATTTGTCTAGCTCCTTGCATTTCTATCTCTAATATTACATCTTGCCCATTTTCTAGGCATTCTATTATAGCAGCTTTTGGAGTTCCATAAAAGTTATCATATATTTGTGCATACTCTAAGAATTCTCCATTTTTTATCATACTTTGGAATTTTTCTTTTTCTAAGAAGAAATAATTAACTCCATCAACTTCACCATTTCTTGGTTTTCTAGTAGTTGCCGATACAGATAATTTTATTTGATCATTTTGTTTTAATAGTTCTTTACATATTGTACCTTTCCCAGCTCCTGACGGTCCTGATACAACTAATAATAGCCCTTTTCTTTTAAGCATTACTATCTTCCTTTCTCAATATACAAGTGTTTATCAATGAAATCTATTTATATAGTTTTTGATATTCCATATTATTCTATGTTTTGGATTTGTTCTCTTATTTTTTCTAGTTCAGACTTAACTTCAACTACTAAATTCGTTATATTTAAATCCGATGATTTTGAACCGATTGTATTTGTTTCTCTATTCATTTCTTGAATTAAAAAATCTATTTTTCTACCTATTGATTCATTTTTAACTACAGTATTTTTAAGTTGTTCTATATGACTCTTAAACCTTACTATTTCCTCTGTTATACTACTCTTATCTGCATATATAGCAACTTCTTGTGCTAATCTATTTTCATCTACTAAACTTGGATTTTCTAGTATTTCGCTTATTCTTACATTTAATTTTTCTTTATAGTCAATAACAACATTATATGAGTATTTTTCAATTTCTTCAATATAATTTTTAAGAAGATCACATCTCATTATAACATCTTCTGCTAATTTTTTACCTTCTTCGCTTCTCATTTCTTTTAATTTTATTAAAGCTTCTTCTAAAGCACTCTTTAGCATAGACCATAAAAGGTCTTCATCTTCTTCTTTTTCCTCACTTCTTACTACATCAGGGAACTTTGCAACATTCATTACACTTATATCATCTACTAAATCAAATTTATCTTTTATTTGTTTTAGTATTCCTACATATTGACTAGCTAATACTTCATCAAGCTTTAGGTTTGCATCTTCATTTCCTAATACTTCTAACTTTATGTATAAGTCTACTCTTCCTCTTTTTACATAGTCTTTTATTAAGTTTCTTGCTTTATCTTCTAAAAAAGATATCTTTCTAGGTAAACGAATATTTATATCTGCATACTTATGATTTATAGTTTTACACTCAACTAAAAAATTATAATTATCATTTTTATATTCGCCTCTACCAAAGCCAGTCATACTTATAGCCATATTTATTATACCTCCAAAAGTCCTTCGCATATTTTTATAGAAGGCCCTGTCATATAGACAAATTCATCTTCTATATCTATTTTCACACATCCACCTTGTGATGTTACGTTTACGTTTTTATTAGTTTTTCCTAGATAGTTAGATATTATAGCTGAAGCTGTCATACCCGTACCACATCCTAAAGTATATCCACAACCTCTCTCCCAAGTATCAACAAATATATTATTTTTATCTTTTATTTTTACAAAATTCACATTTGTTCCTTCAGGAAAAATTTCATGATTTTCTATTAATCTACCGTATTTATTTACTTCGCATAAATTTATATCATCTACAAAAACTACCGTATGTGGTACTCCCATTAACATTGAACTTATTTCGAAATTTTTTTCATTAAATTTTAATATTTGTTTTATAAATATTGGTTTATCTGAAATTACAGGAATGTCCTTACATGAAAAACTTCCATTTCCCATGTTTACTCTTATTGTTTCAATTTCGTTATTTTTCAAATTAATTTTAATATTTTTAATTCCATCTAGTGTTTCTACATCAAAATTATCTTTACTAACTATATTATTGTCATAAACAAATTTAACAAAACATCTTAAACCATTTCCACACATTGATGCTATAGACCCATCAGAATTATAATATAACATTTTTATATCTGCTTTGTCTGATTTTTTTACTATTAAAAGGCCATCTGCTCCGACTGAAAATCTTCTATGACATACCTTTCTTGCTAGGTCAGAATAATATTTTAAGTCATTATTATTAAATCTTTGGTCAATTGCAATAAAATCATTACCTATTCCATGTAACTTCCAAAACTTCATAATATCGCCCCTTTTAAATTTTAAATCTCTAACTTAATATTATACAATATATTACTTAGAAAAGGAAATCATATAATATATAATTTAAAATATTTTTATATATGTATTAGTACTTAATCCTATTCACAACACAGATATTATGTGTAATAATTAACTTAAAATGATTTCATCTAAGAAAGGAGCGATTATTATGGCTTTAGATGGTTTAGTTATACATTCTATTGTAAATGAACTACATTCAAAATTATTAGGTGGTAAAATAGATAAAGTTTATCAGCCTGAAAATGATGAAGTAGTTTTACATATAAGAAATAATAAACAAAATTTTAAATTAGTACTAAGTGCTAGTGCCTCTAACCCTAGAGTTTATATAGCTAATGATTATAAGAAAGAAAATCCAATTAATGCACCTATGTTTTGTATGTTATTTAGAAAACATATTCAAGGCGGAAATATAGTAAATATATCTCAAGTAGGTTTTGAAAGAATTATAAAAATAAGTGTAGAATCTTTTGATGAGCTAAAGGAAAAAACTACAAAGGATATTATAGTAGAAATTATGGGACGACATAGTAATATTATACTTACGCATTCTTTAGACAATAAAATCATAGATTCAGCTAAAAGAATTCCACCTAGTATAAGTAGAGTTCGTCAATTATTGCCAGGTTTAACCTATACTTTACCTCCAGAGCAAAACAAATTAAGCCCCCTTAATGATATTTCTTTACAAGACTTTACAAATACGTTAAAAGATTTTCAAGGAAATATTTTTAAGTCGATTTATTCTAAATTTTTAGGAATTAGCCCAATTATTGCCAAGGAAATTTGTTTTAGAGCTAAAGTCGATGAAAAAACTGATACTATAAATTGTTCTGATGAAATATTTAGTTTAATATATAGGGAATTTTTAAATTTATTCAAAGATGTTAAATCAAATAATTATACACCTTGTATGTTTATCGATGAAAGCATTGATAGAGTAATTGACTTTAGCTGTGTTAATATAAATCTTTTTAGCGCATTATCATCTGTGAAAGATGATAGCATGTCTAAAATATTAGAAGATTATTATAAAACAAAAGATATTAAGGATAGAATTCACCAACGCTCTTCTGATTTAAGAAAAAGTATTTCTATTAAGCTAGATAGACTTTATAATAAATTAAAAAAACAAAATGAAGAATTACTTGAATCTGAAAATGCTGACTCATATAAAGTTTATGGCGAGCTTATTACATCTTATATATACATGATAGAAAAAGAAATGGAAAGTATAGAAGTTGATAATTTTTATGACCCTGAGTACAAGAGTGTAAAAATTAAATTAAATAAAAATCTTACTCCTTCTGAAAACGCTCAAAAATATTTCAAAAAATATACTAAAATGAAAACTGCAAAAGTAGAAATAAATAATCAAATAAAAATTAGCGAAGAAGAAATTCATTACTTAGAAAATATTCTTTTAAGTATCGAAAACTGTGAAAATTTAGCTGAATTGCTAGATATTAGAGAGGAATTAGGTAAAGTTGGATATTTAAAATCTCAAAATAAGTCAAAAAAAGAAACTAAACTTACTACTAAGCCTCATGAATTTATAAGCTCTGATGGCTTTAAAATATTTGTTGGTAAAAACAATAAGCAAAATGATCACTTAACATTAAAAGTAGCTGACAACAACGATATATGGCTTCATACAAAAAATATACCTGGATCTCACGTTATAATAAAGTGTGAAGGAAAAGAAGTATCTGATGAAACTTTATTTGAAGGAGCTATGCTTGCTGCTTATTTCAGCAAATCAAAAATGTCAGCTCAAGTGCCTGTTGATTATACAAAGAAAAAAAATATTAAAAAGCCTAATGGTGCAAAACCAGGCATGGTAATATATGAAACTAATAATACTATTTATGTAACACCTACAGAGGAGTTAGTTGCTAAATTAAAGATGAAGATAAACTAAACCCATAAAAAAACTCTTAATTAAATTAATTAAGAGTTTTTTATCATCTATTTAGTTAATTTTTTATATTCAACTTCATTTTTTGGAACTTTTATTTCTCCATTTTTTATTTTTTCAGATTCTTTTTCTACGATTTTCATTACATTTTCTGGTATATGTTTATCTGAATTATCAGCCATTCCAACTGCACCTTCTTTTAATCCATATACTTTTTCAACCCCACCTTTATATTTACCTTCAACTAACTCTTTAGCTAAATCATAAGATGCTACATTTAATTTTTTTATAGCTGATGTTATTACATTCTCTGGTGCTAAATCACTTTGGTCTCTATCAGCACCTATCGCTAATTTATTATTTTCTTTTGCTGCTTCTATAGCTCCTGTTCCAGCATCTCCAGCAGCAGATAATATTAGGTCCACATTTCCTGCATACATTTGCTTAGCAATTGATTTACCTTTAGCTTGATCACTAAATGAGTTAGCGTATTGCTCACTTACTTTTACATCTTTATTTGCAGATTCTACTCCGTATTTAAATCCATATTGATATTTAACAACACCTGGAGCTGGTAATCCGCCTATGAATCCAACATTTTTAGTTTGAGTCATATTTGCTGCTATTATACCTGCTAAATATGCAGCTTCTTGCTCTTTAAAAGTTACTGGTACTACATTTTCTGGTATTTTATCGTATGTTTCATCCATTAAGGCAAATTTTTGGTCTGGATAACTTCCAGCAGCATCCTTTATAGAATCTTTTAATTGATATCCAACACCTATTATTAAATCCATATCTTCATCTACTAATGTTTCTATATTTTGTATGTAATCTGATTCTTGTTTAGATTCTAAATACTTTACATGTATTCCAAAATCTTTCTCAGCTTTTTTTAATCCTTCCCATGTAGATTGATTGAAAGACTGGTCATTTATACTACCCTCACCTAGTACAATACCTACAGAAAGCTTATCTGCACTTTCTTCTTTTTTTGATGAGCATCCTGTTAATAATGATGCCGATAATACTACTGATGCAGTTACTGCCATTAATTTTTTAAACTTCATAATTTTCCTCCTATTATGTCATTTATGAACTTTAATTTCAGTTTATTTTTTTTCGTTCGTGACAAATTCTTATTTTACAAGAAATTTTTAAATATGTCTACAGTTTTTTATTTAAAAATTTATCTTATTAAATTTTCCCCTTATATTCAATATTTATTCGAAAATACTCTAGAAAAATTTTACTATATTTTTTTCAGCTAAGTTTCTATTCTAGTTAAATTTATTAATATTTTTTAATTTATACTTTATATAAATTAAAAAATATACCATAATAGGAATTAATTGATTTATTGAATAAAAAAAGACTTATAAATATAAGTCTTTTTTATACTGTTCTTGTTTGAGCTTTTATAGCTTGATTAGATTTTTCCTCTTCTTTGAAATCTTGATTATTAAGTACTCTATTTAATACAATCCCAACTATAGCAGCTAGGCTTAATCCTGTTATAGTAACTGTTTTTGTTATAGGTATACCTATAACAATTCCTTTATTACTTAAATACGTCGTTCCTAACCCTATTATCATTATTATAGCTATTATAATTATATTATTTTTATGTTCAATACAATTACTATCTTTGACTGTTTTAAACCCTACAAAAGTTATCATAGAGAATAATAATATACTTATTCCACCCATAACTGCTCCTGGTATACTTTGTAAGAAACCTCCAAATTTACCTATACATGCAAGACATATTGCAAGCACTGCTGTGCGTCTAAGTAGTGATGGATCATAATTTTTAGTTATAGCAAGTACTGCTGTATTTTCTCCATACGTAGTATTCGCTGGACCACCTAAGAAACCAGCTACTATTGTTGCTAATCCATCGCCTAATAATGTTCTATTTAATCCTGGGTTTTCTATGAAATTTTTACCTACGACAGCTCCATTTGTAGTCATATCACCTATATGTTCCATAAATACAGCTATAACTACTGGTGCTACTATTACGATTGCTTGTAAATTAAACTTTGGTAATGTAAATTTCGGAATTTCAAATAAACTTGCTTGAGCTATTGTATTTATATCGACCAATCCTAACGATAATGATATTAAATACCCTACTATTACTGCTACTAAAATTCCTATTTGCTTTATAAATCCTCTACCAAATTTGTTTATGCAAAGTGCTATCGATAATGTTATTAAAGCAACCACTATATTTCCAGATGCCATATCAAATGCAGTTGGTAATAGGTTTAATCCTATAACGCCTATCATTGCTCCTGTTACCTGAGCTGGGAAATATTTTTTAATTTTATCTACACCTACTATTTTTACAATAAATGACATAAGTACATATAAAATACCTGCTACCATTATGCCACCTTGTGCATATGCTAAATCTCCATTAAAAGCTTCTTTGGCTGCTAATATTACTGGAATAAATGCGAAACTTGATCCTAAGAATACTGGGACTTTTCCTTCTGTACAGAAGTGGAATATTAGTGTTCCTAACCCAGCGCAAAATATTGCTACTGATGGGTTAAATCCTGTTAATATCGGAACTAAAACTGTAGCTCCAAACATAGCTAATAAGTGTTGTAAAGACATTACTGTTTTTTTCATAAAAAACCTCCCAAATTTTTATTTAGGGAGAAATAATTCTCCCTTTTTCAGTCTCTCTGTACTGAATTAAAAGGTACTATAAATTCTTTATAGTATATGTGTTTATTCGTTTATTGTTACTGAATCTTCTTCATCAGTTTCTGATAACTTAACTGATATTATCTCATGTTTAGATGTTGGAACATTTTTACCTACGTAATCTGCTCTTATAGGTAATTCTCTATGACCTCTATCAACTAATACTGCAAGTTGTATGGCCTTTGGTCTTCCTATATCCATTATAGCATCTAGTGCTCCTCTTACAGTTCTTCCTGTGTATAAAACATCATCTACTAGTATTACTATTTTATCATTTATATCAAAATCAATGTTTGATCCATTTAATACTGGATCTATATTTATTTGTTTTAAATCATCTCTATATAAAGTTATATCAACTTCGCCTGTATTTACATTGCTACCTTCTATTTGTTCTATTTTATTAGATATTCTATTGGCTATAGGAACTCCTCTAGTCTTTATTCCTACTAGTACTATATCTTCTATACCTTTGTTTTTTTCTATTATTTCATGACTTACCCTTGTTATAGCTCTCGCTATTGCTTTTTCATCCATTAATTGGGCCTTTTCTCTCATGCTTGACCTCCTAGTGTATTTAAAATTATTTTAATTTTTACATGGTAATATGAAAAGCTTCTTATCATAAGACAAGAAGCTATAATATACTTACTTTATTTAGGGCAGCCTTAAACAAATTAGTTTATGTTTTAGCTTTCCTAATGCTTTTGCCTTATGATATCTCTGTATCAATTAAAGGTACTATTATTTTATATTGTTTATATTATATATTTATATTTTATTTTTTGCAATACTTATTTTAACTTATTGATAATATGCTTAAAATAATTAGGTAATTCCGAATCAAATTCTACATATTCATTTGTAGATGGATGTATAAATCCTAATTTCTTAGCATGTAATGTTTGCCCGTTTGTTTTAAATTTATTATTTTTAGGTCCATACACTGGGTCTCCTAATAAAGGATGGTTTATAGATAGTGCATGAACTCTTATTTGATGTGTTCTACCTGTTTCTAGTCTAGCTCTCATATGAGTAAAATTTTCAAACCTTTGAACTACTTCAAAATGAGTTACTGCATTTTTGCCTCCAGGTACTACTGCCATTTTTAATCTATCTTTAGGATTTCTTCCTATAGGCTTATTTACTGTTATTTTATCCTCTTTAACTACACCATGACATATAAATTCATATTCTCTTGTTATAGAATGGTCTTTTAATTGTTCTGCCAAGCTATTATGAGAATTATTATTTTTCGCTATCATAAGTAAACCTGATGTATCTTTATCAATCCTATGAACTATGCCCGGCCTAATAACACCATTTATAGAAGATAATTTATCTTTACAATGGTATATAATTGCATTTACTAAGGTATTTTCATAGTTCCCAGGCGCAGGATGTACCACCATATCCTGAGGCTTATTTATAATTAATACATCATTATCTTCATAGACTATATCTATAGGTATATCTTGTGGTAAAACTTCTAATAACTTTGGTGCTGGTATTTCTATTATCACCTTATCATCTTCTTTTACCAAATATTTTGCTTTTTCTTCTTTTCCATTAACTTTTACTTTTTTGTCTTTAATGATTTTTTGAATATAACTTCTTGACATATCTCCAAGTTGTGATGACAGATAAACATCTAATCTATCTCCCTCTTCATCCTCAAGAACTAAAAATTCTCTTATTTCGTCCATTACTTCACCTGCTTTTCTTCATCAAAAAATATTATATATATACATAGCATTATAGTTCCTACCACTACAAAAACATCAGCTATATTAAATACATACTCCCATATAAATCTAAAATCAAAATAATCTACTACAAAACCTAGTCTAACTCTATCTATCAAGTTACCTATAGCACCCGATATTATAAGTATAATACCTGTTTTTCCTAATATATTAACCTTCTTAGTATGTAAGTAATACAAACCAAAAATTGATGCAGCTAATGCAACTATTATAAATATAGTTTGATTATTTTGCAACATACCAAATGCAGCACCTCTATTTTCTACATATGTAAGATGAAATACATTTTGTACTACGGGTATGCTTTCAATCTCTTTTAAAGATTTTAATGCCCACACTTTGGATAACTGATCTATTCCTATTAGTAAAATTATTATTAACTCATATAACAATATATTTTCCTCCCAACTATTTATATATTACTATTATACAAAAAAAAGCTTCCTAATTGGAAGCTGTTATTTCTTATTTTGTGCAGGATGATCTTTATCCATATGATCAATTAATTGTGATACAGTTACAAACTTATATCCCATTTCTTTTAGTTTAGGTATCACAACATCTAACGCTTGTATAGTTTGTGATTTAGAATTTCTTAAGTTATTATAATCATGTAATAAAACTATATTACCATTTTCAACTTTAGAAGTTATAGTATTAACGATATAATAAACACCAGGATTTGACCAATCTCTTGGGTCTAAATTAGACCATAGAATAATATTCATGTCTTTTGCTTTTACAATACTGCACATGTCTTTGCTAATAGCCCTATATGGTGGTCTAAATAGCTTTGGTTCTTTTCCTATAACATTTTTAATAGATTTTTGTGTATCATTTATTTCTTTGTCAATTTCTGCATAACCTCTTTTTGAAACATTAATATGTGTAAAAGTATGATTGCCTATTTCATGACCTTCTTCATATTCTCTTTTTAAAATTTCAGGATTCCAGCCTACCTTTTCTCCTACAACAAAAAAAGTAGCTTTTACATCATATTTCTTTAATATATCTAATATTTGAGGGGTAAAATCTTCATCTGGTCCATCATCAAAAGTTAAAGCTATTACTTTCTCATCATCGTTACCCTTTTTTATAATAATATCCTCATAATCATTTACTATATCTTCTTTTAAATTTAAAGCCTCTTTAACTTGGTTATCTTCTTTGCTATACGAGTATAGACCTATTACCAATAGCGATAACACCGATACTACATATAATATTTTTTTCATCTAAAACTACCTCTTCCCTTATTTATCAGTCTCTATCAGATTCATCATTAGGTATTTTATTCATTTCATTTAACTCTAATAAAACATCATCATAGAAACTAGAACCTCTATTTATAAGATTTTGATTTTCATTTCTACTTGTAAGGTGTCTATCTGGTTGGTTTTTCGCGCAGCAACTGCATAGATTAGTTTCTGGAAGTATATCTAGCCTATCTTCATCTATATTTTTATGGCACTCTTCACATATTCCATAAGTTCCATTTTCTATTTTGTATAAAGCATTTTCTATATCATTTAATTTTCCCTGCTCGTGTATCGTCAAACTATTTTGCATATCTTGCATAAAAGTTTCAGTTCCCATATCAGCTAAATGATTGTCATAACTTGATAGTTCAGAAGTAGTATATTTTTCACTAGTATGTTGTGTTGTATCTCCAAATAAAGTATTATCTTGCATTTCCTCTATTAAGCTAGTTAACTTTTTCTTCTCATTTAATAATTCATTTTTATATTTATTTATATTCATATATATTTCCTCCTCATTATTTTCTATATTGATCTACAATATTTAGTAATTTTGCTATATATTCTCCTATTACAGGTAAATCAATCCAACTACCTAATAAATAAAACACTACACCTGCTAAAAAAGAAAAACCTATTGCTTGCCCAAATCCTTTTCCCAATCCAGCTACAAAATTTATTAAAAAGAGCCTTCTCTTACTATCAGTTAACATCATATATTCTCTAATACGGCTTCTTTCTATAATAAGCATTAATCTTTCTAAATAACGCCTTATCAACCCCAAATCTTCTGCAGTTCTATCACATAGATTAAATTCATTCATAGCTTTATCAAGATCTTTCATGCTTATTGGATTTTGTTGATCTAGATTATTGTCCTCTCTATGCTTAATATGTATCACATCCTTTTATAAGGCACTTTTCATATAAATATTATGTGAAGTTTTACTTATAAAAATACAAAAGGATTATACCTAAATTAAAAACCTTAATTTTGGTATAATCCTTTTAATTATAAATATTAACTTTTTTATTTAAATTCAACCTGTACGTTTACTATCTAGGTAAATATTTTCTTTCTATTAATCCAACTTTTTTATATACTTTTCTTAAAGTCTTTCTTGCTTGCCTTTCAGCTTTATCTGCGCCAATTGCATATACTTGCTCTAAATAATCCTTATTATTTAATAAATCATTATATTTTTCTCTTATTGGTCTTAGCGATTCTACTATAACTTCTGCAACATCTTCTTTAAATACACCATATCCTTTACCTTCATACATAGAAACTAATTCTTCTATGCTTTTATTTCCAAGTTGAGAATATATTTCTAATAAATTTTTTATACCAGGTTGCTCATCAGTATAATTTATAATCCCTAATGAATCTGTTACACTTCTTTTTATTTTTCTTCTTATAGCATCCGCATCATCTGCTAATAAAATAAATGCATTTTCATTTTCATCTGATTTACTCATTTTTTTAGTAGGTTCTTGTAAACTCATTACTCTACCAACTTCTTTTGGTATGAATGGCTCTGGAACTTTAAATGTAGGTGAGTATCTATTATTAAATCTACTTGCTAAATCACGAGCTAATTCTAAATGTTGCTTTTGGTCTTCTCCTACTGGTACTAAATCTGTTTGATATAAAAGTATATCAGCAGCCATAAGTACTGGATAAGTAAATAAACCTGCATTTAAATTAGCTTCACTTTTTTGTGATTTATCTTTAAATTGAGTCATTCTACTTAACTCACCCATATAAGTCATTGTGTTTAATATCCACATAAGTTCAGTATGAGCACTTACATGAGACTGTATAAATATAGTATTTTTTTCTGGATCTAAACCACAGGCTAAATATTGCGCAAGTAATTGCATTGTATTAGCTCTTAAATCCTTAGCTTCTTGTGGAACTGTTATAGCATGTAAATCAACTACACTATAAAAACAATCGTACTCATCTTGAAGCTTAGTCCAGTTTTGAATAGCTCCTAAATAATTACCTAATGTCATTTTTCCTGAAGGTTGCGCTCCACTAAATATAATTTTCTTTTCACTCATTATCTTCACGCTCCTATAATGATTTTAACATATTAACTACTATGTCTTTAGAGTTATGAGCTGCATCTTGTACAAACTCTTCGTATACTACATCAGCTGTTCCATCAGCTTTATCTGACATTGCTCTTATTATTACAAAAGGAGTATTATTTAAAGAACAAACATGTGCAATAGCAGCCCCTTCCATTTCTCCACAATAAGCATCAAATTCTTTTACTAATTCATCTTTTAACTCTTTAGAACTTATAAATATATCACCTGAAACAACTCTTCCTTTAACAACCTTATGAGTTTTTGTTTCTTCCACTGATGATTTATATGCAGCATCTACTAATCTTTCATCAGCTACAAATGTTGAATTTTCCATTCTAGGAACTATACCTTTTTTATACCCAAATACTGTAGCATCAAAGTCGTGTTGTATAGCATCTGTAGATATTACTATATCATATACACCTAAATCTGAATGTAGAGCTCCTGCAACACCTGTATTTACTACTGCATCTACATCAAATTCACTTATTAATATTTGAGCACATAAAGCTGAATTTACTTTACCTATACCGCATCTTACCAGTACTATTTCTTTACCTTCTAATGTACCTTTATAAAATTTTAAACTTGCCTTTTCTATAGTTTCTTCGATATTCATTAGCTCTACTAATATATCTACCTCTTCATCCATTGCTCCTATTATACCTATTCTGTTCATAATTACCTCCTATATATTTTGATATTAAAAAATCCGTCCTACTAAAACATAGGACGGATAAATTTTTCCGCGGTACCACCTAAATTGTATATAAATTAATACATACCTCTTTATTCTGCTATAACGTGCATACACGATTAAGGCTATTTTGCTATAATTGCATTTCACCTAATTCCTCAAAGGTCCATTCACTAAAATCTCTACGTTAAACTCTCACCTACTTTAACTCTCTGTACTAAAATTATTTTAGTTACTAATCCTTTTCACTGGATTTATATATTATTTTATAAAAATATAATATGCTTTACATTAAAATTTGTCAACCTTACTTTTATATAATTATTATAAACTTTTTTCAATTAAAAATACTTTAATTTAATTAACAATAAAACTATAATATCTATACATAAAAAAATAAAAAGACTTTATTATAACCAGCCTTTTTATCTTATAAAAATACACTAATAATCATTAGTATACAAATTCAAAATTTCCGTATCAAATATTCCCCCGAATCCACTATATATATTTGTGTGGACTATAACCTAATATCTAAAAATCTCTTTTATATATAAATCTTATCCCCTTTTTACTCTTTGATTATATACCTTTACAAAATTTATGTAAATGTTTTCTTAATTTTACAGAAAATTTAGTCTTATCAATTTTTCTACATTTTTACTACTTTAAAATTAATTTATAAAAAAAGTATATGCTAACTTATGAAGTTAACATATACTTTTATATTATATAAAGAATGATGTTGATGGTCCTATTGGTATTCCAGCTAAAGCCCATAATACCGCGATTATTGTCCATCCTATTAGGAATGCTATAGATATTGGCATCATCATACTCATTAAGTTTCCAACACCGAAGTCTTTTTTATATTTTTGCCCAAACACTACTATAACACCAAGATAATTCATTAATGGTGATATTACATTAGTAGCTGAATCTCCTATACGATACATTAATTGTACACCTGCTGGAGAGAATCCTGCAACCATTAACATTGGTACAAATATTGGTGCAAGTAATCCCCATTTAGAAGAAGCTCCACCCATAAATAAGTTAACAAATGCTGTTAAGAATATAAATGCAACCATTAATACCATAGACATAAACATACTTCCTTCTGGTATTAATTTAACTAAACTAGCTCCTAATGATGCAACTAATACTCCTAAGTGTGAATCATTGAAGTAGTTTATAAATTGAGCAACGAAGAATAGTATAACTATTATTGGAGCCATATCTGCCATTGCTTTGCACATTGCTGGAACTATATCTGCTGCCTTTTTGAATTTACCTGATTTAAATCCATAAAGTAATCCTGATGCTGCAAATATAACAAACATTAACATTATAACCATGTCACCCTTAAAGAATATAGAGTTTAGGAAACCATCTGCTGCACTTGAAACCATAGCTCCATCAACTAAACTAACTAATGGTACAGTTGTTGATAAATCGCCAACTACTGGTATAACATTATTTTTATCTATTGGTAAAGCAGCTAATACTATTAAAGCTACTACTATTAACATTATTTTATTTGTAAATTTATATGCATTTTTTTCTTGTTGAGTTATTTCATGATCTACTTCTATTTCTGCATCTTTTTTATTGTATGAACCTAATCTTGGCTCAACAAACTTGTCTACAACTATAGTACCAAGTATTATTATTACAAATGTTGATGCTATCATAAAGAACCAGTTACTTGTAACTGATAAAGTTCCTGCTAATTGAGTTTTAGCCATTGCATCACCAGTCTCAGCTGCTGCTTGAGTAAATGGTAATAATAATGCATCTGTAGAACTTACGAATAAGTTTGCGCTGAATCCTCCCGAAACACCAGCGAAACCTGCTGCAAGACCTGCTAAAGGGTGTCTACCTAATGTATAATACATTAATGCTGCTAAAGGTATTAATACAACATAACCTGCATCTGAAGCCATATTAGACATAACCCCTAAGAATATAACAACTGGAGTAACAAGCTTCATTGGAGTAGCTTGAACTATACTTTTCATTGCCATTGATAAATATCCACTTTGTTCCATAAGACCTATTGCTAACATTATTATTAATATAGTACCTATTGCATACATATTCATAAAGTTAGCTATTGCAGTTCCAACTACATATGATAAACCATTAGAGTATACCTCTGCGACTTGTGTCCCTGTAGGACCTACTTTTAATACTTCTATAGGCTTTTGACCTAACAAGTTGTTTATTGGGAAATCTCCTAGCTCTGTATGAGCTACCACTCCTAGACTTCCTAGTACTGCTGAAAGAACTAATACAAACATTCCAATGTATATAAACATCAGAACTGGATGAGGTAATTTATTTCCAAGCTTTTCTATCTTGTCCATAAACCCCATCTTTTTCTTTTCTTGTGTTTTTGCACTTACATCCATTAAATTTTTTTCCTCCCTCAATTTTCTAACTTTTTATATAATACCCAAGTTAATTCTATCACATTTCGACACCGTTTTCATTGTTTTCATGCAATTTCTAATTTTTTTATAAAATTCATCACTTTCTTTTTATTTTAAGTGTATTTTTTTAGTTTTAACTTTATTTTATTAAGTTTTTCAGCTTATAAAAACATTTTTAAAAGGTATTTTTATATTTTATATTGTTTTTTTATATACTTTTTTAAAGTTTTTTTAAATTATTTTCCATTTGAAAATTTTTAAATTTTCAAAACCTTTAAATATTTATACTTTATTTTTTTATCTTTTTTTAGTTTTAGACTTATTTTTTTAATTTTAATTCTAATCTTATTGATATTTTTTTAACATTATATTTTATTTTTAATTTTATATCCTTAAAATTAATACTTCTGACTTTTTATTTTAATTAAGTTTTATAAGGTTATTTTTTTATCTATTATAATTTCCATATTTTACAAAAAAACTCCTCGTAGAATTACTACTATGAGGAGTTTTTCATATTATTTTCTTGTAACTTTTATACCTGTCATATGGTCATTTAAGTTATGTTTTTCTAAGCTTTCATCACTTACTCTAGTTATTTCTAAAGCTAAAGTTTCTGATTTTATATAATCTTTGTAATTTTCAACTGCATTTGCTATCTCATCATCAGAACAGAATTCTATATCTATGTTGTCTAATACATCAAAATTACTTGCTTTTCTTAATTGTTGTATTTTAGATATAAATTCTCTTGCATATCCTTCTTCTATTAACTCTGTAGTTAATGTAGTATCTAATATAACGAATAAGTTATTTTCCATAGATACATTAAATCCTTCTTTAGCAGATATATTAACTAATACATGCTCTTTGTTAAATTCAAAGTTTTCTCCATCTATATCTACAGTTAAACTTTCTCCATTTTCTAATTTAGGTACTACTTCACTAGGATTTAACTTATTTAAAGCTCCAGCAAAGAATTTCATTTTTGCACCTAATACAGGTCCTAATACTTTAAAGTTTGGCTTTAATGTAAAGTTCATATATTCGCCTAGGTCTTTAGCAAATACAACTTCCTTTACATTAAGCTCTTCTTTTATTAATTCTACTACATCACTTATAGTTTCTTCATATTTTCCATCTACTAATACTTTTTGTATTGGTTGACGTACTTTTATTCTTGTAGCTTCTCTTGATGCTCTACCTAAAGTAACTAGATTCTTAACTAAGTCCATTTTAATTTCTAATTCATTGTTTATTAACTCTAAATTAGCTTTTGGATATGAACTTAAGTGAACTGAAACTTCATTAGTTAAGTTTCTATATATTTCTTCAGATATATATGGAGCAAATGGAGCTATTAAACCACAAAGCTCTGTTAATATCTCATAAGTTGTGTTATACACTGATTTTTTATCTTCTGTTAATTCAGTTGCCCAGAATCTTCTTCTTGAACGTCTTATATACCAGTTAGATAAATCTTCATTTATGAAATCTTGTATCATTCTTACTGTTTTATTTAATTCAAATATAGCTAAGTTTTCTTCTACTTCTTTCTTTAAGTTGTTAAACTTAGATAATATCCATCTATCTAATTCTGGTCTATCTTTGTATTCTACAAAGAATTCAGTTGGATTTACTTCATCCATATTTGCATATAATGTGAAGAAGTTATATACATTTTTCATAGTTCCTAAGAACTTACTTTGAACTTCTTTTAAACCATCAACATCAAATCTTGTTGGAGTCCATGGTGGAGATACGTATAATAAGTACCATCTTAAAGCATCTGCTCCGTGTTGATCAAATAATTCAAATGGATTTACAGTATTTCCTCTAGACTTACTCATCTTTTTACCTTCTTTGTCAAGTACAAGATCATTAACTAAAACTCTCTTGTATGGAGCTTTCCCCATAACAAATGTAGATATTGCAAGTAACGAATAGAACCATCCTCTTGTTTGATCTATCCCTTCACATATAAAGTCAGCAGGGAATAATTCTTCAAAGTTTTCCTTGTTTTCAAATGGATAATGATGTTGTGCAAATGGCATTGATCCACTGTCAAACCAACAGTCTATAACTTCTGTTACTCTTGTCATTGGCTTTCCACAGCACTCACATTTTAAATGTATATCATCAACATATGGTCTGTGTAACTCTACTGTTTCTGGATTTACATCCTCTATAGCCTTTTTAGCTAATTCTTCTCTTGAACCAACTGAGTCTTTATGTCCACATTCACACTTCCATATATTTAAAGGAGTTCCCCAATATCTACTTCTAGATATTGCCCAGTCATTTAAGTTTTCTAACCAGTTACCGAATCTTCCTTCTCCTACGAAAGATGGATACCATTCAACTGTATTATTATTTTCGATTAATTTATCTTTTAATTTTGTCATTTCTATATACCAGCTTGGCTTAGCATAGTATACAAGTGGAGTTTGGCATCTCCAACAGTGAGGATAGTTATGAGCTACCTTTTCTTTGCTGAATAATTTATTTTCTCCGTGTAACCATTTTATTATTTCAACGTCTACTCCTTCTTCCATGACAAATTTTCCTTCCCATGGAGTAGTTGTAAACTTACCGCTTTCATCTACTGGTTGTAATACTGGTAAACCGTATTTTCTACCTAAATTGTAGTCATCTTCACCAAATGCTGGAGCAGTATGTACTATACCTGTACCATCTTCAGTTGTTACATAATCACCACAAGTTACGAAGAATGCTTTTTCATCAGTTTCAACAAAAGGCATTAATTGTTCATATTGTATATGCTCTAAATCTTTACCTTTCATTTCTTCTAATACTTCATAATCTTCACCTAATACTTTATTAGCTAAAGCTTTTGCAACATAATATACTTCATCATTTTGTTTAACTTTTATATAGTCAACCTCTGGTCCTACTGTTAAAGCAACATTTGAAGGTAATGTCCATGGAGTAGTTGTCCAAGCTAAGAAATATTCATTAGCATCAGCTCTTTTAAACTTAGCT
Source organism: Romboutsia lituseburensis (assembly GCF_024723825.1). Classification (NCBI taxonomy): domain Bacteria; kingdom Bacillati; phylum Bacillota; class Clostridia; order Peptostreptococcales; family Peptostreptococcaceae; genus Romboutsia; species Romboutsia lituseburensis. Next base: position 1,719,717 of record NZ_JANQBQ010000001.1, read on the forward strand.
ATTACTGTGTTATTTTTAACTTCTTTGTACCCTTGAGCAACTTCATGTGATGCAAGTCCTGTCCCACATCTTGGGCAATATGGAAGTATCTTATGCCCTTCATATACATACCCTTCTTTATTAAATTTATCTAATATCCACCATACAGATTCTATATAGTTATTATCTAATGTTATATATGGATTATCTAGGTCTATTTCATATGCCATTCTTTCTGTCATTTCTCTCCATTGTTTTTCAAAAGAAAATACAGAGTCTCTACATTTAGCATTAAATTTATCTAGTCCATAAGCTTCTATTTGTTGCTTATCAGATAATCCTAATTCTTTTTCTACTTGTATTTCTACAGGTAATCCATGAGTATCCCATCCAGCTTTTCTCTTTACTTGATATCCGTTCATAGTCTTGTATCTACAAACTGAATCTTTTAATGTTCTAGCTATAACGTGATGTATTCCAGGATTTCCATTTGCTGTTGGTGGTCCTTCATAGAATACAAAACTTGGATCATTTTTACCTTTTTCTAAAGTTTTTTCAAGCATATTGATATCATTCCAATATTTTGAAACCTCTGCTTCTGCTTGTTTTACAGAACTGTCTACTAATGGCTTAAAGTTTGCCATAATATCACCCTTTCTTTAAATTTATTTTATTTATAACCTTGTATATACCCAGGTGTTAATATAGTGGAGTTTATTTTTACATAAAAAAACCCGCCCCCTAATAAAAGGGACGAGTATTAATCGCGTTACCACCCTAATTCTATAAAATATTATTAATAAAATATTTTATAGCACTCTATAGTATAGTTTAACGGCACTAACCGGCTCAGCTTAATTGATTATAATCGTTCAGCCTGCAGCTTAGGAGTGATCTTCGACTTTATAAATTTATTGGTTCTCAGCTTACCCAACTCTCTGTGAAATTATTTAAAGCTTACTGTCTCCATCATAGCTTTTATATAATTATATTTTGTTATATAATATGAAATTTTATAACAAGTTTTTGTAATAGTCAATATTTTTTTAATTAAGGTTGTTCCATTGTTACAGCAACTTCTGTTCCTTTTTCTAAATCAAACAGTGTTGTTGTTTCAAAACCACGTCCATTATTATCATCTACATTATAAAATATTTCGTCTATACTTCTTATTTCATCTTCTAATAATGACTTGAATTTATTTCTAAATATTTTAAATTCTTTTACCATTTCATCATATTCTTTTCTTATATCTACGACCCTGTTATTTGCTTGTTCTATTATTTGTCTAGATTTTAAGTCAGCTTCTTCAATCATTATTTTAGCTTTTTTATTAGCTGCACTACAAGTATCTTCAGCAACACTTTCTGCTCTTATAAGAGTCGCCTTTAAAGTTTCCTCTATATTTTCATATTTATTTATTTGATCTTGATATAGTCTTACTTTTTCTTTAAGCTCTACATTTTCTCTATATAAAACTTCAAAGTCTTCTTTAACTATATCTAGAAATTCATCTACTTCCTCTTCTTTGAATCCTCTTATTGCCTTTTTAAACTCTTTGTTTTCTATCTCTATTGGAGTTAGCATATATTTCCTCCTATATTATTAACTTAGCTTCAATTTTTATTCTTCCTTTTTTAGTGATTTCACCAATTTTTACTATTTTAGATCTTCCTTTACCTCTAACAGAAATTAGTGATTCATCTTTTATTTCTTTAGATGGAGTTGTTATTTTTTCATAATCAACTTGAACTCTTTCACTATTTATACATTTAATACTTTCCTGTCTAGATATATTGTATAGACCGCTAATTATACAATCTATACGCTGAGAAGATACAGTAAAAGATAATTCTTTATAGCTTGGTCTACTCTCGATTATGTCGCTTTTATTTATTTCAAAAACTTTTACATTGTTTCTAGCTACTTTATTCAAATTAATTAATATAAAATCACAAATATCTTCGCTAACTATTAATTGACAAAAATTATCATGTATAATAATATCTCCAACCTTTTCTCTTTTTATACCTAAGCTTAATATAGCACCTAAATAGTCTTTATGAGATACATTTCTAAATTTAAAATTACCTTCTATTTGTAGGAATCTTAAACCTTGATTTATATCTTCATATTCCATATAAAATGGATATATAAATATAGCGCATCTTTCTGCATTATCATATCCACCATCAACTGCATATTTTAAGTCGCTATTTGAATTAAGTATGGAAATAGCATTTTTTATTTCATAAGGATTAAAAAAATCTGTTTGTTTCACATCATAATTTTTTAGACAGCTGTTAGCTTTATCTATAATTTTAAACATTTTATTTTTTAAATCTATATCTTTAATATGGTTAGTTAATTTTAATTTTTCCATTATATCGCCTTACTAGAATATTAATAGCGCAACCCTCTTTAATAGCATTAAAACTAATATAGCTATCATAGGAGAAAAATCTACTGGTCCACTACTGTATTTATACATTACATTTCTTATAGGTGCTTCTATTGGATATGTAACACTGTTTAAAAAATTATATATACTACTTCCTATATCACTATTCATTAAATTAGGTATCCAAGTCATAAAACTTCTAATAACTATGATCCATATCAATATATCAAATAGCTTATATAGTGCATACCCTATTAAACTTGTACTCATCTAAAAACCCCTCTACTTTTTATTTATTTTTTTATTATTTTGTATTTTGCCAAGGGAATAATGTTTTACTATTTTCAAGCTCTTTTTTTATACTAGCATCTATGTCTACATTATTAGGTGCTAATATAAATATTGCTTTAGATACCTTTTGTATTGTTCCATCTAATACATATACTGCTCCATTCATAAAATCAAATATAGATTTTCTAGCTGTAGCATCATTTAAGTTTTCTAAGTTAACTATAACAGCTCTCTTACTTTTTAAATGATCCGCTATAGTAGTTACTTCATCATACTTTTTAGGCTCTACTATTACTACTTTCATTTGTGTAGTAGTATGTAATTTAACAATATTATTTGTACTTTTTATTGCATTACCAATTCCTTCACCTATTTCTTCTTCTTCTACAACTATCTCTTCTTCTTCTTCCATGTACTCATAATCATCATCTTCATCAACCACCCAGTTTTTGAATTTCGAAAATAATCCATCTCCCATTGTTAACTTCCTCCTTAATATTTATTCATTAGTTTGCTATTTATTATAGTTTCTTGCTCCAAATATTGACGTCCCTACTCTTACAATCGTTGATCCTTCTTCTATGGCTATTTCATAATCATTACTCATACCCATAGATAAGTATTCCATAGATACATTCGGAATATTTTTTTGTTCAATACTTATAGATAAATCTTTAAGCCCCTTAAATACTTTTCTTACAGCTTCTTCATCTTCAGTAAAAGGTGCCATAGTCATAAGACCTCTTATTCTTATATTTTTGTATTTGTTAGATACATTTTCAATAAATTCTAAAACATTGCCTTCTTCTAATCCATGCTTACTTTCTTCTTTTGATATATTTACTTGAACTAAACAATTTATTGTTCTATTTATTTTTTCGGCTCTTTTTTGAATTTCTTCACATAAAACTTCTCTATCTAATGAATGTATCATGTAGACCTTGTCTATTATATACTTTACTTTATTAGTTTGTAAACTTCCTATTAAATGCCAATTAACCTTATCACCTAATACTTCATACTTCCTAGCAAGCTCTTGTGGTTTATTTTCACCTACATCTGTTACTCCATTGTTTATGGCTTCTTGTACATCATCTACATCTACGGTTTTAGTCACAGCTAACAACATAACATCATTTTCTTTTCTATTCGATTTTTCTGTTGATTTTTTTATATTATTTCTTATGTAATTTAAGTTTTCCTTTATGTCACTCATTTTTTCACCTACTTCATTTTAATATTTTTATTTATAGCATTTGGCCTTAAAATAATCTCATCGTATAAATTAACCGTCTTGGATCCATCTATATTGTTTTTATAATAATCTAGATATACAAACTCCTTATCTTCATGTTCTATTCCTTCTAATTCTATAAATTCAATATCTTGAGTTTGTTCATTTACTACATATACGCCTTTTTTTCCATTGACAACTTTTACAGAACTTTTAGGTATTTTTAAACCTTCTATTTGTTTATATATTATATCAAATTCTTCTACTCTTGTATCGTAAATTCCTACATTTTGATTAGTTATTTTAAATATAATAGTAACATTTGATCCATTTTTTTCTATTTGATCTACTTTCGCATCTATTTCTTCTTTATTTAATACTATTTTTAAAGTTTCACCTTTTACAAAATTTTTTGATTCATCTTTTGATATGCATGTTACTATATAAGATTCATAATTATTTATAATTCTAGCTATAGGTTCTCCTTTTTTTATTGTCGAATTATCTTTTACTTGTGTATAGTTATTTTCTTCTTTTTCTATATCGTTACTAGTTATTTTTTTCAATTCATCCAGTGTATATTTATTTTCCATATTATCAAACTTATATGATATAACTCCTGACACTTCTGTACTAACATAAGATGTACTTTTTTCTTTTTCACTTTGAAGAATTTTTTTCTCCTCTTTTTTATTTTTTAATTTATTTTCTTCTATTTCTTTAGCTATTTCATTACTTGACTCACTTACTGATTTTGTAATATTTTTAATGTCTTCATTAGCTTTATTTATTTTTTTATCTATTTTATCGACTTTTTTATCTTTCTTTATATATGCTATTGTTTCATTTTTCCTTACTTTATCTCCATCTTTAAATTTTAAATCTAAAATCCCATTATCCTGTGAAGTTATTAAATACTCTTCTCTAACTATTATACCCTTAGTTTTCATAGTGGCTTTAAACTCCTCTACTTCTAATGCTAGTGTTTTTGTATTTTTACTTAAAAATACTAGTGATATTTGAAATATTAAATATATAAATACTCCTAGTATTAAAACCTTAGAGCGTCTTATTTTTCTCAATATTTTTCTCCTTTCAATGCAAATAATTTACTTAATTATTTCTCCAATAACCACCATATATCCTCTTATTGTAATTTACAAAAGGATTACATACTTTTTATAATTTCTACTAAAATACATATTTAACGCTAATGTGTAACATAAGTAGCTAATTTTAATTATGTAAGTAAATGCTTTCAACATGAAAATAGACTAATTTAATAAATTAGCCTATTTTATAATTTCAATTATTTATTTTTTAATTTTTCTACCCAAAAATCTGCATTTTCAATTCCTAGTTTGATAGGATCAAAGTTTATATTTTCTCTAGGTATATTAGCTTTCTTTTGCTCTTCATAATCTTTGAGAGCTACTAATGCAGGTTTGGCTATTATCAATATAGCTATTATATTTAACCATGCCATCATACCTACACCTATATCCCCCATTGCCCAAGCCAATGTTGCTGTTTTTATGCATCCATAATAAGTTGCACATAATAACACTATTTTTAAACCTACCATTACATATTTTTTCGAGTTGTCATTGCCTTTAAATATCTTTTTATATAAATAAGCTAAATTAACCTCTGCTATATAGTAATAAGCCATTAATGTTGTAAATGCAAAGAAGAATAATGCTATTGCTACGAAAGCTGCTCCAAATCCTGGTATTAATTTATCTACTGCTATCTGTGTAAATGCAGGGCCAAAATCTACTCCTGGTAAATTTTCTACTATCATTTGACCTTTAGCATTCAATACATTATAACTTCCTGTCATTAATATCATAAATCCTGTTGCTGAACATACAAATAATGTATCTACATATACTGAAAATGCTTGAACAAAACCTTGCTTAGCTGGATGACTAACTTCTGCAGCTGCAGCTGCTTGAGGTCCTGTTCCTTGACCTGCCTCATTTGAATAAACTCCACGTTTTACTCCCCATGCTATTGTTGACCCTATTATTCCTGCAAATGCTTGTTCTGATCCAAACGCAGATTTAAATATTAATGATAATACATCTGGTAATTTCTCTATATTTACAAATATTATTACTAAAGCCATTAGTATATATGCAGCTCCCATAAATGGTACTATTAACTCTGCTGCTGAACTAATTCTTTTTATACCACCAAATATTATAAGTGCCAATAATGCTACCACAAATATTCCAGCTATCCAAGTTTGCATTCCAAAAGCATTTTGCACTCCTACTACTATTGAATTTGCTTGAACACCCGGTAAGAAAAATCCTGTTGCTAATACTGTCGCTACTGCAAATAGTATAGAGTACCATTTTAATCCCATACATTTTTCTATATAATAAGCTGGACCACCTCTATATTGCCCATCGTCTACTTCTTTATAAATTTGTGCCAGAGTAGATTCAACAAATGCTGAGCCTGCTCCCAAAAATGCTATTGCCCACATCCAAAATAGTGCTCCAGGTCCTCCCATCGCTATAGCCGTTGCAACTCCAGCTATATTTCCAGTTCCTATACGACCTGCTAATGCTGTACATAAAGCTTGAAATGAAGATATTCCTTCTGCTGATTTTTCGCCTTTCACAAGTAAGATTACCATTTCTTTAATGTGTCTAACTTGTAAAAATCTAGTTCTAAGAGAAAAATAAACTCCTGCCCCTAAACAAAGCCCTATCAACCAATTACTCCAAATCACACTATTAATCGCATTAATCACAGATTCCATAAACTATCCCCCTATATAATTTTTAGGAATTCATCCCAACTCAAAATAATTTTTATGATTCCTGGATTTAATTTCCTTAATAAATTATACTCATCTCCTATATTTTTAGTGTGTTAAGCAATGGTTAAATATGTTAATATTTCATTAATTAGCATCATATATTTAAATAAACCTTAATCTTTTATTTATTTTTTCGTTAAGTATATTAATTGCCTGTAAAATTTATAAAAACATATTATACATAAATATCAAAAGGCCCTTTAGTATAAAAATACACTAAAAAGCCCTTTTGATTTATTTAATATTTTTTACTCTTTGTTTATTTCTTTCCACCCAGAAATCAGCATTTTCTATTCCTAATTTCTTAGGATCAAAATATATCTCCTCTCTAGGTACTCCAGATTTTAATTGACTTTCATAATCTTTAAAGCACTTCATAGCTATATTTGATAAGCCAAGTATAGCTACTATATTAAGCCATGCCATACTTCCAACTCCTATATCCCCTAATGTCCATGCTAGTGCTGCTGTTTTTACACAACCAAATGCTACTGCTCCTAGTAACACAATTCTTAATAAATTTATTCCTAATTTACTGCTACTTCCGCCTGTTATTTTCTTACATATATATGTTACGTTAACTTCAGCTATATAATAATATGCCATTAACGTTGTAAATGCAAAGAAGAATAATGCTATTGCTACAAAAGCTTCCCCAAATCCTGGAATCAAGCTACTTACAGCAGTTTGAGTATATATAGGTCCTATCTCTGCTCCCGGAAGATTTTCTACTATCATAGCTCCACCTTCACCTATTACATTGTAGCTTCCTGTCATTAATATCATAAATCCTGTTGCTGAACATACAAATAATGTATCTACATATACTGAAAATGCTTGAACTAAACCTTGCTTAGCTGGATGTGTTACTTCAGCTGCTGCTGCCGCTTGAGGTCCTGTTCCTTGACCAGCCTCATTTGAGTAAACTCCACGTTTTACTCCCCATGCTATTGTTGATCCTATTATTCCTGCAAATGCTTGTTCTGCTCCAAATGCAGATTTAAATATTAATGCTATTACATCTGGCAATTGTCCTATATTAACAGCTATTATCACCAAAGACATTAATATATATAACCCACCCATAAAAGGTACTATTAATTCTGCAGCAGATCCAATTCTTTTTATTCCACCAAATATTATAAGTGCTAATAAAATTACTAAAACTATAGCTATTATTTGAGGATTTATATTAAATGCATTTTTTACTGCTACAGCTATTGAATTAGATTGAACTCCTGGTAAAAATAGTCCTGTTGCTAATACTGTTGCTATTGCAAATAATATGCCATACCACTTAGAAAAAGTTGTATTTCCAAATCCTTTTTCAATATAATATGCTGGCCCTCCTCTATATTGTCCATCATGTTCTTCTTTATATATTTGAGCTAATGCAGATTCTGCAAATGCTGACCCTGCTCCTAAAAATGCTATTGCCCACATCCAAAATAATGCTCCTGGACCTCCCATTGCTATAGCCGTTGCAACTCCGGCTATATTACCTGTTCCTATACGCCCTGCTAAAGCAGTACATAGTGCTTGAAATGAAGATATTCCCTCTGCTGATTTTTCTCCTTTAAATAACAATGTTACCATTTCTTTAATGTTTCTAACTTGTGAAAATCTGGTTCTAAAAGAAAAATAAATTCCTGCACCTAAACATAAATATACAAGCCAATTACTCCAAATGACATTATTGATAGCATTAACAATTCCTTCCATAAGATACCCTCCTAGATAAAATAATAAAATTGAGATTAAATATATATTTCTTTATAAGTACGTTTAAAACTTAATCTCTTCAAAATAATAATTCAATAAAAATTTAATTACACCTTTTTATTTTTTCAATTTTCTGAATTTTAAAATCGTAAATATATTCTGAAAATTAAAATTATATCAAAGTATATAAATAAAATATATATTAATATACTATAATATTATACAAATTTAAGCTCCATTATAATAAAAAATTTATTTATATATCTAATGATTATCTATTAAATCAATATTGTATTAGGTAATAAAAAAAGGTTAATTTTATATTATAAAAAATTAACCTTTTTTCCTTACTATAACAAAATAGTTATTATATTCATACTACCTTCATTTATGATTTTTTGTAATGTTTTTTGTATTTTTATTCTTATTTCTTCTGGCATAGTATATAACTTACTTTGTAGTTGTTCTTTAACTAAATCATGTAATGATTTTCCAAACATATTTGATGACCATATTTCACTTGGATTTTGCTCAAACTCATCTTGTAAGTACTTAACCATCTCTTCTCCTTGATTTTGGCTTCCAACTATAGGAGATATTTCAGTTGATATGTCTGCTTTTATAATATGAAGAGAAGGAGCATTAGCTCTTAATTTAACACCATATTGTTTTCCTTGTTTTATTATTTCTGGTTCTTCTAAGCTAAGTTCTTCTAATGATGGTGCTACAACACCATATCCCTTAGTCTTAGCATCTATTAAAGCAGACTCTATTTTATCATACTCATTTTTAACTCTTGATAATTTAGTTACAAGACTTAATAATTGATGATCTCCTTCTATCTTAAATCCACTTTTTTCTTCTAAAACATTATAGAATAATCCTTGTTTAGCTGCTAAATCTATAGTTATTACACCTTCACCAAGCTCAACATTGTCTACCGAAGTATCCTCTAAAAACTCCAACTCAGAAAATCCTTCCACAATCGCATTTATATCTCTTATTTTGCCTATCTCTGCTATACTTTCTTTTAATGCGAATATTATATTATTTTTTACCCAATGGTTTGTTTCTAGGCCTTCTATCCATTCTGGTAAGTTTATTCTTATTTCATTTAATGGAAAATCATAAAGTACTGTTTCCATAACATTTTCTATATCTTCTTCGTCCATAGCTAAAACATTTAATGGAACTATAGGTGCATCATACTTTTCTTCTAATTCTGCTCTCAATAGTTCAGTTTCTTCACTATCAGGGTCTAATGTATTTAATACAATTGCAAATGGCTTGTTAAGTGATTTTAATTCAGATATAACTCTCTCTTCAGCTGAAAGATAATTGCCTCTATCTATTCCAGTTACTGATCCATCTGTAAGTACTACTATACCTAAAGTAGAATGATCTCTTATAACTTTTTTAGTTCCTATTTCTGCTGCTTGTTCAAATGTCATAGCTTCTTGTGACCATGGTGTCGAAACTAATCTTTGTTTTCCATCTTCTTCATGGCCTAAAGCCCCATCTACTATGTATCCTACACAATCAACCATTCTAACTTTTAAAGATACTGTGTCTCTTATTTTTATTTCCACTCCATCTGCTGGAACAAATTTTGGCTCAACTGTCATAATAGTTTTCCCTGATCCACTTTGTGGTATTTCATCCTGAGTTCTTTCTCTTTTGAAATCATTCTCTATGTTTGGTAATACTAATTTTTCCATAAACTTTCTTATAAATGTAGATTTTCCTGTTCTCACAGGTCCTACTACACCAATATATATATCTCCCTGTGTTCTTTTTGCTATGTCTTCATATATGTTGTTCATTAAATTCCCCTCCTGCATATAGTTTCTTAATAAATTATATTTAGGATTTAGGACTATTATTACTAATAATTTTATTTTATTTTAAATATTAAAGTAAATTTTATCTTAATTTTATAAAGAAAATTTAATTATATAAAATTTAAAATAGATTATTACATAAAAAACTTAATTATTTTATTTATAAAAAATTTACTTTAATCATATGAAAAAAAGCTAGGATTAAAATCCTAGCTTATCTTCAACTACTTCTTCCATTTCATGAGTTTTGTTTCGCATCATCAATTCTATCACTACTTCATTTGGATTTAACCCATTATGTAATACTGAATATATTGCATTAGTTATCGGCATATCTATTTTAAAATCTTTAGCCACTTCATGTGCTACCTCTGTAGCTGTAATTCCCTCGACTACCATTTTTACTTCTTTTAATGTTTCATCTAAAGTTTTACCTTGACCTATTAGTATACCGGCTCTTCTATTTCTACTGTGCATACTCGTACAAGTAACTATTAGATCACCTATACCTGAAAGTCCTGCAAAAGTAGATGAATTAGCACCCATTGCTTGACCTAGCCTTCCGATTTCTCTAATTCCTCTAGTCATCAAAGCTGCCTTAGCATTATCACCATATCCTAATCCATCACATATACCAGCTCCAAAGGCTATTATATTCTTTAAAGCTCCACCTAATTCAACACCTACTATATCAGGATTTGTATATACTCTAAACTTAGGGCTCATAAATATGTCCTGAACACTTTGAGCTATTTCTAAATCCTTAGATGCTACTACAACTGTTGTAGGTATATCCTTAGCTACTTCCTCTGCATGTGATGGACCAGATAATGTTACATATGGATTATTTGGTAACTCTTGCTCACATACTTCCGATAGTCTAAGCCCAGTTCCTTTTTCAAGTCCTTTTGCAACATCAACAATTATCTGGTCATCTTTAACAAATGTTTTTATTTGTTTACAAACACTTCTTATTGCTTGTGATGGCACTGCTAATACTATTATCTTACTATCTTTTATTGCCTCTTCTATGTCTGTAGTTAATGTTATGTTATTTGGAAACAATACTCCAGGCAAATAGTCTATATTTTCTCTTGTTCTATTTATCTTTTCAGCTTGTTCTTCACTTAAAGTCCACATATTTACTTGATAGCCTTTTTTAGCTAGTACAAGTCCTAATGCACTTCCCCAGCTTCCAGCTCCTAGTATACATAATTTTTCCATTTAAAACACCACCTAACCATGCTAAATTATTCTTTTTTTTGACCTATCTTTCTCTCAGTTCCTTTTAATAATCTTTTTATATTTTCTCTGTGAGTATATATAACTGATATAGTTAAAAATAATGTAACCAATAGACCTTTTTTATTATTTAAAAACATCATAAATATAGGAGACATTGATATACCTAATACTGAACCTAACGATACATATTTAGTTACAGCTACAATTATTAAGAATATACCAAAGCAAGTTAATGCTATTATAGGATTTACAGCAATCATAGCTCCTAAAGATGTAGCCACGCCTTTGCCCCCTCTAAAACCTAAGAATGCAGGCCAATTATGACCACATACAACACCTATAACAGCTATATATCCAGATGTAACCACATCAATTCCTGTAAATCTTGCTACAATTTGTGCTATAAATACAGCAATCATACCCTTCAATAAATCTCCTAAAAATGTAATTGCTCCTGCCTTTTTACCAAGAGTTCTTAGCACATTTGTTGATCCTGCATTACCAGAACCTTGAGTTCTTATATCAACACCAATCATTTTTTTAGCTACTAAATAAGACGTTGATATATTTCCTAAAAGATAGGCAATTATAATAATTAATATATAGCTAAGCATATTAATCCCCCTTAGGTAGTTTTATTAACCTCTATTTTTTTCTCTGTACTCAAATTGTACTGGTGTACCTTCAAATCCAAAGTTTTCTCTTATCTTATTTTCAAGATATCTTTGATATGAGAAGTGAGTTAACTTTTTATCGTTTATAAATAATGTAAATTTAGGTGGCTTAACTCCAGTTTGAGATCCATAATAAATCTTTAATCTCTTTCCTTTATCTGATGGTGGTTGATTTAACATTACAGCTTCACCAATTACATCATTTAATGCTGAAGTAGATACTCTTTTAGCATGTTCACTTGCTACATATTCTGCTACTTCTAATACTTTACTCATTCTTTGATTAGTTTTAGCTGATACAAATACCACTGGTGCATACATCATGAATGGGAACTTTTCTTTTATATCCTTAGTATAATTACCTAAAGTTTTATTATCTTTTTCTATTAAGTCCCACTTATTTACTACGAATACACAAGCCTTACCTTCATCGTGTGCTATACCTGCAACTTTTGTATCTTGTTCTGTAATTCCTTCTGCAGCATCTATTACTATTAAAACAACGTCTGCTCTGTCAACAGCTGCCATAGATCTTATTACACTGTATTTCTCTACAGATTCGTATATTTTGCTTTTTCTTCTTAATCCAGCAGTATCTATAAGAAGGAATTTTTGTCCATTCTTTTCTACATAAGTATCTACTGCATCTCTTGTTGTACCCGCTATAGGACTTACTATAACTCTTTCTTCTCCTAATATATTATTAAGTATTGAACTTTTTCCTGCATTAGGCTTTCCAGTTATAGCAACTCTTATTATATCTTCGTCATACTCAGTGTTTAATCCTTCTGGAAAATTCTGAATAACTTCATCTAGTAAATCTCCAAGTCCCATACTATTTGCACTTGATATTGCATATGGCACTCCAAGTCCTAACTCATAGAAATCATAAACATTATCGAATTGACTTTGGCTATCTATTTTATTAACTACTAATATTACAGGTTTGTTAGTCTTTCTAAGTATTTGTGCTACTTCTCTATCTGCTGGTGTTAATCCTGACTTTCCGTCAACTACAAAAAGTACGATGTGAGCCATATCCATAGCAAGCATAGCTTGATTTCTCATATGAGATAATATTATATCTCCATTTTCTGGCTCAATACCTCCAGTATCTATTAATGTGAAATATCTGTTTAACCATTCCACCTCTGTAAATATTCTATCTCTAGTAACGCCAGGAGTATCTTCTACTATAGATATTCTTTTTCCTGCTAATTTATTAAATAATGTTGATTTTCCAACATTCGGTCTTCCTACTACTGCAACAATCGGTCTGTTATCGCTCATAATATTCTCCTTTCACCTTTAAAAATTTATTTTAATATTTTATCTATAAAGTCACACCCTTCATTTAAGCATGGTACAACTTCTATGTTCATTGTCTTTTGTAACTCATCTAAAGTTATATTATCTAGGAATATTTCCTCGTCTGCTTTAAGCATACTTCTTGGTATATATAAAGTTTCGCCTAAGTCTTTATCTTTCAATTGTTCTATAATATCTGTAGCTGTTATTAGTCCTGAAACTGTTATTGTCTCTCCAAAAAAATCATTCACAATTTTAAACACATTGATTTCTACATCTTTACATGTATTCATAATTTCATCTGCCATTTGTTTTATAAATTCAAATGCTGAATGACCTGTTGCTATAGATATTTTCTTTTTTCTCATTCTCTGTGCTTGAGAAATTGTTATTAAATGTTCTTGTATTTCTCTTTCAAGCTTACTTATCATACCTACACCATTTTCAAATTGTATAAATCCTTCATATTTATCATATTCTAATAATTTTCTATTAGCTATAATATAAAATTCATCTGATAAAAAGGCAAATCTTGTACCTATTTTATCTAGATATATCTTTTGAATATTTTGTATTTGGTCGATAGTTTCATTTGCTGTCTTTTCATTAAATATATCTAAATTAGGTAAATGGCTTCTGTGTTTAGTAATTCCAACCGGAACAATTGCCGCACTATTTACATATGGATATAATTTTTCTAAATCACTTATAGTTCTTGTTAATTCTTCTTTGTCATTATATCCGGGACATAATACAATTTGACAATTCATTTGAATCTGTGCATCTGCAAGTCTTTGCATTATACTATATAATTTCCCTGCAAATCTATTATTTATCATTTTCTGTCTTAACTCAGGATTAGTCGTATGTACAGATATATTTATAGGGCTTATTCTATACTTAATTATATTATCTATATCTTCTTCACTCATATTAGTAAGTGTTACAAAGTTTCCTTGTAAAAATGATAGTCTTGAATCATCATCTTTAAAATAAAGAGTTTCTCTCATCCCTTTAGGAAGTTGATCTATAAAACAAAATACACATTTATTTCTACAACTTTTTGCTTGGTCTATTATAGGATTTGTAAATTCAATTCCTAAATCATCATCATAATCCTTTTCTATTTCATATATATATATTTCTCCGTTGATTTTTTTTATTTCAACTTCTAAATACTCATCACTCAGTAAAAATCTATACTCTATTATATCATTTATAGTTTGCCCATTTATAGACATAAGTAAATCTCCAACTTCAATGCCTAATTCATCAGCAATACTATTTTTATATACTTTACTAATTACATTATTTATATTTTTAACATTTACTTCCATATATTATCACCACTTTTCTTTAGTAAATACATCATATTATAATACCATGTTTTGATAAATATAGTCAATATTCCCTATAATTCAAAAGGTACCTAAAGGTACCTTTTAATGTTTGACTATAATCAAAGTTCCATTTGTCATATCATGAACCATACCACCTACACTTTTCGCCATCAACATAGCTTTATGCTGTAAGTCATCATTATCCTCTGCATAAAATATTGGACAACCTCCACCACTTTTAAGATTTTTATCCATTGTAATTATAGCTAATGCATATTCATTCAAACCTACATTCATTGCCATTTTTATGCACTTCCTTTCTTACCTATCGGAGTATTTTTTAATGATAAGTTTTTACCTTTTGCACTTGAAAGTATTGGGCATGATTTAACTGCCTCTATAAGTTTGTCCATGTCCTTTTCCACAGGCATATATGCTAAAACTAAACTTTCATGTTGAGCATTTCTTCTTGGTAATGGATAAAATGCTGGTTCATTGTGCTCTCTAAGTATTCCCATTCTAGAGTAAATATTATACAATATAGCTTGTCTTTGACCTGGATCCATTAATATTCCTGCATTACTATAACTTTTATCTTTAGGTATTATTTCTATACCCAATCCTTTAGAAAGATATCTTTCTCTATCTGATTTTAAACCTACATTAGTTATTCCTTTTACATCTCCAACCTTCATTATAAATCCATCTACAAAAGTTATTTCTACTGGAACTACGTCTGCTACGTCTCCTATACTTTCTCTTTGAAGCATCTTTTTAAGAATTAAAGCTAGCATAATACCAGCCACCGCACTTATAGTTAAAGCTACGTTATAACTTAACTTTAATTCAGATATTATAAGATAGTGTAGTCCTACAGTTGAAAAAGATGTTATTATACACATATAATTTCTTACTTCATATGTTCTAGCTATTTCCTCTATAAATGCTTCTCCTCTTTGAACTAATTGAACATCTTCTAAATTTTGTAATGTATTTCTTCTGTTTTCTCTAACTTGTCTAAATTGTTCTGCTGCTAATGATAAAAATGTTATTGATGTATACGAACGGTCTTTTAATGCTGGTACTAATAGTGCACCTAATGCTGATGCAACTGCTGCTAAAACAATTTGTGTCATTAAGATATTAGGTTGAGTAGGATATTGTCTCTTATCTAAGTTTAACATTATCACTCTAGATGAAATACCAATAACTAATCCTACAAAGAACACTGTATCCATTTAATCACCTCTTTATTGTTTATTATTTATTGATTTTTATCTTGTAATCACTCTGATGACCTTTTGCTGTTTCTATAATAGGTGTACTTTTAATTACTTCTATCATAGAATTCATATCTTTTAATATAGGTATAAAAGGTAATACGACTGTATTTTTATCTAAATCTGTTCTTGAGATAGCTAATATATCTTTTTCATCAACATCTTTATTTATACCTAGATGTAAAAATATATTATGTAATATAGCTTCCCTTTGACCTTCATCATTTACAATACCAAAGTCTCCAAGATTATTTGGTATTATTTCTACTGCTAGGCCTTCTTCAATATATTTTTTTCTAGTATCTTCTAATCCAATATTAGTTATCACTACATTATTAACTTTTAATATTGGACCATCAAAATTTATTTTAGCCGGTATTATTTTAGCTACGTCTCCTATGCTATCACGTCTTAAATATCTTTTGAATATTAATCCTACTATCGCTCCTCCTATAATAGCGCCTATTGTACATGCAAAAAATTTAAAGTTGTATTTTTTAGACATAAATATAAATATTAGCGATGCTGCTAACGATGAAAACAAACTTATATAGCTTCTTGCTTCATATGTAGATGCTATTTCCTCTACGTATGATGATCCTTTAGGAACCATTTCTGACTTGTCTATATTTTCTAATGTTATTCTTTCCTGCTGTGCTAGCCCTTGGAATTGTTGTATGGCTACTGCAAAGAATGTTAATGCAGAGAACTCTTTGTCCATAAGAGCTGGTAGTGCAATAGCTCCTAGAGATGCTGATAGCGCTGAGATTATTATTTGTTCTAAATAATCTTGAGGTCTTGATGGATACTGTTTATCAGTAACTCTCAAAACTAATCCTCTACATAATATTCCTATTACTATAGCTACTATAAATGATCTCCTAAACAATTCTTCATTTAGAAAACTCTCCTTCATCTTATCACTCCTTTTAATAAACTTATCTCTCTTAGAAATTTTATATTTAACTTAGATTAGTTTGTGCAAAAACAAAAAAAAATTTCCTTTATTAAAGGAAATTTTTTTGAGGTATTATAACAATAAATTCACTACCTTTACCTAATTCACTTTTTACACTTATATTTCCACCTAGAGATTTAACTATATGTTTTATTATAGCTAATCCTAGACCCGTTCCACCTACATCTCTGCTTCTAGCTTTATCAACTCGATAAAATCTTTCAAATATTCTTTCTATATCTTCTTCTGGTATTCCTACACCTGTATCTTTTATGCTAATACATATATTACCTTTTGATGCACTAACATTTACGTGAACTTCTTTATTTTCGGGAGTATATTTTATCGCATTGTCTATTAAATTCAAAAATACCTGTTTTATATAATCTCTATTAGAGCAGACTTTTATAGATTTATCACTAAATTCATATGTTAATTTTATATTTTTTGATTTAGCTATATAGCTAGTCATATCATAAATTTCTATAAAAACTTCATATATATTAACACTGTCTACCAATGAGTTTTCCTGATTTTCTATAAAGGATAGTAATAGTATATCTTCTATAAGTCTTTTCAATCTATTTGACTCACTTTCTATAATGCCTAAAAATCTATTTCTAGTTTGTGGATCAATATCTTCGTTTAACTTCAAGGTTTCTACAAATCCACTAATCGATGTTAAAGGAGTCTTAAGTTCATGACTTACATTAGCTACAAAATCACTTCTCATATTTTCTAGTCTAACTTTTTCTGTTATATCTTCTATATTAATTATAGAACCTATAATTATGTTTTTAACATCTTGAAGGTATATTGGATCCAAACTAATTTTATATACTAAATCATCATTTATCTTTAGTTCTTTACTTTTATTTTGCTTAGAACCTTTAAAAGAAACTATTTCTTTAAGTAGCTTTTCTTCATTTATTAGTACATTAACATTAAGACCTTCTATCTGTTTTTCAGAGTTACACTTTAACATTCTTTTAGCCTCTTCATTTATTAACATTATATTGCCATCAATATCTATCGCTAATATACCATGAGATATACTTTTTAATATTGATGTCATTTGAAGATGACTATATTCAACCTCACTAATTGTACTGTCCATTATTTCTATCATTTCATTAAAGTTTTTAGCTAATTCGCCTAATTCTCCTTTTGCAGAAATATTTAATCTTGAGTGAAATTCTTTATTACTAATTTTTTTAGAAACATAAATAAACTCTTCTAGATACCTTCTCAATCTCAATGTATATCTAATAGATAATATTGCAACTATCACCGAAACTAATATAATAAAGAAGATTATAGTCATTAATTCTTCCATAAAATAGTTCTCCTAAATATATTTATTCTAATCAATTTTATATCCAACTCCACGTATTGTTTGAATATATTTTTCAGATGCACTGTCATCTTCTATTTTTTTTCTAAGATATCTAATATGCACATCTACAGTTCTAGTTTCTCCATAATATTCATATCCCCAAATTTTATCTAATAAATGATTTCTAGAAAGAACTTTACCTTTATTTTCTAAAAGTAGCTTTAATAATTCAAATTCTTTAAGTGTTAAGTCTATTTTTTGATTACCTTTATATACTTCATGTTTATACAGATCAACTTTTAAACTACCTGTTGTAAGTATAATATCTCCGGGCTGAGTTTTAGTATTACATCTTCTTAATATTGTATTTATTCTTGCAAATAATTCTTTTATACTAAATGGCTTAGTTATATAATCATCGGCTCCTATTTCTAGACCTTCTACTTTGTCATTCTCCATATTTTTAGCTGTTAACATTATTACTGGTGTTTGATTTAAATCTTTATCAGCTCTAATTTTTTTCAATACATCAATACCACTTATATTTGGTAACATCCAATCTAAAAGAATTAAATCTGGTTTTATTTCTTTGGCTTTTATATATCCATCTACTCCATCATACGCATACTCTACTTCATAGTTAGACATTTCTAAGTTAAATTTTAAAAGCTCTACTATATGTATTTCATCATCTATTACAAGTACTTTAACTTTCATATTTAGTTAATCTCCTCTCTATTTTATCTCTAGTATCATCCCTACTCTTTCATTTGTTTTATCATGTTTTCTATAAGAATGGAAGCTGTCACATTTACAACTAGTGCATATATTTAGATTAATTATATTTTCACTTTTTACTCCAGCATCCTTTAAAATAATCTCATTAATTTTCCACAAGTCTAAATAATATTTACTTTCTTTTATTATATAGAAATTTTCATCTTTGTTTGTAAGAATTGTGTTAAATTTTTCAATTAATTCCTTTGAAACTTCATAGCAACAAGGACCTATTGATGGGCCTATAACACATATAATATCCTCTACATTAGATTCATATTTAGAAATCATATTATTTATTGTTTTTCTTCCAATTTCATCATATGTACCTCTCCAACCGGCATGCGCTAAACCAATAGCTTTATTTTTTTTATCTATAAATGCTATAGGTACACAATCTGCTGTAAATATCAATAATGGTACATTTTTAATATTAGTTATTAAAGCATCACCTTCTAGCTTTTGCCCTATATTATTTTCATCTATAGAGTTAACTATATCTGAGTGAATTTGTATATTACTTGTTAAATTTTCAAAAGTAAACTTACCTTCATCGCATATTTTTAACATATCGTCTTTTGATTTAGCATTGACACATTTAAGTGTTATGGCCAAGTTAACAAAGTCTATATTATCTTTTACGTCTTTAACATTTATAAATTTATCCATTGTTAGTCTCCTTTTTCCATTAATATGTTCTTTAATTCTGTTACAAATGTATTTATATCTTTAAACTGTCTATATACAGATGCAAATCTTACATAAGCAACTTCATCTACATCTTTTAACCTATCCATAACCATTTCACCTATTTTTTGTGCTTCAATCTCAGATATGTAGCATTTATTTATTTCATTTTCAATATATGAAACAATACCCTCTATCTGATCTAAAGAAACAGGTCTTTTTTCACAAGATTTTAATATTCCATTTTGTATCTTTTGTCCATCAAAATATTCTCTGCTATTATCTTTTTTTATAACCATTACCGGCGTTGTTTCTATTTTCTCATAAGTAGTAAATCTTTTTTTGCAAGATTCACACTCTCTTCTTCTTCTAATAGATTTACTATCTGTATGTCTTGAATCTATTACTTTTGATTCTTTGTACTTACAATAAGGGCATTGCACTTTTTATTCCTCCTTAGTTCGCTATATATTAAATTCGTCTATATTAAGTTCTGAACCTATATTTACTATTATCGTATCACATCCTATTTTTATTATATCATTCCAGAATATAACTTGTCCTTCACCATTTCTAGAAAATATACCTCTACCTAAATCACCTGTTATAGTAAACGACATTATTTTACCTTCATTTGTGTCCATATCTATATCAGTTATAAATCCCATTCTCTTTCCATTTTTTACATTTATTATTTCCTTTTCCATTATATCAGATACTCTTATCATTATAATCCCCTCCCTTTAAAAATTAATATGTGCTTGGACAAAAAAAAATGACCTTTATAGGCCATTTTATGCTTTAAAAATTATCTTTATATTTTTCTAACATTTCTATAAATTTTTCTACTAAATCTGGATCAAATTGCATTCCTGCATTTTTTCTTAATTCTTCTATACCTTCTTCATGTGTTTTTCTTATATTATAAGGTCTATTTGATGTCATGGCATCAAAACTATCTGCTATAGTAATCATTCTAGCTAAATATGGTATTTTATCACCTTTAAGCCTATCAGGATATCCGTATCCATCATATCTTTCATGATGATGCTTTATTATTGGTACAAACGCCTTAAATGGGTTTATATGATTTATTAAATCTACCCCTACTTGAGGATGATTTCTAAACATTTGAAATTCTTCATCTGTCAATTTACCTCTTTTATTTAACACATTTTCTGGTATTTCTAATTTACCTATATCATGTAAATATGCAGCTATTTGTATTTGTATTTGCTCTTCTTCTTTTAGATTTAGTATTTGAGCGAACCATTTCACATAAATTACAACTCTTTCTGTATGTCCATAAGTATATCTGTCTTTTAAGTTTATCATACTTATAAAAGTCTTTAATGACTTTATTGTATCTTCTTGTATATTCATTTGCTTACATAGGTCATCTAATATGCTATGATATGATTCCACTCTATTTTTATTAAATGATTTTGCTCTATATAATGCATCATCTGCAGTATTTATAAGTTGCGACTTACTTATTGCCCTTGTAGGATAAGAAGATACACCTATAGATATAGTTATATTTTTATCTGGCTGATTTTCTTGACCTCTAAATGTAGTATTTTGTATCGCTGTTCTTATTCTTTCACCTATTTTTATTGCATCTTCTTCATTGGTGTTAGGAAGCACAGCTGCAAATTCTTCTCCACCATATCTCGCTACTATATCATTTTTTCTTACACTATTTTTTAAAATTTTACCTATTTGTTTTAATAATAAGTCTCCTGCTTGATGCCCATTTATATCATTATAATTTTTAAAATAATCTATGTCCATAAACAGTAAAGAAACTTCTTTCCCATTATTTTGTGCATTAGTTATCGCATTTTCAAGATATTCTTGGAAAAATCTATGATTATACAGTCCTGTAAGTTCATCTTTATTTGCTAGATTTTTAAGTTCTTCACAATGTTCTCTTTCTATATCTACATACATACCAGTTATAAATGCAACTATAAATATTGCCGTTGATAGTATTAAGTCTTTTTCAAAATAAGTACTTATATCTTCTGGCATTAATGTTGTATTCGAAAAATCTATAATCATTATAAAAATAAAACATAAAACTGATACAGCAATGCTATAATTTTTACCAAACTGTATTGCGCTTATTAAAACTATAAAAATACCTATTAATTTATAATCACTTTCTTCAACCCCTGTAATAACTAAAACTCCATAAAAGATTAATAACATTACAATAGTCTCTATATAGTCTATAGCTTCAGGCTTAACCCCATGAGGCTCGCTAACACCAGAATTAATGGATTTTTTATCATCATATCGCTTGGTCATTAATACAAAATATAACATCATAAAAATTAAAACAGAACTTCCAACTAAAGATATTATAATTATATTTTTTTCATCCATTTTAGGGCTTAAATAGCTAAGTATGGCTATTAAGCTTAAAATTATATAAATAACCTTTAATACAACTATTATTTCAAATACTTTTTTATTTCTGACCTGATCAAAATTGCTCATTTATTCCACCTAAATTTATTTTTAATAATAATTAAAAACCAAAAGAGATAATCTCTCTTTTGGTCCTTTGAGTTATACTTACTCTTCTCTTAATGATTTTGGTACTTCTGGCTCATAAAATACAAACGCACAGAAAGTAGACGCCCCGTCACTTACCTTTGTTAATAATTCTGAAAATGAGTTAAATAAAAAATCCATTTTTTTACCCCCTTGTAAAAACATTAATTTATTTAAAATAATAGATTATTAGTAAATAATTTATTATTTTATGGCTAAATTTTTAAAATATTATAAAGTAACTCAAAACTATCTATAGTTAATTCTGCTACTTTAGTTAATGAAAATATTTGTAATAAAATACCTAGTAAAATTGATATTGTAACTATCTTAAACAAAACAATTCCTGTATATATATTTAATAAATAAAAAATAATCATAATACTTGTATATATATTGATTAATTTAAATGCATTTTTTCTTAATTTTTTTCTTGTACTTTCTTTTTTTAGTAGTTTATTTGCACATGGTACAGGACACTTTTTATATAAAATAAAATAAGATACGACAATACTTAGTACTAGAACTAGTCCTAAAATCGTGTTACTTATTTTAGAAAATCCAAATTTACACATCATAGCTAAAAATAATGAAAATATTACACCTGTAATTAAACATCTTAAAGGCGAACTAGAGTGAACTCCTCCTGAATACCTTTTCAATAAAGCTGCCACTACAGATATAATCATAATTTCAATAAGTGTATTTGTTAATACACCTATAATAAAAGTTAACATTATAGCAATACTCGTATGAATAAGTATAAATAATCCATAATTTAATACAGCTACTTCTTCTTCATTTTTATTTAATCTTTCTCCCATCTTAGATGAAATAATTTTCGAAATTTTTTCTATCCCCATATCTTTAATCCCTCGCCAATAAAATATTTAACTTGTTCATTACTAACTTAATTAAAATAGCTACCCCTACCAAAATTAGTAATGACGGCAATGTTATTATTGCACCGTATGCTCGAGTATTAGTTAAATACTTAAAAGGTATATTTAAAATTTTAGTTGCTATAAGAATATATATTCCTTCACTCAAAGCTAATGATATCCATATACAACATGTAGCTACTATCGATTTCACTAGTTGCTTTCCACAACTTTTATATAAAATAAATGCTACTGCTATCATAGCTAATATTGTATGAACACCAAAATTAATTGGTAACATTCTTATAGCAGTTATCACTGCTCCTAGAAATATACCTTTTTTAATTAAATCTTTTATATCTATCTTAATTCCTAATAAAATCATTCCTGCAAGTATTATAACAATACTTTCTGGAAATGTTCTTATTAAGATATAACTCAGTGGTAATCTTAACATATTTCACCTCTTATATATCTCTGTTGCAAAGTAATTATAACATTTTATTCCATTCTTTTCAAATTAAATAACGAAAAATAATAAAAAACATCGGTTATTGGAACCGATGTTTTTTATTATTTTATTTGTTATATATATTTTTTCATATTTTTCAAAGCATTTTTTTCAATTCTTGATACTTGTGCCTGAGATATACCTATCTCATCAGCCACTTCAATTTGTGTTCTTCCTTTGTAAAATCTTAAATTTAATACTAACTTTTCCCTATTGTTTAGTTTTTTTATGGCTTCTTTTAAGGCTATTTCTTGCAACCAATTTTCATCAGTGTCTTTTTTGTCTTGAACTTGGTCCATGACAAATATCGCATCACCATTATCTTGATATACCGGGTCAAATAAAGATATAGGATCTTGGATTGCATCTAATGCCATAACAACATCTTCTACTGGAAGTTCTAATTCTTTTGCAATTTCAGATACTGTCGGCTCTTTTGCATTTGATCTTACTAATCGCTCTCTAACTTGTAATGCCTTATATGCTATGTCCTTTAACGATCTACTAACTCTTATAGGGTTATTGTCTCTCAAGTAACGTCTTATTTCACCTATAATCATAGGAACTGCATAAGTTGAGAATCTTACATTTTGGCTTAAGTCAAAATTGTCTATTGCTTTTATTAGTCCTATACATCCTATTTGAAATAAATCGTCGATGTTTTCCCCTCTGTTATTAAATTTTTGTATTACACTTAATACTAGCCTTAAGTTCCCTCTTACGAATTGTTGTCTTGCTTCTTCATCGCCACCTTTTATCTTTAGAAGAAGCTCCATCATTTGGTTGTTTTTAAGAACTGGAAGCTCAGATGTATTTACACCACAGATTTCAACTTTATTAATTTGCATACATTTCAGTCCTCTCTTAAAAGTTTTATCTATATGAAATTATTTACACATCATATATTTTTATACTTTTAAGAGGGAATTATTTATTTATACAAATTTTTTCATTTCTTTTTTTAATCTTGAAATTATTTTTTTTTCTAACCTAGAAATGTATGATTGAGATATTCCAAGGATATTAGCTACTTCCTTTTGAGTCCTCTCTCTACCTCTATTAGTTAAACCAAATCTTAATTCCATAATTTGCTTTTCCCTATCTGATAATCTATCTAAGGCCATAACTAACAAGTCTTTATCAATTTCCTCTTCAATAATTTTATAAATTTCATCATTTTCTGTTCCTAATACATCTGATAATAATAATTCATTCCCATCTAAATCTACATTTAAAGGTTCGTCAAATGATACTTCTATTTTCTTTTTATTATTTTTTCTTAAATACATTAATATTTCATTTTCTATACATCTTGATGCATATGTTGCCAATTTTATATTTTTGTTAAGTTTAAATGTATTAACAGCTTTAATTAAACCTATTGTTCCTATAGATATTAAGTCTTCTACATCTATTCCTGTATTTTCAAATTTTCTTGATATGTAAACTACTAGTCTTAAATTTCTTTCTATTAAAACAGTTTTAACACTTTCATCATTTTCTAAATTTTGTAATAATTCATTTTCTTCTTCTGCATTAAGTGGAGGTGGTAATATGTTAACTCCCCCCATATAATAAATACCTTTTGGTTTTATAATTCCTAATTTAATTAATACACCTAAAAACTTGTTGAATAATTTTGATATTAAAGCTTTCATTTTATCTCCCCCTTTATTTTTTATATTTAAACATACGGCAATATACTAGGATTTAATATTGCATTATAATCTGAATCATCAAAATCTGATATGCCTATTATTATATTTCCTATTTTATTATCATCTATTTCTATATAGTCTGCTTTCAGTCCTAATATTATGTTTCCTGAACTACTACCTGCATGTTTATACGGTATTAATCTTACTCTAGATGAAATATCATCATCTAAAAAATTTATTATTTCTTCTGCTTTAATAACATCTATATTGTCATATTTATACTTAAAAAATGAGTCAGGTAATATTTCTTTTAATGCATTTGATTTAACTATAACAACGTCATTTTTACTTATAGGGTCTTTTAACAAATTTCCACTATCTAACAAAGCCTTACATGTACAATTATTGTTCAATAAGCTAATGTTTATTGTCTTAGTTAAGTCATTTAGTTGTTTTAATGTCTTTATATCATTGTATATGTACTTAAGCAATTCAGCGCTTATATAAGCGCATACTATTAAAAAAGATATCTTCATGTGACTTATACCTGTAAAATAAATTATAAAAAAAGTAACCCCTGATATAAAAATATTTACTGCGTAAAAAGCAATCATTATGCGAAAATATTCTTTTTTATTTTTATATGTAAAAGAGATAAGGGTTATAAAAGTCATAATCACTATTTTAAATGGTAATGTAAACAATATATCAAATTGAGGATATAAATATGCTACTGAATACATAGCTCCAAAGGATGCTCCTGTCCATTTATTTTTTTTGCTATTGATTGTTTTTGTTAGAATAGAAGTACAACTTATAATAATATAATTTATTAATAGGTTTTCTATAATGTAGTACTCAATATACATTAAATAGTCCCCCTTTGCCTTTGTAATATATTATAAGTTAGCTATATCTCAATTTTATGTCATTTTTAACGGTCGAAACGAATTTATTTTACTATAAAAAATCACAAAAAAAGAAAGCATTCTGCTTTCTTTTTATTTATTAATTTATAACTTATTTTATTTTTTTTTCTTAAACCCGTTAGATTTACTTTGTTTCTTATTAATATTTATTCCATTTTTTAAAGTTTTATGCTTATTTTTTATTTATTTTTATTTGAACTAATTTGTAGAATAATTTATTTAGAAGTAAGAATTTAGAAATATTTTTAAGCTATTTATATTCATATTTATTAGCTTTTATTCATTTTCTAAAAATCATTTTTTATTTACAGTACACAATATTTAGTTATAATAATTTTAAAAATAAAAAAGAAGCCGTATAGACTTCTTTAAATTATCTTCTTCTTCTTAAGAATGTAGGGATTTCCATATCGTCATCTTCCATTACATTCACTTTTTTAGGCTCTTCTTTAGGAACTACTATTTCCTCTTTTGGCTCAATTGGAGCAACTGGTTTTTGTACCGGTTGTGGATTTAAAGTAGGTCTTGGAGTAACCTTTGGCTTTTCAATTATATCAAAACCCATGTCCTTATTATCATCAAAACCTGTAGCTATTACAGTTATTTTTATTTCATCTCCTAGGTCTTCTCTTATAGAAGCTCCGAATATTATATTTGCTTCTGGGTCACATGATTCATTAACTAATGTTGATGCTTCATTTATTTCTAATAACCCTAAATCATTTCCACCTGTTATATTAAGTAATACTCCTCTAGCTCCTCTTATTGAAGTTTCTAACAATGGAGATTGGATAGCTTGTCTAGCTGCCTCAAGCGCTCTATTCTCTCCACTAGCACTACCTATACCCATATGAGCTAGTCCTTGTTCTTTCATAACAGAAGTAACGTCAGCAAAGTCTAAGTTTATAAGACCTGGAACTGCTATTAAGTCTGATATAGACTGTATACCTTGTTTTAATACATCGTCAGCCATAGAAAATGCATCTAACATAGATGTGTTCTTTTGAACTAATTGT
The DNA here is from genome assembly GCF_024723825.1 of Romboutsia lituseburensis. NCBI lineage: Bacteria > Bacillati > Bacillota > Clostridia > Peptostreptococcales > Peptostreptococcaceae > Romboutsia > Romboutsia lituseburensis. The sequence continues at coordinate 1,747,183 of NZ_JANQBQ010000001.1, forward strand.
AAAAGTCTATCATTAGGTATTGTTATTAAAGTATCAACCTTTGATTTTAATTCAGATATACCACTCTCTGCATTTTTCATTCTTACTTTACCTTCGAATAAGAAAGGCTTAGTAACTACCCCTACAGTAAGCATACCCATTTCTTTTGCAAGTTGAGCTATTACTGGAGCTGCACCTGTTCCAGTTCCACCTCCCATACCTGCAGTAACAAACACCATATCAGCACCTTGAAGTACTTTTATTATTTCGTCCTTACTTTCTTCAGCAGCTCTTTTTCCAACTTCTGGATTAGCCCCTGCTCCAAGTCCTCTTGTTAATTTTTCTCCTATTTGAATCTTATATTCAGCTTTTGATGTAAGTAAAGCTTGCTTATCTGTGTTAACGGCTATAAACTCAACACCTTGAAGTTGTGCTTCAACCATTCTATTTACAGCATTGTTTCCTCCGCCACCTGCGCCGATTACCTTGATTTGCGCAAGACCATCTGTTTCTACGTCAAAGTTTAGCATCTATAAACCTCCTCATTTTATGATTGTAAGTAAATGTATGTATTAATTATATCATTTAATCTTTAAATTTTGTTAATATTTAACTAAGTTATTCCACAAAAATATTTATTTTCCTTTTTTTTTATTCCTCATATTTATAACAACATGTCTCCTAATTATTGATAAATTATCAAACAATCTCGACCCAAAGACTAATATAGCGACATAATAAAGTGGTAGACCTAATCTATCTCCTATATATGTCAATATTATAGCCAGCACAGCATTACCTATAAAACCAGTCAAAAATATTATATTATCGTATTTACCTTCAAATCCTGACTTAATTGCTCCAAATATAGAATCCATTGTTGCAAGTATTGCCACAGACATATATAATGAGTAATCTATAGGATATGTGAATGGAAGGTAGTATCCAACAACTACCCCAAGTGCTAACCCCGCTAATATCCATATCATAAATGCTCACCTTCTTTATTTTACTTTGAAACCTATACCTTTTTCAAGTTTTTTAATGTTTTTTATTAAGATTTTTTATAGGAATTTATTGTCATATAGTCTTTTACTTCAACTTTTATGTAAATACCATATCCTTCCTTTAATAAATTAGCATATGACTCTGGTGAAATTACTGATGCCGCAAGTGTTTCTTCATTCCCTATAGCTTCTATTTTAAATGGTTGTCCGTATGTTGTGTCATTTATAGTTATGGTAGCTCCAGAACATTTTATTTTACTTAAAGGTAACAATCTTTCTCCATTTATTGCTATTGATATAGCCCCAGCTTTTTTCAAATCATTTACTATTCTTAATATATCTATATCATGAACCATCAAATCATTTGGATTTTGCTCACTCTTTAGTTCTTTTTCACTATCCTTTATAATTATTTTTATACCCTCCCCATTTTCCACTGATAATCCACTTTCTCTTTTTAGATTATTTAATTCTATAGTTATTAAATCTGTTATAGATTTATATCTGTCATTGATAACTTTATTATAATAATCAAGCTTACTTTTATACTCTACTTTAACTTCGTTTAATTTTATTATTTCATCTTTTGTTTTTTGTATTTTACTTTCAATTTTCTTTTTTTCATTAAGTGTCACATATGTATTTGTAGTATTCAATGATTTTATATAAACAGATATCAAAATTCCTAATATAAATGATCCTAATACAACCATCTTTAATTTTATATTTTTATACATATATTACCTCTTATTCATCTAATAATCTTCTATGTTTAATGCTTTATCATATCCTTTAATTTTTAAAGTATCCTTTTTTTTAATTTCAACATTAGCATTATAATATTCTTCAATTTCCCAAACTATTCCATATTTTATTTGTAAAGTAGATGCTAATGTATCAGGATTGCCAATTGCGTTAATTGTTATTGGTTCATTTATTTTGGTTTCATTTATATACAACTCATTTCCTTTTAAATTAAAGTAGGTTTTAAAAATAACTCTTTCACCATTTATAGATATTGCATTTGCTTGCGCTGAATTTAACTTATTTATCATTGATAATAATAGATCATAATTGTAAATTATACTCTCACTCGATTCAGGTTTATTTTCATTTATTTTAATTTCTATTCCACTTCCTTCTATATCCGTATATCCTGAAAGAGTTTCATATTTTTTAATTTCAGATTTCAAATCTGTATCCTCTTGATTTTTTCTATATTCATTTATTTTAGATTTTATATTCTCAATTTCTATATTTAAATTTTTTTCTTCCATTTTAAGGTTCTTTAGTTCAACAATTAGCTGTTCTCCTCTTTTTGTAGTTGATAACCCATTATTCTCTAAACTTATTGTTTTCAATTGTAAACTTATCAAGAAACCAAGTATTATACTGCAAATTATTATGCTTTTATATTTTATAATCTTCCGCAATGATATCACTCCTTATTTTTTAATCAATTAAGGCTTATAAATTGGATTATTTCCTAAAGTAAAATCCACGCTTCCATTTTTTATATATTTACCTTGAAGATCGGATAAAATTGATCCTAGCATAGATATGTTATAATCTAATTTACTATCTTTAAGTAAAATTATTTTTATATTTTCTTTTGTTGTCATCTCTATTGTTTCATTCTTAAAAATTATTGTTTTTATCTTTTTATTAAGATTTTCTTTTTTCAAGCATTCTAATAAGTTCAATAATACTTTTTTATGTTCTTCATTATCAAATTTAATACTTTTATCATCTTGTAATTCATAATTAATTTTTACTATAACGCCCTTTTCTACCTTATCAGATTTATCAATACTTTGTATAAATTTGCCGTCTTTATCTATATAGGTATAACGAAAATCATTATCTAATATTGCTGCAATTTCCTTTTCTATAATTATTATATGTAATTTATTTGGCATTCCTATTTTAACTTGTCCACTTTCTATATAATTATTTTCTTTTAATTTTTCTTCCATCTGCTTCTTATTATATTTAAATATGTTTTTATCATCTCTTATGTCTAAGTTTTTAATTATTGCTTCTTTAGATACTCTATTATTTCCCTCTATTTTTACATTACTACTACTAAATATACTACTATTTAGTAGTATATAAGCAAATATTATTATCATTAATACAAGGCTTAATAAAGTTATTAATTTAGATGTATTTAATCTTTTCCTTTTCATAATACGCCTCCTTTTATGTATAAATAATAAATACAACTAAATCTATTCTTTTCCTTCAAAAAAAGTAAAAGGCTTAACAGCCTTTTACTTTTTCTAGATTTTCTATTTTTAAAATGTCAGCTCCCAAGCTTCTTAAAGTTTGTTCTATATTTTCATAACCTCTTTCAACATGATAAATATTAGAAACCTCAGTTTCTCCATTTATAGTAAGTGCTGCTAATATTAATGCAGCTCCACCTCTAAGATCTGGAGATTTAACTTTTGCATTGTGAAGATTGGCTACTCCTTTTATCATACAGATATTTTCTGTTATATATTTTATATTAGCTCCTAATCTAGTTAGCTCTGCGCAATGCATAAATCTATTTTCAAAAATTGTTTCATGGAATACGCTAGTGCCATTTGATAGTGCCATTAATGACATTAATTGAGCTTGCATATCTGTAGGAAATCCAGGATGTGGAGAAGTCCTTACTAAGTCTATCGCTTGTATAATTTTAGGGGGTGTCATCACCAATCCATTCTCTTTATATTCTATATTACAACCTGCTGCTCTTAATTTATCACTTATCGGTTCCATATGAGGTATTATAACCCTATCAACTTCTAAACATCCTCCTGTCATCGCTGAGGCCACCATATAGGTTCCAATAGCTATTCTATCGGGTATTACAGTATGTTCAACTTCATGCAAAGTTTCAACGCCTTCGATTTCTATATAATTAGTTCCTGCGCCTCTTACTTTTGCTCCCATAGAATTCAAAAATTCTTGCAAGTCTTCGATTTCAGGCTCCCTAGCCGCATTATATATTTTAGTAGTACCTTTTGCTTTTACAGCTGCCAACATTGTATTTTCTGTTGCTCCTACACTTGGAAATTCAAAATTTATTGTGCTTCCAACTAATTTATCCTTGAAGCATTTTATAAATCCATCATCTTCTTCTATTCTAACACCTAATTCCTTTAATGCCTTTAGGTGCAAGTCAATAGGTCTAGAACCAATAGCACAGCCCCCTGGATGGCTTATTTTAGTATAGTCTAATCTTCCTATCATAGCTCCCATCACTATTATAGATGATCTCATTTTTCTAACATAATGTTCATCTATTTCCATAGAACTTATATTAGAGCTATCTACTACTAATGTTCCAGATTCATATTTAACTTTACAACCAATACTTTCTAAAATTTTTATCATAACATATACATCAGATATATCAGGCACATTATGAATTGTGCTTACACTTTCATTAAGTATAGTTGCTGCTATAATTGGTAATATAGAGTTTTTAGCTCCCCTTATTGCCAACCTTCCTTCTATTTTGTTTCCACCCCTAATTGTATACTTAGACAAAGTTAACCCCCCTAGCGTTGTATATTAAATCATAATGCCTATAATTTAAATATTATGAACTAGAGGGGTTATATGTTACTTTTTCTTTATTCCTATTACCTTAGGTTGACTCTCATCAGTTTCTGAATCTTTAGATGCTTCAATTGGTTCTTTTTTATTTTCTTTTTTATTTGAAACTTTTTGCTTATTATTAGCTTTATATATATTCATTATTTCATTATATATAAGATCTATAGCTTCTGGCTTTCCTATTTCCATACTAGCATTAGCCATGTCAATTAACTTTTCTTTATCACCTAAAAGTTTAAATACAGTTTCATTTAAATTTTGAGGTGTTAAATCTTTTTCTAATATAGCTATCCCAGCACCTTGTTTTTCTATACTTTTAGCATTATACTCTTGATGGTTCTCTGCTGTATATGCCTTTGGTATTATTATTGATGGTTTTCCAAGTGCTGTTATTTCTGCTAAAGATATAGCTCCTGCACTACCTATAACTAAATCACTTGCAGCTAAAGCATTAGCCATATCTTCTAAATATGGTACTACTCTTTGGTATGGCTTCAACTGTATATCTGAAATACTATTTGAAAACTCTTCATAATAATATTTTCCGGTTGCAAATATAAACGCAATATCATCTTTAACCATATTTTCAATAACTAATCTCATTGCATTGTTTATATCTTCTGATCCTCCACTACCACCATAGCAAAGTACCATCTTTTTATCTTCTGTTATTCCTAAATTTCTTCTTGCAGAATTCTTTCTTGCCATTAATATCTCTTTTCTTACTGGATTTCCTGTAAGAACTAATTTATCCCTTGTTCCTTCAGGGAATCTTTGATGTGAATCTTCAAAACTTGTTAAAACTTTAGTTACCATTTTAGCAAGTATTTTATTTGTGACACCAGGAAAAGAATTTTGTTCATGTATAACAGTTGGAACTTTGTTCATAGATGCATTAAATAGTACAGGACCACTTACATATCCACCTGTACCTATAACTAAATCCGGCTTAAATTTTTTAACAACTTTTCTTGATTGTTCTAATCCTTTAAATAATTTAAAAACTCTTTTTACATTATCAAAGTCTATTTTTCTTTTAAATCCTTGAACTGTAACCGTCTTTAGTTCATATCCATACTTAGGAACTATTTCTGACTCAATTCCTTTAGCAGTTCCTACAAACACTATTTCAGCTTCAGGATGTTCTTCTTTTATTCTATTTGCGATGGCTATAGCTGGATAAACATGACCCCCAGTACCTCCACCTGATAATAAAACTTTCATTTAATCATCTCCTGTTAGTTAATTTTGACATTTTTTGAGATGTTTAACACTATACCTATAGCGCTCATAAATATTACAAGGGATGTACCTCCATAACTTACAAATGGCAGGGCAACTCCTGTAACAGGCATTGATGAAGTTGCTACAGCTATATTTAGCGCTGCTTGTATTCCTATTTGAGCACCTATACCCATAACAACCATACATGCAAATACATTAGAGCATTTTAAAGCAATTCTTACACATCTATATACTAATATTACAAATAGCATTATAACTATTGCACATCCTATAAGTCCTAACTCCTCACCTATTATAGCAAATATAAAATCATTTTGTGGTTCTGGTATATAGAACCATTTCTGTTGACTCTTTCCTAGTCCCATTCCAAATAGTCCACCTGATCCAAGAGCATAAAGACCTTGTATGACTTGATATCCATTACCTAATGGATCTTGAAATGGATCTAAGAATGATAATATACGCTTTAGTCTGTACTCTGATGTCAATCCAAGTGCTAAGAATAATGCAACCCCACACCCAAACATGGCACCTACAAATTTCATGTCCATTCCAGCAACAAATATCATAACAAATGTTACTAGTATTATTGTTCCTGCAGTTGACATATTAGGTTGTAGCATTATTAATCCAAAAAATAAGCATGGTATTAATATTAGTGGTAAAACACCTTTTGTCAATGATTTAATTTTATCATATCTTTTTTCTATTAATTTTGCAGTTATTATTATTGTAGCAAATTTGGCAATCTCTGCAGGCTGAATTGTAAATGCACCTACTCCTAACCATCTTCTTGCACCGTTAGCCTTTATTCCTAACGGAGTTAATACTAATAACAGTAATACTATAGCTACAATACCTATAGTTTTGGCATTCTTCTCCCAAAATCTATAATCAATATTAGACATTATTATCATACTAATAAAACCTAGTATTGCATAGATAGTGTTTCTTTTTAGAAAAAAATAAGCATCATGGTGCTTAAACGAAGATTGAACAAAACTTGCGCTAAACACCATGATGATTCCTATAAATACTAAAAGCATTGTTGTATAAAATATTACACTATCAAATTCAGTTTTAATTCCCTTGTCAATTCGTTTTTTAAGAGCTTCCTTAGGCATTTTGACAGACTTACCTCCATTCCCGAGGCAAGAGGTTATTTTAAATTGTGTACATTCTCTTTGAAGTCATTACCCCTTACTTCAAAACTTTTATACATATCCCAACTTGCACAAGCTGGCGAAAGAAGTACTACTTCATTTTTATTTGCAAGTTTATAAGAAGTATTTACTGCTTCTTTCATATCTTTTACTATATATATTTCTTTAAATCCTTTTTCTTTTGCACACTTTTCTATCTTGGGCGCTGTTTCTCCTAACAAAACAAGTGCTCTTACATTATTTTCAGCAACTTCTAGTAATTCATCAAAGCTACTTTGCTTATCCATTCCTCCAGCTATTAGTATTATATTATTTTTATAAGACTGTATGGCTTTAATAGTTGAATCAGGATTTGTTCCTTTTGAGTCATTAACAAACATAACTCCATTTAAACTTTTTACAAACTCTTGTCTATGCTCTACTGCAGCAAATGTCTTTAATACATCCTTTATAACCTCTATATTAACATTACATGCATAAGTTATGCCTATAGCAGCCATGCAGTTTTCTAGGTTATGATTACCTGGTAAGCTTAGCTCTTCTTTGTTTAAAAGAACTATTTTTTCATCTATGTCTATAACTATATTATTGTCTTTATCTAAATATATTCCTTCTTCTAATTGTTTTTTTCTTGAGAAGAATATTTTTTTAGCTTTAACTTTTTCAGATAACAATCTAACTTTTTCATCGTCATAATTTAATATACAAAAATCATCACTATTCTGATTCATAAATATTCTAGCCTTAGCTTCTATATAATTTTCCATAGTGTGATGTCTATTTAAATGATCTTCTGTAAAGTTTAATATTGCACTAACTTTTGGTTTGAAAGTATCTATACTCTCTAATTGAAAACTGCTTAATTCTGTTACTAAAACAGATTTTTCGTCAGCAACTCCCACTGTATCTATAACTGGATTACCAATATTTCCAACAATATATGTATCAGTCTGTGATTTTTTAAATATCTCACCCACTAAGCTAGTTGTTGTTGTTTTTCCATTTGTACCTGTTATACCTATAAATGTAGGATTATTCGAAAGTGTATATGCTAATTCAACTTCACCAATTATTTTTATATTATTATCTTTTAATTTTAATATAAAATGTAAATCTAGAGGAACTCCTGGTGATACTACTACTAAATCTATATCATCAACATTTTCTGGATGATATCCTAAAATATATTCTACACTACTTAAATGTTCTAGTTCTTTAAGTATTTCACTTAGTTTCTCTTTATCTTTTATATCATTAACTATTATATTTGCACCTAATTTATCTAAATGCTTGATTGTAGATATACCTGTTTTTGCAAGTCCTACTAATAAGACTTTCTTATTTTTTAGGTTCATTTTTATACCCCCAACTTTAGAATATTGCTATTATACCTATCCATGCTAATATTACAGTAGTTATCCAGAATATGAAAACAACTCTTGTTTCTGGCCATCCACATTGTTCAAAATGGTGATGTATTGGTGCCATTTTAAATATTCTTTTCTTTCTTAATTTGAAAGAACCTACTTGAAGTATTACTGAGATAGCTTCTGCAAAATATATACCTCCAACTAAAGGTATTAATAATATTGAGTTCGTTAATACAGAGAATGCAACAACAGCACCACCTAGTGCCATAGAACCCGTATCACCCATAAATATCTTAGCTGGATAAGAATTAAATCCTAAAAATCCTAGACAAGCTCCTACAGTAGCTGCTGCTAATACTGCAACATCCGGATTTACTGTTACAGATGATGCAAGTAGCATAAAGAATGTTGATACTATTAATGTTACTCCTGATGCTAAACCATCTAATCCATCTGTTAAGTTTACTGCATTAACTATTCCCACTATTATGAATGTCATTATTGGAACATATAATGTTCCTAAATTTATAACAGCGTCAGTAAATGGTATCACAAGTTGTGATGCACTTGGTGACGATGTATATTGATAATATGATATATATAAAGCTAAAGCAAATTGAAGCACTATTTTTTGCCATGGCTTTAATCCCAATGATCTTCTTTTCTTTATTATTATAAAGTCATCTATAAACCCTACTAAACCAAATCCTACAATTGATATTAATCCTACCATCATATCTGGACCAACTTTGCTTCTAGTAAGTCCTGTAACTAATATAGCTACTATCATTAATATTCCACCCATAGTAGGTGTTCCATTTTTAGCTAAATGTGTTTTGGGTCCATCGTCTCTAACGGTTTGACCGAATTTAAATTTAGTTAACATAGGTATAAATATTGGGCCTAATATAACTACTATTAGAAATGAAATCATTGATGTATAAGTAAGTTCTGTTATTCCTAACATAATATATCTCCTCTCCCTTGTTGGCTATTTCTTTCGTTTTATTACTTATTTAGATATTCTACTATTTTTTCTAATTTCATACCTCTAGATGCCTTTACTAATATTACATCTTCATCTTTTAGTAAATTATCAATTTCATTAATAGCATCTTCTTTTGTACTAAAATGATGTATGTTTTCTTTATTAAATCCTAATTTTTCTGATTCTTTTCCTATAAAATTAGAATCATTACCTATAGTTAACAATACATCTGTATTATTTATAATCGATTCTCCTACTAATCTATGACCATACTCTGCATGCTCACCCATTTCAAACATATCTCCAAGTACAGCAACTCTTCTGCTTTTGTATCTTCCAAGAATTTTTAACGCTGCCTTCATCGAGTCAGGGCTAGCATTGTATGCATCATTTATTATTGTAAACTTATCAGTTTTAAGTATATCTAGTCTCATTTTTGTAGCTTTGAAGTTTCTTAAACCTGATTTTATTTCATCAAGAGAAAGTCCAAGACTTCTTCCAACTAATATAGCAGCCATAGCATTATATACATTGTGTTCTCCTACTGTTGGTATAAATATTTCTTCTTCTTTACCATCCATTATACATATAAATGTAATGCTATCTTCTGTCATTTCATATCTATCACAATATATATCATTTTCTTTACTAAATCCAAATGTTTGTAATTTAAATAAATGATTTTGATCTTTTAATGTCGATAGAAATTTATCATCCCCATTTACTACTAGTGTACTTGAAGAATCAAAATTAGTTGTTATCTCCATTTTGGCTTTTAAAATTCCTTCTTGAGAACCTAAATTTTCAATATGAGATAAACCTATATTTGATATTACACCAATTTTAGGATTAACTATATTTGCTAAATATTCAATTTCATTAAATCCTGACATGCCCATTTCTATTACTGCACACTCATGATATTCATTTAAGTTAAATAATGTTAAAGGAACACCTAATTGATTATTTAAATTTCCTTCATTTTTTAAAGTATTAAGTTTAGAACTTACAGTTGCAAAAACCATATCTCTTGTCGTAGTTTTTCCTACACTTCCTGTTATCCCTATATATGGTATATCAAATTTAGATTTGTAATATTTACCTATATCTCCAACAGCAATCTCGCTATCTTTGACTTCTATTAAATTTATGTCCGAACTATCTAAATTTATGCCACTACTTTCATTTTTTATAAAAGTTTTGCATCCATTTTCATAAGCAGACTTTATAAATTGATGTCCATCTAAGTTTTCTCCTACTATAGCTACAAATACATTATCTTTATTTGCAAGTCTACTATCTATAACAACGTCATTTACAAGGTCATTTTCATTACCAATTACTAAGTTACCTTTCGTTGCAAGTACTAACTCTTTTATTGTTAGACTTTTCATTTTTAATCCTCCTTTAAGTCTTTTAGGCTATTGTTAGCTAAATTTCCTAATAAAGGGCAATGTATACCCAAATATACATTGCCCCAAACTAATCTTAACTTAATAATTATATACTATATTTTTATTTTTTTGAAGGTATTTCTAACTATATGTTAAGAATCTTTTACTTTTAATTATTTAAAGTATAACATTATACCAGAACCTTCAGCCACTTTTACACCAGGTTTTGGGAACATATCAACAACTTTTGTGCCTTTTTCTATATTTATATCTGTATCTAAATTAGGATTTAATTTTACTTCTTCTAATTCTTTTACTGCATCTTCTATTGGTAAATTTCTTACATCAGGAACTTCTACCTGTGTTTTTTCAAACTCTTTCTTTTCTTTTTCACTATATTTCGGTTCTACACCTAAATATTTTAAAGAATCATTCATAACTTCTTTTACTATTGGACCTGCTGTACTACTACCAAATGCCATTACTCCTGTTGGCTCATCAACAATTGCTAGAACTACAATTTGAGGATTATCAGTAGGAGCTATTCCTATAAATGAACATATATATTTTCCAGAAGCATATCTTCCATCTATAACTTTTTGAGCCGTACCAGTTTTACCACCTATTCTATATCCTGGTATATAAGCTTTATTTCCTGAACCTACACTTACAACTGACTCTAATATTGACATCATCTTTTCAGATGTTTGTTTAGATATAACCTGTCTAACTACCTTTGGAGGTATCTCTTCTGTCATATTGCCTTTATTATCAGTATAACCTTTTACAACTCTTGGCTTCATTAGATTTCCATCATTAGCAACAGATGATATCGCTGTTATTAACTGTATAGGTGTTAATGAATTGGCTTGACCAAAAGATATAGTAGCCAATTCTACTGGTCCTACATTTTTTTCATTATGTAATATACCTTTACCTTCTCCAGGTAAATCTATTCCTGTTTTATCCATAAAACCAAAAGCTTCTATATAATCATACATCTTTTTGACACCTAATCTTTTTCCAACTTCCATAAATACAGGGTTACATGAGTTTTGAACACCTTGTTCAAATGTTTGTTCCCCATGAGGTCTATAATGTCTCCAGCATTTAAGTCTCTGACCTGCAATTGTTACACCACCTGTACAAGTGAATTTTTCCCCATCTTTGATTACATTTTCTTCTAACCCTGCAGAAGATGTAATTATTTTAAATGTAGATCCCGGTTCGTATGTATCACTTACAACTGGATTTCTCCACATTTGATAGTATCCTTTAATCTTATTTTTATCATCATATTTATCTAACTCTTCTTCATAATAAGGATATATTGGTGTTCTTGGATCGTTAGGGTTATAATCTGGTTTAGATGCAAGAGATAGTATATCACCAGTTCTTGGATCCATAGCTACAACAGTCACTCTTTTTGCATTATTTAATTCATATGCTTTTTGAGCTGCTTTTTCTGAATAATGCTGAATTACCTCATCTATAGTAAGAACTAATCCATCACCCTGAGTAGGTTCATAGTATTTTTCCATACCTCTTGGTATCTCCCTACCAGAAGCATCTGTACTAACAATTAATTTTCCTGACTTTCCTTTTAAATGTTTATCATAATTCATTTCTATACCAGCTATACCTTGTGAATCTGACGATGTATGACCTAATACATAAGGAGCAAAGTTTCCATATGGATAATATCTTTGATTATCTTCTGCGACCCATATACCTGGTATTTTCGCTTCTCTTATTTTTGTTGCCTTGTCATCATCTATCCATCTTTCGATTTTAACTAAAGCCATATTTTTTTTACTTACAAGTTTAAAAACATCTTCATATTCCTTGCCTAAAATTGTAGATACTGTTTTAGCAGCTTCTTTTTTATCCTTAACTTCTACAGGCTTACACCATACGGTATATTTAGTTACACTTACAGCTAATTCTTTCATATTTTTATCATATATTGTACCTCTTTTTGGTTCTATTGGAATTTCTCTGGTCTGTTGATCTGTTGCTTTTGTACTTAGCCATTCACCTTTTACTAATTGTAGATACCCAGTCCTCATAGTTAAACCCAAAAATAGAGCACATGCCAATATAAGAACAAGTACTAGTCTTTTTTTACTTACTCTTTTTATCTTTTTACTCAAGTGCTTTCCCCCTTACTTTTCAACATCAACGTATCTTATTTGATTTTTATTAGGATAGTCCATATTTAGCTCTTCTTTAGCTTTATTTTCAATCTCTTGTATAGATGTACTTGTATCAACTTTGGCTTTTAGTTCTTCTAACCTTATCTCTTCTTGTCTTAAATCTTTTTTTAAGTAGTGAATATCATATTTCAAATCTGAAACAACTGTATATCCACAAATATTACCTATTACAACACCTAAAGTAATCACCGATATAAAAACTACAGACACTCTTTTTTTTAATTTTTTCTTTCTTTTATTTTTATGTTTATTCTTTTTTTCTTTTTTATATTCATTCATGTCCTTAATTTTATTATTTTTTTTCATACATACCACCCTCATAGTTTAAATTGAATCTCTATATTATTTAATCTAAACTCATACTTAAATTAACCATCTATATTATATTTGTTGCTTGGAAACAAGCTTCCTTTAAACTTTTCTCGTAAAATTAATACATAAAAACACAAATTTAAGTATATTAATTCATAAAATATTAAATTAACTTTATTTAGAACTTTTTTATTAAAATTTCAGATACAATATATCAAAACTTAAATTTTCAAACAAAAAAGCTATAACTTAAGTAATTACTTAAGTTATAGCTTTAATTTTATTTATATTCTTTCTGCAACCCTTAATTTAGCACTTCTACTCCTTGGATTTACTTCTACTTCTTCATTAGTAGGAAGTATTGGCTTTCTTGTTATTACTTTTACAAGAGATTCTTTATCACATTGACATATAGGTAAATGCGATGGGCATACACAATCAAGAGCTAAATCTCTAAATTCATTTTTTACTATTCTATCTTCTAAAGAATGGAATGTAATTATACAAACCCTTCCACCTTCATTCATTATAGATACAGCATCATCTATCATATTAGTTATTACACCTAATTCATTATTAACTTCTATTCTAATCGCTTGGAACGTTCTTTTAGCTGGATGTGGTCCATCTATTCTAGCTTTCTTAGGTATAGCTTTCTTAATCACGTCTACAAGCTCCCCAGTTGTCTCTATAGGCTTTTCTTTTCTTTCTTCTACTATAAATTTAGCTATTCGCTTTGCCCAGTTATCTTCTCCATAATCTTTTATTATTTTTGCAAGTTCATCTTCACTATAGGTATTTACTACATCATATGCCGAAAAATCACATCTAACATCCATTCTCATATCAAGAGGTGCATCTTGCATATAAGAAAAACCTCTATCAGCCTCATCCAATTGATGAGATGACACACCTAAATCAGCAAGTACACCATCTATTTTATTTACACCTATTTTAGCTAGTTCTTCTTTTATATTTTCAAAATTACTATGAACAAATTTTACTCTATCACTGTATTCACTTAATCTTTCTTTAGCTGTTGCGATTGCATTTTTATCTTGATCAAATCCGATAAATAATCCTTTATCTGATAATCTCTTTACTATTTCTTTTGAGTGACCAGCTCCACCCATTGTACAGTCTACATATACACCATCTGGCTTTATATTTAAATTATCTATACACTCATTTAAGAGTACTGATACGTGATGAAATTCCATTTTGACTATTCTCCTTAATTACTTACTATTTTTATTCTATTGTACTTTGTTTACTTTTTTTTGACAAATATATATGAGCTATAATACCGCCTACTACTCCTGCCAAACTTATCACTTGAGCCATTCTAAGAGGACCTATCATAAGACTATCAGTTCGTAGTCCTTCTATAAAGAATCTACCTAATGAATACAATGTAATATAAAATACTATCAATTGTCCTTCATATTGTTTTTTCTTTCTAAATAACCATAAAAATATAAATATTCCAAAATCCCATATAGATTCATATAAGAATGTTGGATGAACCTTTAATCCATCTACCATTATACCCCATGGTAAATCAGTTGGACCGCCATGAGCTTCTCCATTTATAAAATTACCCCATCGCCCAATAGCTTGCGCTAAAGGCATACCTATCATAACTGCATCTGCCATTTTTAGAAAATCTATCTTTTTTATCTTAGTAAAAATATATCCTGTTAATATTCCACCAATAAGAGCTCCATGTATAGCCATTCCTCCGCCCCTAAAGTTTAAAATCTGAGATATGTTTTGAGAATAATATTCCCAATTAAATATTACATAATACAGTCTAGCACTTAATAATCCTATAGGTATGGCAATTATTGCTAAATCTAGTACCTCATCTTCTTTTATACCCACTCTTTTAGCTTCTTTTAAAGCTAATAAAGTACCAACTATCATACCTGTAGCCATTAAAATTCCATACCACATTACGTCTATTCCAAATACACTAAATGCCACTCTATCCATAATCTCACCTCTTATTTCATATTTTAAAATCAAATTTATTTTATACCTATATATAATACTTATGCGCATCATAAATAGATATAGAGTTTATTGTAATATTATAACAGTTTAAAGTTAATAATAACATATATTATAAATAATTAGATATCTAAAATTTTACTAATATTTAATATATTCTACTTATATTTTATTTTATAGACATACTCATGTATGAGGTATAGAATAATATATGATTAAAATATATACTTTAGGAGGAAATATGGAAAGAAATAGCTCATTGCCTATATATCATAAGATTGCTTTAGATATTGCTAATAAAATACATATAGGCGATATTCAGGAGGGCAGCTTGCTTCGTGGAAGGTCTTCTTTAGCTGGAACATATAATGTTTCGCCAGAAACAATACGTAGAGCTATGAAGGTGCTAGAAGATTTAGAAGTTGTCTGTAGTGTTAAAGGAAAAGGTATATTAGTTTTATCATCTGAAAAAGCATTGTCATTTTTAAATAAAAATCAAAATATGACTAATATATCTTCATATAGATCAAATTTACAACAATTGCTAGCGTCAAAGGCTAAACTAGAGAATGAAATTGTTGATAATATAAATAAAATAATAGATTATTCAAGTAGATTATCTAATATAAATCCTCTCGTTCCATTTGAATTTAAGATAACAAATGAATGTAAATTTATAGGTAAAACTGCTGGTGAGATAAAATTTTGGCAACATACTTCTGCTACTATCGTTGGAGTTAAACGTGATGGTAATTTAATAGTATCTCCAGGACCTTACATAGAATTCAAAGAAAATGATATTCTTTTAGTCGTTGGAGACAGCAGTATTCACCATTCTGTTCCTGTATTTTTATATAAAAATTTAGATACACACCAAGATTAATATAGTAAATTTAAGTCATAAATAAAAAAGAATGACTACATAGTCATTCTTTTTTATTTATATATTTATTTAATCCAGATTTATGTTTGCCTTATTTATAACTTTACTATCTTTTTTAGTATAAAGTTTTTCATATTGATCTTGTGATATTTTCACTTCTTCTCTAAGAGCCTTAATAATTGATATTATACTTACAATTACTATTATGGTAAATGGAAATGCAGATACGATTGATACAGTTTGCAAAGTGTCAAGCCCTCCTGATAGTAAAAGGGCAATAGCTAAACAAGCTTGAATAACTCCCCAAAGTATCTTTTTAGGATTACTTGGATTTAAATCTCCATTAGATGTAAACATTCCTAATACGTATGTTGCTGAATCTGCCGACGAAATAAAAAATGTACATAATAATATCATAGCTATAACTGATAATATCTTTCCAAATTGATAATTTGAAAATACTTTAAATAATGCTGTTTCTGTAACCGATGCAGCTGTTGTTGAAAATTCGATACCTAAATTTATTCCTAACGTTCCAAATACAACAAACCATATTATACACACTATAGCTGGAACTATTGTTACTCCTATTATAAATTCTCTTATTGTTCTCCCTTTAGATATTCTTGCTATAAATATTCCTACGAAAGGTATCCATGCTATCCATAAAGCCCAGTAAAATACCCTCCATTGGCTAACCCATTCTTTAGTAGCATCCATATATAAACTCTGAGATATAAATTCGCTTAAATAAGCAGTTCCTCCTGAAAAAAAGTTATTCATCATGCTCACTTTAGGACCTATTAATATTCCTCCTAATAATAATGCTGTAGCTAAAATTAAATTTGCATTAGAAAGATTTTTTATTCCTTTATCCAACCCACTTGTTGCACTATACATATACAATACAGATGTAATAGCTATTATTATAAGTTGCACTGTAAAGGTGTTTTTTATATTAAATACATACTCTAGTCCTCCAGCAATTTGCATCGTTCCCATACCTAGAGATGTTGCAACACCCGTTACTGTTGTAAATACAGCTAGTATGTCTATAGACTTTCCAATAGGACCTCTAACCCCATCTTCTCCTAGTATCGGTAAAAAAACACTACTTATAAGACCTGGTGCATCTTTTCTAAATTGAAAATATGCAAGTGCCAATCCCATGACAGAGTATGCAGCCCAAGGATGTATTCCCCAATGTATGAATGATTGTTGCATTGCGAAAGTTACCGCTTCACTAGATCCAGGTTGAGCTCCAATTGGACTTATAAAATGTTTCATTGGCTCTACAGATCCAAAGAAAACTAATCCTATTCCCATACCAGCTCCAAATAACATAGAAAACCATGAAAGATTACTAAATTCAGGTCTATCAGTATCTTTACCTAATCTTATACTTCCGTATTTACTAAAAACTAAAAACAAAGCAAATCCCACAAGGATAAGCATACCTACTATATATACCCAACTAAAGTTTTTGATTATTATATCAAACATTTTATGAGATACATTCTCAAATATATTCGGAAAAGCAACACCTGTTACTACCACTAAACTAGTCAATACTATTGATATTATAAACACGGGATTAATTTTTTGTGTATTATTCATATCTTAATTCCCCTTTCTATTTCAAACTAACAACTTATTTTTTAATTTAAGTTTTTACTTGATACAACTTAATTATATGTATAAGTTGTTACTTATGTCAACTAATCTGCATTGCCATTTTTATAACTAGTATTACTGAACATATTGATATTGCAAAGATTTTATTTATTAAATTTTATTTTTGAAATGTTTAAATTAATAAATAAAAAAACACCTTTTTAAATATTTAAAAAGGTGTTTTTTTATTTATTTTGTTGTTGGCTCTACTATAGATATAACACAATATTCTTCTTTTAAGTGTGATTTTAATCTTGCATCAACCTCTTCAAACTTTATTGATTTAAGTTCATCTAAATAATCTAATAAATTTATATCTTTAAAATTATATGATAAGAAATTATTAGCTATAAAATTAACAGAATCAAAGTACTTTAAGAAATTTCCAATCTTTTTCTTTTTAACTCGTTCAAAATCATCCTTATTTAATCCTTCTTCTTTATATGTTTCTATATAATCTAATATAATTTTTTTAACTTCTCGTGGGTTCCTAGATTCTCCTCCTATTATGGTAAATGCATAATCTACCTGAGATGAGAATCCTCCTCCAAAGTTGTCATTTATAAGGCCTTTCATATATAAGTCCTCAAATAATTTGCTACCTCTTTTAAAAATCATATCCACTAATATTTCAGTTACTATTTCTTTTCTTAAAAGTTCTTTACCTTTTATTCCTACATTATCATCTTTAAATGCTATATTAAACGCAGGCATTGATATTGGAAATTGAGCTACTATTTCTTTTTTGTTTACTTCTTTAGGCTCGTTAGGGTAAAATCTTTGTATTTCATGAGATAGTTTCTCAACGTCATCATTATTTACTTTTTTAACAGAATTTAGAACCTTATCAGAATCTAAATCACCTACTACAAATAACGCCATATTTCCCGGGTTATAGAATGTATTATAGCATTTATATAATTCTTCTTTTGTTATTTTGTAGATACTTTCTACAGTTCCTGCTATATCGACTCTTACTGGATAATTAACATACAATGCTTTTAAGCAATTAAAGTATACATTCCAATCTGGGTCGTCGTTGTACATTTTAATTTCTTGTTCTATTATACCTTTTTCTTTTTCAACATTTTCATCTGTAAAATAAGGAGTTTGTACATAATCTATTAAATGTTCTAGGCTTTCATAAAAATTCTCTGTAGCAGAAAATAAATAAGCTGTCATTGTAAAGTTTGTAAATGCATTGGCGCTTGCTCCCCATTTAGAGAATTTATCAAATGCATTTCCTCCATCAGGCTGCTCAAACATTTTATGTTCTAAGAAATGAGCTATACCTTCATTGACTCTTATTTTTTTATCTTCACCTATCGGGATAAATTCTAATTCATTTGATCCATAGTTAGTAGCTAGTATTGCATACTTTTTAGTAAAGCCAGGCTTTGGCATAAAATACACATCTAATCCATTTTCTAATTTTTCATAAAAAATTTCTTCTTTTAATATTTCATTAACTATTTTTTTCATCTCTACGTCACCTCACTTAATTTCTTAAGAAGTAAATAGTGTCTAATTCTATTTTTTCAAAAGATTTAACTATATCTTTAACTTCTACTTTATTTATATTTTCTATCATCTTATCTATAGTAGTATTTGTACCACCCATAGTCTGAGCAAAGTAGAAATCAGACATTCCTCCTATGCTATCAGCCAATGATTTCATGGAATTTATTAAAGCACTTTTGCTATTTTCGATCTCATCTGATGATATTTCGCCTTGTTTTATTGCTTCTATTTGCTTCTTAACTAAATCAACTGTTTTTTCATAGTTTTGAGCTTCTATTCCTGATGATATATATAATATCGCTTTATATTTTTCAACTGAAGAATATATATAATAACATAAGCTCTCTTTTTCTCTTATATTTATAAACATTTTAGAGTGAGGTCCTCCACCCAAAACATTACTACCTACAACTAATGGATAATATAATGATTCATCTTTATAATCAATATTAGTTCTATAACCCATAACTAACTTACCTTGAGTTATATCCATATTTTCTTCAACTATATTAATATCTTTTATTCGTTTTGTAAAAGTTTCCCTTGGTATATCTATAATTTCATCCCTTTCAAATGAGAAATTTTTACTTATTACATTTACAACTTCTTCTTCATTAAAATCACCTTCTATTACTATATCTATAGGAGATGTTTTTATTATATTTTTATAATGTTTATATAAATCTTTAGCATCTATTTTTTCTAAATCTTCTTCATATCCTATTTCACTTATGCTAAATCTCTCACCTTTACACATCTCTTCAAAAGATCTTTCAAGTGCATATCTGCTTTTATCATTTATCTTGGCTTGTATTCTATCTTTTAAATTTGTCTTTTCTATATCTAAATACTCGTTGTTAAATCCTCCGTCTACTACTAAAGTATCATTTAATACATCATTGAAAAATTCAATTACATCTGTAAATATTTTCTCATCTAAATATCGTTCATTTGTGCTTATTATTTTAAATGTAATTACCTGCTTTTCTCCTCTTTTTGATACATCTCCATACATCGAAGATCCATATAAGTCATCTAACTTATTTGATATTTCTCTTAAACTTGGATATTTTCTGCATCCACTAGTAATTATTGTAGGCAATAATGCATTCTTAGTAGCTTCTTTTCTGTCTAAATTTCTTTGTATATATATACTAACAAGGTTAGACTTGAACTTTTCAGCTGATATTAATGTTAAATTAATATCTTTGCCTAAGTTTATTTTTTTTATATCCTTTTTCATTTTATCCTCCTATTTGATTCATTAATGATATTCTTGTAAAAAGTTCATCTACTATCGCATCCATCTTTTTTTCTGGATTTATGTAGTAAAACTTAGTATTTCCCATATCTAGATCTTCAAGTATACTTTCTACTAAATGTTTTGTATACATCGTATCTATTGTACATGTAGGTAATACAACATACAAAGTATCAATTCCATATTCTAACAATTCCTCACCTGATTTTATTATATCTTTTTTATTATTTTCTAAAAGAGGTAATTTTATTTGAACGTCTAAGTTTTTTTCTTCATGATTTATATATTCTTTTATTTTTTCCCTAAATAATATGTCCTCTTCTAAATTATTCTTATTATGTAATCCAATTAAAAGTAACCCTGAATCTTTATCTAAAGCTCTAATATTTTTTAAAATTTCATTTTTATATACCATAGCTAAATTATTAGATTTATAAAAAGGATCTAGTATTTCTATTCCAGCTAAATTATAAGAAACTAGGTTTAATTTTTCATATCTTTGTTTGAAAATTTCATAGTCTTTTCCATCTGTCATAAATAAAGGGCATATAATTATTTTTTTATATCCTTTAGATACTATATCTTCCAAGCTATCTTCGAAATAAGGCTTAGTGTACATGTAAGAATTTACTACCTTGTATCCATCGCCTAATTGATAACTTAATTTTTTAGTTACTTCTTCAGCCTTTTCTTTAAAATCACTTTCTCCTAGCTGGTTATAATAATTTTTATAAGTATATAAATCTTTAATTCCTGTAAATAAAGATTTATAGCCCTTTTCATAATAAATTTGAGTTGAACGCTCTTTTAGATTGTATTTTTTTGATTCTCCTTCTGATACTAATAAAACTAATGTATCTTCTTTTTCTATCCCTGGCTGAACGTCTTTAAAACTTATGTAATTTCTAAACCCAAATAGTATCATGCAATTTACCCCAATAAATGAAATAATTAGAGCATAAACCATATATTTATAATCTTTCTTAGAAGTTATTTGCTTATAAATCATTACTGTTGCTAAAACTATAAATATATTTTCCATATACCCATTCAAAATTAAACTTAAAGCTAAAGATATAAAAAAAATTATCCAAATAAGCATAAAATCAACCCCAATAATTTTTTTGATGTAAATGTATAGTTTACATCTATTATATATATGATGTATAATCAGTATGTATGTCTATAATGGGATTTTTTGAATTTGTTCAAATTAACCTATTGAGCTAATTTAAAGCCTATAATAGGTTGTTTAAATTTATATATAAATATGACTAAAGAGAGGACGATGACTATGAAATTAGGTATAGTTGGTTTACCAAACGTAGGTAAAAGTACCCTATTCAATGCAATAACTCAAGCAGGTGCTGAATCTGCAAACTACCCTTTCTGTACAATAGAACCAAACGTTGGAGTTGTTTCTGTTCCAGATGAAAGATTAGATAAATTAAAAGAATTATATGATTCTAAAAAAATTGTTCCTACTGCTATAGAATTCTGTGATATAGCAGGTCTTGTTAGAGGAGCTTCTAAAGGTGAAGGTTTAGGAAATAAATTCTTATCTCATATAAGAGAAGTTGACGCTATAGTACATGTTGTTAGATGTTTCGAAGACCCTAACGTTGTTCACGTTGATGGTTCGGTTGATCCATTAAGAGATATAGAAACTATAAACTTAGAATTAATATTCTCTGATATCGAAATATTACAAAGAAGAATACAAAAAAATACTAAAGCTGCTAAAGCTGACAAATCAATCGCTGCTGAGCTTGAATTCTTAAAAGAAATAATGGTTACTTTAGAAGACGGTAAATGTGTTAGAACTATGGATTTTAATGATGATCAAAAAGCATTTGTTGATTCATTAAACTTACTTACTTCTAAGCCAGTAATATATGCTACTAATGTAAGTGAAGATGATTTAGCTGATGAAGCTGAAAACAATCAATACGTTAATACTGTTAGAGAATTCGCTGCTACAGAAGCTGCAGAAGTTGTTGTTGTTTGTGCTCAAATAGAAGCAGAAATATCTGAACTTGATACAGAAGAAGAAAAGAAAGAATTCTTAGAAACATTAGGCTTAGAGCAATCGGGATTAGATAAATTAATAAAATCATCTTATGCTTTACTTGGACTTGTTTCTTACCTAACAGCTGGACCTCAAGAGGTTAGAGCTTGGACTATAAAAGTTGGTACTAAAGCTCCTGCTGCTGGAGGAAAGATACACTCTGATATAGAAAGAGGATTCATAAGAGCAGAAACTATATCATTTGAGGATTTAGCTCAAGTTGGTACTATGAGTGCTGCTAAAGAAAAAGGTCTTGTTAGACTTGAAGGAAAAGAATATATAGTTAAAGATGGAGACGTTATACTATTTAGATTTAACGTTTAATAAAAAAAGCTTACAGTTAACTGTAAGCTTTTTTGTTAATATGCTTATTTATTCAAACTAAATATAAATAAAAATGGCCTAATCTCTATTTGAGATAGGCCATTTTTATATTAAGCTATATTTTTATCTTCTACATTTTTTACTAATTTATCTTTGCTTATCATAAATGCTACAAATAATATTACAGCTGCTCCTACACCTACTGCATTAGAGAATGTAGGATTTAATTTAAATCCTTCTGGAGCTTGTAATATATAAGCCACACACACAGCAGACATAAATGTTGCTGGTATTAAAGTCATAAAGTATCCAGATTTGTTCTTTAATAAGTATACTGTTGAAGCCCAAAGTACTATCATTGCTAATGTTTGATTAGACCAAGCAAAATATCTCCATATTATATTAAAATCTATTGTAGTTAAGAATATACATACTAAGAATAATGGTATTGCTAGCATAAATCTATTCTTAAACCCTTCTTGTTTTATGTTAAATGCATCAGCTATAGTAAGTCTTGCACTTCTAAATGCTGTATCTCCACTAGTTATAGGACAAGCAACAACTCCAAGCACTGCAAGTATTGCACCCATTGGTCCTAATAATTCTTTAGATAATAAACTTACAACCCCTGATTGCCCTCCAAATTGGTTTAGAGCATTTTGTATAGATAAACTATCTCCAAAGAATGCTATTGTAACAGCACACCATATTAAAGCAACTATCCCTTCTACAACCATTGCTCCATAAAATACTTTTTTACTTTCAGATTCATGGTGTATACATCTAGCCATCATAGGTGACTGAGTAGCATGGAAACCTGATATAGCACCACATGCTATTGTTGTAAATAAGAATGGGAATAAATTTAATCCATCTGGATGTAAATTTTGTAATGACATCTCAGGCATTACCATAGATCCATTAACGTGTCCTACTATCATAGCTCCACATAATCCTATAGCCATAAATAATAGTGCTGCTCCAAATACAGGATATATTTTACCTATTACCTTATCAACTGGTAAAACTGTCGCAGCCATATAGTAAATTATTATTACAACAACCCATACAGTTTTATCTATCCCAGTCATTGATGTTAATAATCCTGCTGGAGATGTTACAAATACTGTCCCAACTAATATAAGAAGTATTACAGAGAACACTCTCATAACAGATTTCATACCATCACCTAAATAAATACCTACTATTTCAGAAACTGAAGTACCTTCATGTTTCATAGATATAACCCCTGAGAAGAAGTCATGTACTCCTCCTGCAAATATTGTACCAAATGTTATCCATAAGAATGCAACTGGTCCAAATAAAGCACCCATTATTGCTCCAAATATAGGGCCTGTCCCTGCTATATTTAAAAATTGTATTAAGAAAACTTTGTGCCAAGGCATTGGCATATAGTCTATTCCATCCTCTAGTCTTACAGCTGGTGTTTGAGTTGAATCACTTAATTTTACTGATCTTTCTACTATCTTACCATAAGTAAAATATCCACCGATAAGAATTGTTAAGCATACTAAAAATGTTATCATACCGTTTTCTCCTTTGTTAAAAATGTTAATTTCTTGTTAAATTTATTATTACAATATTAGAATAACGTTTCTTTTAATTTAGGAGATTTAAATTTACATGAAATGCATAATTTGATACATTAAATACGTCTATATATGCATAACTTTTCTAAACTCTTTTATTTTACTTCGACTTACCGGTGCTTCTGAATTTATATCTTTTAATTTCAACTTATAGGTATTGTTAAACCACGGTATAATTTCTTTTATCTTAGAAGTGTTTACTATATAAGATCTATGAGTTTTAAAAAATTTAGAACTCGGTAGATTTTTTTCAAATTCAGTTATAGAACTTTTAACAATATATTTATCCTCTTTTGTGAATACAATTGTTTCTCTTTCATTTGCTTCACAATAATATATATCATTTATTTTTACTACTATCAATTTATCATTTTTCCAAAGACTAACCTTATCTAAGCTGCTTTCATCTAATAAGCCCTTATCATTTTTTTTCTTTTCTATAGTTTTTGATTTTTCACTACTCTCAAGCTTTTTTAACATAGAAACTATTCTTTCCTCTGAGTATGGCTTTAACACATAATCAAATGCTTCAAGCTCAAATGCATCTACCGCATGTTCTTTATAGGCAGTTATAAAAACTATTTTAGGGCTAATTTTAAATTGTTTTATTGTCTTAGCCAATAACATTCCGTCTAACATAGGTATGTTTATATCTAGAAATATTACATCTATCATGTTTTCTTGTATGAATTTTAATACATCCACTCCATTATCAAATTCATTTATTATTTTTATATTACTAAAATTATTTATAAAATATTTAAGCTCTTCTCTTGCTGGGAATTCATCTTCAACGATTATACACTTCATAATGTCCTCCAATTTAAATTTCGAATTCTATTTTAGTTCCTGGATTTAATCTATAAATATTTAGGCCTTTATCATAAAGTAATTTCAACCTCAAATGAACATTATATAACCCTATTTTATTTTCTGGCATATTATCTTTATAAACTTTTTCAATTATTTCTTCATCTATAGTTACACCATCATTTTCTACCCATATTTTTACATTTTTATCCTTCTTTTTTATACCGATTACTACAGTTCCATTTCCACCATTTTTTCTTATTCCATGTATAATTGCATTTTCTACTAATGGCTGTATTATAAGACTAGGCATTTGAAATTTTATATCTTCATCAATTTTATAAATTACATTTAGTTTATCTCCAAATCGTGCCTTTTCAATTTCTATATAAGCTTTTACTTGTTCTAGTTCTTTACTTATATCGATTAGGTTATCACTTACCTCTAAATTATATCTCATATAAGTAGATAAATTTATTATAAGTTGCCTTGCCTTATCTGGGTTTATTCTAATAAATGATGTAATTGTATTTAATGCATTAAATAAAAAATGAGGATTTATTTGGGTTTGCAATGCTTTTATTTCAGCTTTATTTTTAGCTTCTTTTATTTTTTCTATTTTGGAAACTTCCATTAATGTTGAAATTATTTGTGATAAACCTATAGCTAACGATTGCTTAGAGTGACTCATTTCGTATTTTTCTGTATAGTATATTTTTAAAGTACCTATTACACCGCTAGAATCTGTTAAAGGAATTATCATAGCCGTTTTTAAATTAACTATTTTGCTTAAGGAATGTTCATCTTTATTTACTTTTATATTTAAGATTTTATTTTGATTCATAGCCTTTTTAGTTGTATAACTTAATTCCTTTGTGCAATCTGAGTATATGTCTTCACCTACTCCTACATATGCTAATACTTTATCTAAATCTGTTATAGCAACTGCATCTGAGTTTATTTCTTCTTTAATTATATTGCATATAATTTTTAATGACTCTTCATTTATAGATCTAAAATATGGTAGAGTCTTATTTGCAATATCTAGTGCTAACTTTGATTGCAAAGCCGCGATTTCCTCTTTTTCCTTTTTAATAGCTTGTACTATTGTAACTAAAAATCCTATACCTATTTGACCTACTATCATAGGTATATATATTTTAGTTATTATAGAAACAGCTACATCATGAGGTTTAGATATAAAAAATATTAATATCATAGTTATACTTTCAGATACCATTCCACATATAATACCAACTAACCATTTATATTCTTCTTTCCCTCTTTTTGATGCATACCCTGATAATATACCTGCAAATATGCTAGATATAAAACATGGTATAGAAGTTATTCCATTTAAATCTATTAAAAGCCTATGAGTTCCAGATACAATTCCTGATGTTATCCCAACTACAGGTCCAAATAATATACCTCCAGAAACTACAGAAATTATCCTTGTATTTGCTAATGATCCATTCACTTTTATTCCATTATAAGTCCCTAATATTGCTAATAAACTAAATATTATTGATATAACTACTAAATCTCTCTTTCTATATATTTCTTTTTGAAATATGTATTTAAATCCTTTAATCTTACTTATGATTATAAATAGTACTATTATTAAACTAGATTTTTCTAATAAATTTAAAAATATATCTCCTTTATCCACTATTCCACCTCTTTTCTCATAATTAGAATAAGTTTTAAATTATATTAAAATCGAAAACAAAATAACTATTTATTAATACCTAAAAAAGAGAAGTTATAAACTTCTCCTTTTCAGTGATTTGTATTAGTCTATTTTATGATAATTGTTTTTCCATCTTTTTTTCTATGATATTTCTAGCAGCTTCTTTTGCTATTTCAGTTTCACTGAAAGGTATCCATTCACCTTTTATAAGCTGTGATTCTTCATGACCTTTCCCCGCAAATACTATCATATCACCTTCTTGAGCTAATTCTATAGCTTTTTCTATAGCTACTTTTCTATCTGGTTCTACTATATATTCACAATCTGATCCTTTAAATGAATCTGCTATATCTTTTATTACATTCATTGGATCCTCAAAATCAGGATTGTCACTTGTTAGTATACATAAATCACACTCTCTTGATGCTACATCACCAAGTTCTTTTCTTCTTAGCTCAGTTCTTCCTCCAACTGAACCAAATAAACATATTAATCTGTTATGGTCATACTGTTTTAGCGTTTGTAATATACTTTCTAAGCTAACGCCATTATGCGCATAATCTATTATTATAGTTGCATAGTCTAAAACTGGTAATACCTCCACTCTACCTTTTACTTTAGCACTTTTTAATGCCTCTATCATTATATTTTTCTCTATCTTTAAATACTTACAAACAGACATAACAGCTAATGCATTGTATATACTAAATGTACCTGGTGCACATATATATGCATTAAATGTCTCATCTATTGTTTTAACATCAAAACTTACACCTAATGAATCTATAGCTCTTGAATATTCTATATTTTGAGCATTTAAATCAGCCTTATTGTCTATTCCAAAAGTTTCTATATCACAAGTAGCTTTTTCTATTATTTGGTGAGCATATTTATCATCTATGTTAATTATTCCATGCTTAGCTAATGTAAATAGTTTAGCCTTACATCCTAAATAGTGCTCAAATGTTGGATGTTCTTTTGGTCCTATATGATCTGGAGATAAATTAGAGAATATAGCTATATCAAAGTCTACATCTTTAACTCTTTCCATCATTATTCCTCCAGAAGATACTTCCATAGATACACACTTAACACCACTATCTATCATATTTCTAAATATTCTATGAAGTTCATAACTTTCAGGTGTTGTGTTTAATGTCTTTTCTTTTTTCCCATTATAGAAAGTTCCATTTGTCCCTATAACACCTGTATTTAAACCTGCTTTATTTAAAACTGAGCTTATATAATTAGTTATAGTAGTTTTTCCCTTAGTACCCGTTACTCCTATTACCTTTAATTCCTTCGATGGATTACCAAAATAGTTAGCAGACATTTTAGATAGTGCTATTCTACTATCATTTACAAATAATTTTATAGCATCTTCATTAAGTTCTAAATCATCTTGTAATATAAATACTCTTGTACCTCTTTCATATGCATTTTTGGCATACTTATGACCATCAACAGTCTCCCCTTTTATTGCAACAAATATATATCCATCTTCACATTTTGAAGAATTATATGCTATATCTTTTATTTCTGTATTTTGTATTTCATCCCAAGGCTTGTTTGAATTGAATTCAACTTCATTCATTATATCTAATAATCTCATTTTTTAGCCCTCCTAATAAATTATATCGTATGTAGTATACCACAATAAATCATAAAATTTAAATGTATGTTATTGCTAATTCTACTCTACTTTAATAAATTCTAGAAAAATAGAGTAGTTTCAACTACTCTATTGATCTGTTCTTAGTCTTTATTGATTATGTCTTTGTGCATTTTTTATATAATTACATAGCTTCTTTTTTCTTACTTTTCTTTTCACATGCACTAATAGTTTTTCTAGCTAACACTTCTAATGAATCTATATAAAATTCATCGTCTAAGTTATTATCATTTTTTAATATAGAAAGTTCTGTGCATCCAAGTATTGCTCCATCACAGTTGCTTTCTTTTAAATAATCTATAACAACATTAAATTTATTCATGTCTGCACTTTTACCACTTTTTATATCTTTATATATAATATCCATCACTATTTTTTGTTTTAATTCATCTAAAACTTCATAGTCCATATCATATTTTTCACACATATTTTGGTATAACTTTGTTTGTACATTTCCAGTTGTCGCTAATATACCTAA
This sequence comes from Romboutsia lituseburensis, assembly GCF_024723825.1. Lineage (NCBI taxonomy): Bacteria > Bacillati > Bacillota > Clostridia > Peptostreptococcales > Peptostreptococcaceae > Romboutsia > Romboutsia lituseburensis. The sequence goes on from NZ_JANQBQ010000001.1 coordinate 1,776,476, forward strand.
TTTTTTATGCCCTTTTCTTTTTGAATATTTAACAGTTTCTTCCACTATATTTATAACCGGTATATTTACACTATTTGATATTTTTTCATAGAAATAATGTGCCGTATTGCACGTTATAACTAAAAAATCTGTACCATATTGTTCTAACTTTTTAGCGTCTTTAATAAGTATATCTACTGGATTTTCTGAGGAATTACCTATTATATAACCAGTTCTGTCTGGTGTTGTTGCTCTATTAGCTATTATCATATCAATATGATCTTGATCTATTGTTGCATCAGTCAATCTAACAACCATATCAAAGAAATAAACTGTAGCCATAGGGCCTAATCCACCCATAACTCCAACTGTCTTATTATTTTTCATAGTCATACCACCCATCTATTTGCAGTATTTTTTAAACTTTCTCATTTGGTTTATATTATATAAGAATATATACCATCTTCTCTTGAAGTTTCCTTGTAAATCTTTATTGTATCCAAATGATGTCGCACTCTTACCTTGACTAACTAATGATTTTGCCTTATTTACTAAAGCTTGATCTTTAACGTATTTATAAACAACATTATTCGGTATAACATGCCAGAAGAAAGGATCCTTTTGTACCTTTAAGTCTAATTCTTTATTGTATACTCTATCTTCAACAACATATTTAGCTATATTATTTCCAGAACTAGTAACGTAGTAGTTACTTCTTCCTTGTCTTAAGTTAATTTCAAATACTTTATACGTATTATCTCTACTATCATACTTTATATCAAAGTTTGAGAATCCAGTGTAATTTATATCCTCTAAGAAAGCCTTAAACTTTTTCATAAGTTCTTCATCATACTCTGTTATTATAGCAGCATGGTTACCTATACCTTTTGGAGTATGCTCTTCTAATAACACATGTCCTAGACACATCATTTTAACTTTTCCATGTTGATCTGAATAACAAGTTAAAACTCTCATATGTGAGTCATCACCTGGTATAAAATCTTGTATTATTAAGTTTTTATCATACTTACCATTGTATATTTCAGTAGTTATTTTTATAAATTCCTTTTCATCTTGTGCTACATATGCTTTTTTCATTCCTTCGAATGGGAATTGCCAATATAATACACTATCTGAAGGTTTAATTATAACAGGATAATTAAATCCAAAATTTTCTATTTTATCACCTTTTGAATATATAAAAGTTTTAGGGTAATCTAATCCTTTTTCTTCACACATTTCATAGAATAATTCTTTTTCTATTAACTTGTCCTTTAGTTCACTGTCTATATATGGAACTATATACTTTTCTTTTAATACATCTTTGTGATCTATTATTAATTCTGCATACTCATCAGTACATCCCATTATTATTAGTTTCTTATTAGGTGCTGATAGTTCATCTGCAGTTTTTAACAGAACTTCTATAAATTCTTTTTCTTCTGTTATTCTTGGGTCTATTCTAAAATCTATTATGTTACTATCTTTAGTCGCTCCTAATGCATATCTACCGAAAGCTATTGACTTAACTCCATAAGCTTCGTGGTATGCTCTTGCTACTGAGTAGCAGTTTATATCTCCACCAACCAGTACAGGTTGTATTACTATATTATCCACGCTTTCCACCTCTTTTAAATCATCATCTATGATTAAATTCACCTACTAATTATACTGTATTTAACCTATTATGTCAAAATTCTAACTTATTCGATTATGATTATATTTAGTGTTTTTTGTTAAGATTTTAGTTTTTTTTAAATATTCACTTTTTAACTTAATTAAAGTTAGTAAATAGCCTAAATTTCAACAGTTTTATAATATTAATATTAAATAAATTATATTTTAAATAGATTAACTCTAATCTTTATTTCGATAGCCTTTTATAATATCTGACATTTCGTTTCAGATGTCTTATTTACTTAAATATAAAAATTTTTATAAAGCTAAAATAATTACATATAAATTCTTCTTATTAATGGCTTTAGATGTAAAAAAACTAGCTACATGTGTAAATACACGTAACTAGTTTTTAACTTAATTATTTTACTATACTAACTCTATTTTTTTCTTTTGCTTTTATAGGTCCAGCTTTTATGCTGATTTTTTCACTACCTTCTAAGTTAGTAAATACAACTGGACTTATTGTTGATGTAGCATTTTTTTCAATGTAATCTAAATCCATTTTAACTAACTTATCTCCAGCTTTAACTTTTTGCCCAACTTCAACAAATACATCAAAGCCTTTACCTTCTAACTTAACTGTTTCTATACCTAAATGTATAAGGACTTCTCTACCAGTTTCTGTTTCTATTATTATGGCATGCTTTGTAGGGAATATAACTCCTACTGTACCACTTACAGGAGAATATATATCTCCATCATTTGATTTTATTGCAAATCCATCTCCCATTAATTTTGTTGAGAAAACTTCATCTGGAACTTCTGATATATCCATTAGTTCTCCGTTTACTAATGATATTATTTCTTCATTTGTTGCTGATTTTGTTGCTGCTATTTCTTCTTTTACTTCTTGCTTTTTAGGTGCTTCTTCAGCCTTAGGCTTAGCTACCTTTACTTTACCTGCTATTATTTCATTTATTTCAGATTTTAATGTATCTGATTTAGGTCCATATATAGCTTGTAAGTTATTACCAACTACCATAACTCCTGCCGCTCCAAGAGATTTAAGTTTATCTTGGTCTACTTTATTTATATCTTCAACTGCAATTCTAAGTCTTGTTATACATGCATCTAAAGATTTTATGTTTTCTTTATTTCCTAAAGCTTCTAATATTCCAAATGCTAATTCACTGTTGCTTAATGTAACATTTGAAATACCTTCTGTTTCATCTTCTCTACCTGGAGTCTTAAAATTAAACTTAGTTATTAAGAATTTAAATCCGAAGTAGTAAACTACTGCAAATACTGCACCTACAACTAATACTAAATACCACGGTGTTCTATTTGGTAAAACCCCTAGTAATAAGAAGTCAAATAATCCACCTGAGAATGTCATACCTATCTTAACACCAAGTATATGCATTAACATAAATGATAACCCTGCAAATATACAATGTACTGCAAATAATACTGGAGCAACAAATAAAAATGCAAATTCTATAGGTTCAGTTATACCTGTTAAGAATGAAGTAAGTGCTGCTGACGCCATTATACCCGCAACATATTGTCTCTTTTCTGGCTTAGATGTATGAACCATAGCAAGTGCTGCTGCTGGAAGACCAAACATCATGAATGGGAATTTCCCAGTCATAAAAGTACCTGCTGTAAATGGAACTCCATCTTTAAGTTGTGCAAAGAATATTAGTTGGTCACCCGTTACTAGTTTACCAGCTTTATCTACATACTCACCAAATTGGAACCAGAATGGATTGTAGAACACATGATGTAATCCAAATGGTATTAATGCTCTTTCGACTACTCCAAATATAAATGCTGCTAATGTTAAATTTGTATCTATTACACTACTTGAGAAGTTTAATAATCCATTTTGTATAGGAGGCCATATAATTGACATCGCTATACCTACAGCAATAGCAGTAGCTGCTGTTACTATTGGAACAAATCTTTTACCTGCAAAGAATCCTAAATATTGAGGTAATTCTAATTTGTAGTACTTTTTATAAAGACCTGCTGCGATTATACCTATAATAATACCACCAAACACTCCTGTTTGAAGAGTTGGTATACCCATAACTCCTGCATACATTGGATTTCCTTTTATTCCTGGAACCATACCTGCCATCTCTGGAGTTACCCCAGCCATTATACCCATAGATGTGTTCATTACTAAGAATCCAACTATTGCGGCTAAACCTGCTACACCTTCGCCTTCAGTTAAACCTACTGCTACACCTACTGCAAATAATAATGCTAAATTACCAAATATTATTCCACCTGAATTTTCCATTATTTTAATAATAAATTGGAAAGTTTCATTTGCAAGAAAAGGTATTTTAGCTGTTAATGTTGGGTTAGCAAGCGCGTTACTAACACCTAGAAGTATACCTGCTGCTGGAAGTAATGCAACTGGTAACATTAATGCTTTTCCTACTTTTTGTAAAACACCAAATAGTTTTTTCATTATTCTCTCTCCTTATTGTTTTTTAATTTATTTTAGGAATTCATTTTCCTTGTCAACATAACTATTTTCATCATAAATTTTATTATATATGTGTTTATTTTTTAAATTTGTATAAAAAAAGACTTAACCCTATAAAAATAGTTTCTGTCTTATTGGTAAATAATATTTATATATATCACTTAAATTAAGCACTATATAAATTTTACACTAATAAAATTTAGCCCTATTTTTATAAACTTAAGTCTTGCCTGCTCTATCAGTAACAACCTTTTACAGTTTATAATATCTATTAATTTTTTATAGCTGATATAACCCTATTTATGTGTAAAGTTAAATATAAAAGTTCATCTTCTGTTACTATATATTCATGACTATCTTCTATATATTGTTTTACTTTACACGCACAGTTATACGCTTTTTCATATTGTATCTTTATTATATTTATAAGTTCATTATCTTTATCTTCAACCTGCTCTTTTTTTATTAATCGTTTTGCAAAGAATTTTAAATGAGTAACTAGTCTGTCATAATTAAAATCATCTTGCTCAAACTCTACAGAATAGTAATATCTTATTATATTTAAAATTTCTTTAACTATTTTAGTCATTAAAAATGATTCATTAGTACTTTCTTTATAATTTGCATTTACTATATGCATTGCTATGAATCCAGCTTCATCAATTGGAAACTCAACATTAAATCTATCATTTATATATTCAATTGCCCATTTTCCAACCTCAAATTCCTTTTTGTGAATTCTTTTGATTTCATATAATAAATCATTTTTGATTTGAATTTTTTCTTCATACCTTTTAAAAGCAAAAGATAAATGGTCTGTTAAAGATGCATATATATAATCATCTAATTCTGAATTTAAATATTGTTTTGCATATTCTATTATTTTAGAACTAGCTTCAAATACTTCTTCGTGGACCTCTGTTACTACTTTAGTTATCTTTTGAGTAAGGCTTTCATCTTCAGTAATAAACTTTTTTTCTATTTTAGATTGATCTACTGTCTGACCTACCTTTTTTTGGAATCCAATTCCGCATCCAGTGAGTACTAGTTCTTTATTGCTTTCTTTATCTATAACCAATACTACATTGTTGTTATAAATTTTTTCTATAATCATTCGTCTACTTACTCACCCCTTTAGTTAAAATTATTTATTACTAGGATTTAATAGTTTAATCTAATTATTTATATTCTGACTTTATAATAATTATCTTATAAACTATAAAATACCTAAACTAAGGCATACAAAATAACACTTGCCTTAACTTAGGTATTGCCTGCTCAATCAGTAACAATCCAATTTTATCAATTTATTTTAAAGTAGATATTTGTATTACCTTCTTTCTAAAACAATTTTATAATAATTGCATAATTCTGTCAAGCTTTTTGAAAACTGTTTCCCTATATATTTTTAATATTTGTTAGTTTGTATATTTTCTGAATTTAAAAGCATTTTAGTTTACAAATGGAGACTTAGAATATAGTATAAAATACCCTTGTTCATGTTGACATACTGGGCATAATTTTGGAGCCTCAGTACCTTTATGTATATGACCACAATTTAAACATAACCATTCTTCTTCTTTATCACTTTTAAATAATGTCCCACTTTCTAATTTATCTCCAAAGTATCCAAATCTATCACCATGCGATTTTTCAATTTCTGAAATTTGTTCAAAACTTTTAGCTACAGGCATAAAACCTTCTTCTCTAGCTATATTAGCAAAATTTTTATATACATCTTGGTATTCTTCATATTCTCCATGTTGAGATGCTTTTAACGTTTGAGCTAAGCTATCATATACATCTACAGGATATCCTCCATCAATTTGAATAGTTTCACCTGATAATTCTTTTAAATGGTCATAAAATATTTTAGCATGAGCAAGCTCTTGATTTGCTGTATATGTAAAAGCCTTCTCAATTACGTATAATTTTTGTGTTTTAGCTTGCTCTGCACCAAAAGTATATCTATTTCTTGCTTGACTTTCTCCTGCAAAAGCTCTCATTAAATTCACTTTAGTTTTGCTATCTTTTAATAAGTTCATTTTGACCTCCTAATATAATTAAATATAATATTAGGATTACCTAAGTTTTTAACTTAATGCATTACTCTTTTTTCCTTTTATATTTCTTTTATTAGGCCTTTCTTATAAGCTAACAATAACATTTTTAAATCATTAACTTCTTCCTGTAATTTTTTACCTGCATCAGTATCTCTTACTGTTTTTCTTTTATCTTTATGTTCCACGATTTCCGTTGTAGATAATATATCACTTTCATTTACTATGGCTTCTTCTGCACTTGTAAATGGATTATGTGAGACTAACTGCAAGCTATATGAATTATATATTAATGTATATCCTGCAATACCTGTTTTCTTTTGATAAGCTTTAGAAAATCCTCCATCAATAACTAAAATTTTACCATTTGCTTTTATTGGACTCTCCCCATTTTTACTTTCAACTGGAACATGACCATTTATTATATGTGCATCTTTAGTATCTAAATTAAATTCTTCAAATATCTTTTCACACATTTTCTCGTCTTCTCTTAATTTAAAATAAGGGTTTTTGTTTTCTTTATGAGCTTCTTTATCTACAATAAAATACCTTTCAAATGTTGTCATATCATCTTTCCCAAATAATGAAGAACATTTTCCTGTCCATAAATACCACATCATATCCATTCCATATTGTTTTTGACTAGTATTTTCTTTAAAGAAATATCCCTCCCTAGCCACTGACTCCATTTTATCCATTAATTCTTTACCTTTGTATTCTCTACCCTGTATTTTCATCTTCATAAAACTCGAGTCTTCATTTAAAGGTACACATCCATGAATTAGTAAATTCGAATTTGCAGTTAAATAAATGCTTCCCTTTGAAAATAAAAATGAAACGTGCTTTTGTAATTTTTCACTGTTTTTAAAAGAAGATACTAATTTATCTATTACAGATTCTTCTTCTTTAGTAAATTTATATGGATTAGCTTTATCTATCGTTGGGAAGTATGAATCTTTTAGCTTATAGCTCTTTCCTTTTATATTTATAGTTCCTTCGTCATAATTTATTTTATTTAATAATAATCTATGCTTCATCTCAAACTCAGATCGTCTACTTATAATTTCACCCTCAAGTTTAAACTGAATTATACTTATAGCTTTATGCATTTTTGCAATTAAAGATTTTTCTTTAGTTGATACTTCCTGGTCACTTATCTTAGGTATAAATGAGTCACAAGAATCATCCTTGTAAACATCCATAGCAAATGTCGCTAATGGAAGCAAATTAATACCATAAATATCTTCAATTATATCTAGATTTGCATATCTAGCTGATATCCTTAGAGCATTAGCTATACAAGTTTTTTCTCCTGCTGCTGCACCCATCCATAATATATCATGATTTCCCCATTGTATATCGACTGAATGATAGTCCATTAATGTATCCATAACTATGTCAGGTCTTGGACCTCTATCATATATGTCTCCTAATATATGAAGTCTATCTACTACCAATTTTTGTATTACTTTAGATATTGCTATTATAAACTCTTTTGATCTATCTGTTTCTATTATACTTTCTACTATACTTTTATAATAATTTTGTTTATGATGACTATCTATGTTTTCATGCAACAATTCTTCTATTATATATCTAAAATCTTCTGGTAATAATTTTCTTACCTTTGATCTGGTATACTTACTTGAAGCATATTTACATAGTTCAATTAATCTATATATATTTATTCTATAAAAATCATCTATATTTTCTTCTTCCTTGATTATTAAATCTAGTTTTTGCTCTGGATAATATACTAGAGTTGCTAGAGCCTTTTTTTCACTGTCTCTCATAGTACTAGAAAATAATTCTTCTATTTTTCTTTTTATAACCCCTGATCCATTTTTTAATACATGTACAAAAGGTTCATATTCTCCATGTATATCTGTTATAAAATGCTCTGTTCCCTTTGGTAAATTAAGTATTGCTTCTAAATTTATTATTTCTGTACTTGCTTTTGATATGCTAGGATACTGTTTAGCTAACAACTTCAAGTACTTTAACTCATTCTCAACAGTTTTCATTTTTTACCTCCAACTTATCCAACTTACAATTATATTATATCACATTAATAAAAAGTGTACACTAATCAAGTTTTTAGTGTACACTTTTTATTTTTTAGTTAGGAAGCATTAGTTCTCCTGTATAAATATTTATTTTATGAACACCTAAACTATGGTCATGTTCTCCAACGTCTTCTGATTCATCTTTTAATACTACATCTACTATATATTCTTCTCCAACTTTCTTTATATCTTCTTTTGATACAGATATGTAATCACCATATTCAGCTTCTAGAATTTTTATTGCATATTCCTTAGAAAGAGGGTTAACTTTATCTTTATAATTTGATTCACTATAGATATTATTTTCTATTTTAGTGTCTTCTTTCTGTTTATTATTTATAATTGCAGCAAAACCTAATAAAAAAATTCCTATAACTACAAAAGATATTATTTTTTTATTTTTCATATTAAACTACCTTTCTTTTAGATTTTTGATGTTATTAACCTTCACATCATAATATATCTTTATAAATTTTATTTTATTTAAAAATATATTTAGAGCTTATACTATTGTATATTAGTCATAAAAACTAAAATTCCTTTATTTTATAAATACGACAATATTCTACCACGCTTTACTCTAAATGTATAATCATTTAAATTAATTAATTTGATTAATATATCTTTCTAAAAATAAAAAAGGATGAACTAAAAGTTCATCCTTTTTTGTACTTATTATAATTTTTATTAGCAATTTTCAGCTAATCTCTTATAGTTGTTATATCTTTCATTAGCATTTTCCTCAGCTGATGTAAATAACTTGTCAGCTATTTCTGGGAATTGCTTAGCTATTGCAGCATATCTTACTTGACCTAATAAGAAGTCTCTGAAGCTTTCTGTTGGTTCTTTAGAATCTAATGTAAATGGATTCTTACCTTGAACTTTTAGAGTTGGGTTGTATCTGTATAAGTGCCAGTATCCAGCCTTAACAGCTTTTTCTATGTTAGCTTGAGCTCTACCCATACCTTCTTTTATACCATGAGATATACATGGAGAATAAGCTATTATTAATGATGGGCCATCATAAGCCTCAGCTTCAAGTACTGCCTTCATTAATTGATTCTTATCTGCACCCATACCTACTTGTGCAACATATACGTTTCCGTAACTCATTGCCATCATACCTAAGTCTTTTTTCTTAGATCTCTTACCAGCAGCAGCGAACTTAGCCATTGCAGCAACTGGAGTTGACTTAGAAGCTTGACCTCCTGTATTTGAATAAATTTCTGTATCAAACACAAGTACATTTACATTTTCTCCTGAAGCAAGAACATGATCTAATCCACCGTATCCGATGTCATAAGCCCATCCATCTCCTCCAAGGATCCATTGAGATCTCTTAACTAGATAATCTTTTCTTTCATCTATTTCTTTTAATAATGGTTTTATTTCTTCACTTGCACATCCACAATCATCAGCTAATACTTTTAATACTTTATCAGCTGCTAATTTTGAAGCTTCAGAATCATCTTTACCTTCTAACCATGCAGTGAATGCTTCTCTTGCGCAATCACATATATCCATAGTTAATAAAGTTTCCATGTTATCAGCTATTTTATTTCTCATTTGCTTAACTGCTAACATCATTCCGTATCCATATTCAGCATTATCTTCAAATAATGAGTTTGCCCAAGATGGACCTTTACCTTCATGATTAACAGTGTATGGAGTTGATGGAGCAGATCCTCCCCAGATTGAAGAACATCCAGTAGCATTTGCTATCATCATTCTATCTCCAAATAATTGAGTAACTAACTTAATGTATGGAGTTTCTCCACATCCAGCACAAGCTCCTGAGAATTCCATTAATGGCTGTCTAAATTGACTTCCTTTAACTGTATTTGGAGCCATTACATCTACCTTTGGAGATACTTTTTCAGTGTCAACTGCAAATGCCCAGTTTTCTACTTCAACTTCTTGAGTATCAAGAGGTTTCATAACTAAAGCTTTTTGCTTAGCTGGACAGATATCTGCACAGTTTCCGCATCCTGTACAGTCCATTGGACTTACTTGCATTCTATATTGTAATCCTTCTAATCCTTTACCTATTGCTTTCTTAGTATTGAAGTTTTCAGGAGCATTATTTGCCTCTTCTTCATTTACTAATACTGGTCTTATACATGCATGTGGACATACATAAGCACATTGGTTACATTGTATACAGTTGTCTACTACCCATTCAGGAACATTTACTGCTATACCTCTCTTTTCGTATGCAGCTGTACCACATGGGAATGTACCATCTTCTATTCCATTGAATGCACTTACTGGTAAAGAATCTCCTTCTTGTGCGTTCATTGGTCTTAATATGTTTTTGATAAATTCTGGCTCATCAGAATCTACTGCCATTTCTAACTCTTTAGCATTTGCCCAGTTAGATGGAGCATCTATTTTAACTAATGCATTCATACCTGCTTCAACAGCATCAAAGTTCATTTTAACAATTTTTTCACCTTTTTTACCGTAAGCTTTGTTTATAGAATCTTTTAAGTGTTCTACAGCTTGCTCTATAGGTATTATCTCAGCTAATTTGAAGAATGCAGATTGCATTATCATATTTATTCTTGTTCCAAGCCCTATTTCTTGAGCTATCTTAGTAGCATTCACAGTGTAGAAGTTGATTTCTTTTTCAGCTATGAATTTTTTCATTTTTGCTGGTAAGTTAGCTTCTAACTCTTCAGGACTCCATATAGTGTTAAGTACAAATGTACCACCTTTTTTAAGTCCTTTTAATAAATCATATTGATTAACATATGATTGATTATGACAAGCTATATAGTCTGCCTCATCTATTAAATATGTTGATCTTATTGGTTCATCTCCAAATCTTAAGTGAGACATAGTTATACCACCAGACTTCTTAGAATCATATGCAAAGTAAGCTTGAGCATACTTGTCAGTGTGGTCTCCTATTATTTTTATAGCTTGCTTATTAGCCCCAACAGTACCATCAGAACCTAATCCCCAGAATTTACATCTTATTGTTCCTGGAGTAACAACTTTTATTGTTTCAGATGGAGCTAATGAAGTATTTGTTACATCATCAACTATACCTAATGTAAAGTTATTTCTAGGCTTATCTGCAACTAAGTTGTCAAATACTGTTTTTATTTCAGATGGAGTAACATCTTTTGATCCTAATCCATATCTTCCACCTATTATCATAGGAGCATTTTCCATTTCATAATATGCAGCACGAACATCTAAGTATAATGGCTCTCCTATTGAACCAGGTTCCTTAGTTCTATCAAGTACACATATTCTCTTCGCAGAAGAAGGTATAGCTTCTAATAAATGCTTAGTTGAGAATGGTCTAAATAAATGAACTTTAACTAAACCGAAGTTTCCACCTTTAGCATTTACATAATCTATAGTTTCTTCTATTGCTTCTGTAACAGATCCCATAGCTATAACTATATTTTCTGCATTTTCTGGTCCATAGTAATCGAATAATCCATGTTTTCTTCCAGTTAATTCGCTCATTTGATCCATGTACTTTTCAACTATTCCCACTATATCATTGTAGTACTTGTTTGAAGCTTCTCTAGTTTGGAAGTATATATCTGGGTTTTGAGCAGTACCACGAGTAACAGGATGATTTGGCGATAAAGCTTTGTTTCTAAATGCTTCAACTGCTTCCATGTTTAATAGTTTTGCATAATCTTCTGTCTCTAATAATTCAACCTTTTGAATTTCATGTGATGTTCTAAATCCATCGAAGAAATGTATAAATGGTAATTTACCTTCTATAGCAGCTAAGTGTGCAACAGGTGCTATATCAGCAACTTCCTGAACTGATCCAGAAGCTAATAATACGCATCCAGTTTGACGAGCACTCATAACGTCTTGATGGTCACCAAATATAGATAATGCTTGAGATGCAAGAGCACGAGCACTTACGTGGAATACTCCTGGAAGTAACTCCCCTGCAACCTTATACATGTTAGGTATCATTAATAATAATCCTTGTGATGCAGTGAATGTTGTAGTTAAAGCACCAGCTTGTAATGAACCATGGAATGCTCCAGCAGCCCCTGCTTCTGATTGCATTTCTACAACGCTAACCTTTTGTCCGAATATATTTTTTCTCCCTTGAGCAGCCCATTCGTCAACCACTTCAGCCATGTTTGAAGATGGTGTTATTGGGTATATAGCAGCTACATCTGTAAATGCATAAGCAACATGTGCTGCAGCTGTATTTCCGTCAAGTGTTTTCATAAATTTAGCCATAATGTGTATCCTCCTTATTTATTACTCTTATGTACTCAAATGTTTTAACATAAGCAATGTGTATCGTTAATTCAATGTACATACAAATACATTGTATTCCCCCAATACACAAGTATTACATAATTATAAAATATTACATAATAAACAAAATATTCTATATATTACTAAAATAATCCTTCTTTTTTGTTTATATAAATAATATATTTAATTTTTTATTTTTTTTATAAATAAATTTTTTATTATTGCATTAGTTATATACCCAACAAATAATAAGTTTAATCACCTAAGCTAAAAAATATGTCATTATTTGTTCTTAATAATCACTTTTACTTATTTGACCACTTACTATTGCTATTGATGCACTAGCTCCTATTCTACTAGCTCCTGCTTCTATAACAGCTATTGCATCCTTTTCACATCTAACTCCACCAGAAGCCTTAACTCCTATGTTTTCTCCTACGGTTTCTCTCATTAACTTTATATCTTCAGGAGTAGATCCACCTGTACCAAATCCAGTTGAAGTTTTAACATAATCAGTTCCTGCCTTAACAGCTAACTCACATGCTATTTTCTTTTCTTCGTCTGTTAAATAACAAGTCTCTATTATAACTTTTACTAAAGCAGCTTTATTTGCAGCATCTACTACTGCTTTTATATCTCTTTCTACAACTTCGTAGTTTTTATCTTTTAAAGCTCCTATATTTATAACCATATCTACTTCGTCTGCCCCTTTAGCTATAGCATCTTTCGTTTCGAATGCTTTAACTTCTGGAGTATTTGCTCCTAAAGGGAAACCTATTACTGTACAAACCTTAACTTCACTACCTTGTAATTCTTTTTTTACAAGTTCTATTTGAGTAGGATTTACACATACTGAGAAAAATCCATATTCTTTTGCTTCACTACATATTTTTACAACTTCTTCTTTAGTAGCTGTTGCTTTTAATATAGTGTGATCTATCATGTTTGCTATTTTATTATTCATTTTGTATATTCTCCTTTTTTTACACTAAAATTTATATTATTCCATAATATGTTATCATATTACGAAAGCTATATAAACTTATTTTTTCCGAGAGAACATTTCACATTCATGATTTTTTTATTAGATTTTGTACTTGGGTAATATTTATATTCTTATGATAGACCTTGCATATCATTATAACAAGTAGGCACTTTATTTATATGTAGGATATTTTTTTATATATAGTATCTAAAAGTATACTATATGTTTTTTTATATACGTTTAACTTATCTATTGTTACATTTCAGCTATTTCAATCATTTAAACTATATTTATATAATTAATAAGGTATATCAAGATTCAAAATGGATTTTATATATTATGAGTTTTATGTTATAATTATTAAAATTAAATTTACATATTTTAGAATTTTTCCGATAAATTTTACTTTATAATTTATATTTTTAATAAATTTAGTATTAATTATAAAGGTAGTTATCTATTAAGAGAGGTGCATATTATGGAAAAAGCTTTGACTTATCATCATAAATGTCATATGAATAATCGTTGTGCTAAATACAATACTTGTCCAATGATTTTATTTCATAAATTAGTTTCAGGTAAGTGGAAAATTTTAATCCTTTGGTATTTAAGTAGTGGGTGCCTTAGGTTTAGCGAAATAAAAAGGAAGTTACCTGATGTAACTCAGAAAATGTTGACTAATCAACTCAGAAGTCTTGAGGAAGATGGATTAGTTCATAGAGAAGTTTTTCCTGTAATACCTCCAAAAGTTGAATACAGCTTAACTGAGATGGGTCAAAAAATGATCCCTTTACTGGAACAAATGTACAATTTTGGTATCGAATATGGAGAATCACTTAAACAATCTAAATAGTTTTATTTAATCTAATTTTAAAACATACTTATTTATTTTAGTTTATAATTATAATATTAAAGTAGATATTATATTTTATTTATAATATCTACTTTAATATACTTAGTATAGTTTATTCTTGTATTTCAAATTCTTGTATTCCATATGAAAAAGGGGCTACAAAGTATTCATAAAATACCATAACTACATTTCCATTTTCATTTATATAAAACGGCTGACCTTCATATATAAAATCTATATTATTTTTAGATTTGTAAAATTTTTCATAATATGATGCTAGAATTTCATCAGTTTTACATCTTTCTTCTATTTGTCCTTTTACCTGTTTATTAATAATATTTTTATAATCTTGCCCTAACATAGATTCTAAAGTTATTTCTTCTCCTGTTTTTATATCAATATTATAATTATAAAAAGTTACATCAGATGAACCTTCGTATTTTAAAGTTGGATTTTCTACTTTTTTCTTAACAATAAATGATAATATATCTTTATTTGATGATTTCACTTCATAATCAAAGTCAATTTTTATTTTATCAATTTTTCCACCTGTATAATTTTTCATAAAGTTTGCTGCATCTGCCTTAGCTTCCTCTGCTAATTTATCGATTCTCTCATTTAGTAATGTATTTATTCTATTTTCAACCTTAGTATTTCCGGTTTCTTCTATATTAGGTACTTTAACATGTATAATATTAGAATCATTATTACTTGTATATTCAGAAAACGTTACAACTTTAGCAAACTGTTTGATTATAGGTATTTCTAACATAGCTTGAGCAAAAACACTATTAGTATTAACTGCAATAGTAAATAAAACGCATAATGATGCAGGTATTAATATTAGTTTTTTATTTATATTTAAAAATTTACTTTTCTTATTTTCTTTAATACTTTGATTTTGACATGAGTATAAAACTCTTTGTCTTATTGCTTCTTTTTTCATTAAATTTTCATCTATAACCTTTTTAAGAGTTTCTTTTTCATTCATGTAACATCCACATCCTTTCCAAATTTTTCTCTAATTTCATTGGTTGTTCTATAAATTCTATTTTTTATAGTTGATTCATTCTCTCCAAGCTCTTTTGCTATATCACAAATTTTCATATCAGAATAATAAAATAAATAAAATGCCTTTTGAACACCTTGTGATCTGGTTTGGAGATAATTCCATATTTCATTTAAGCTATCTTTATAAATTGTATTCGATTCTAATTTATTATTAAATGTATCAATATTTACATCTATAGTTATATACTCTTCTTCTTCTTTATTTTTACTAAACAAAGGTATAATATCTTTAAATTTATCATATAAAGAATAATGATCATAGACCTTAGACCTAGCTATTTTTAATACATAAGCTTGAATATTTTTTATATAATCAGTTCCTTTTTTCAATAATATATTATATAACTCTGTATATATATCCTGTAATATATCCGGGATGTCTTCTGTGTTTTTGCATTTGCAGGTCACATAAACTACACATTTATGATAAGTTTCATCATAAATTTTATTGAAAACATCTTCTACCGATTCATTTTTCATTTCATCACCTTCCTATACATATGGGTATATTTTGATATAAAAAGTTTCACTAATTTTATATTTTTATTAAAATTTTATTTTATTTACTAATATTATTTTTCTTAATTCAATTAAAATATATTTTATTAAAATAAAAAAAGCTATCTCTTATCGAGATAGCTTTTTATATATATAAAATTATTCAGCTATTAATTCTACTTCTTCACCATTTCTAACACCTGCAGCGTTTCCTTCTTCAACGTCAACGTGCATTTCTAAAGCAAAGTTTGCATTAGCTCTAACTAATACATTTTCAAATACTACAGCTCTTGGTCCGAAAGTTCTCACTTTTACTATTTGCTTATCAGCTACACCGAACTTAGCTGCATCATCAAGGCTCATATGTATATGTCTAGATGCAACTATTACACCTTCTGATAACTCAACTTCTCCAGCTGGCCCTACTAATTTAACACCAGGAGTACCCGCTATATCTCCAGATTCTTTTATTGGAGCTTTAACACCTAAAGTAAATCCATCTGCTAAAGATATTTCTACTTGTGTACTTGGTCTAGCTGGTCCTAAAACTCTAACACCTTTTATAGTTCCTTTTGGCCCTACTAAATCAACTTTTTCTTCACAAGCGTATTGACCTGGTTGAGATAATGGCTTGAAATGAGTTAACTCATGTCCAGCTCCGAATAATGTTTCTATATCAGCTTGACTTAAATGAACGTGTTTATTTGATAATGCTATTGGTAATTTCATGGAAAAAATCCCTCCTAAATTCTTTTTTTGTATACAACATACAATTATACATAATATTCCTCATTAAATCAAATTATTTTGATAAAAATTTAATTTAATGACCTTTTTCTCACCTGTATCATATTTCTACTTAATATTTAAAAATCCTTTTATACTATTTTGTTAATTATCATTTAAATTTATTCTTTATATAAAAGGTATTTTTAGGTATGCTAATTATCCTCATTTTCATCATCTACATATTCTAATATATCTCCAGGTTGACATTGTAATATGTTACATATTTGATTTAAAGTAGAAAATCTAATAGCTTTGGCTTTATTATTTTTTAATATAGAAAGATTTGCCATTGTAATTCCTAGTTTTTGAGATAATTCAGTTGAGCTCATCTTTCTTTTTGCCATCATGACATCTAAATTTACTATAATAGCCATTTTTTTCTCCTTTATATTGTTTTATCATTCTCATCTTTTATTTCTATTGCCATTTCAAATAACTTGCTTAGAACTATACTTAAAAATCCTATAGCTAATGCTACAAAAGATATTATAACAGATGGTGCTATAGTTAATGCATAAAAATACATATCAAATAAGTAATATAATCCAAATTGAACTATATTAAATATTAAAACTTCACTAAAAGCACATATTGATATTCTTTTTAAATATACAGGTATACTAGCTGAAAATGGATCTTTTTTAGCTATCAAACTACATAACTTCTTTAAATACACTAAAGCTATTAGATATGGTATAGCGCATATATATATACCTATGGATATGTTAATTGGCATTTTACTCCCAACTATCCCAAATGAACTTTTAAATATAGCTGTTATTCCTAATGGAGTAAATAAAAGCAATATAACAGTTAGCGCAATTCCAATTAAAACAATTTTGTCTAAAATATTTTCAGCATACTTTTTATTCATTTTAACTACCTCTTTTTCTAATTTTAAATATAAAATTTATAATTTTTTTAATAATTAACATTATTTTATATCATTTTTTAAATATAATATTAACTCTATACCTATATAATATCATTTATTTTTTCGTTTAGCAATATTTTTTTATTGTTTATCAATAAATAAATATTTTTATTGATATTTTATATAAACAATATATTCAGTAATTTTAATTAAAAATTTAGCCATACTTTAATTAAATATTAAAATATGGCTAACCTTTATCTTTATTTTGATAATTTATTTAATAAATCAAAATATCCTGGGAATGATACATTTATACATTCTTCATCATCTAAGCTCACACATCCATCACTGATTAATCCAGCAATAGAAAATGACATAGCTATTCTATGATCTTTAAATGTTTCTATATTCGTTCCTTTTAATTTAGTTTTTCCTTTTATAATCATTCCGTCTTCTAGTTCTTCTATATCTGCACCCATTAGCTTCAAATTATCTACCATTACTTTTATTCTGTTACTTTCTTTAACTTTTAATTCCTTAGCATCTTTAATAATTGTAGTTCCTTCAGCTTGTGTAGCTAAAATCGATATTACTGGAATTTCATCAATAAGTCTTGGAATTATATCTTTATCAATTGTAGTTGAGGTTAAATTTGGACTATATCTTATCAATAAATCTCCTACTAGCTCTCCACTAACAAATCGCTCATTTAGTATTTCTATATCTCCATTCATATTTTTTACTACGTCGAGTATCCCAGTTCTTGTTTTATTTAGCCCTACATTTTTTATAATAACCTCTGATCCTTCACTTATTAAAGCCCCTACTATTATAAATGCGGCTGAAGATATATCACCTGCTACATTTATATCTTGGCTAAATAATTCACTAACCGGATTTATAGTTATACTTAAATCTTCTACTGATATATCAGCTCCAAAAGACCTAAGCATTATTTCTGTATGATTTCTACTTTTTACTTTTTCATGAATAACACTTTTACCATCAGCATAAAGACTTGCAAGTATTAATGCTGATTTAACTTGAGCTGAAGCTACTTGCATTTTATAATCTATGGCTTTTAAATTCCCTCCATATATTGTTATAGGTGTATAGTTTGCATCATTATTTCCTTCAATATTACACCCCATGAGCCTAAGTGGATCTGTTACTCTTTTCATAGGTCTTTTAGCTATAGATTCATCTCCTACTAAAGTAGCTTCAAAATTATTACCTGCTAATATTCCACTTATTAACCTTATAGTAGTCCCGGAATTTCCTACATCTAATATATCGCTTGGCTTCTTTAATCCATAAAGACCATTTCCTTTTACAAATACATCTTTATCGTTTATTTCTATTTCTACGCCCATTTTTCTAAAACAATCTATAGTACTTAAACAATCTTGTCCCATTAAAAAATTACTAATTTTATTTTTTCCTTTTGAAATTGATGAGAACATTATAGCTCTATGAGATATAGATTTATCTCCTATCAGTTCAAAACTCCCTCTAAGCATTATGACACTCCCTTATTACGTTTAGTATTTTAACTTCATCTATATCATTAACTACTTCTACTTTACCTAAATCCGTAGGAAGTATTAAATTAATTTTTCCAAAACTATTTTTTTTATCGCTCTTCATTAGTTCTAGTACATCTTTTGCTAAAAAGCTTTCATTTTCAGGTACTATAAACCCTAACGGAAGGTGATATATCTTTGATACTTCTATGAATTTTTTATAATAGTTTTCATTTATTAATCCATCATTAATAGCTAATTTAAATGCCATGTTCATTCCAATATTGACAGCTTCTCCATGACTTATTTTGCAAAGTTTTTCTACTCCATGACCGAAAGTGTGACCGAAATTTAGTATTCTTCTAAGGCCACCTTCTTTTTCATCTTTTTCTACTACCTCAGCTTTTATTCTTGCACATTTTTTTACTATATTGTATAAACATCTTTCATCTCTACTTATTATAAATTTATGATTATCAATTAAATAATCTAAAAAGTCATAATCATAAATTAAAGCATATTTTATTACTTCAGCCATTCCACTTATAAATTCAGGCTGTGGTAAAGTTTTTAGCGAAGATATATTTATATATGTAAACTTAGGTTGATAAAATGATCCTATTATATTTTTTACATTGCCTAAATTAATTCCTGTTTTGCCACCTATAGATGAATCAACTTGCGCTAATAAACTTGTAGGAGCCTGTACAACATCTATACCTCTCATGTAAGTTGATGCAATAAATCCTGCTAAATCTCCAACTACCCCGCCACCAAGAGCTATAATTAATGATTTTCTAGTTAAGCCTATTTTTATACAATAATTCATTATATCTTCATATACTTTTAAAGATTTAGATTCTTCACCTGGTTTTACAACATATTCATGAATGTACTTTGTGTTTATAGATTTTACAAGTTTATCAGCTTGCTTAATATATAAATTTGAATCAGTTATTATTAACACTTTATCATATACTTTGCATATATCTAAGTCATTTAATTTTACACCTTCGTTAAAATAACAAATTGCTTCTTTAAAAGATGCAAAGTCATTATCTATCACAATATTACAAACTGAATTTATTATTTTTTCCATCCTCTTTCACCTAACCTTTTTATATATGAGTTATAATTAGCTTTTAAATCTACTAAATTATCTCCCCCAATTTTATCTAAAAAGTACTTACATATAACAAATGCAACTACATTTTCACAAACAATACTGCATGCTGGAACCGCACAATTATCAGATCTTTCTATACTTGCAGTATAACCTTTCAATGTATTTATACTTATAGAATTTAACGGTTTATATAGTGTTGGTATTGGTTTCATAGCGCATCTAATTACTATTTCCTCTCCAGTTGTCATTCCACCTTCTATTCCACCGAGTCTATTTGTAGCTCTTTTTATTCCCGTATTTTCATTGTAATAAATTTCATCCATAACTTTTGATCCTACACTTTTAGATACATCAAATCCAATACCTATTTCTACTCCCTTAATAGCCTGCGTACCCATAAGATGCATTGCTAATTCTCCATCAATTTTTTTATCAAATTGGGTATATGATCCTAAACCTGGAATAACATTTTTTACTCTTATTTCTATAATTCCACCTAAAGTATCTCCATCTTTTTTTACATTATCAATTTCTTTTATAATTTTCTCTTCTAAACTTTTATTTACGCATCTAACTTCACTACTATCTACATGTTTTTTTATATATTCAAAATCATATATATTTTTATCACTTACATTTCCTATTTGTATAACATGAGATATAAATTCTATATCAAAATTTTTAAGGACTTGTTTGCAAATAGCTCCAACTGCTACTCTACTTGCTGTCTCTCTTGCACTAGATCGCTCTAAAACATTTCTAGCATCTTCAAAATCGTACTT
This sequence comes from Romboutsia lituseburensis, assembly GCF_024723825.1. Taxonomy (NCBI): domain Bacteria; kingdom Bacillati; phylum Bacillota; class Clostridia; order Peptostreptococcales; family Peptostreptococcaceae; genus Romboutsia; species Romboutsia lituseburensis. Next base: position 1,797,456 of record NZ_JANQBQ010000001.1, read on the forward strand.
CAAGCACCCAACTAAGTCTGCATGACCCGGTCTTACATTGCTTACTTTTTTGCTATCTAAATCTATATCTTCCATTGGATTCATATATTTAGACCAATTTTCATAATCTTTATTTTTTACTTCTATAGATATTGGACCACCTAATGTTTTCTTTCCTCTTACTCCTCCTAATATATTTATTTTATCTTGTTCTATTTTCATTCTAGCCCCTCGGCCATATCCACCTTGTCTTTTTTTAAGCTCATTGTTTATTTCATCTATATTAAGTTCAATATTAGCTGGAACCCCATCTAATATTGATATTAAACTTTGTCCATGTGATTCTCCACTAGTCAGATATCTTAGCATATTACCTCCTACTTTTTTGATTTTATGATATAAAAAGTCACTTGACTCCTGTCGCTAGCTACTTCGCTCATTACTCAAAATGTAATGTTTTGCTTTTACAACAATATTTATATAGCTATAATTCATAGCTTATCCATAGTTTTTTATGTATTACAATGTCCTTAAGCTTAAAAAAGCTGAATTATAACTTTCCCCATACTACTAATTCTAAGTTTTTAGCTATCCATAATTAAATGTACAGCAGTTTAGGATTACAATAGGAAGAAATTATATTCAGCTTAAATAAAATTGATTAAATATAAAACTATTCTGAAACAGTACTATTTATATCTTTTATATAATGTTTTAAGTTTTGTCTTAGTTTTTTTCTAAATTCTATATTTTCTTCATATTCTACTTTATCAGTATTATTTAAATGCAGATTATAAAGTAACTTATTATTTACACTTTTAAAAAAGAAATCCATTACTGTTTGTCCACCCATAAATTGAGTCTCATAATCTTGAGATCCTCCTACGGCAATATACATTCCTATACGCCTTTTATTTCTATCTATAGATGATTTATTTAATACATATTTACTGGCATATATAGCTTGTGTTCTATCAACTACGGTCTTTAATTTTGCAGAAATACAATCAAAATGTACTGGACTGATAACTATAACACCTTTTGCTTTATCAAACATTTCATACATAGGTGTCATATCATCTTTTATTCTACAGTATCCTGTTTTATCACAAAATCCACAAGCAGTACAATAATCTATATCCATATCATATATATTAAATATGTGACTTGTTATATCACTTTCTATTAGTACATTATTTACCTCATTTGTAATTTTAAAACAGTTTTTATTTTTTCTAGGACTTGCATTTATTATTAAAATCTCTGGATGCATATGTGCCCCCCTTATTTATCTTTTAGCATAACTACTAGTATGTCGTCATCGTAACTATCTTTACCCGCAAATTCTTTTAGTTCAACTTTCAAATTATCTATTACATAATCCGGTTTAAACTTAAAGTTTTCTTTCAAGAAACATTCTAATCTAGATGTTCCATACTCCTCTTTTGTTGCATTCTTTATTTCTAATACCCCATCTGTATACATACATATCATAGGATATTTATTTATTTCAAAAGTGTTATTGTCATACTCTGCATCATCCATTATACCTATTGGAATTCCCTTTTTACATTCAATAGCTCTACATACTGTCCCATCTTCTTTTATTATTATAGGACTATAATGACCGGCATTAGAAACACTCATAATGTTTTTAGCAGTATTAACCTTACTTATTAAACAAGTTGTAAATACACCCATTTTATCAAATTCATCGTAAAGCATACTATTTAAATTTGTCATTATTTCTCCTGGTGTTTGGTATTGATTACAAAGTACTTTAAAAGCTCCTTTTATCATTGCAACCACATAGTTTGATATCATACCATGTCCCATAACATCCGCTACTATATAAAATATATTTTCTTCATCAACCCTCATAGCATAGTAGAAGTCCCCACCAACTACTCTTGCTGGCCTATGGTAATAAGTTAATTCTTTTTGTTCATTACAATCTAGTTGACTTTTATCCATTATAAGTTTTTGCTGTTGGTTTAATATGTTAAGCTCATTAGCTAATACCCTATGTTTTACTTCTTCGGCATTATACTCATATAGCTTCATCCCAACAGCAACCTGTTTCGCTAATATACTTAATATATTTAAATCATCATTAGTGTAATTTTGGCTATTTGCACATACTATACATCCAATTATTTCATTTTTATCTTTTAATTTATAATAAATGTAACTTTCTATCTTGCTACCATCTTTACAGTTAACTCCAACGTTATTGCTATACGCTCCCATTGCTTCTTGTTCTAAAATACTTTCGACTATAGGATATACATTTATCTTATTTTTATCTTCCGTATTATAACAGTTAAATACCTTATTTCTATATTCTTGTTCATTTATTATTATTATAGCTTCTTTACTATTTGTTATATTACATGCCTGCTTACTTAAATGTTCTAAGAATCCATGTATATTTTTATTTAAATATAATTTTCTAGTTGCTTCATTTATAGAAGATATTGCACCTCTAAGTTTATGTACAAGTAATTGAGTATTGTTATTCTTAGTAGTTATTTCTATAGATAAACTTATTAAAGATGCTACTGATGATATAAAGTCTATATCTTGGTCTGTAATATAATCAGTAATTGTTAAAAAACATGTCATAAATCCTACAACTGCATCATTTATTATAAAAGGAAATACAATACGACCTACATATCCTTCTGCCTTAGCTAATTCTCTTTCTTCTTTCGCTCTGTCATCTTCAAATATATTTTTTATATAAATTATCTTCTTTGTCTTAACAGCTTCATGAACATATTTTGGATATTCATTAAAGTTTATTTTAACCCCTCTTGGGCTATTCATTGGGAATACTTGTGGTATATATTCTAAAGTTTCCGAACACACTAAGTAAGCATGTTGGTAATTATTTTTATAAAATAAGTTAACACATGCCTTAGCTGGATGTACTACTTCAAGCATCTTTTCTACAATCCTATCTTTTATGTTAAAAAAATCTGTCGATTGAGTTACCATAGCGGATATATCTACTAAATTTTTCATCTTGCTAACATCATTATTAGAATTACTCATATCAGCTACACCCCCTAGTTTTATTAGTCTATTTTATATTACTATATATATCATTTATAGTAAATACAAAAACTACCATAAAACTAAGTATTATAGCTATATTAAAACCTGTTATTAAACCAATTAAAAGTAGTGTTATTAATACATTTATGCCTGCTCTACTTTTTTGACTGTCTATATTTATTTTGGGTAATTCAATATTATTTTTCACATTTTCTATACTTTCTTTTATTTGTCTTTCCAGTTTTATCTTATAAATTAAATACACTATCTCAATAAAACACATTCCTATTCCAAATACTAAATTAATATTAAATGCTAAAATAAGTAATATAATTGCAAACATTAATTTTATACATTTAAAAAATAAACTATCTATCTTTAATGTTATATTTCTAATTTCTTTACATTCATCTCTTAATCTATAGTCATTAGATGGCATTCCTTTCATCTTTGTTTTTACTATTTCCGAATAAAATAGCTTAATTATACCATTTATCATTAGAAATCACTCCTTTTACATATATTTGTAATTTTTACAATTATAATATTTTTTATACTTGTCAATAATAAAAATATTAAGTATTTTAAGTTCATAAACAAAAGGAGTGTTTTACATGCAGATTGAACAACTTGATCTTGAAACACGTAGTAAGATTTATAGTTATACAAAGAAAGTTCTTAGAAAATATCAAAAAGGAATTATAACAGGAAAACTTACAGCTGATAAGTTTGCAGATAATATATTATCAAACGGATCTATTAACGATATTTTAGATGAGAGAACTTTATCAGGAGAAGACTTTAAAACATCTTACATAGATTATATTCAAACCTTAATACACATACAAAATGAAAATTTATCAAATAGTAAAAAAAGAAAAAATAAAACTATGCCTAATAAGCCAACTATCACTCAAAAAATTCAACTAAAAAAATTATTAGAATCTACTGGATATTCTTTATCAATTCCATTTGAATACCTAACTGAAGCTGATGTTGACAATATTATGAAGTATTTAGGAACAGGTTTTATAGACTTAGGAAATGAGAGAATTTTTAACTATGTAAATAAATCTAAACTTAACTAAAATATAAAAGTGTTTCAAGAATTATTTAAACATATTATATCTTAGGAGTTAAACATATTTAACTCTATCTTAATTAAATTAAAATTTAATAAGCATAAAAAAGAGTATTTCTTAAAATATATTTAGAAATACTCCTTTTTATATATATTTATTATCCTAACGCTTTTTCTAATTTTGATAAATGTTGTATAGGATAATATCTTAGTAGCTCTTTAAACTGATTTACAGTTAATCCCTCTGTAGTTGTATAAATATGAATTTTTTCATCTAAATCCGCATTTATAAATTTGGTTTTTATTTCTTCAAAGTTTACAGTAGACATATGTACCACTCCTTATGTAATATATTTCTCATTTATTTTATCCATATACACAGATTTTATCCAACGATAAATATTTTAATTCAATTAATTAGATTTTAAAGTTAATATTTTTGCTATTTAACCTCTTTTTAAATATAATAAAAGAAGCTAACTATTAGTTAGCTTCTTTTATTATATTCAAATATATAAGTATTTTATTTATTATTGTTGTTTTCCAGCCATTTGTTGTTCAGCCATCTCAACTAATTTTTTAGTCATATATCCACCAACATATCCATTTTCTCTAGCTGTTAAATTACCTTTGTCCATTTGTTGGTAGTTAGACATACCTAATTCATTAGCTATTTCTAATTTCATTTGATTTAATGCTTGTTTAGCTTGTGGTACTGCTTTTTGATTATTATTGTTGTTGTTTGACATTGCTGATTACCTCTTTTCTAATTTATTTTGTTTCTTGATAGTATTATATGAATTTATCATTTTTTAATCCGAGGTAACTTTTACCTTACTTACTAAATACCAACTAACAATAATATCCTGCTAAATATCCTGTTGAAAACGCAATTTGAAGATTAAATCCACCTGTGTATGCATCCACATCTATAACTTCTCCCGCGAAAAATAATCCTTCAACTAGCTTCGATTCCATTGTACTTGCATTTATTTCACTTACTTTTATCCCTCCAGAAGTTATAATAGCCTCTTCTATAGGTCTATATCTTTTTAATGTAAAAGTTAAGTTTTTAAATAATTTAACTAAATTCTTTCTTTGCTCTCTAGATATTTGATGTACTACTGTATCATGATCTATATCACTTAGTTTTATTATTATAGGTATTAGTTTTTTTGGTAGCAAATCATCCAATGCCTTTTCAAATTTTTTATTAGTATACTTTTGAAAGTCTTTTTGAATTCTTTTATCTAACTTTTCCTCATCTAACGCAGGTTTCAAGTCTATTACTATCTTATAGTTTTCCTTAGTAGTATCTTTCATTCTGCAACTAGCAGATTTAATAACTGGACCATCTAATCCATACTTTGTAAATTCTAACTCCCCAAAATCATCGTAAACCTTTTTATTTTTGCTATTATATACCGAAATTGATATATTTCTAAGAGCTAATTTTTCTAAATCTGATACGTAATTTTCCTGTACTTCCATTCCTATTAACGAAGGTTTTATATCTGTAATAGTATGCCCTAAAGTTTTAGCAAACTTATATCCATCACCTGTTGAACCCGTAAGAGGATAGCTTAATCCTCCGGTAGCTATTATTACAGAATCACACTTTATTTCTTTTTTATTATTAAGTATAACTTTTTCAATCTTGTTATCTTTAGATATTATTTTATCTACTTTAGTATTTAAAAGTAGCTTTACTTTTTTATTATTAATTTGCTTTTCTAGAGCATTTGCTATATCATGAGCTTTATCACTTTCTGGAAATACTCTTTTTCCTCTTTCAGTTTTTGTTTTAACTCCCAAATTATTAAACATTTCTATAACATCGGTATTTGTGAAAGTATAAAAAGCACTATATAAAAATTTCCCATTTTTAGGTACATTTTCTATTAATTCTTCTATTTCACAATCATTAGTTATATTACATCTACCTTTTCCAGTAATTAATATTTTTCGTCCTACTTTATGATTTTTTTCAATTAGTACTACATCTAATCCTCTGTCTGCTGCTACAGATGCTGCCATCATGCCTGCTGCACCAGCTCCTATTATAACTACCTTTTTCAAACTTACACCTCTTTATTTTTATATTTATTAATCTAAATTTAATAACTGGAATATAAATGGGACTCCTGCTATTGCATAAAATACTACTACTGTATATCTTATATAGTCAAATATTACATTATTAGGTAAAATGTACTTTAATCCGAAATATACAGCTGCTAATGTTACTAAACCTATTAAAAATCTAATCATATCTCTCTTTATTTTATCTGATTTATCTATATTCAATCTACTATTTTTACTAAATTGTATTTTTCCTTTAAATCTATACTCTGTCTTAAAATTTATAAACATATCTTCTACTATATATCCTAAAACATACCCTGTTAAAAGGCCAAATATCTTTATGTATTCATTACTATTTACTATAAACATACTTACTATAAATGGAATTAATACTAATATTAGTATCCAATATTTCTTAGTACTATCTACATAATCAAATATCTTACATAATAATACTGTAAATATTACGCCTAATATCCACCCAAAAATAACATCTATAGGCCAATGAACTGCTAAATATAACCTAGAGATACCAACACCTAAAATCATTATTATAGCTAGTATAGTTAATCCTGAACTCCTAAATATTACAGCCAAACTAGTCCAAAATGTTGTTGCTGTTTGAGTATGACCACTCGGAAAAGAGTATCCTGTCGCTGTAGATACCCTCATAGAATTAAGGCCTTTTATACCTATCGGTCTTGGTGCTCTAAAAAATTCTTTAATTCCTGTATTTAAAGTAATATTACCTACTAATGAAAATAACATTTTTTGTCCGTATTTTTTATTTAAACACCAATACATATAAGCTGTAATTGCTATAATTACTGGTACCTCTGTACTTATTGTAAAAATTAAAAATATTGTATTTAATAGTGGAGACCTGATTTGTTGAAAAAATTGTAATATACTTAATTGAATATCCATTTTAATACCCTCCTGATTAGTTATTCCTTTAGTCATTATACATAATTATTCCATATTTATATATACTTAACTATATAATTTTCCAATCATTATTATGTTTTACTATTTTTCTATAATTATCCTTATAATACAATAAGTTTCAAATAATATACATAAAAAAGTCTCTAAATCATAAATAATGAATTAGAGACTTCTCATCTATACTTCTGAAACTACACCTATGTAAGGTAAGTTTCTATATTTTTCAGCATAATCAATTCCATATCCTACTATAAATTTGTCTTCTATAACAAATCCTACATAATCAACTGGTATATCAGCTTTTCTTCTTTGCGATTTATCTAATAAAGTACATAATTTTAATGATTTTGGATTTCTTGTTTCTAGTGCTGCAACTAAATTACTTAATGTTAATCCTGAATCTATTATATCTTCTACTATTAATACATTTTTACCTTCTATATTAACATCTAAATCCTTTAGTATTTTTACAACTCCAGAACTCTCAGTTGAATTTCCATAACTAGAAACACTCATAAAATCTATATTAACATCTAAATTTATTTTTCTTATTAAATCAGAAACAAACACACTTGCTCCTTTTAATATTCCTACTACTAAAAGCTCTTCTCCCTTGAAGTCATTCTCTATTTGCTTAGCTAATTCACTTACTTTCTCGGCTAATTGTTCTTCAGATATCATTACTTCTGTAACTTTGAACATATTATTCCTCCTAAATTTACGTATATTATTATACCCCTAGTATAACATATATCTATGAACATTAGAATGTTTTTATTTAATTTTTAATAATAATTCGTAATATGTATTTAAATTATATATATACACTTATATTTTATCCTAATTTCTATAAAAAATTCCCTTCGCTTAATCTACTACATGGGTACTACACTTCATGGCACTAACAACTCCGTCCATTGCTTAAAACATCATCAAAGCTATAAGTTATAGATACTATATTTAATCTAAAAGTTATAAGTTTATTAGACTAAGTTTAATCATTCTGCCCCTATTATATTATATTTATATTATAATGGAGATGTATAAACTAATTAGGAGGTATTTTATGAGTGTAAATCATGGTGCTAATTTATATGACTTATCTAAAAAATATGGATTTTCAAAAGATGATTTTTTAGATTTTAGTTCTAATATAAATCCTTTTGGAGCATCCCAACTTGCAAAGGAAAATATAATAAATAATATAAACCAGGTATCTATATATCCAGATCCTAGCTACGTAAATTTAAAAGATTCTATTTCAGGATATTGTAATTGCTCTACAGAAAATATAGTTCTAGGTAGCGGTGCTACTGAGCTAATTTCTTCATTTATAGAAACTATAGACCCAAAGAAAGCGTTACTACTTTCACCTGCTTATTCTGAATATGAAAAAGAGTTAAAGAAGGTTGGTTGTGTAATAGAAAAATATTATTCTAAGTATGAAAACAATTTCAAAATAGATATCAATGAATTAATTAAAACTATAAATAATAATAAATACGATTTAGTAATAATATGTAATCCAAATAACCCAACAGGGTTTGCTTTTAATCGCAATGAAATTGCCTTATTATTAAAATCCATTTCTTCATTTGTAATGATTGATGAAACTTACATAGAATTTACTAATACTAAAGAATTTTCATCTACTAGCTTAGTTGACACTTTCAATAACTTATTTGTAATAAGAGGAACTTCTAAGTTCTTTTCTACTCCAGGAATAAGACTAGGTTATGGTCTTATCTCTAATTCTAAAGTAAGAGATATAATTAACGCTCATTTAGACTTATGGAATGTAAATATTTTTGCTTCTTTAATGGGAGAAGTAATGTTTAAGGACTTAGACTTTATAAATAATACAATTGATGTGATGACTAATCAAAGAAATTTATTAATAAATGAACTTAATAAATTTAATGATTTAAATGTTTATGATAGCCAGGGCAATTTTATTTTATGCCAAATAAAAACTAAAAACATAACAGCTAATAAACTTAGGGAAAAATTAATACCTAATAGAATAATAATTAGAGATTGTGCTTCTTTTGATGGATTAGATGAGTATTTCTTTAGAGTATGTGTTCTAAATCCAAAAGATAACTTACTTCTTTTAAGTAAACTTAAGGAAATTTTAAATTAAATGTGACCATTATAATAAAATAAACAGCATACATATCTTTTCTAAGACATGTATGCTATATTTTTTAAATAAAAAAAATTTAAATTAATTTATTTCAATGTAAAACTATCTATAAGTGACTTTAACATTTGTGCTTGTCCACTTAATTCTTCACTAGCAGCTGCACTTTCTTCAGATGTAGCAGAGTTAGTTTGTACTACCGCTGATATTTGATCTACACCTAATGTAACTTGAGATATTGCATTAGCTTGTTCTTCAGAAGCAGTAGCTATTTTATCAACTAAAGTTATAGTTTGATTTGTTTTTTCAATTATTCTTCCTAATGATTTCGCTGTATTCGCTACTATTTCAGTTCCATTATCTACTGCTGTTATTGAGTTTTCAATAAGCACTGCTGTATTTTTTGCAGCTTCAGCTGACTTAGCAGCTAAATTTCTTACCTCATCAGCAACAACTGCGAACCCCTTACCAGCAGAACCAGCTCTTGCTGCTTCTACTGCAGCATTTAGTGCTAATATATTCGTTTGGAATGCGATATCATCTATAGTTTTTATTATTCTACCTATTTCATTTGATGTAAATGCGATTTCATTCATAGCACTAATCATCTGTTTCATTTGATTATTTCCATCTTCGACTTCTTGACCTGAACTTAAAGTTAACTCATTAGCTTCTCTAGCATTACTTGCTGTATTTTTTATTTTTTCAGATATATCAGCTATTGTTGCAGACAGCTCTTCTACAGAACTAGCTTGTTCCGTAGCTCCTTGAGATAACATTTGTGATCCGCTTGCTACTTGTTCAGATGCAGCTTCAACTTCTTCTGATGCTGAATTTATTTGAGACATAGTTTCGCTTAAATCCGAAGTTATCTTATCTATAGAATTTCTAATATTTTCAAAAACACCGACATACTCTACTTCTGTTTCTACATTAAAGTTTCCTGCTGAAACCTCATCTAAAACACGAACTGCATCTTTTATAACTAAATTAATTCTATCACTCATTTGACGAATACTGTCTGATAATGCACCTAATTCATCTTCCGATTCATAACTTACTTCAATATCAAAGTCTCCATCTGCCATTTTATTAGCAGCTACTTCTATTTCCTCAATTGGATTTTTTAAAAGTTTAGTTATATATACTGCTATAAATAATCCAATTAATACAGTTATAATTCCTAAAATTATCGCTATAAAAACGACATTTCTTACAGTATCCTTTATACCTTTATGAAAATTATCTCCATCCATTCTAGAGTTATCATAAAGAGTTATAGATGCTTTTGAACTTTCAGCAAAAATAGCCTTATAAGATGGGGAATTTAGGTTAGATTTAGCTCCTTCTAAGTCTCCACTCTCTAAAAATGAGTAAGTCACATTTGCCTGATCCTTTAATTTATTTACTGCATTCTCCATTGCATCTACATGACTTTTATCTCCTAAATAATTTTTACGAACTATATCAAGTCTTTTATATGCGCTATCTAAATTTTCTAAAACTTCATCTTTATATTCTATACCCCCTTCTGAAAGTACCTCACTTACAAGACACCTACCAATTGAGTTTACTTCTCTACGTACTCCCATAGCTTCACTTGTTACTTCATAAGGCCCAGTAAATATTTCATCAGTTAAACTTCCTAAATGTATCAATTTTGATACAGTATAAGAAATAGTAAGTATTGAAACTAATAGTACTAATATAAAAGATAACCTTAGCTTCCTTCCAATTTTTAAGTTTTTCATATATCTCCTCCTGTTAATTTAATTTATAATATAAATGCACCCTTATACATAAATTTTGTATAAATAGCCCCTATATTCTAATAGACTAGATTTTTAAATTTTCTTAATAAATTAAATTTTAAAATACTGTACATCTATCTATATATACGTAAAAAAGCAATTTTTCTTTAGCTTATGCACAAAAAAGACTAATCTCAATTTAGAGATTAGTCTTTTGGGTTTCAATATAACTCGACTAGCTAAGCAGCTTTTGAAGCTTTCTTATTCATCTTATTGTTTATATGATCTACAACTGCAGCTATAGCGTTATCTCCTGATACGTTAGCAGCAGTTCCAAAACTATCTTGAGTTAAGTATAATGCTATCATTAAACTTGCTAAACCACCATCTGAAGGTATACCTATCATTGGTAAGAATGGTAGTGCACTCATTATTGCTCCACCTGGAGCTCCTGGCGCAGCAACCATTGCGATCCCTAACATTAGTATGAATGGGAATACTGCTCCAAAACTATGATCCATATTGTTCATCATAAGTACTGCAACAGCAAATGATGTAACAGATATTATACTTCCTGATAAGTGAATAGTTGCACATAAAGGTACACAGAATTCTCTTATTTCTTTGCTTACTCCATTGTTTTTAGCACACTCTACGTTAACTGGTATAGTTGCTGCTGAAGATTGAGTACCTACAGCTGTTAAATAACCAGGTACTTGATTTTTTAACATTGCAAAAGGATTTTTTCCAGTAAAAGCACCAGCTGCTGTAAATTGTATTACAAGATAGATTAAATGTAATGGTATTACAACTAAATAAACTTTCCAGAATACTCCTAATATATTCCAAACTTGCCCAGCTGCCGTAATATTTGCAAATGTCCCTGCTATGTATAATGGTAATAATGGTATAATTACAGTTGCTAATACTTTTGTAACTATTTCTTGGAATTCTTGGAATATATTATGTAAAGTTTGCCCTTTTCCATTATTTCTAAGAGCAGATATTCCTAGACCCATTGTAAACGCGAATACTATTGCTGCTGTTACATCTACCATTGGTGCTAGTGGTATTGTAAAGTATGGTGATAACATTCCTGCTTCAGGATCCCCTATTTGTGCTGCAACCCCTGCATCTATAAAAGATGGGAATATTATTGATGCTACTAAGAATGCCATAGTACCTGCTATGATTGTTGAACCATAAGCGATTCCTGTTGTTATTCCTAATAATTTTCCAGCCCCTGTAGCTAAATCAGCTATACCAGCTGTAACAAATCCTATTATTATAAATGGTATAACGAATTTTAAGAAGGCTGAGAATAAAGTACTTGCAGTTACCAGAACTTTCGTTATAGCTTCTGGTGCATAACTACCAATTAAAATACCGACTATGATACCCATAATTAATTTAGGAACTAATCCTATTTTCTTCATGAAACTTCCCCCCTATGTTGTTATTTGTTTTTCATAATCTATATTAAAGTATTTTTCGCTATCCGTCAACGTTTTCCCTATATTTTCCTCATTCCAAGTTAATTTTTTGTCATTTTAATTAATTTTTTTTAACATAATCTTAATCAATTTTAATATTCAGAATTTTTTTATATTTTTTTTATCTAAGTTTGTTATATTTCCTCACTTTATATTTATTTTAAAGGTGAAAAAGAGCAGTTTTATTTTATCACTGCTCTTTTTCATCTTTTACACTAAATTTAACATCTTTTATGATATTAGGGTCATTTTCTTCTTTTATTATTCTTTTATATTTTTCAAGTTCCTCATTTATTATTCCTAAGCACCATATAAATATAAATAAATCATCTACTAACCCAAATACTCCTGTTATCATTTCAGGTATAAAATCTACCCCTGAGACCATATATAAAAGAGCCACACCAAAAGCAAATATAACTTTAAATTTAGATATTATACTAACTCTTCTGTCTGTCATAAAGTCAGGTATTTTAAATATATTTACGATAAAAAGTAATCCGAATTTAGATTTTTTAAACCTTACTAAAACTTTTTTTAATTGATCTAATAATATATCTATTACTTTTATAAACCTATTCATATTTCACCTCATAAAAGTTTGATTTAATCCTTATTATAACCTATATGAGGCATTCAATAAATATATTATAATAAATGTATTCCAGCTTCTTTACATTCTTTAACCATATCACTAGGCCAAATTCCAACTTGAACTTCACCAATATGAGCTTTATTTAAGAAGTACATACATATTCTTGATTGTCCTATACCTCCACCGATAGTATAAGGAAGCTTACCTTCTAATAAAGCTCTGTGATAATCTAGTTCTCTTCTTTCATCACATCCCGATATCTTTAATTGCTTATCTAAACTTTTTTCATCTACTCTTATTCCCATAGAAGATAATTCTAATGCATTATCTAAAACTGGGTTATAGAAAAGTATATCTCCATTTAATTCCCAATCATCATAATCAGGGCTTCTTCCATCATGCTTCTCTCCAGTAGTTAATACTTTTCCTATTTGCATTAAGAATACTGCACCTTTTTCTTTTACTATTTTATTTTCTCTTTCTTTTGGAGTTAATCCTGGGTACATATCTAATAATTCTTGCGATGTTACAAAAGTTATTTTTTCAGGCAACACCTTTTTTATTTCTGGATATATGTTACATACATGGTTTTCCGTTGCTTTAAATACATCATAAATATTTTCAACAACTTCCTTTAAAGTCTGCATGTTTCGTTCGTCTTTATTTATTATAAGTTCCCAATCCCATTGATCTACATATATAGAATGTATATTGTCTAATTCTTCATCTTTTCTTATAGCATTCATATCAGTATATATACCTTTACCAACTGGGAATCCATATTTTTTAAGCGCCATTCTTTTCCATTTAGCTAAAGATTGTACTATTTCAGCTTTTTTGCCCATATCTGGAACTTCGAAGCTAACAGCTTTCTCTATTCCATTTAAATCATCGTTAGTTCCCGTCTCTGGTAATACAAATAACGGTGATGATATTCTTGTTAATTTTAATGACTCTCCTAATTTATTTTCAAAGAAATCTTTTAAGTCCTTTATTGCTTCTTGAGTTTGTATAACTCCTAAACTTGATTTATATTTTTCTGGTATTATTAAGCACATATTTTATACTCTCCTTATATTTTTATAATTTGAGTATGACGTCATACATTTACTAATTTTAGACTTGGCCTTAGTCTTTTTTTATAAATAAAAAAACCTTTCGTCTCTATATAAATATATAGGGACGAAAGGTTTAACTTCCGCGGTACCACCCTGGTTAGCTTAAAATAAGCTCCACTCTTAATGCAGCAAGATTTACTCTCAGTGCATTCCAATTTGATAACGGTTTGGTTCCGACTAAGCCTACTTTTATAAATTTCGGTTAGTAACTCCAGGATGTTCTTCAATATAGACTTCGTATTGGACTCTCACTACCACCAACTCGCTGGGACTACACTACTATATCTACTCTTCCTTTCACAGTCTTTAAAACTTCTTTGTGATTTTATATAATAATAATCTACTTAAATTCATATGTCAAATTATTTTTGATATTTTTAAATAAAACTTATTTTTTTTAATTATTATTTTATTGATTTAAGTTAATTTAAATTAAGTAAAACTACTATTATTTTATTATTTTTAAATAAAAGTATTATTTAACTATATTTTCTAAAATTTTTTATTTTTTTAAATATTAAGTTTACTACTATCTTAATAATTATTTATATGAACTGCTTTATAATTCGTTACATTATTAATTTTAATTTTTATATTTTTTAATTATACAACATTTCCTTCATCATGGTCATCAGTTCTTATAACATTACCTCTTATTTGATCAGCAGTTACAATCTTATAGTTTTTAAATATTGCATATCCTATAAATCCAGCTAATATACTCACTGCCATACATCCAAGAGCTGCTATTGCAACCTTACCTGCCGGGTTATATGCAAACATTATTGCAAGACCTGCTATCGGTGTTGCAGTACCCGGTGTATCATTAACTAATCTCATAAGAGATACTATAATACCCGACATTGCTCCGCCTATAAAGTTGGTAATATATACAGGTATTGGGTTAGCTGATATAATATCTGATTGTGTTAATGGTTCAATTGCAACAGATATAGTATCTTTTTTTGAACCAAACTTCATTTTTGAGAAAAATACATAGTTCATAAACGAAGAACCAAATACAGATAAAGCTCCTATTGCCATGGGTAAACCTGTCAGTCCTATTATAGATGTAAGTGCCATTGAACTAAGTGGTGCTGTCGCTACAACTGTTATAAGTCCTCCAAGTATTATACCCATAACTATTGGGCTAGCATCAGCTGCTTGTATTAAAACTTGCCCAATTTGAAGTAAAGTATTATTTACTATAGGATCCATTCCCATTGCTATTGCTCTTGCTACAGGTGCTCCAACTATTATTATTACTATTAAGTCAAGACCTGCTGGAACCTTCTCTTCAAAGAATCTAACTAAGAATGAAGTTATATAACCAGCTATAAATCCTGGAAGTATCCCAAATCCTGATACAGAAAGTCCAACTAAGACTGCATAAACAGGTGAAACACCTAAAGCTAATGGCACTAATATACCTGCAGCTACGCCACCTAAGGAACCATTCGCTGATCCTACACTTTCTAAGAATTTAATTCCTAACACTTCTCCAAAGAAAGAAAAGTGAAAAGCCTCAACCAAGAAACTTGCACATGCTGCACTTGCTAAAGCTCCCATAGCCTTCATACCATGAGGAGCTTTGTAACTAAATAGTGTAAATAGAGCCAGAACAACTAGCAGTAATCCTGTACCCATTAATATTTGTACCATAAAATTTCAGCCTCCTAAAATGTCTATTTATGTTTATATTAGTTTTTACACTATTTAATTACTTATTCTCTTTTATCTAAATCTATTTAATTTTTGTGCTGTAAATTTATGCATTTTTTTCATTTAAACCTTTTTTGTCAATTTTTCCTAATGAATTTGAAACTACAACAGCTGATGTCATAGCGCCATTAACATTTAACATTGTACGACCCATATCTAATATCGGATCTATAGCTAAAATTCCACCTGCTAGTGGGAAATATGCGCCCATTCCCATACCAGATATAACTACAGATACTGCCATTGTAGCTGTTCCTGGAAGCCCTGCTATTCCTAAAGATCCTATTGTTACAACTACAACCAACATCACATAAAAACTAAAGTTCATATCAATTCCAGCCATATTAGCTATAGTAACTGCCATTAATGCTGGATATATTCCTGCACATCCATTCATACCCATATTAGCACCTAAACTCGCTACAAAACTCGCTGTTCCTAGTTCTATTTTAAGTTCATCATTTAGTGCCTCTATAGTAACTGGAAGAGTCCCTAAACTTGATCTAGATGTAAAAGCTAGCATTAAAGGTTTTGATACTTTATTTAAATAAGCTATTGGGTTTATTCCATTTAAAGATATTATTAATAAGTGAATTAAAAACATTATAAATACACTAACATATAAAGCTACTATAAATTTAGTTACACCTACAATTGCGTTTAATCCATTTTCGGCTATTGTATTAGCCATTAAAGGTACTACTGCATAAGGCATAAGTTTTATAATAGTTATAGAAACACTAACTATTATTTTATAAAATGCTTCTACTAAATTTATAAATGGCATTACAGTTTCTAGATGTTTTTTTCTAAGTCTTTGTATTGCTAATCCTATAAAAGTTGCAAATATAACTATAGCTACTACATTAGCGTCCGCCATCGATTGAGCAGGATTTGAAGGTAAAAGACCTCTTAATGTGTCTACTACAGAAGTTATCTCTCTCATTTGTTCAGTAGATTTAACTATATTGTCTCCAAGACCTAGTTTAAATAAATTCCCTACTATTATTCCTATTACTGTTGCTACTGCTGTTGTACATAATAAAGTAATAACTGTCCTAGATGTCAATTTACCTAGATTTTCACCTTGACTCATATTCATTATAACTTTTATAATTGATACTAATACTAATGGTACTATTAACATTTTTAATAAATCCATAAATCCATAACCTACTAATCCATACCATTTACTTACTTCATTAATCCAAACAAGCTTAGACGGATTTTTAGGAAACTGAGCTACTACTTGAATTAAAAATCCAAGCCCTACTCCTAAAAATATTGAAACAATCATTAATTGAGTGAATTTAAATTTTCCTTTTAACTTATTTATTAAAAAGAATACTCCTACTAATGTCACTAAAAATATTACGGTTTTTATATCCGTTATCATTATAAATTGCGATAAAAATGTACTATCCATGATATTCCCTCCTAGTTATTATCAAAATGATAATAGTATATTACCATTATCATTTTGATAATACAATACTTTTCTTACTTTTTTATAAATTTATTTTGTTATTTTTCCTAAATTTTTTATAAAAAATATTTTCAATGTATATTAACTTTATTATTTTAATTAGTATATATCCGCTTCTAATCTAGAGTAAATTTTAATTCACTTGAACACAAAAAAGACTACCTCTATGAGGTAGTCTATATATATTACATATTGAAAGTTTTATCTACATGATTTTTTATTTCTTCCGCAGTTCCCATAGCTAATACTTCATTTGCAAAAGTCTTCATATCTTGATAATTTACAGACGTTATGAATTTTCTAGCTGGAAGGATAGATATAGGACTCATAGAAAATTCATCAAGACCAAATCCTAATAATATAGGTATCATTCTCTTATCTCCTGCTGATTCTCCACACATCCCTACCCATTTACCTTCTTTATGAGCATTATCTATAGTCATTTTTATAAGTCTAAGCACTGCTGGATTAAATTGGTTATAAAGATGGCTTATTTTTTGATTCATTCTATCAACTGCACAAGTATATTGAATTAGGTCATTTGTTCCTATTGAAAAGAAATCAACATGCTTAGCTAATATATCTGTTATTATAGCTGATGATGGTATTTCTATCATCATACCAACTTCTACATCGTCAGCATATGCTATTCCTTCAGCATCCATTTCAGCTAAAACTTCTTTTATAACTTCTTTAGCAGCTAATAATTCTTCTAAAGATGATATCATCGGGAACATAATTCTTAATTTTCCATGTACACTTGCTCTATATAAAGCTCTTAATTGAGTTTTGAATATATCTGTTCTATCTAAACAAAGTCTTATAGCTCTATATCCTAAGAATGGGTTCATTTCATGATCCATTTGGAAATAAGGAAGTTCTTTATCTCCACCTATATCTAGAGTTCTTATAACTATAGGTTTTCCATTCATACCTTCAAGTACAGCCTTATAAGCTTCATATTGTTCTTCTTCACTTGGGAAGTTATCTTCTTTGTCCATATATAAGAATTCTGTTCTATAAAGACCAACACCTTCTGCATCATTCTTTATTAATCCTTCTACATCATTAGGACTTCCGATATTACCTGCAAGCTCAACATGTCTACCATCTAAAGTTATAGAAGCTTTTCCTTTTAATAATTCTAAGGCTTTTCTTTCTTCCTCAAATTTAGTTTTAAGTTCTTGGTATTTAGCTTTAGTTTCTTCATCTGGATTTACTATAACCTCACCTGTATCACCGTTAAATACTATGAAATCGCCATCCTTAACTTTAGAAGTTATATCAGTAAGACCAACTACTGCAGCTATTTCTAATGTTCTAGCCATTATAGCTGTATGAGATGTTCTTCCACCTATATCAGTTAAGAATCCTAATACCATTTTTTTATTCATTGTTGCAGTATCAGAAGGAGTTAAATCATGTGCTATTAACACAACTTCTTCATCAAGACCTGCTAAATCAACTACTTTTACACCTAGTATATGTCTAAGTACTCTATTTGTAACATCTTTTATATCTGCGGCTCTTTCTCTCATGTACTCATTGTCCATAGATTCAAACATAGATACAAACATTTCTTTTATTTCATTTAATGCAAAAGCTGCATTTACTTTTTCATCTCTAATTTTAGTTATTGTAGAATCTATTAGTTCTGGGTCTGCTAAAACTAGTAAGTGAGCTTCAAATATCTCAGCTTCATGTTCCCCTAATTCTTGGCAAGCTTTTTCCTTAACTCTAGTTAATTCTTGTCTTGAGACTTCAACAGCCTTTTGTAATAAAGTTACTTCTTCTTCAACATTTTCGATATTTTTTCTTTCTATAACTAATTCGTTATGCTCAACTACTAATGCTTTTCCTAGAGCTATTCCCGGAGATGCTCCTGTTCCTTTGTACATAGGTACTCCCTCCTAATGTTTAACTTTTTTTAGTCTAAAATATATATTCAATGTTTCTTTACTAAATTGTCGATTTATTTTTTGTTAATTTATTGTTAAGTTTATACCAAATAAAACCCCGGGATAAACCGAGGTTTATTTATATATAATTATGGACTATTCTCCGAATCCACCTTCAACTAATTCAACTAATGCAGCTACTGCAGCTTCTTGATCTTCTCCATTAGCAACAACTATTAATTCGTCACCTTGAGCTAATCCTAAGCTCATTATTCCCATTATTGATTTAGCATTTACAGTTTTTCCTTTAGCCTTAACTTCTACTACAGATTTAAACTCAGCAGCCTTCTTTACGAACATTCCTGCTGGTCTAGCATGTAATCCACTTGCATTCTTTATAACTACTAATTTTTCCATTTGTGAAACCTCCAATAAATTTATTCTTAAAGTATTTATTTACTTTATTAACCTTTTATCTATATCCTTAAAATTCCTTTTATGGTGAGTTGTTCCATTTTTGTCCAATGGTGCATTTTTTGTCCCACTTTAGGAATAATTAAGCTAACCTTGATTTTTGAAATCTTTCAAGAAGTAATTTGTCAAAAGTTTTGACATTTTGTTCTTTTTCAACGATATAATTGTCCTAATTTCAGTATTCAACGTTAAGTTTTTACTAGTATTGATGTTTTTATTTACTGTATCTATAACTTTATTAAAATCATATAATTTTATTCTATTTATATTATTTTCTTCAAGCTTTTTCTCATACATACAGTAAAACAAATCTTTATATGAAAAATCCTTATCTAGATTTAAAAACTCTCCTACCTTAGGAATTATAACTTCCATTAAAGTTCTTAATGATGTATCTTTTTTTACACCTAATAAGTTAGAAATATCTTCTATTGTTTGTTTATCTAGTCTTCTAAATTTTTCAAAACAATATTCTTCATCAAACTTATAATCAACATTAAAGTAATAATTAACTCCTTCATATCTGTTATATGATTTCATAGCATCGAAATAACCTAGTTTTATATTTTTTTCTACACTATCTTTATCTTTATTTAAAGATCCACCTAAATATTCTGATGGAATTATAGTTTTTACATTAATATCTTGGTGCTTATTTAAATTTATTTTTCCCAAAAAGTCGTCTATAAGTCTTATAACTACAATATCATTATATCCTTTATTTTCAAGTAGACTTATTGGCATATTATCAAAAAACATACCGTCTAAATAAAGCTTATCATCCATTCTATCCAATTTAAATATCGGTAAACTCGAACTTGCTATGAGATAATCTATTAATCTACCGTTTGGTATCTCTCCCAAATATAAAGGATGAGGATTAATTTTTTTATCCCAGTGAACAGTCACCAATCCAAAATCTTTGTTAGAATTCCTTATAGATTCCTCATTTAAGGTTTTTTCTAATAACTGTCTTAAAGGAGTTATATCTATACCTTCATTTTTTCTAGCTTTATTTATCAACCCAATTACTGCATTGAAGTTTTTAGCTGTAAAGTCTATGTTTTTATATTTTTCATAACTTTCCTCATCAATATTCATAAAATGAGTATAATCATAAGTTAACCAAATATCTTCCATAACTTCTATATCATTTTGTATTATATAAGCACCATTTAGCGCTCCTATTGACGTTCCAGCTACTCCTTGGAACTCTATACCTAGGTCTCTTAAGGCTTTGTAAGCACCTATCTGGTAAGCACCTTTTGTCCCTCCACCTTCTAATACTAAACCTTTCATACATATCACCTGTTTTGTTTTAGAAAGATATATACATTTTCAACATTAGACATTCGATTTCCTAAGCTATAAATTTTAAAGATAAGCTTAAAACAATCTAGAATAATCTATGATATTTTTTAGTACCTTTTAGGATACAAATTCCTTTAATTAAAATATATTACAACTTTTATGATTTTTCAAGTCGAAATATAAGTTTTATTCAAATTTAATTTAATATTTTGATATTTTATGCCAAAATTATATAATTAAATTTAAGTATATTTTATCATAAAGTTACTAAAAAAGTATATACCTTTCATTTTTTTTATAATAGTTTTATAAATTAATTACTTGATTTGATTTATTGATGGAACTACCTTAACCGCCTTATTAAACAATTTTTGTTCTATTTTACCTAAATTCATATTTCCCATTATATAATTTTCTGGGTCAATTAAGTACATTCTTTTATATCCATTTTTAAAAAATGTCATACATACACTTCTTAAATCTTCGATATTTTCACATTCAAATATCGAAGGTGTTACTATTAATTTATATTGATTAAATTTTATACCTTTTACATTCTGCTTATACTCATTTATAAATTTTTTTGCATCATTGCTACTTATATATCCACTTACATCAATATAAACAGCCTTATCTGTATTTGATACTCTCATATTTATCATTTTTAATCCTCCCTACAATACTCTTTAATTAATTTAATTATATGAGTATTAGGCGGCATTAGTGATTAAATAGACAATGACAGTTTTACTAATTTATCAATTTCATATTGTAAGCTATTTATTACCTCATTATTTTTTTCATTTCCTTGCAAAACTTTTATCATTTTTCTAGATAAAAATTCTATTTTTTCATAATTTTCATCTTTGAATATTTTTATTTTCATTACTTTATTAGGATAATAATCATATATATTTTTACTTATTTTTTTTCCAATTAATTTAAAATATTTTTCATATATACAAGAGTTAAGTATTCCTACCAAATACTCATAAGAAAAATCATTTTTATATTCATCTTTAATATAAAAAGAATATATATCTGCACTACAATAATTATAATTATAGTCTATAGCAAATCTATTTTCCTTGCATTTATAAGGATACATTATTTTTACTTGCTCAAATAATGATTTTTCCCTCCCCCATTGAAGCTCATACCATTTTCTAATATTTTTTTTGCACTCTCTTCTATTTGCTAGCTTATCTTTATATTTTCCAATTATTTCTGTAATCTCAAAAATATATTCTTCCTCATCCTTAATATCATTAGAGTATATTAAGTTTTTATTGCTATCTTCAATTATGTATTTTGATATATGTTTATTTTTTATCCAAGATTTTAGAATGCTTTTATCTATTTTATCAACCAATTCATTTTGATTATCAATTATAAATGCCTTATCACAACCAGATATAATACCTTGAAAACTAATGGCTATATCATCTAACCTGTAGTTACATTTTTTATGTATTTTTTTTAAAAATTGTTTATCTTGCTCATTAACTATTAACCATTCTTCATTTAAATCTTGTTGGTTTATTATAATTTTTTCAAATAAATCACTTCTTACTAATTTATTTAAATTCATATCATTATTTAATTCAAAATTTTCATTTTTAATCTTAAAAAATTCTATGTTTTCATCTATACTTTCTTTTTTGAACGTTGATATACAACTGCAAATTCCTATATTTTTAAATATAGAACATCCTAAAAAATCTATTATTTCTTTTATATTGATATTTTTACTTATATATGATCTTAAATATTTGCCCGAAGGACTCTCTAGGAAATATCTAGGTGTTATTATACTTCCAATACCATCTTCATCTAACATTTGTATTATTTTTTTATAAAAGCAATAATAAATATCTGATTTATCCTTATAAACCTCACTATAACTTTTCATTATTTCTTTTTTATAATCATTATTTAATTTTTTTTGACCTACATAGGGTGGATTCCCTATTATATAATCAAATTTCTCATTCCATTCATAACGTAAACTATCACAACAATATAAATTAAATTTTTGGATATTATAATCTCCTCGCTTATTTTTCAAGCTTATTTTTAATATTTCAATAGCACTTGAGTCTATATCAGCACCATAGATACAATTTGTTACTATATGATTATGAATATTATTGATGTTCCAATAATCGCTCCCGTACAAATTACTTAACTCAAATAAGTTTTTTTCAATAATTTCATATAAAATATCATATGCTTCTAACAAAAAATTTCCACATCCACATGATATATCAAGTACTTTAGGAGATGGATTTTTTAATATGTCATGATATTTTAACGTATTTTCTAAAATATATTTTACAATAAATTTAGGTGTATAATATATGCCCTTACTTTGTTTAATATCAGTGCTCAAATTATTTTCATAAGCTTTTGACATCTTAAAATTATCATCTCTTGCAATCTCTACCTCTAACCCCATATTCCCCTCCAAGTAAAGCAACTTATCATTTGTTTATTAAGAACTTCATTTAAATTTTCTCTATTGTATAAATTATAGCACAATTATTTAACCCATTTTTCTTGTATCCATTTAAGGTGCTTTGATATATCATAATTGGTTCCTAAATCAATTAAGTATTGTAGAGACTCACAATCATCCATACCTATATCTCTATCTATTCTAGGATTGATTCTCTCATAATTATCTTCTAAGAGCATTTTAGAAAATATTTGGCTCATCTGAGCATTTCCTTCTAATGTCATAGATATAATTGGGAAATCTGGGTTTTTGCTTATAATCCAGTCTAGCGCTCCCCAAGATGTTGTGTCTTGCTTTATACTATTAAAGTTATAACCTGTTCCAAATGATAATAATCTTAGATCTTCCTTATATTTACCTATTTCTTTAGAAATTGAATGAATGACACATGATACCCCTGGATCTGTAGCTATTATTCCTCCATCTATATGGTTTTGATATGTTGGAAAAAATACAGGTGCAGCGCTACTTGACATTGCCACGTCTATAACTCTTTCATTTTCTGTCGCAGAATTCGGTATATTATTGTAAAATACAGGTTTCCATTCACTTGTTTCACTCCCAATATAAAAACTAGGTATAACTACCAATTTTCCTAAATCTTTTAACTTTAGCTTTTCAGGAAAAACACTAAGTAGAAGCTCTTTTAAATTTGTATTATTATACTTAGGTCTTAGCATCTCTGAATATGATTTATCAAATATATAATCAACATTTTCTTTAGAATATAACTGTCTCACTTCACTACAGCTTAATCCATACGCTAAACCTAATGCTATTAAGCTACCCGTTGATGTTCCTCCTAACATATTAGTTTTTCTTATTATATCAGGCATTTTTTTTTGTATATTCTCAAATATACATATACTTAGAGCACCCCTCAGCCCTCCTCCATCAAAAGAAACTATATTAAAAGTAGAGTTTTCCATTATTTTACCTCCATAATAAAAATAAACTTTAGTGTATATCTATGCATAAAAAAATAGGATGTTTCCATCCTATTTATATACTTCATATATTTAGTTATTTTAAAAGTTCTTTATATTCATGTATTTCTACTGGCTTTGAAAATACATATCCTTGCACAACTTCACATCCAGTAGACTTTAGTACTTCTACTTGGTTTCTATTTTCAACACCTTCACATACTGTACTTAGACTTAAATTTTTTGACAAACTAAGGATTGACTTAACCATAACCTCTGTTTTTTCATTATTTTCTATATCTAATAGCAATGATCTATCTAATTTTAATACATCTATAGGTATATCCTTTAAATTACTTAGATTCGAATTCCCAGTTCCAAAGTCATCCATTGCAACTTTTATTCCTAACGACTTTATTTCAGTTAATTTTTTATTTATAAATTCAATATCATTTAATGCTGTTGTTTCAGTTATTTCTATTTCTATCAACTTTGGATTTACTTTATACTTAGCAAGAATTAATTTTAAGTTTTCTACTAAATCCTGCTGATATAATTCAACTCTCGATAGATTTATTGCGACAGGTACAACATTTATTCCTTCTTCTGTCCAGTCCTTTATTTTAGAACAAACTTCTTCAAAAACCCACTTCCCTATATTATTGATAAATCTTGTTTTTTCAGCTATAGGTATAAATGTCATAGGGCTTATCATTCCTATAGTTGGATGTTGCCATCTTATCAAAGCTTCTGATCCAACAATTTTTTCATCATTTATATTAAATTTTGGTTGATAATGTAATATTAATTCATTATTTTTTATAGAGTAAAATAGATCTTGTTCTAACTGCATAAGTTTTTTCTTCTCTTGGCTTAACTTTTCATCAAATATAGCATAATTTTGATATCTATACTCCTTTGATTTTAATCTAGCCATATCTGCGTTATCTATTATTTTTTTTATATTGAATTCTTTCTGTATATCATAAATTCCTATAGATAGATCTATATTTATATCTAAATCTGAACTTGAAATATTTCCTATTTTATTGGTTATAGCTTGCGCTATATATGGAACTTTTTTTTCTTTATTATATAGTTCCATTAGAATTCCAAAAACATCTCCTGTTAATCTTCCATAAACTATTCTATCTCCAAAATATAACTTTAAATTTTTTGATATACACTTTAAAATTTCATCTCCTGTTTTATATCCATACACATCATTTATTAATTTAAATTTGTCTATATCAAAACTTACCATTATACAATTACTAGATTTTCTATTTTGTAAATAATATTTTGCCTCTACAATAAATTTATCATAATTTATAAGTTCAGTTAATGCATCTTTTGATATGGCTGATTTAATTTGCTTGCAATTATATTTTTTTATTTTTTTTATAATTAAATATATTAACAATATCATTGATATAAGTATTACTATTATACAAATTACAACTCTATTTATATCTTCTTTATCTAAAAATATAAAGCTTAAATCACAGATATTTTCAGTTTCATTTTGCATTTTAATTATTCCTATATATTTTTTAGATTCTTTAGGTAATTTTCCTATATTTTTATTTAACTCTACATTTATTGATTTTATATCTATAGAGTCTTTATACTTTGCATTTTTTATAATACCTTTAGTATGTATTAAAAAAAATAAATTTCCTAACAATACTATAGTCATAACTAAGAACGTTGTAATGCACAAAGTATTATTTTTCAACATATTATTAAATTTTTCCATAATATTTCCCCTATAAGATATTTTATTTTTTGTTATTTATTGGATATTTTAAACATATAATGTATTATAAGTTACTAAATTAGCTAAATCAATAATTTCGCTAAAAATTGCAACCGTCTATTATTTTAATTTTTTTTTATAATTTTTTTATATTTCCCATTATTTAACATTTAAAAATTAACATAAAAATAATGCATAGCATTTTTTATGCTATGCATTATTTTTATTTACTATTTTCATCTAAAAATGTTAAAATTCCTTGAGCTATACCTTCTGATAATTGATTTTGATATTTTTCATCTAAAAGTTTTTGTTCTTCTTTATAGTTGCTGATAAATCCGCATTCAACTAATGCAGCCGGCGCAGTTGTATCCCTTAAAACTTGAAATATATCTTCTTTAATACCTCTATCTCTAATTTTTATATACGATCCAATCGTATGTTGTATAGTTTCAGCTAGATGCGAAGATTTATCATTAGAAGGAGCATTGGCTCTATAATAAGTTTCAATTCCGTACGCACTATCTCCTCCAGCCTCTGCATTCATATGTATAGAAACTAACACATCTGCATTCTGAGTTTCTGATGTTTTTACTCTTTCTGACAGCTCTACAAATTTATCTTCTGTTCTAGTAAGCACAACCTGTACATCATTTTGTCTAGATAATATACCTGCGACTTTTTTACTAATTTCAAGAGCTAAATCTTTTTCATATACTTTTTTATCTGACTGTTTATTTCTAGTACTATATCCTTTATTTCCAGGATCTTTTCCTCCATGTCCAGGGTCAATAACTACAGTATATTTTTTTTGAAGTCCATCCGTTTGTTCTTCCTCTATATTAAACTGTTTTTTGGCCTCTAATGCTTTTTTCTTTTCTACTTCAGCTTGTTTTTTAGATTCCATATTTTTTACCACAGTAGATATACCTGTAGTCGCTTTAACCATACCAAACATAAATATACCTATTATGCTAAACAATAGTATTAACTTTTTTTTATTAACCTTTTTTTTCTTCTTTATATTTTTTTTCCGTGAAGTGTTTTTTACTTGTGTTTTACTATTAACTCTTTTTTTAGTTGACATTGTTGTACCTTTCCCTAAATTATTTACAATAAGTGTATTTTATCACCTAAAATGGGATATTTCAACATATGTCATATATTATTATCTATAACTTTTTATGGAAATTATAAATTTAGCCTCCTAAAGTTACATCTTGCTTATTATACCAATTAAAAGCATCTGGTATATGATTTTCATTAAATGAAGGCCAATAATCGTCAATAACATAAAAATCAGCATAAATAGATTGAACTGGTAAGAATCCACTTAAACGTCTTCTTCCTCCCCATCTTATTATTAAATCTAATCTTGAGATATCAAATGATTGTATATTTTCATGTATATTATTTTTATTTACTTGTTGAGCATCAGTTAAAGTATTTAAATCCCAGTGCCATCCATAATTCACTAATAAATTTGCCTTTATTTGACCTTTCTTCGGTTCGCATCTTTTTGTATATGGTAATAATTCCTTTGGAAACATTGGAGACTTAGTATTTCCCATTACTAAAAGAGCTGCCCCTTCGTTTATCAATAAATTAGCTGCATCTACACATGCTTTCGTAAATGCTTCTGTTTGATAAGATGGTCTCTTGGTATTGTCAGTAGTAAATCCATAAAAAGTTACCTCTTCTACTCCTAAATCTCTGCACTGTCTATATGCATCTAACCCAGGATCTAATCCACTTTCATATCCTTTTTCTTTTGTCATTCCTTGATTTTGAGCCCATCTTCTATTTCCATCTGGTATTATACCTACATGTTTTGGTATTCTCATATATTTTCACCTCTCTATATTGGTGATTATTTACATTTTTTAGGAATATTACTCTATATTTCTCAAATAATAATTAATAATATAGTTTATTGTATTCATTGCTTTAATAAAAAAAATATAGTAGACTAATAATTAATAGTTTCCATAATTTTATAAATTTTACATTTTTTATATCATTTATGCAAGTTATATATCTGTAATCATAATTTTATGGATTTGTATATGTGGTAATTACTAGGAGGTTATTATGAAAAATTTATTAACATTATTTTCCTTAATATTAACTTTAGGTTTGGTAGGATGTTCTCAAAAAAACGAAGTAAAAGATGTTCCTATTAATGACATTAAGTCTGCAATAAATACAGAGTCACTTTTACCTATACAGCCTGTTGCAGATGTTGATGCTAAAGAATTTTATGCATTTGAAAAAGTAAAAGATAAAATTAAAGAAGGTTTTGTAATACAAGCTATGATGAATGTAAAATTACAAGATGTATTTGTAGTTAAAACTGATGATGTAGATTCTATAAAAAAATCAATTGAAGAATATAAAGACAATTCTTTGAAAATGTTTGCTGATGGGTATGGTGGAGAAGATAATGTAGATGCTGTAAACAACTCCATTTTAGAAAGTAAAGGAAATTATGTTTATTTTATAGCTACTAAAAATGCTAAAGATATTGAGTCTAAAATTTTAGAAGTTATAGAGTAGATTCTAAAGATGTTTTAAAATGCAAATATGTTACTATTTTAAAACATCTTTTCATGTAATTAAATTTTATATAATTAAGATAGAGTGTTATAAGATAAATTTAAATTTACGATATCAATTAACATATATAAATTTATTTTTGAGAGGCTGGTGATATTTTGACTTTTAGCAGTATTACATTTTTATTCTATTTTCTACCTTTAGTTTTATTTTGTTACTTCTTCTCTCCAAATAAATTTAAAAATTTTATTTTATTAATTTTCAGTTTAATTTTCTATGCATGGGGTGAACCTATTTATATTTTAGTAATGTTATTTTCTTGCATTGTCGACTATATAAATGCAATATTAATAGATAAATATAGAGGTACTTTAAAATCAAAATTAGCATTAATTTGCTCTATTTCCGTTAACATAAGTCTATTAGCTTTCTTTAAATATAGTGACTTTACTATATGTATATTTAATGATTTGCTTCATACTAACTATAATTTACTAAATATAACATTGCCTATTGGTATTAGCTTTTATACATTTCAAACTATGTCTTATACTATCGATGTTTATAGAAATGAAGCTCCACTTCAAAAAAACATTATTTCTTTAGGTACCTTTGTTACACTATTTCCTCAATTAGTGGCTGGACCAATTGTAAGATATTCTGATATAGCTTTACAGTTAAATCAGAGAAATCACAGTATAGATAAAATATACGAGGGGGTATCTAGATTTATTTTAGGACTTTCTAAAAAAGTTATTTTAGCTAATAACTTAGGATTAATTTGGACTAATGTAAAATACCTACCTTTATCGTCTCTATCAACATTTACAGCTTGGCTTGGTATTATTTGTTTTACACTTCAAATTTACTTCGATTTTTCTGGCTACTCTGATATGGCTATTGGATTAGGTAAGATTTTTGGATTTGATTTTTTAGAAAATTTCAACTTTCCTTATATATCAAAATCTATCACTGAATTTTGGAGAAGATGGCATATATCTTTAGGCATTTGGTTTAGAGATTATATTTATATTCCTTTAGGTGGTAACAAATGTTCAAAGTTAAGATGGTTTTTCAATATATTCGTTGTATGGTTCCTAACCGGTTTATGGCATGGTGCTAGCTTCAATTTTATTCTATGGGGGCTTTATTTTGGATTTATTTTAATTTTAGAGAAGCTATTCATATTAAACCTGCTAAATAAAACTCCAAATGTTATCAATCATATTTATGTTATGTTTTTAGTTATAATAAGTTTTGTTATTTTTGATATTACTAATTTAATTGATATGTTTAACTTCTTTAAAGCTATGTTTAATTTTAGTAATATTTTAATTGATAAAACTTTCTACTATTACTTAATACCGAATATACTATTATTAGTTTTTGCTATTATAGCATCTACTCCTTTTATTAAAAACATATTAGATAGATTTAAACTCTTAAGATTTATTACATTACTATCCGGGCTGATATTATCAACTGCATTTTTAGTAGATTCATCTTTTAACCCATTTTTATATTTTAGATTTTGATAGGAGGAAAAGATGAATAACAATATTTTAAAATACATAACTATTATATTATTCTTTGGATTTATTTTTACCGTGCCTATTATCACTTTACTTACGCCAAATAAGAAGATTAGTGAAATTGAAAATAAAATACTTACACCATTACCGAATTTGAGCTTAAAAAATATACAGGATAAGAGCTTTATGAATAATTTCAATAAATATAGCTCTGACCAATTTCCTTGGAGAGAAAATTTTATAAAATATAAAAATTCTTTCAGTTATACTATAGGATCTAGAGAATTTAGATGTATATATATAAACAATGATAATAGATATATGGAGAAATTTGTATCAAATAACAAGGTAATAGACAAAAATATTTCCCAGGCAACAAATTTATCTAAATATTTTTATGATAATTATAAGATAAAGTCGACACTTATGATTATACCTACATCCATTGCTTTTTATAAAGATACTCTTCCTTCTTGGGCTATAAGCGATAATCAAAAACATACTATTGATTATATAAATTTAAAGATAGAAAAACTCTCTACTAATAGTTCAGATAACGAATATGACAATTTTTTCAAATTTTATTCGCCTTATACTATCTTAAAAAAGTATGCTGATTTACCTATATATTTTAATACAGATCATCACTGGACTCAGCTAGGAGCTAGAATAGCTTATGAGTATCTATACAATAATGAAGTTACTACAAATTCAATTTATAATGGTTATAGTAAAGTCTCTAATAATTTTTATGGAACATATTACTCTAAAGCTATGCTTCCAAATATAAAAAGTGATGATTTATATGCATATAATCAATTTAATAACTTTAAGGTATCAATTGATTTGACTAAAAATTTTAATACACTTTACGATAACGACAGATTAAAAGGAAAAAATAAATATCAATATTTCTTACATGGAGATCCTGCTTTTGCTGTTATAGACGGAAATCCTAGTAAAAGCATAGAGCTTTTAGTTTTTAAGGATTCTTTTGCTCATAGCTTTATTCCTTTTTTGACTTCTAATTACAAAAAAATACATGTTGTAGATCCTAGATATTATCATATTGATGTAAAAAAATATCTCTCTGAAAATACTAATATTAAGGAAGCTTTACTAATTAGTAATATTCAAACATTTAATTCTAGTGAACTTTACAATTTAATAAAAAAAAATTAAATACGTCTATTATTAATTTATAGACGTATTTATTATATTTATTAATAGTAATATCCAATTATTTTTATATATCTTTTTTCACCTTCCTTCAAACTTAAAGGATAATCTTTTAAATTATAAGTATGCTGACATATATGGTAGTCTAGTAAGTATTTTCCATCTAATATTATGTCTGTAATTATCATCGTGTGATATGCTTTCCCCTCAAATACTAATTGAACTATATCACCTAGCTCAAGCTCATTATAATTTACAATTTTTGAATAAATTCCAAAATTATCACTAGTTTCTATATTATTTCCTATTATATATTTATAAAAAGGTTCTGCTGCTGTCCATGTAGGTGTTCTTAATTCCTCACTATACCAATACCATTTTTTTATTACATTTGCACCTATATTATCAAACGGTATATTACTTGCTTTTAAACATTGAGAGATATAGTTAGTACAATCACCACCATACTTATCATAATTTGCATACATTGGATTATAAGATAATGCCCATTTACGTGCATAATAAACAGCTTTATCTCTGTCATATTCATTTAATTTTTTCATCTTATCTCCCTCCTGTACAGTAACCTTACACTACCTATATCCATATATTATTAATAGTATATTCACTCAAAACTTCTTCATATTCAGAAAATAATAATTTAAATTCTACTACATGAGAAATATATTTACTTATTTCATAACTAGAAAAGCAAAGTACTATTCCATCTTTTTCTATATAAAAATTTTGTTCATTACATATTCCATCAAACCTATTATCTGTAGTTTTATAACTATATTGTTTTACTATATGTTCAAATTTTTCATATAGTTTATCATTTATTAATTTAATATAATCTGTATCAGTATTAAACAAATCATTTAGTTTTAAATTCTTAGATTTATATAAATCATAATTATAACAATTAACATAAGTAACCTCGTATAATCCTGTAAGTTGTGAGAACTCTATAGGTATACTGATGATATTACTTTTATTAAAAGTTACTCTATATTCTGTTATTACGTGCAATATATTTTTATCTAATTTAAATAACTCTACCTTTAGGCCATCATTAACTACATCTTTAAATGTTATTATATCTTCATATATAACGTTGTTTATTAAATTTATTATATTGCTATATATACTTTCTTCATTTATAATTGGATAAGATAAATTGCATTTTACTAAACTTGTACTTTCATCTATAACATTTTTGTCAATGGATAACATATAGATCCCCCTTATCATATTTGTCTCTATTATTTAATATGTATCTTATATACAATTTGTTATAAATATTAACTACTTTTAAGTTATTCTACTTTTATAAAAGTTTAGTATTGAATATATTGTAATACTTTAATATAATAAGTATATTATTCTAAAAATAAAAGAAAGAAGGGATTATTTTGTCGAAGTTGAAAAAGCTAGTAATAGTTCTAGCTGTGCTTGTTATAGCCTTCCCAGCGGCGGCTTTTGGTTATGTATATATGAAGTTAAATAGTATACATGATTCTAGTGTAGACAGTGGTATATTAGGTAAAGATAACTATAAATCTGAAAATGGTATAACTAATGTTTTACTAATTGGTACTGATGGAA
The DNA here is from genome assembly GCF_024723825.1 of Romboutsia lituseburensis. Lineage (NCBI taxonomy): Bacteria > Bacillati > Bacillota > Clostridia > Peptostreptococcales > Peptostreptococcaceae > Romboutsia > Romboutsia lituseburensis. The sequence continues at coordinate 1,830,678 of NZ_JANQBQ010000001.1, forward strand.
GACCTGGCGAAAAATCTTCAAGATCAGATGCTATGATGATACTTACTATAGACGGCAAGAATAAAAGTCTTAAGCTTACTTCACTAGCTCGTGATACTTATGTTGATATACCAGGCCACGGTAAGCAAAAGCTTACTCACGCTTATGTATATGGTCAAGAAAGTTTATTGATTGAAACTATTGAGAAAAACTTTGAGTTAGATATACAAAACTACGCTACAGTTGATTTCTATTCATTTATGGATATAGTTGATGCAATAGGTGGAGTAGATGTTGATGTCGAACAAGGTGAAATAGCTGAAATGAATAAATTTATAGAAAAAGAAACTTATAATTGGAATAACAATCCTAATAAAGGACCTATGAAACTTATAGAAGATTCTGGAGTTCAAAAACTTAATGGATATCAATTATTATCTTATTCTCGTATAAGAAAAAATGACTCTGCTTTTGAAAGAGATAGAAGACAAAGAAACGTAATACAAGGTTTAATAAACGGAGTTAAAGATTTATCTATAACTAAGTATCCAAAACTTATAGATACTGTATTACCGTATGTAAGAACTAATATGAAACCTACAGAAATTTTAGCATTAGGTGGAAAAGTATTAGGTCTAGGAAATCTTGAATTAAAACAAATGGAGTTCCCTATAGATGATGAAATTCATAGTACTGGTCATATTATAAGCCATCAAACTGGTTGGGTACTTGAGTTTACACCTGATTCTTTAGATATATTACATGACTTTATATTTAAAGATATAATGTTTAAAAAATAAAAATTTAATTTAACTTAAATTAAATTATCACAAAATAAAATCTACTAAATTATTATATAAAAATGAGCTAATCGAAAGACTAGCTCATTTTTTAATTTATTTAGGCGTTGCAACTGTAAAATGATCTGTTAATACATCTCCATATGATAAAATTGGTAACGATCCTAAATCTTCAATACCCTTAAAGAATAACTTATAATTTGGCCAATTTGATGGGAATGAATCTGGATGTGGTATTGTATATTCCGTGCCTCCATATCTTTTGCCATATCTATCTGTCATTTCATACATTCCCCATTTTACATCATCAGGTTTTGGAGCTACCCATCCATTACCTAAACTTAATTTTATATTACTCACTGTTAACGCTTCGTGCGATACATTCCAAACATCATATCTTGCATTTTGCTCAATAGAGTTTATTATTCTAGTCCCTGGTTGGATTATATTATCCTTTGCAACATATTTGTAGTTTGACCATGAATGTTTTATTCCTTCTGGGCTTACCCAAACATCTTTTTCTACATTTCCTTTTGGTCCAACATTAAAGTGTAATCTTCCTTGTGGATCTAAATATAATTGCATTGTTACAGTTGACCCATATGGATAATATGTACCTTCTTGATTTTCAGCCCCTCTTCCATATTTATTATCTGATGTTACTCCAGGTGTTGATGAACTATAGTTATAAAACCATGTATAGCCTTTAGATCCATCTCTAGCAGGAGTTACAGACAATCCTATTTCTAAACCTTCATATCCTATATATATACAGTGATTATCCCATGAAGTTTCTTCCTGATTATTATTAAATTTTGGTTTTTCTGGAAGTTTTACATCAAATTGTATACCTTTTGTTTCTGCTTTTATTGTATATCTTGTATTTTTACAAAATGGTGCTCCATCCCCTGGTGTTGTTTCCCCTACTACTCTTACTTTCGGCTCTTTATCTACCCAAGTTCCAGTAGTTAATATATCTGATTTTGATATTGAACTATACATTTTTTCTTCAATTGATACATTTTCATTTGCTAATACTGGCAGCGTATTTAATCCGATTATTAAACTGGCTATAGCCAAAGTTGATTTTTTCCTCATTATTATCTCCTCTAAAATATATTTTAATTTTATTGTTAATTAACCTAATTATCCTATAAAATTATTTACTTTTTTTATTTATATTCACTAGCTAGATTCTTATTATATATTAATTTAATGTAAAAAAATACCTCTAATTATTATTCAACTTAGAGGTATTCTGCTATTCTTAACTAATTAATTATTCTTCTTGCTGTAACATACTTTCCACTATAGTATGATGATGTAAGTTTATCAACTCTAACCTTTCTTTCGTTAGTTGATGCATGTATAAACTTAGAATCACCTATATACATTCCCACATGACTTATACCGCTACCTGATGTGTTAAAGAATATTAAATCTCCCGCTTGTAAATTTTGTCTTTCTATCCTTATTCCAGCTGTTGCCTGTTGTCTTGATGTCCTAGGAATACTTATATTACCACCATTTCTATATACATACGATGTAAACCCTGAGCAATCAAATGAGTTTGGACCTTCAGCTCCCCATACATACGGCTTTCCAAGTTGTCTATTAGCTGCTGATATTATATTGTTTATTTTTTGATCTCTGTCACTATTAACATATCCATCGTTAGATGAATTATTATTATTATTATCATTATTGTTATTATTGTTGTTATTATCATCATTGTTATTACTATTTTGAACATCTATATAATTACCACTGACCCATCCTTGAGTACCTGAGTTAGTTTGAACTTTTAACCAACCATTACTGTTTGTCTCTATTATAGATACTGTACTGTTTGTATATAGCTTTTCAATAATATTTCCTTTTATATTCGGCATAGTTCTAACATTCAAAAAGTCACACGATTTTACAACACCTATATTACTAGTTCTCATTTGTTCAGTTGGTACACTGTCATCTGCATTTACAACTTGTGGGCTTAAAATTATTGATGTAGCCGTAACCGCTGATGCTATTAGCATATTTGTACATCTATTATTAAATTGCATAAGTAAATTCCCCCTTCATACTATATATTATATTACAAATTTGTAACTTTTGGGAATAGTTTTATTCCATATTTTGTTATTTTATAATATTTTTATACTCAAAATATATTTATTAGTAGTTTTTCTTACTATTTTGAATGTTATTGTCTAAATTTTGTTATAATGGCATCTACAATATATTTACTTGCTTTACCATCGCCATAAGGATTTGATGCCTTGCTCATTTTTTCATATTCGCTAACATCTGTTAGCAATTTTTTAGTTAAGTTATATATAGTGTCTTCATCTGTACCTGCTAACTTAAGAGTACCTGCACCTACACCTTCTGGCCTTTCTGTTGTATCTCTTAATACTAATACTGGCTTTCCTAAAGATGGAGCTTCTTCTTGTATACCTCCACTATCAGTCATAATTATATAAGATTTATTTAAGAAATTATGAAAATCTAATACTTCTAACGGTTCTATTAAATGTACCTTCTTGTTATCTCCTAATACCTCATCAGCAGCTTGCCTTACTAATGGATTCAAATGTACAGGGTAAATAACTTGAACATCATTAAATTCCTCTACAATCCTTTTTATCGCTCTAAACATATTTTTCATAGGTTCGCCTAAATTTTCACGCCTATGAGCTGTTAAAAGTATCATCTTATCATTTCCTATTTGATTAAATATTTTATGACAGTACTCATTTGTAACAGTTGTATTAAGAGCATCTATAGCTGTATTTCCAGTAACATATATAGTATCTTCTTTTTTACCTTCATTTAATAAATTTTGCTTAGAGATTTCAGTTGGAGCAAAATGCATGTCAGCTATAACACCTGTAACCTGTCTATTTACCTCTTCTGGAAATGGTGAATATTTGTCATATGTTCTAAGTCCAGCTTCTACATGACCTACTGCAACTTGATTATAAAATGCAGCTAGACTACCTGATAACGTAGTTGTTGTATCTCCATGAACTAAAACAATATTAGGCTTCACTTTAGCTATTGTCTCACTTAAACTTTGTAATGCCCTTGTTGTTACATCAACTAAAGTTTGCCCTTGTTTCATTATATTTAAATCGTAATCTGGAGTTATTTTAAATGTTTCTAATACTTGGTCTAACATTTGACGATGTTGCGCCGTAACACATACTATACTTTCTATTTCTTCTCTTGTCTCTAGCTCTTTCACTAATGGTGCCATCTTTATAGCTTCTGGTCTAGTCCCAAATATAGTCATAACTTTAATTTTATTCATATTTTACTCTCCTTTTCTATTTAAGATGATTATTTCATTATTTTTATTTTATTTAATAAATTATATATCTTTTCACCTTTAGGAAGTTTAATAATTTCTTCTTTAGTTATTCCACCTAATGCAAATACAGATATTAAATAAACAAATGCACCGATACCGATAGATACAATTGTAGATATTTTACCACCAATTATACCAACTAAGAACATATAACTTACTTTAACTACAACTCCCATTATAACTACCATTGATAATGGTTTTAAAAGTAATTCTTTTAATGGGAATCTTACTCCAACATATTTTCTTATATACCATAATTCAAATGTTACAGCTACAAAATAAGCACACATAGTACCAATTGCTGCACCATATATATTTATCTCTGGCATTGCCGTTAATGTATACGTTAACCCAATTTTAAAAATCATGCCTATTAAAAGGGCTGTAACCGGAACCATAGGCTTACCTATACCTTGTAGTGTTCCATTTAGAGTTTGCATTAAACCTAAAAATAGCACACAAGGAGTTAATGCTAACATTATTTTACCTAAAGATGCAGGTTCTGCTGGATATAATAAATTCATTATAGGAGTTGATAAAACTGCCAAACCTACTGCTGCTGGTAACAGTATATATAAAGTTACTTTAATTGCAGTTAAAATTTCAGTTTTTACCTTCTCCATTTGATTTAAAGCTTTTAATTCAGATATGGCAGGCACCAAACTCATCTCCATAGATAAAGTTATAATAGTTGGCATGTTTACTATAGATAACGCCATTCCTGTAAGTTGTCCAAATAATTTATTAGCATCTGCATTTGTAAAGCCTGCTACCTCTAATTGTCTTATTACCACAACATTATCTACCATATTAACTAAAGGCATAACCGACGCACCTATAGTTATAGGTATTGCAACTACTAACAATTTTTTTAAGATTTCTTTTATACTTTCTTCTCTATATTGTTTACTATTTTCATTTAATAATCTTTTTTTATTCTTTAAATATTGTATTGCTAAGAATGCTATAGATACAAGCGCACCTATAGTCGCACCTGCAATAGCTCCTGCCGCTCCAAACTTAGGTCCTAATTTTTTCATTAAAACATATGCTAATATTAATCCTACAATTACTCTAAAAAATTGTTCTAAAAGTTGAGATCCTGCAATATATTTCATTTCTCTTCGACCTTGGAAGTAGCCCCTATAAGCAGCCATTACAGGTACAAATAGTAATGATGGCGCTATTGCAACCATTGCATAATATGCATTTGAATTATGCATTATATCATTTACTATGAACTTTGATCCAAATAGAAATATGCAAAACGACACAAAACCAGTTATAAATAATATAGTATAAGATACTTTAAATATCTTATTCGCTCCACGATGGTCATCTATTGCTATTTTTTCAGCTACTAATTTTGCTAAGGCTGTAGGAAAGCCTGCTGTTGCTAATGTTAGAAACAAAGTATATATAGGATATGCCGCTTGATAATATCCCATTCCCTCTGATCCTATAAAATTACCTAACGGTATTCTAAAGAAAGCCCCTAATATTTTTACAGCAACTCCCGCTATTCCTAATATTAAAGCTCCTTTTAAAAATGAATCTTTTTTATTCTTTTGGTCCATAAATTACCTCCGATTTTATGTATCAATTTTAAATATACCATATATAAATATATTTGTAAATTATAGTCACTATATGTATATATTTCATAAAATTTGAGAATATAAAATAAGCATATAGATAGATATTTATAATTATTCTCTACCTTTATGCTTATTTTTATTATAACTTATTAACTTATTTTAAGACTCTCTCAATTGTTACTATAGTTTCAGCCCTCGTTATATTAGATTTCGGATTAAACTTTTCTCCACCAGCGCCCATATAACCAGCTTCTATACAACCTTCTACAGAAGATTTCGCCCATTCACTAACTTCATTAAAGTCTTTGTATTTAATCAATTTATCTATATTATCATCTTTATTTTGCTTTATACTAGTCATGATAGCTGCAGCTTCTTCTCTTGTTATTGGCTCATTAGGTCTAAATGTATTATCTTCGTATCCACCTATATAACCTTCCTTTAAAGCTACACTAACTTGACCGTAAAACCAATCAGTTGATTTTACATCTTTAAATGTAACATCTCCTTTTTGAGTAAATCCAAATGCATTATTTATTATTGTAACAAATTCAGCTCTTGTAATACTTTTATTTGGTCTAAAAATATTATTCTTACCAACCCATCCTTTTTCCATAGCCATACTTATATTATCTTGTGCCCAATGACCACTTATATCTGAGTAATTTTTTAAACTTTCAAGTACAGTATTTCTTAAGCTTTCATCATTTATCTTACCTGCATTTTCTAACGCCTTGTCGTAATCACGATTTGATAAATAATTTGATGTATCTAAGAAATTACTAGCATTTAAATATTTTGTATATATATCATTCATTCTATTAGAATTTATATTTACTTCTCCATATTTAGTTGCCTCATCATACTCTTTTTTGGCTTTCCCTCTAGCACCTAAGTCTAAATTATTTAAACTATTTAATTTTTTTGAAGTATCATAATCAAATATTAAATTATTTGCATTATTTTTTACATCTTCATAAAATTTATTGCTAGCTTGTGCTGCTTCTACTATAGCTATTGACTTTTCATAGTCACTCCATATTTTTTTCATTTCTGCATGTTTTTTTTCTTCATTTGTTAATCTATTCCATGAATTTAAAAATATTTGTCTATCTGTAGCTTTTCCATCTGCTGAATATGTTCTTAATATGTCATCTGCTTGATTAAAATTAGTTATCATACTATTTTTATCGTTTAAATCAATGATAGGATTATCAGTAGGACCATATATTACAAAATCTTTAAACTTAGTTTTTACATCTTTTTGATTTGCTGTAAGCTCTTGTTTATCGATTAAAGTTATGCCATTCTTTTTAGCAGCCTCTACATAACTATCATTAGAGTTATAAATAATAACTGTTGTTCCTTTAGGTACTTGATCAAACAACCATCTAACTTCTTTGTTATGCATTCTTATACATCCACCGCTAACATACTTTCCTATCGAGCTTTCATTATTATTTCCATGTATTGCATAGGTATTTCCATAATCAGACCCTACTTGTAGACCTAACCATCTGTCTCCTAACGGATTATTAGGTGCACCACCTGGTATTCCACCCGTATAATATGGCCTATTTACTATCTTATTTACTATCTTGAATTTACCTTTTGGTGTTGGTGTACTTGATTTACCTGTTGCTACCCTAAATTCTTTTACTAATTTTCCATCTTTAAAATATCCTAATTTATTAGTTTTACAATTTATTAAAATATTATAGTCATTAGGTGAAGATTTTTCTAATGCATAGGAATATCCTGTATTAGAAAAAACTACTACTAATGCTAATGAAACTAAAATAGATAATGCTTTTTTTACATAGTTGCTCAATTAAATCCCCCCATATATTTTGTTTTAATTTTTAATGTCTACTTCTGATTTTGTGCATTTAAATTCTTTATAAATGTATCTAAATTATCATTACCACCTACTATTATTCGGTTTAATAAATAAGTACTTTTGCTAATTTTTGTTTGTCCATTGTTAATTACAAAAGTAGCTTTTATTCCATTTTGTTTTAATACTTTCTCTGATGTTTCACTAAATTCTCCAAAAGGATAGAAAAGGGCTATAGGTTTATATCCTAGATTTTTTTGTATTGAATCTATACTTTTCTTTATATCTCCATCTATTCTTTTTATATAAGTTTGTCTTGATTCCTTATTTAATGGCTTCGAAAATACACATTTTAATCCATTAGTTGTTTCATCTTTATAGTGAGAATCATACGTATGACTTTGAATATCTATAACTCCACTATCATACATTTCTTTTGCTTGCTTCCAATTAAACTTAGGTACCCCTATACCTAGTTTAATATTTTCATCTGCGTTATTTATTTTATCTCCTATAACATTTATTGTTGCTTTCATTTTATTTTCTTTCAAAACAGGATACATAAATTCATAATTACTTAAATATCCATCATCCGCCGTTATTAATACTGATTTTTTAGGTAGTGTTTTTTTCCCTTCCTTAAAATCTATTAAATCTCTAACGGTTATAGTTGTGTAATTATTCTCTTTTAAATATTTGATTTGCTTTTTAAATTCTGATTTTGTTACTGTTGCATTAACCTCGCTTGTATCTGCAAAGTGATGATACATAAGTACTGGTATTCCCTTTGCATTTTTATCATCTGATAGTTTTTTACTAAATCCCAAACTAAATACTACCCCAAATATAAATATTAAAATGAATATAAATTTTTTTTTCATTTTCCCCCCCCTAGGTTAAATTCAAACTGTTTATACGATTTTTAATGATATATTATTTTTGTGAATTTAATTTTTTTATAAATGTGTTTAAATCATCTTTACCACCTACTGTTATTCTATCTAACAAGTAAGTATTTTTATTTTTATTAGATACTACTCTGTTGTTGATTACAAAAGTAGCTTTTATTCCATTTTGTTTTAAAACTTGTTCTGATGTTTGACAAAATTCTCCATAAGGATATACAAACGCTTCTGGCTTATAGCCTAAATTCTTTTGTATAGACTGTATACTTTTCTTTATATCTTGGTCTATTCTTTTTATATAAGCTTCTCTCGACTCATATTTTAAAGGCTTTGAAAATACACCTCTTACTCCATTTGTTGTGTCGGCTTTATAGTGAGAGTCATATGTATGACTTTGAATATCTATAACACCACTATTATACATTTCTTTTGCTTGCTTCCAATCAAAATACTTTGAAAAACCTATTCCTAACTTTATATTTCTTTCAGCATTGTCAATTTCTTTCCCAATAACAGATATTGTTGCTTTCATGTTATTTTGTTTTAAAATATGATACATAAACTCATAATTGCTTAAATATCCATCATCAGCTGTTATAAGCACCGATTTTTTAGGTAGTGTTTTTTTCCCTTCCTTAAAAGCTATTAAGTCTTTAACAGTTATTGTTGTGTAATTGTTGTCTCTCAAATACTTTACTTGCTTTTTAAATTCTGATTTTGTTACTGTAGCATTTCCTTCACTTTCATCTGCAAAATGATGATACATAAGCACAGGTATAGTCTGTAACTTACTTGCATGAGATATTTTTTTATTAAAACCTATGCTAAATACTAAAGTAAATACACATAGGAAAATAAATGTAATTTTAATTTTCTTACTTTTCATTTCATGACCCCCAATATGTTAGATTTATTACATTAACTATTATATATGAAAGCTATTATATATGAAAGCTATTATATGTAAAATATAAAAAAGGCAAATGAATTATTTGCCTTTTTTACTCTCTTAAAATATCTTTATTTTTGCTTAATTAGCAATCCTACTTAGAGTTGAAACAGCTTCCGCTCTAGTCATATTATTTTTAGGTCTAAATGTATTATCTTCATATCCACCTATTATTTTATTATCACTCAAAGCATCTATATATTCTTTGGCCCAGTTAGATATCTTATCATTATCTTTAAAAGTCAGCTTTCCATCACCTTTTACTTTAGTGATTGTAGCTATTATTTTAGCAGCCTCTTCTCTAGTTATCTTATCATTTGGTCTAAATGTATTGTCTTCATACCCACCTATATATCCAGCTTCTACACCTATAGATATATCATTGTAGTACCATTCTTTTGAATTTATATCTTTAAATTTAACATCTGTAGTTTTTGTTAATCCAAAGACTTTGTTTACAACTTTCACAAATTCCGCTCTACTTATAGTGTTATTTGGTCTGAATGTAGAATCACCATATCCGCCTATATAACCTTTGTCTGAAAATTCATTTATTGGATTATCAGCCCAATGATTCACTGTATCAGTAAACTTAGCTATTGTTAAATACTTAGATTCATTAGCTTCTTTTATCCCCTTGTCTCCTGTTTTTTGTATATGTCTTATTAGTGCTTCATCTAAAGCAGCAAATTCATTTAATTTTTTACAGTCTTTAAACATTGTGTACTCATCTCCACCAACTGCCATAAAATCATTTGTAGCTACTGTATATTTAGCTTTTTTGTCTATTTCTTTTCCATTTATTTTAACTGAACTAACCTCATACTTAGTACTTCCTTTGCCTTTCACTTCTTTAACACTCACATCCATACCTGTAAAATGAGGAAATTTACCTGCCCCTACTTCAAATCCATGATTTAAAGCATCTATTATAGTTTGACCCGTTGCCTCTATAGTCACTATGTAATTTCCAAATGGTAAAACAGTTAAGATTTCTCCTTTTGTTATATCACCTTCATTTATAGATGCTCTTATTCCTCCACCATTTGTTATAGCTAAGTTAGCATTTGTTTCAGTTAACATAGCATTTCCCAATAGTCTTCCTAAATTTGTGTGACCATATCTAACTGAAGTTCTTTCACCATCTAATGTTACTGGCGTTTTACCTATAACTTGATTTAATATAGATTCTTGACCTTTTTTTATAGAGTTTATTAATTCTGACACTTCTTTGTCTTCTTCTATATTTTTAAATTCACTAGGTTTCACTTCTTGAGGTTTTATTTCTAATAACTTATCATTTTTCACATCATACTTAATATCTACTACACCCGCATTTTCAAAATATTCGCCTGTACTAGTTATCATAGTATCATTAATTTTTTTATATGAATCTTTTTCTGAGTGACTATGTCCATCTATTATTAAGTCTATACCTTTAACCCCTTTAGCTACATCTGTTGATTTTAAACTACTATCATTATCTATACCTAAGTGAGTTACACCAACTATAACATCACACCCTTGTTTTTCTAAGCTTGTAACCATATCTTGTGCATCTTTTATCACTTCTTTATCTGTTCCAAAATTTAATCCCTTAACATTGTTAGGATTTGTTTTAAATGCTGTTTCATTAGTTGCTAATCCAAACACCCCAACTTTCACACCATTTATATCTTTAACTAAAGTACTATCATACTTTAAGTTTCCGTTAGAATCTTTGACATTAGCTGCTAATAATTTAGCATTAGATATTTTTCCTAACTCTTTTAATACATCTTGACCATAGTTAAAATCGTGATTTCCTGGTGATATTGCATCATACCCTACAGATTTTAAAACTTTCGCTACACTTTTTCCCTCTTCTAATGTTGCAAAAGATTGTCCATGCAAAGTATCACCTGCATCAAGTATTAATTTACCATCTACACCTTTGCTAGTAATATCTATATACTCTTTAAACTTAGCAAAACCTATATTGGTAAGATTTCCTTCCTTATCCTTAATAGCTTCTACTCTTGAATGAGTATCATTAGTGTGATAAATTTTTATATCAGTTATACCATCATCCGCAAATCCAATCATCGGTGAAGCTGATATAAACATACTCATTGTTACCATCATAGGTAATATTTTCTTTTTCATTCGCTTGTGCATACGTTATCCCCCTTTTTAATTATATAACTGAATTCACTATTGATTATATATAAAATCCTTACTTTACTCAACATAAACTAACTTTTTTAGTTAATTTTTGTAAATATTTATATTATAAAACAAAAAGAGAAACCCTATAAAGGCTTCTCTTTTTTATTTATACATTAGATATCTCTACATTTACTTTATCTTCTCTTATATCCTCTTTAAAATTTGGTTGCATAAAGTTAATATACTCGTTTAATAAACCATACATATCTGCATTCGTTATTATCTCAGAATTTTTTATTTTGTTATACAATTCTTCACTTATTACCCCTTCATTTTTAACAGCATCTAAATCTGCTAGTGGCTTATCTAAAATTATAGATACAAATTTTACTAAATCTGTTTCTGTCATATTTTGATTAAGATATTTAAGTGATTCCATTTGTTGAGATGTAAAAGTTAAAGTTGAATGATCTATCGCTAAATTTATTACCATTCTTGCATCATCTAATTTAGCTTGTTCATCAAGATTTATAACACCTGTATATTTAGAACTTAAAAGACCTCTTATTCTAAGATGTTTTATATATTTTTCTGCCCAATGACCCTCATATGGATTTCCTGGCATTTCTACTAGTTTCATTTTTCCATTTTCTTTCATTTCCTTATGAACTTCATCCATATGATTATCTCTTACTTCTCTTATATCTAGGTTGTTAGTCAAAGCATAATCAACTGCATGTACTGCTCCTTGTGACATAGACATAAGAACTGGAACTGTTCTAGCACTTCCATGAGCAACTATATCTAAACTAGCATGTCTACCTAAAACCACTACATTATCAATAAACTTAGGCAACATAGATGATAAAGGAACTTCGTACATACTATTTCCATTTTGTGCATTTCCATATCCTTTTTTATGAGTAGTTTGAAGGTCTGATGGATAGCTTCCAAAACCAACTACATCATCAAATTTTGTATGAGCAATTATATCATATCCATTTAAAGTTTTGTCGCCAACGATTCTTACACCTTCTCTTATATATAAATCCTCTGCAATTTTATCTAATGATGCATTCTCAAATCCCGGAAGAGTTTCTTTCATATATTTAACTATATGTGGTATTTCATCTTTCGATAATTCAATAGCATGTTTATAAGACTTTTCATCTAATGGATTTACTCCAAGAACTAATAAAGCATTTAAAACAATACTTCCATCATCTTGTCTAGATATATTTAATCCTCTCATTTTGAAAATATCATTTTGTGGAACATAATCATACATTTGTTTGAATCCCCAAGCAGCATTTCCATTTACCCCAGTGTCATGAGCCTTATCTTTTTTTATACTATCCTTTAATTCATCCCAGTTTACATCTTTTAGAGAAAACATTATACCTGCTGCTGCATATTCATCAGGTTGTCCAAATTCAGATCTACCTGTTCTATACATAGCTCCCATTTTTCTAGTAAATTCAGCTTCATAAGAATCATCAAATATAAAATCTGCTGCTACACTAACTGTCTCTTCTCCTTTTTTATATAAAACCCCTACTGCTTTTTTAGGATTATTTTTATCAACTATTGGTGTTATATCCTTAGCTTCTTTAACTACTTTTATATTTTTATGTTTAATTACTTCATCAAAGAATTTTTGAGTTTTTGCTAAATCTAAATTATATCCATTGCTTGCATGATCATAAAATTCTGTGAAAAATCCTTCATGAAGAATTGTTTTTTCACCAGTAATATAGTTTAAGTCAAGTGCTGTTAGCATCCCTTGTGTAAATAAACCGCCTAATTTTTTATCTTGTGTTATAAGATCTACTTTATAACCTAGTCTTGCAGCTGTAACAGCTGCTGTTATAGCCTCTGGCTCACTCCCTAAAACAACTATATTAGTTTTTTCGTGCTTTGTTGTATTAGTATCTTTCATATAATTATCTTCGTGTTTTTTCCCTTTTGTTAATAAAAAGTATCCACCTATTAATATAACAATTAATAGACCTATTATTAGTATAATTCTTCCTTTTCTTAACTTCACACTATGACCTCCCTATATGCTAGCTTATTTTTAATATTAAAGGAGTAGCAATAAGCTCCCCCTTTAATATTTTTTATTTATCTTTAAATATTTCTATTGCTATTTTAGCTGTTTTTTGTGCAGATTTTTTTAGCAACTTACTTTCAACTGATAACTTTTGTTTTTCATTATCATAGTTGTTGATAATTGATATTGTTTTTTTAAGTAACTCTTCACTACTCCAATTATTATCTACACTTCCTATACATGGCTGATTAACTAATTTTAAAAATGAATCTATTTTAGGATCATATGATATACCTATCATAGGAGTATTTACAGACGCAGCAAATATAAGCGCATGTAATCTCATACCTATCATTAGCTTAGATTTTTTTATACACAGTATTTTTTCCTCTATACTTGTGTCATACGGAAAAACATGTGCATTGTTTTTCATCATTTGTACAACTTGTTTAGATATTTTATCATCATGCTCTCCGTGCATTGGTAAAAACACTACTTCATATCCCTTGTCTACTAATTCATCACAAGTTTTAGCCACTTTACCTAAAAAGTCTGTAGTAGCTTTAGTCCACTCACGTACACTGATGCTTACAAATGAATCTCCATAATCATTACATAAATCTGAATCAAAATTTTCAATTTCAAATCCCATAACAGGATCTGGAACTATTTCTATTTGTTTAGTAACACCTATTGATTTTACTAAATTTTTAGAGTCTTCATCTCTAAGTGCTATATAATTAGACTTTTGCATAAAGTACTTAGTTATTTTTTTATTAGTAGAATTATTTATAGGGCCTACACCTTGAGCATAAATAAATACAGGCTTTTTAGCTAATTTAGCAAGAGCAATTATCCCTGTATAGTACTTAACTGGTCTATTACTTGTAACGTCTTGAAGTAAGCTACCACCCCCGCTTATCAATCCATCACTTTTTCTAAGTTCCTTATAAATATCAACCATTTTCCATCTGTTGATAGCTTTTACATTATATGTTTTCTCTGTATAATCTACATCATTAGATAATACAACTATATCTATATTAGAATTTTCATTTCTTAGAGCTGTTATAATAGATTTTAATATAGCTTCATCCCCTACATTATTATATCCATAATAACCTGATATTACAACTTTCATATTATCTCTCCTTTGTAATAAACTGCCTAATCTTTTTAAAGATTAATATATATACTAGCCCTACTATTAATCCAAGTATAATTCCATACACTGTTCTTAATAGAGAATATACTATAGGAGTATGAAGGTGTGTAAATGTATTTACCGTAGACATAGTAGCTATTGCACCTGGTATAAGCACATATTGACTATATTTAATTTTTTCCTTACATAGGTAATATGCCATCAATATAGTAGGATACCCTAACATAAATTCTTTCGTTCTTGGTCTAACATATAAGAACTCTTCTAACAACCTGCGTAACTCAAGCTCTAGCTGAGTTGCATTCCCTGAATTTCCACTTCTTCTTATATATACAACTGCACCAACAGCAACAAGTATAACTATTACTATGTGATACCACTTTATTTTCTTTAACATATTTATTATGCTTTGCTTATTAAATTTAAATTGTGTTAAATTTTCTTTTGATATATTTATTCCTTTTAATACTTGTGAATCTATTATAACCCATAATGTTATTAGTACAGGCGGTAATATATATAATAATTTTATGCCTGAAAATGCTTTTAACTTTAATATATATTCTGTTCCATACATTATTGATGCAACTAACAATCCGCTTAAAGTTGCTAATATTGCTGAAGCTGCAAATTTAGCTATTACAGAATTAATCTTAGTTTTGTATGGTACTACAATCGCTGCACAAGCACCTAATATACTTATTCCAAATGCATATGCCTTTATACCAATACCTATTTGTAACTTATTGACTAGCATAGCACCTACAAATGTAACTATAGCAAAAACTAAAGAAGTAACAATAGATAGATTATTTTTATTAAGTAAACTTAAAACTAATAATCCTACTATACTTGCACTCCCTAGAGCAACAAACATCTCTGCCTTAGGTAGCCTTTCCATAATGTCATAACTTGTAGCTATTCCACATTTATATCCCTTAGATAACTGACTTTTAGCATCTTTTATATTAGAAATTATAGTACGTTGACTTTTATTTATCGTGTTGCTATTTCTATAATCCATAAAGTCAGTAATCATGATTACTCTCATATTTCGTTCTTTGACAGCTCTAGCCACTCTTGCTCCAAACTCATCTTTAGAAAGTTTTAAAGTATTTAGTGGTATTTCATGCCCTCTTATAATGTTTTGCTGTCCATTATTTAGATAAGCATTTAATCCAATATTTTTTTGGAACTCTGTTGTAACTATTGATATATTTCTCTTTTTAAATTCTTCTAAAAACTTAGCTATATTTTGTGGATATCCAAAAACTTCATCCATATCTATTTGTATTTTATCTACACCAAACTCTTTATTTAAGTCTAGTATTTGTGCCATTAGTATTGATTGCATATTATCATCATTTGAGTTACATATAGACAACATTGGAACAAGCCCTGCTTCAGTAACTTCTTTTATACCTTTTCTATCTATGAAGAACTTACTAGTAATTAGTGCATTTGGTGATTTATTATCTTTATATGATAATTCAATAGGTTCATCTATGTAAAATAAAAGATCATTTCCATCTTCCATCATTTTGTGACCTTTTAAGAAATGTTTTATAACTTCTATTTCTTTATCTAAAAAATCTTGTTTTGACAGCATAACTATAAATTCATCTTTTGAAGCATACTTAGGTATAAAACCTTTAACTTTTAAATCAAATTTTTCTTTGTCTTCTAAATATGCTCCAACACTCATATATTTTATATCTCTATAACCCGAAATTTCTTTGAGACTTAAGTTATTGAAACTTACAGATAATATATCATTGTCTTTTAATTCTTTATAAAAATCATTCCTAGCATTATCATCTGTGATAAACTTTATACCCTTAGCTTCTATAGCAAATTGGTATACATCATTACTTTGTTCCACTTTATTTCTTTCAAATATAATAGGTCTTGCACCCATTACACTTATTATTAATAATACACTAAATATTAATTTAAGGCTTTTTTTCATTAAGACTTCCTCCTATCTTTCATTACCTCTAAAACAAACTTAGGTAGAGCTATATATCTTCCTACTCTTTGAGGATTACTTAATACTCTATATAACCATTCTAAGTTCAATTTTCGCCAAAATTCTGGGGCTCTTTTTACATGACCTGAGATAACATCAAAACTACCTCCTACTCCCATAAAAACACCTTTGTTAGCTTTTTTCATAACTTTCTGTATCCATTTGTCTTGTAATGGACATCCTTTAGCTACAAATACATAATCTGGCTCTAAATTTAATATATAATTCATTATACTATTATCAGAATCATCGTGATATCCGTGATGATACCCAACTATATTTAAATTAGAATACTTTACCTTTAATACCTCAACCATTTTGTCAATAACTTCTGGTTTTGCTCCATAAAAATATACTTTCTTATCATTATTATTAGCATATTCTAACATGTCAGTCATTAATTCTATACCTGGAACACGCTCAGGTATATATTCATCTAATATTTTAGCACCTTTAACCACACCTATTCCATCTGCAACTATGTAATGAGCTGTTTTAGCCAATTCTAAGTAATCCTTATTTTCCCTTGCATACATAGCTATTTCTGCATTAGCTGTAATTACAAAAGTTTTTTCATTATTATCTACTCTTTTATTGATTAAATCTAATATAGTCTTTTTATCTTCTGCTATAAAAGATAGATCCAATATCTTTACATATTTATTTTTCATACCTAACACTCCTAAATTTTGTTATATAAATATGATAACCTATTGTTTTTAAAACAATAGGTTATTTATAGTCAAAATTATTATTTTATATCTGATCGCTTTAAAACCTTTAGCACAGTCATGACTATTATATATAAGTCAAATATAAGACTTCTTTTGTGCAAATAATCTGTATCATACTTAACTTTTTCTTCTGCACCTAAGTTGTCTCTACCATTTATTTGAGCCCATCCAGTTATACCTGGTATTATTTTATCTACATAATTATCTCTTCTAAGCTCAAGTAATTCATGTTCCTTGTCTATAACAGGTCTTGGTCCAACTATACTCATATCTCCTTTTAAAATATTAAATAACTGAGGAAGTTCGTCTATGCTAGTTTTCCTTATAAACTTTCCTACTTTAGTTATATAAAAATCTGGATCTACTAAATCATTGGTAGCTATATTCGGAGCATCTGTTTTCATACTTCTAAACTTATAGATGTAAAATGGTTTACTATTTTTTCCTATACGTAATTGTTTGAATATTATACTTCCTTTTGATTCTATTTTAATTAGTATAGCTGTAATAATAAAGATTGGAGAGAAGACTGTTATTCCACATAATGATCCTATTATATCAATTATTCTTTTTATTACATTATATATACTAAGCTTTTTTCCATTTAAATGATCGATAAACATAATGTCTTCATCACCCAACTTACCTATCATTTCTTTGTTCTCCACAAACACCCTCCTAACACCTACCTCTATAGTTTACTGTGAAAATTTGTATCACCTAACATATTCTAAGTTTTTCATATCTAAAATAGAGTTTTATTTAATTTTATGATTAATTCGTTTTTTTATGATATCCTCATAATTTTATCATTTTACATTTAATTTGTACATATTTTTGGACAAATTTGTTATAATTTAAATTATTACATTGTTGTAATAAGTATTTTTCCGACAGTTCATTAATAAGTTTAGATGTTTTTGTGTTATCTTTATTTTCACCAAAAAAAGAATATTAATGTTAGTTCAATACTATTTATTATTTTCCATTTTTAGTATTTATTTTTTTATTAATTTTGTGTTTTAAATTACTTCTATTCTTAGATTTAGTTTATATATATTCACTATATCGTGATATATAATTTTTTGTACGTAAAAAAGACCATAAACATAGTGATTAAAATCACTTATGTCTATAGTCTTTTTTTATATGTTAATATTAATAAATATTAATTATTTTCCAGCTCTCATTAACATTACTAAAGCTTCAGCTCTTGTTATGTTAGATTTAGCACCAAAAGTACCATCTGGGTTACCTTTTACTATATCCTTAACTTTTAAAGCTTCTACTGATTCATCAGCCCAAGAAGCTATTTCTTTATCATCCTTGAACTTAGTTTTTATATCTCTGTGTATAGTTTCTCCGTTTATTTTTTTAGTAACTTCAACTATACCGTCAACTTTAGTATTAACTTCTTTGAATCCATTTTTCTCATCTTGATCTGTTATAGCTACAGATAAAGCTTCTTTTTTAGTTATTTCATAAGCTGAAGCTATCATTTTAGCAGCTTCTTGTCTAGTTATTTGAGCAGATGGTTTGAAAGTTTCATCTGCATATCCATTTATTACTGTTCCTGTAGTAGTTCCAGCATTATATAATGCTCTTACGTAATCGTAATGCCAGTCACCTTTTTTAACATCTGTGAATATTTCTTCATCAGTATCTTTAGCTTCTATTCCGAATACTGTACATACTATTTTAGAGAATTCAGCTCTAGTTATTCCATCTTTAGCTCTGAATTTAGCAGATGCATCTATATTTCCTTTTAACATAGCTTCTTTTATTTCTTTTTCAGCCCAATGTCCATCTATATCAGTCTTAGCTGGCATATTTATTACTAAGTCTTTATCTACATTTTTAACATCTTTTAATGTCATTGTTCTAACTGCTGCATCACCTTTAACGTGACCTTTAGCATAAACTTCTACTATTAAATCACTACCATTGTCTGCTTCTTTCTTAACTATATCAAATTTAGCAGCATTTTGTTCTACTACATATTTGAATTCATTTAATTTGTAGTATTTAGCATCTCTATCAGCAGATTTCTTTTCATCTTTAACAAAAGTCATTTCGTAATTATCAAATTTGAATAATTTATTTAAGTCTTCTGAAGCTTTGTATTCAGTTCCATTGAAGTTATAAGTTTTAACAGTTACATCACCTTTCATAACTTTAACAACTTGGTTAGTATCAGTTAATACATCACCATTTCTAGTCATATCTGTAACATCTGATGTTTCTATTTTATATATTTTCTTTCCTTTTGAATCTACTTTTGAAGCATAATCTTCTATTTCAGCTTTAGCTGCAGCTATTTGAGCCTTTGCAACTTCTACTTCTGTAGCTTTAGCTTTTTGAGCTATTACATAGTAGTAATCTTCTTTAGTTTTTTCATTTGCACCTTTAAATTCTTTTATAACTCTTCCTGAAACTTTTAAAGTATCATCATTTAATTCTGATGTAAAGTTAGTATTGAAAGCTTGCTTTCTAGTAAAAACGTTGCTTCCTTTTACTGTTCCATCTGTAGTAGCTAATACTTCTCCATTAGCTTTTCTCACGTCTAAATTCACTACTTCTGCCGCTTTATCAGCTGCAAAAGCTGCAGTTGGCATTGCGCCTAAAGTCATAGCAGCTGCCATAACTGTTGCTAAGTTTTTCTTCTTCATAATATTCCCTCCAAATTATATTATTTTTATCTCTCTAATAAATAATTTCCTATCCTATTTATCTAAATAAGCTAAATTATTTATGTAAATATCATTTTTCTCATTTCTAATGCATTCCTCGTTATATATACTACTGTATGTACTTAACATTTTCAATAACTTCAAAGAATTTTATTCATTTTTCGTTCGTGTTTTTTCGACTTTTCATGTCGAATTTTATCTTTTTTTCTTTTTTAAAATAAATTTTAAATTATAATTTTATTTTACATTTTTTTACATTTTATTTTTTTTATCCATATGCCTTTATTTTTTTAGAATGTTGGGTTATAATAATAATACGTTAGAAATAAATATTTTTATCTCTCTAACGTATTCCTCAATTAAAAGCCATGGTCATTGACCATGGCTTTTTTTATTTTTTCTATTGTTCATATAAGTACATAAGTATTTCTACATTTATATTTCTATTTATATTTTCAAACATATCAAAAGCTTCTACTGTATATTCTTTAACTGGATCTTTTTGACCTATTGCTTGTAAAGTTATAGTTTTTTGCAATTGATCTAATGTATCTATATGATCTACCCAATATGAATCTACTACTTTTAGAAGTACTAATCTTTCATAGTCTCTCATATAGCTATTACCTTTTCTATCTTCTATTTCTTGATACTTTGATTGTACTATATCATAAGTTATATCTTTTAATGTATCTATATCTACATTATCTATCTCTAATTCATTTAACCTAAATACTTCTTTTATATATTTTTTATAATCATCTGTTATATATTCTATGCCTTCTTCAGTTTCTTTTACCTTTACGTATTTTTCAAACGCTTCTTTTATTACTGATTTTTCTATCCCTTTTATAACGCTTCTTATATCTTCACCTAAAAGTACTTTTTTTCTATCTTTATATATAAGGTTTCTTTGTTTGTTTATAACATCATCATATTTTAATACTTCTTTTCTTATCCCAAAGTTTTTAGATTCTAGATTTTTTTGCGCTGTTTCTACTGATTTTTTTATATATTTATTATCTATAACTGTATTATCTTCTAATTTTTCACCTATTTTTTGAACTTTAGATCCTGCATATAGTCTCATAAGTTCATCTTCTAAACTAACATAAAACTGTGAAACACCAGGGTCTCCTTGACGACCAGCTCTACCTTTTAGCTGATTATCAATTCTTCTATTTTCATGTTTTTCAGTTCCTATTACATATAATCCCCCGAGAGATTTTATTTTTTCTTCTTCATCCTTATCTCCTGCACCTAAAGATATATCTGTTCCTCTCCCCGCCATGTTAGTTGCTATTGTTATAGCGTTTAACTTACCTGCTTTTGCTATAATTTGTGCTTCTTTTTCATCATTTTTAGCATTTAATACTTCATGTGGTAATCCTCTCAAATCAAGTAAATATGAAAGTATTTCTGACTTTTCTACTGATGCAGTTCCTGCTAGTATTGGTTGACCTGTTTGATGTATTTTTTCTATTTGTTTTACTATTGCTTTAAATTTAGCAACTTCCCCTTTGTATATAACATCTTCTAGATCTATTCTTTGTATAGGTTTATTAGTAGGTATCTGTATAACACTCATTTTATAAGTTGATTCAAACTCTTGTTCTTCTGTTTTAGCTGTACCTGTCATTCCAGATAACTTATTGTACATTCTAAAATAATTTTGATACGTTATACTTGCTAATGTTTTTGATTCTGCTTGAATTTCTACATCTTCTTTAGCTTCTATTGCTTGGTGTAAGCCTTCTGAGAATCTTCTACCTTCCATTACTCTTCCTGTAAATTCATCTACTATTTCCACTTTACCTTCTCTAACAACATAATCTACATCTCTTGTCATTAGTATATCTGCTCTTAATGCTTGGTTTACGTGGTGATATGTTTCCATATTTTCTAAATCCATAAGATTATCCATTTTATAAAATTGTTCTGCTTTTTTTATTCCTAATTCTGTTAATGATATAGTTTTATCTTTTTCATCATATATATAGTCCTCTGGTAATAACATTTTTATAAATATATTTGCTAATCTAAATGGCAATTCATCTTGATCTACTTGCCCCGATATTATAAGTGGAGTTCTAGCTTCATCTATTAATATAGAGTCTATTTCATCTACTATTGCAAAATTTAGTTCCCTTTGAACCGTCTCTTGTTTATCCATTACCATGTTATCTTTTAAATAATCAAATCCGTACTCATTATTAGTTCCATATGTTATATCACATTGATATTGTAATTTTCTTTCTAATGGATCTTGACCGTGTAATATTACACCTACTGTAAGTCCCATGAAATTATATATAGGCTCCATTATCTCTTTATCACGTTTTGCTAAGTAATCATTTACAGTTACAACATGTACACCGTTACCAGTAAGAGCATTTAGATATACTGGTGCTACTCCTACTAGTGTTTTACCTTCACCTGTTTTCATCTCTGCAATATTACCTCTATGAAGTACTAGACCTCCTATTAACTGAACTCTATATTGTCTCATACCTAGCACTCTTTTCGATGCTTCTCTTATAACAGCAAATGCTTCTACTAATATATCCTCTAGAGTTTCTCCACTTTCTAACCTTTTTTTGAATTCATTAGTTTTTAATTTTAACTCTTTGTCACTAAGTTGTGAAATATTTGCTTCTAAATCATCTATTTTATCTACTATATTATTTAATTCTTTAAGTTCTTTTTTATCCGCAACATTAAATACATCATCTAATTTAACCATTTTAATCCTCCGTTCATATTTTTGCTAACTTCTATATTATACATCAATTTTTTATAAAAAAATAAACTAATTTTATCCCATATCATTTATTATATGGAATAAAATTAGTTATATTTTCACCTTCAACTAATTTTATATTCTATTTTACTTTATTCTACTTAGTATGACTACTGCTTCTGCTCTCGTCATTGATGATTTTGGTTCTAATGTCGTAGGTGTTTTTCCACTTATATACCCATTTTCTACAACTGCTTCTAATGAAGTTTGTGCCCACTCAGATACTTGGTCATAATCTGTGTATTGTTTTATCTTATCATAATCACTATCACTTATTTTTTTGTAATTAGCAACCATAACAGCTGCCTCTTCTCTTGTTATTTTATCATCTGGATTAAACTCTTCATCTGATTTACCTTTACAGATTCCATTTGTTACTGCTATATCTATATTTTCTTTTGCCCAGTGATTTTGTGTGTCGTTAAATACTTTTCCACTTCCTCCTGTTATAGCAAACACTCTATTGAATATAGATACAAACTCAGCTCTTGTAATAGAACCATCTGGTTTAAATGTCCCATCTTCGTATCCATTTGTGTATCCTTTATTTACAAAATCTCTTATTTGAGTTTCTGCCCAGTGATTGTCTACATCTGGATATGATGGCTGTACTTGCATGCTCCACTCAACATTCCTATTTGTCATATAAACCTCTATTATATTCATACCTTCCTTGACATCAACTTTTACTCTTTGTGTAGTTTTATCTCCCTCTAGATACAGTAACTCTTTGCTTAATTCTCCGTCCTTGTTTATTAAGTTTATTACTGCAGATTCTTCTTCGCTCCCCTTATTATCTTTAAATATAATATTTATATTTAGTGTTTGATTTTTTTTCGAATTAAACACTATTACATCATCATTGTTACCACTTGCTTCAAACATTTCATCTTCTATTGGTGTTATATTTTGAGTATAGTATATTTCCCATGGTTCATAGTATGTATGTCCTTGAGGATAATTTTCCTTTATTTTAAAGTACCATTGACCTTGTTGATTTATATTTAGTATAATTTTTGATTTATTATCTTGTACACTATTACTTGTCAGAGTATATACATGTTCATTGTTTGGGTTGTATACTTCTATTTCACCTCTTAGGCTTACATCTAGTAATAAAGCTCCTCGTTGCAAGTTTACTTTTTGGCTATCTTCTAGCTTATTTGTAAAATTATAATCTTGGCTTGCAGCTTCAACACGTATAACATTGCTAGTACATATTGTTATTAACAATGCTAAAACTAACACCATTGATTTTTTTATTTTTAATCTCATCTCTTTCTCCTTTTCTTATTTTTACGATTTAGCATTTTTGCTCTTATTATGTATATTAACATACTTTTATGTCTAAAATAAAGATTTTTGTAAATTTATTCTGAATTATGTAAACTTTTCCATAAAAAAGAACTATTATTTTTTAATCATAATAGTTCTTTTAAAATCTTTATTTTTTTAATTAATCTAAAATACCATTTACAATGGCATCTGCTATTATGTCATACGCTTGTTCACCTTTTGCTATAAACTTATCCATATCATTTTGATTTGTTATAAAACAAGCTTCTACTAAAATGCCTGGCATATTAGTATTATTTAAAACATATAAATCTCCTTGAGGCTGCGCTCCTCTATTTTTAAACCCAAAGCTATTTGATAAATTATTTACTACTTTTTGAGCTATTTTACTAGACCCTTCTTTTGTGGAATAATATACTTCACTTCCATTTCCTACCCCATCATTAAAACTATTAAAATATATAGATACAAATTTACCTGCTTTATTTTTATTCGCTATATCTGATCTGTATTTTAGTTCATCACTTTGAGTATATCTTCCCTTTGGTAGTGTATTAACTACGTCATATCCTTTTGTTCTTAGTTTATATATTACTTTTTCTCCTACAGCTTTAGTCAGATAATCCTCACTATATGCTCCATTTATACTTCCTCTAGCCATAGGTCTATGTACATTGTGTCCTATATCTACTGCTATTTTAGGCTTGACCATATTGTTAGCATTGTTTGATATTATTAATTTAACTTGTATATCCTCTACTACAGAATCATTTCCTATTTGACCTGATATTATTCCGTCTTTTACCCACGATTGCCAACCTTGCCCTTTTAGCTTAGTTCTATAAAATATATGATAATTACTTTGAGCATTTTCTATAGACATTTTTACTGCTTCTATTGGTTTTTGACCTGTTGCCTGTGCTATAGTCCCGTCTGATCCATTTATTTCATTTCCATCACAATATAAAGTATAATTTACTTTAAAATCTCCATTTACACTTTTTAAACTCATAGATGTTACAGTGTTATTTAAATTATTATTTATTGTAAATTGTATTTTATTTTGATTTACATTTTGTACTTGTGATGTTATATCTGGATGTTAAGGTGTATCTATATTTATTGGTGTATATGGAACTTGTGGCAACGGCTTCTGAGATTGTCCTGATGTTAGGTAACTTATACTAACGTATGCATATGTATTGTTATATTTTATTTTTGCCCATCCATTGTTTTCATCAACCACTTCTACTTTGCTTCCTTTTGGTAATGTTCCTAATTTTTCATAATTAGTTCCAGGTCCTTTTCTAACATTTACTATCGGATCACCCGTCGTGTACATTATTTTTGATGGTAGTGGATTTTCTGGTGTAGTTGGTTGATTCACTGGTATTCTAGATAAGATTGATACTGATTCTGCTCTTGTTATATTTGCCTTTGGTTTTATTGTATTATCTGAGTATCCCCCTATATATTTAGCTTCTAAAGCTCCCTCTACTGATGATTTCGCCCAGTTAGATATATTTTTTAAGTCTTTGTATTTGTTTATTTTATCATAGTTTGTGTCTTTATTTTTCTTTATATTAGTTATTATAACAGCTACTTCTTCTCTAGTTATTTGTTTATTTGGTCTAAATGTTTTGTCTTCATATCCTTTTATGTACCCTGCCTTTATAGCTATACATACATCATTATAAAACCATTGATTAGACTTAACATCTGTGAAGTCTGCACTTGTAATCTCTTTGTATCCAAATGTTTGGTTAACTATTTTTATAAATTCAGCTCTTGTTATAGAATTTTCTGGCTTAAATGTATTATCACTATATCCTCCTATATACCCTTTATTTACGAAATCTTGTATAGTTTTTGCTGCCCAATGATCATTTTTTACATCTTCAAAACTTAGTGCATTAACAATATTAACTTGCATGGGCATTACCAAAATAGTTGTAGCTAATGCCACATTTAAAACTTTTTTTATTTTTTTCTTCTTCATTCTATTCCCTCCCCTATATTTAGATATTTTAATTATAGCAAATATTAAAACAATTAAAATAAAAGCTATATCATTTTGATGATATAGCTTTTATTTATTCAGTATTTTTATTTTATCCTACTTAAAGTTACTAGTGATTCTGCTCTTGTTATTTTATTTTGGGGTCTAAATGTATTATCAGAGTATCCACGCATATACCCCTTTTCTAAAACTCCTTCTACAGAGTTTTTAGCCCAATTTGATACATTATTTATATCTTGATATGCTATTAATTTATCCATATTAGCATCTGCTATTTTAGTGTAATTAGATAGCATAGATGCAGCTTCTTCTCTAGTAATAAAATCATTCGGTTTAAATTCTTCTTTTGACACGCCCTTACATACCCCATTTGTTACAGCTTTATCTATTTCATATTTAGCCCAATGATTTTTTGTATCATTAAATACTACGCCACTTTCTTTAGTTAATCCAAATACATTATTAAATATCCTTACAAATTCAGCTCTAGTAATATTGTCCTCCGGTCTAAAAAAGTTTGTTGTCGTTACCCAACCTTTATCCATAGCAAATTTTATTTGTTCGTTTGCCCAATGATTTTGCCAATCATTTTTTTGTTTATATGCATATGCTAAGTTATATGTATCAACTTCTTTTAACTGACCATTAGCTGGTTTGTATTCAAGTATATATGGGCCCATAAGAGTTTTGTTTTCATATCCTTGTGGCTGATGGTCTAATCCAAAACTATGACCTAATTCATGCAGAGCTATTTCATCTATATGTTCTTTTGTATATCTATATTGTGATATAGAATATGCATTTAAATAGTTATCTGAAAACAGTAGTTTCCCTGGCTTATTATTTCCATTTTGGTATGACATTTTTGCTATACCTAACCATTCTTCTTTTGGACTACTACAAGAGCTTAATTGTATTAGTGCTTCTTCACTCGAATCAACTTTATTAAAACCAATTCCACTATTCGGTATCTGAGAAAATTTATTTATAGCATTTTGCCACGCATCTGTATGATGTACGTATCTAGATGTTGTATTAGTATTCATTTTATAAGTTACATTTTCATATGATTCTATTCTAAAATTATAAAATGCTCCATCTCCTCTGATTACATCTGCATATGATATTGTATTTGAATTCATTAATATTATTATCCCTGCGATAAATGTACTTATTGTCTTTTTCATACTCAACCCCCTAATTTTTATAGTTGTCAACTATATCTTCTTTTATATTATTATAAATCTTGCATTCCTGCGGAGATTGAGGTATAAAATCTTGTTTTTTAACTTCATCAAAATACTTTATTTCTTTTGTTTGCTCTTTTACTTCATTTTCATTTGATAAATTATATTTACCAAAACTTATTGATATAATTGTATATTGTTTGCCAAATTCTGTATCATTTTCTCTTAAAAAAAGTACATAGTCTTGATTTTCTATCATAGGGATATATCCCTCAATATTAGCAAAGTCCTTTTTCTCTATCTCAAATGGCTCTATTACAGATACAGTTTTTTTACCTATATTTCCTTTATATACTTCGTCTACTTTGAACTGTGAAATAGTTGAAGGACCTATAATATTTTTATCCTTATCTGCCTCTCTTTTTCCTGTAAATCTTCCTTGTACAATTATAGGACTTTTTTCCTTTAATTGCTCAAGATCTTGTGGTATTGCATAACTTGCGCTAAATGCTTGATCTTTGTTATATGAAACTTTATTATCTCTCTTAAACACTACAAAAGCACCTAATCCTATAGATAATATAGTTACCATGGTTATGATTTTTTTCATCTGTCTGTTCCCCCATTTTATAAAACTTTTTGTCTACTACAAAATAATACCATTTGTGTTATTTTTTTTAAAGCAAAAAACACCTTAATTTGTAAATATATATATTAAGGTGTTTTGTATTCATTTAATTGACTCTGCTTAATATAACTACAGCTTCTGCTCTTGTTATATTATTCTTAGGCTTTATAGTATTATCACTATATCCACCTACGTATCCTTTTTCTATACTTCCTTCTACTGAAGGTTTAGCCCAATCAGATACCTCACCTGCATCATTATACTTACTTAGTTTATCTAAGTTAGCATCAGCTATCTTTTTATAGTTAGCTATCATAGTAGCAGCTTCTTCTCTTGTTATTAAATCATCTGGTTTAAATTCTGTTTCTGTTTTCCCGCTACATACTCCATTTGTTACTGCTATATCTATATCATGTTTTGCCCAATGATCTGCTGTATCTATAAATACTTTTTCACTTGAATTTGTAATATTAAATACACCATTTAATATTTTAACAAATTCAGCTCTTGTTATTGAATTGTCTGGTCTAAATGTATTGTCTTCATATCCACCTACATATCCCTTTTCAATAAACGAAGCTATTGCCTCATATGCCCAATGATTTTTGATATCTATTATTGAAGTATTGTCTGATGGAGGATTATTTGATAAAAATGTTTTTATCTTATCTCTACATCCTTCTCTATTGTTAAGTATATCTATTGTTGTATAATACACACTTCCACTGACCTCATTATATTTAGTATTTATTTGTAGTTGCTTATCAATTTGAGTAGCTACTTCATCCTTATATATACCATGACCTATGTAAAGTTTTACATTTGTACCTTTAGCTACATTAGACCACCATTTTACAAGTGTTTCATAGTCAGCTGCTGAATGTCCAGTTTGCCAATAGATTTGTGGTACTATGTAGTCTACCATATTATTTTTTACCCACATTCTAGTATCTGCATAATCAGAGTAATAACTTTCATTTCCTCTTGTATCTGAACCATTTGAATCACTTGATTTATTTTTCCATATTCCACTTGGACTCACCCCAAATAAAACAGATGGCTTTATTGATTTTACTTTAGATTTTACTTGAGATATCATATCATTGATATGACTTCTTCTTTCATTGGCTACTTTACCATCCCTACCTTCACCTGCTGGTAATGGATATTTAGATGGATAGAAATAATCATCAAAGTGCACTCCATCAACATCATAATTAGATACTATTTCTGCTACTGTATCTACAATATGTTGTTTTACCTGTGGTAATTCTGGATTAAAATATAGCATGTTGTTATAATTAATTACCCAAGAAGGATTTTTTCTTGCTTGGTGATTAGGACTTAGCTTATTTACATCTGTACCTGTTGAAGTCGTTGATGCTCTATATGGATTTAACCATACATGAACTTTCATACCTCTTTTGTGTGCTTCTTGTAATACAAATTCAAGAGGATCATATCCGGGATCTTTACCTTGTGTTCCTGTTAATACTTTTGACCATGGATTTATGCTAGATTTGTATAAAGCATCCCCTTCAGTTCTTGCTTGAAACATTACAGTGTCTATTCCTGTAGACTTTAAAGTGTCTAATATTTTTATCATTTCTTGTTTCTGTGATTGTGGACTGTTTTTTGCCTTAGGCCAATCTGCATTAAATACAGTAGTAATCCATGCTGCTTGCATATCTGTACTATTAGCATATATATTCGAGCTTATTCCCCCTACAGCAATCATACAAAACACCATCAAAAACGCTAATATTTTTTTCATTTTCTCAATCTCCTTTTAGCTTTATAGATGTTATTATAGATTTTATACATAGTAAATTTTATCATTTTTTGTATAAAAATAAAAGAAAAAGGATATATTCTTTCGATTATATCCTTTTTCTTTTATTTTACTCTGGATAATGTTGACACTGCTTCTGCTCTTGTTATGCTATTTTTAGGCTTAAATGTATTATCATCATATCCACCCATAACATCATTATCGCTTACAGCATCAACTGAGCCTTTAGCCCATTCATCTATTTGATTGTTATCAGCAAAGTTAAGATTTCCATCTCCATATAAATTTGCTATACTTGCAACTATACTAGCTGCTTCTTGTCTTGTTATTTTTCCATTTGGTCTGAATGTATTATCATCATATCCATTTATATAACCTGCTTGTTTAGCTATACATAAATCTTTGTAGTACCATTCAGAAGAACTAACATCTGTAAAATTTAACTCTGTGATTTCATCTGAATTAGTTAATCCAAATACACGATTTACAACTTTTACAAATTCTGCTCTTGTTATATCATTGTCTGGCTTGAATGTATTATCAACGTATCCATTTATATAACCTTTATCTGCAAAATCAAGTATTACTTCCTTTGCCCAATGATTATTTAAATCTGTGAACTTAGAGTTTGGATCTGGATTTGTTTGGCTATCTAGTTTTATATAATTACCAGATACACATCCATATCCTCCGTTATACTTTATTTTGTACCATCCATCTTTTTTATCTACTATTTCTACTCTAGATCCTGTAGATAAAGTACCTATTATTGAATATCCTACTCCATATCCACTTCTTATATTTAACGGATCTGTTGATGTTACAGTTCCATTATCAATAACTGTTAAAGGTGGATTTGTTGTATCTTCATCTAATTTTATATTATCCTTTAGATACTTGTATATACCATTAGATATTGCTGTAGCTACTTTTTCTTGGTACGCTGGATCCCCTAATCTTGATGATTCTATTTGATTAGATATGAATCCACATTCCACTAATGTAGATGGCATATTTGACATTCTCAAAACCCCAAAGTTAGCTGATTTTACGCCTCTATCCTTAGCATTAGTTTCTGCAATTAAATTTGTTTGTATATCTGCACTCAATGGTCTATGAGAATCTTTATCTATATGATGAAATGTTTCTATACCATTAGCATCACTAGAACCAGCTGAGTTTTGATGTATAGATGCAAATACATCAGCACCATACGAATTAGCAAGTTGAGCTCTTTCAGCTAATGTTAGGTAAACATCAGTTGTTCTACTCATATTTATTTGAACACCTTTAGCTTCTAATTTTGATTTTACTCTATTTGCAATTTCCATATTTAATTGTTTTTCAGTTCGCCCAAATCCAGTTGCTCCTGAATCTGAACCTCCATGTCCTGGGTCAATAAAAACTTTATAATAGTTTCTGCTAGCTCTTGCATTTGATTCTGATTGTAAATATTTTGGTTCTTCTTTGTACACATAAACTTCTACTATATGTACTTTTGAACCTATTTTTTGACTTAAAAATGTAGTTCCTTCTTTAATTGGTGTTAGCATACCATTATTATTTATAGATGCTACATCCTTATTTGATATTTCCCAATTGGGATGATCCGATAAATCTAGATTTTCATTTAGCTTTAACGATATCCCATTTTCTATGACTAAATCCTCAGGATTATACTTTTCGATAACAGATTTAAATTCAACTTCTGTTTTATTATCTGCATATGCTATTGAAGCATTTGATAAAACAGGTATCATCGTTAATAAACTTAGTGATAATATAGCTCCTACTATCCTTTTCCTTATACTCATTCATTCAACTCCCTTTCTTTAGTATTTTGTATTAATGTGTATTTTTATGTCATATATTTATATTATCACAAGTAATTTGATAAAATAAAGTTTTTTATAACTAAAAATATTCCAAAAATTATTCCTTATCTATTGCAACTTCACTTATTTCAACTTCTTGAGCATTTACTTTTTTTATTAAAAACTCCATGAACTCATCTTTTAATTCTGGTCTTTTAAGAGCAAAGTCAACTGTTGCTTCTAAAAATCCTAGCTTATCCCCTACATCATATCTTTTTCCTTCAAAATTATATGCATATATAGCTTCATGCTCTGCTAATGTTTTTAAAGCATCTGTTAATTGTATTTCTCCACCTTTTCCTGGTTGTTGATTTTCTAATACATCAAATATAGCTGGTGTTATTATATATCTACCTAATATAGCTATATTCGACGGAGATTTATCTAAATCTGGCTTCTCGACCATATCTTTTACCTTATATACCCTATTTTCTATATGCTTAACATCTAAAATTCCGTATTTATTCACATCTTCTTTAGCTACTTCTTGTACACCTAATATTGATGTATGGTATTCATCGTATGCTTTTATAAGCTGTTTTAAGCACGGAGTATGACTATCCACTATATCATCTCCTAATAGTACCGCAAAAGCATCATCACCTATAAAACTTTTTGCACAATGAATTGCATGACCTAGGCCTTTAGGCTCTTTTTGTCTAATATAGTGTATATTTACCATGTTTGATATATCTTGAACCATTTTTAACATTTCTGTTTTTCCTTTTTGCTCTAGCTCTAGCTCTAGCTCTATACTGCGGTCAAAATGATCTTCTATTGATTTTTTGCTACGACCAGTAACTATTAATATCTCTTCTATTCCTGATTCTATAGCTTCCTCTATTATATATTGAAGTGTTGGTTTATCAACTATTGGTAACATTTCTTTGGGTTGTGATTTTGTAGCTGGTAAAAATCTAGTCCCTAATCCAGCTGCTGGTATTATAGCTTTCTTAATTGTTTTTCTCATGAACAACTCTCCCTACATTATATTCTTATTTAATCGTCTTTTGATGACGTAAAAAAAGCTCTTCCTGCAAATGAAGAGCTTTTTTTACTACTATATTAATTATATAAGCAATTACTTTTTATGTCAATTTGTTAGATTTAAATATGTTGAGGTATGTATCGTATTATCATTACGAGCACTAGTATTAGTATTATTATAAGTAGTACAACCCCTATATTTCTAAATCTTTTTATATTTTTGTATAATTTACTTTCTTCAGGCTTTTGACCTACAATAGACTTCAACTTATATTTACTTTTCATATAATATAAATTTTCATAGTCTTTTTGTAATAATTGGTCTAAGCATCTTTCTGCCTCCTCGGTTTTTTTTAATTTTAAATAACACATAGTCAAAATTTCGTAAGGCTCTATTAACTCGTCATAATCTTTTATTATCCTTTTTAATATAATAATAGCAATTTTATATTTTTCTTGTGAAACATATTCTACCGCCTTGTTATAATTTATAGCTAACTTATCAAATTCTTCACTAGCTAAAAAATCTATATACTCCTTAGCATGATTGTCTTGCTCCATTATTTTTAAGCTTTTAGTCCAGTACTTATATGCTTCTTCAAAATCACATAAGTAGTATTCACATACCCCCATTAAGTTTAATATATCTATATCTCTTGGATATGCATCGACCGCTTTTTTTAATTCAACTTTAGCTAAAGATACTTTTCTATTTTCTATTAAATTTAATGCTTTATTATAGCATCTATAAGCTTTCTTAATAATTGTATCCATTTATTTACTCCTATATTGTATCTATTTAGCTGCCATTACAGAAGCTTCTCTAAGCACTTCTCCTTTTAATAAATATCCTTTTTGGGTTACATGTACTATTTCATTTTGTAATTTCCCTTCAGACTCCACTATTTGAACACACTTATGAAGTTTTTCATCCACAATTTTTCCTATACACTTTATTTCTTGTATCTCTATTTCATTTATTTCTTTATCAATTTGTTCTTTGATGCCTACTAAGTATTGTCTAAGGGTAATATCTTCTACTTCTAATGCATACCTGTGTATTTCCTCTACTTGATCTAGTATGGCTATTATCTTATTTAATATTTTAGAGTTAAATTCTTGCTTTTCATCTAGATTGTTTTTTAATGATATACACTCTTGTTGAAGCTTGTTTATTTCTTCCTCTGATAAATTAGAAAAAGATTTAATTTTATTCTGCTCGTCCCCATTATCTTTAGTATTTAGACACGCTTCTACTGTTTCTTCTAGCTCTTGTATCTCTCCTTCGGTAAAAGACTGATCAAAATCCTTGAATTGCTTTTTCTTTTCAAATCTAGTTCTTATTCCTCCGATTATTAATTCCGTCAAACATATCACTTCCTACCAATTTTTGTATTATATATATATTATACGACTTAAGTTGATGTGTTTTTACAGCTTTTGTGTATTATTTTTGTATACAAAAAAACTAGAGCTTTTACTCTAGTCCATGTGTCTTCATATTTTTTTACAATATATTTATATTAATAAGCATTTTTATTAACAAATCCTTTAAATACAGTTAAAAATACTATCTTTATATCAAAGAAGAATGTCCAATTTTCAATATAATATAAATCATGCTCTATACGCCCTTCTATAGACGTGTCTCCTCTATATCCACATACCTGAGCCCATCCTGTAATTCCTGGTCTTACTTGATGTTTTATCATATACCTAGGAATCTCTTCTTTAAACTTTTCAACAAAATAAGGTCTTTCTGGCCTTGGACCTATTATACTCATATCACCTTTTAATACATTAAAAAATTGAGGAAGTTCATCAATACTAGTTTTTCTCATAAATGATCCCCATTTAGTTTTTCTTGGGTCATTTTTAGTACTCCACTGTGTTTTTTCTTCTTCTTCTTTTTGAACTTTCATTGATCTAAATTTATACATATGAAAATTTTTTCTATTTAGACCGACTCTTTCTTGTTTGTATATAAGAGGTCCTGGTGATGTTAATTTTATCATTATAACTGATAAAATCATTATTGGTGATGTTAGTATTATTGCGAATAGTGAAAATAATATATCAAAGATCCTTTTTGTAAATGCTAAAAAATGATTATCTAATGGCACATATCTAGTGTCAACTATACTTAATCCATCTAAATCATCCATATGAGGTCTAGCAGGTACATATTTTTGATAGTATGGAATTATATTAGTTTTAACTCCATATTTCTCACATTTTTTTATCAAATATCCAATTTCCACAAAATCTTTAGCATCTATAGCTATAAATACTATGTCTATATGAGTCTTATTTAAGTAAGATTCTAAATCATCAAATTTTCCAACTACTTTTTGATAACAATATAAATCATTTATTTCTTTGTTATTATCTATAACACCAGCTATATTGTATCCCCAATGTTTATTTTTGTGTATTTTAGCTATCAATTGTTTAGATATATCCGTTGCCCCAATTATTAAACAATGCTTTTGATTCAATCCATTTGCTCTATATTTTCTTAATGTATACCTTAATGCAATTCTGCTTAGGCTTGTTATAATAGTGTTTAATATTATAAATAATGCTAACACTATTCTTGAAAAGTTCAATATTTTAAATACATACAAACCTAATATTAATAGTAATAACCCTATAAAATTTACTTTTATTATTGATGAGATTTCCTTGTATATATTTTTTGTTCTTTGAGGACTGTATAAATCGAATAGATTATATAATATGAAATACATCGGTAGTGATATCAATATTGGTGTAAATGAATGATTAAACATCATTGATATGCTACCGTCTAAAATATAAAACCTAAGATAATATGCAAGTAAAAAGGATATAACTATTATTACCATATCCATAATTACTTGTAGTTTATTTAAATATTTTTGATTTTCCCTAATCATGTTAACACCTACTTTAGTAATTATATATACTAAAGTATTTTATCATATTTTGTAGTATTTTCATATTTTTAATTAGCTATTAAATTTTACTAATTCTGTTTATCCTATTCACTTAAATAATCTTTTAAAGCATATTCCCAATTTCTTAATGTTTTAAATCCATTTTGTTTTAGCTTCTCTTTACTCATTTTACTATTTAAAGGTCTAGTAGCTTTTGTAGGATACATATCTGTTGTTATTGGATTGACTTTCATATCAATATTAGCTAGTTCAAATATCTTTTTAGCAAATTCATACCAAGAACAGAATCCTTCATTTGTTGCATGATATGTTCCATATTTATCACTTTCAAGCATATCAACTAAAAGTGGTGCTAAATCTTTAGTATATGTAGGAGAACCTACCTGATCATTTATAACATTTAACTCATCTCTGTCTTTAGATAGCCTAATCATTGTATCTATAAAGTTGTTTCCATTTTGACCAAATACCCATGATATTCTAACTATATAATGTTTATCAATGATATCTCTTACAAATGCTTCTCCTTCATATTTAGTACGACCATATACATTTATAGGGCATATATTATCAGTTTCAACATACTCCCCCTCTTTACTTCCATCAAATACATAGTCAGTGCTTATATATATTATTGGAATATCTAACTCTTTTGCACCTAAAGCTATTTCTTTGACTGCTCGTGAATTTACAGTTTCACACATATCTGTATTATCCTCTGCTGCATCAACTGCTGTATATGCGGCGCAGTGTATAATTCCATCTAAGTTATTGTTATATATATTTCTTTTTATGGCTTCTCCATCAGTTAAATCCATCACTTCTCTATCTACACCAATAGCTTCATAACCTCTTTTATTTAATTCTTTTACTACATCGTGACCTAATTGTCCATTTACTCCTGTTACTAATACTTTTTTCATAGTTTAACTCCTTTTTCAAGCTTCTGTATATCAATTATATCATATTTATATCTATAAAATTCGATTTACCTATGTGTCAATGTATTTATTATCTATAAAAATAAAGCTATAGATTTTAAATCCATAGCTTGTATGTTACCTTATTAGTTTTAATTTAATCAATACATACTTTATAGTATTTACTAATAACTCATATTCTATATTTATATAATTAACTATATTTTTAAATTTAAACTTAACCTTACTTACCTTATTTAAAGTTTGTAGCCCTTCTATAAATCCGTTAATATATTCTGTCCCAAATCCTTTTTTAATAAAGAATAAATACTTAACTAAAAACCCTAATATTAAAAATGGTAGGTTTATAATTAGTTGTATAATTGGCATATTTTTATATGGTACATATACATTATTTCTAGCAGCTAACTTTACCTTAAATGCATTGTATTTGCTACCTGACGTTGCACTACCTATATGATATATATGAGCATCAGCACAGTATATATTTTTATATCCATATATCTTGGCTCTATATGATATATCTATATCCTCCATATATGCAAAGAACTGTTCATCAAAGTATCCTATTTCATCAAGAACACTTCGTCTGTATATAGCAGCACCTGCACATGAACTAAATACTTCTTTAGTATCAATGTGTGAAGTTATAGGCTGTCCATCACCTATTTTATATCCCCAACCTAATGCATTGTATTCATCCCCTGCATCATCTATAATATTTTTATCATCATACCTTATCATTTTAGAACATACTGAAAATATCTTATCATCACTTTTTATGCATTTTATTAAATTTTCTAACCAATATTTTCTAGCTACCGTATCATTATTTAGTAAAACTACATATTCAGTATTTGATAATTTGATCCCCTCATTAACTGCTTTATCAAATCCATAGTTTCGGTCTAATCTTTTAAATACTATATTTTCGTATTTATCTAACCATTTATAATTACTATCTGTTGATGCATTGTCTATTATTATAACTCTAAAATTAGAGTATGTTTGAATATATAATGAATCTATACATTCTTTTAAATATTTATTTCCATTATAATTTGGTATTACTATATCTATCATAATTTTCTCCATATTTTATTTGATACTATTGGCAACTACTTTCTAAATCTTCACACTGTATTTTTTTAGATTTTGATACACTTCTAAGCTTCTCTAGTGACGGAACTAATATAGCACCAATAGCAAAGAATAATATATTAAATGTTGATATATTCATTGGTGGTCTAGGTATTTCTAGAGAAGTAGGCCCCATAATAACTGCATATATAGACCCTATCATCAGACCTACAATACAATATATAGTTTGTGGTCTAAAGTTTCTAAGCAATCTCCTTACCACTCTTAATGTTATTAAAATCCCTACTATTATACCACTTATAAATATAATTATAGCTGGTAGGTATTCAAAGTTTAATTTAAAAACTTGTTTTAATGCACTTAGTATTGGAGCATATAGTCCAAATATTAAAAGTATCGTTGAACCTGATATTCCAGGTAGCACCATTGCTGATATAGCAATCATACCAGATACAAATATATATATTGCAAATAATATGCTTAAATTATCCGACCTAACAGAAAAATTATATCCACCTTTTGTTATTGGGTTAAAATAAGTTATAGATCCTACCACAATAATACCTATTATTAAAAAAACTATATTTTTCTGATTATCTTTTAATATTTTTTTCTCTGAATTAATTATTAATGGAATAGATGCTATTATAAACCCTAGAAATAAAGAGCTTATTTTATATATGTTTTTTTCAAAAATGGTTGTTATAAATAATACTGATAGTATAAAACCTACAACCCATCCTATTGCTATTTTTGATAAAAACCTTAATGAGTTTTTTCTCTCTATTTTACTCCCTAATATTAAGTTATTTAGTGAATTTACAAAATTGTCATAAAATCCTAGTATAAATGCA
Source organism: Romboutsia lituseburensis (assembly GCF_024723825.1). Taxonomy (NCBI): domain Bacteria; kingdom Bacillati; phylum Bacillota; class Clostridia; order Peptostreptococcales; family Peptostreptococcaceae; genus Romboutsia; species Romboutsia lituseburensis. The sequence goes on from NZ_JANQBQ010000001.1 coordinate 1,869,357, forward strand.
ACTGTACCTCCCGATACTCCAGGTACACTATCAGCTATTGCCATGCAAAGGCCTCTTATAAAATTTAATATATACATAAATCCCTCTCTTTAAATCATATTATCTTCTATCTTATTAAATTTAATAAATAAAAGGATATGACTATCATTGTCATATCCCCTATACTTAAATATTTTATCATATTTGGTCTTTATTTGAACGGCTTCAATAACCATACATTGACTTCATATAATATTTAATACGTTATTGATTGTCTATTTTAAAATATATCTATCTTTAGATAAAAAACTAAAATCTAAATTTTTTATTTATTGATTAATTTTAATTTTAATATTATAATTTTATAGTCAAAATTTATTATAGGAGCTAAAACTTATGAACTATTTATCTAAATTAAAATCTAATACTAAAGCCTTTGAGTTTATAAAATTTGTTATAGTTGGGGGATTAGCTACTGCTATACATTATGCTATATATTTTATACTTCAAGTAATTAAATTACAATATAATCTAGCCTATACAATTGGATATATTTTAAGTTTTATATTTAATTTTTTTGCTTCCAACTATTTTACATTTAATACTAAGCCTAGTCTAAATAGAGGTTTTAGATTTTTTATAGCCCATGCATTTAACTATTCTCTTCAGTTAATATTATTAAATGTTTATATAAATATAGGAATCAATAGAATTATTGCACCTATATTCATATTTATGATATCTGTCCCAATAAACTTTTTAGTAGTTAAGTTTGCGCTTAAGCTAAAACCATTAAATACAAATATATAGTATATTAATAATAGCACTTTATACTGGAATAAAATTTTATTCCAGTATTTTCAGTTTAGAAAATTTTCAATTAATGCTTATTTAATATTTCAATATATACACTTTTTCCTTAATATTATGATTAGGCTCTATCATATAAAATGTCACACTTGTCAGAATCCCCATCCAACAACAATGATATTTTATATATTATGTATCTATTTTTCATTTAAAAATTCTTCTATTATAAATCTTGGTCTACTTTTAACTTCCATATAAATCTTCCCTATATATTCTCCAATTATACCGATTGCAAGAAGTTGCAACCCTCCAATCGACCACATGGATATAACTATAGTTGTCCATCCTTCAATAGCTTTACCTCTAAAATATGTATTTAAAAAATATAATAACATTATTATACTAATTGCAAATATCGTAAAACCTAGTCCTGTAATAAATCTAATTGGCTTTATACTTAATGATGTAATGCCATCAATAGCAAATGACATCATTTTCTTAAACGGATATTTTGATTCACCTGCAAAACGCTCATGGCGTTCGTACTCGACTATGTCAGTTTTATAACCTATCATAGGTATAATTCCTCTTAAAAATAGATTTACTTCTTTAAATTCTTTCAATCCATCTAAAGCTCTTTTACTCATTAATCTATAATCGGCATGATTATAAACTATATTTGCTCCCATTTTGTTCATAAATTTATAAAATCCTTGTGCAGTTAAACGTTTAAAATACGTATCCTTTTTTCTTGAATTTCTAACACCATATACTATATCATATCCCTCTATAAATTTATCTATAAATTCATCTATTACGCTTATGTCATCTTGTAAATCCGCATCTAAAGAAATAGCTGCATCACAATATTTTCTAACCGTCATTAACCCTGCTACTAATGCATTTTGATGACCTCTATTCTTTGATAAATTTATACCTGAAAATATTTTACTTTTATTATGTAAATCCGTTATTATATTCCATGTTGAATCCTTTGATCCATCGTTTATAAATACAATTTTACTTTTATTAGAAATTTTATTATTTTCCATTAATTTAGACATTTTTATTTCTAACTGTTTTGAAGTTTCATATAAAACTGCCTCCTCATTATAACAAGGAATCACTAGATATATAATTTTTTTCATTTGTTAATCTCCTTAATTCTAACTTCTATAGTTTACTTTTAATACATTTATTTTTTACATAGTTGCTTATATATATCATTGAATAAGAAGCAAAAATTATAACAAATGGCATTAAAAAATATCTGTATCTAGCTTGAACTTCTATTATACAGTATACAAATATATATGACATTAAAATTAACATTAATAACTTAACCCATTCTTTTTTATTATTTTTACTGAATATTAAAGCTCCAAGCGCTGCCATAAAATATAATATAGAATTGAAAGATGATTCAACAGAATTATATATATTTTCATATCTATTTATATTATTTATAGTATTTGCATTATCTAGCGTATTTTGACTTTCAAACATCAAAATTTCTTTATTTTTATTAGTTAGCCAATAATATGAGTTATCTGGAATACCAAATAAGACATTCATTTTTTCTTTTATTAAATCAAATAGAATTATTGGTTCTTTAATGTTAGAATTTATTACGTCTTTAAACATGTCATTTCTATGTTCTTCATCTAATCCCCAAAATTCATTCATAATTTTATCTGAATATTGTCCATTACTTTCCTTATTCAGTCCTACAATAAATTTATATCTTAAATCAGATTTTTGGCTTATACTTTCAGTTAAACCTATTTTATATAAAGTTAAATCATACAATTTTCCAGTCATAAAAAATGATATTGGTATAATAAATATAATAGCTATTGCAATATAGTTTATTTTTATTAGCTTAAATCTATTTATTACAAAAAATGTTATAATTGCTATGATAATAGGTGGTGCAATTGGTCTTATAATATTTCCAATGCAAATAATTACACCAACTATAGAACCCCAAAGTAAATTTTTACCTATATTAAGCTCATCTATTATCTTATATTGAATAATTAGTATCGCTAATAGATATAAAAATGTAGCTAAATGTTGATTTGTCAATACTGACGTCATAACAATCTGAGAAGGATATATAGCATATAAAAAACCAGCCATTATTCCTATTTCTTTGTTTATATTTTTACTAATAAAATATATAATTATACCTATGCCACCGGCTATAATGCAATTAACTATTTTTAATGCAATTAAATTATACCCAAAAATTTTTATTAAAATAGATTCCCATATTATAAAACCATACAATTCAGGAAAATTTTTATAATATGCTACATTTGCTACATCTGCTATATTACCATTTGCTAACAACTTTGCAGATTCTAAATATACTTCAAAGTCATTAAATGGAACATGATTAAACTTAAAAACTATAATACTTCTTATTATAAATATAGTAAAAAATATTATCAAAGAATTTATTAAAGAATTATCTAATTTAGCCAAATTCTTTGTAATAAAAATCACACATATTATACATATTATCATAGGAAAAGTGTAGCTATTTACATTTTTTATATTATTTATTATAGACATTTCTGAGAACCAGAAAAAAAACATTGCACATAATAAAAATGCTATATTATATAATTTGTCTATATTTCTTCCACTATTTTGCATGTGAAAATACTCCTTTTCTAGTTATAAATATATTTTTATATTGTTTATTTACGATTTATCTAAAAATAAATATGTAAAACTTAACTATATTAAAATATATATTTATTTATAATTGTTTTAATAATCAAAATTCTTCTTATTATTAAATTAAATGCTAGTTTCTAATATTTCAGTAATTCTTTTTGATGTAAATCTATCACCATATGGATTTGCTGACTCACTCATACTCTCATAAACTTCTTTATTATCAAGTAATTTTTTTTAACTTTCATATATATTTTTTCTAATTTACCTTCGCTTAACAAGTTTTGCTTTGATTTTCAGTTCGAGCAAAGTTATACTTAGACATTATGCCTTTAGACTGTCTATTGAACTCTTCTGAAAATGGAGAGTATAAGTCATAAGGTTAGCTTCAACATGACCTACTGGTATTTGCTAATAAAGATACTGAAACCGCTGTTGAAAATGTAGTAGATGTATCTCCATAAACTAAAACTGCATCCGGTTTTTCTTGTTCTAATATTATTTTCATTTTTTCTAATATGCTTTTGGGTACATCAAATAGTGTTTGTTTATCTTTTATAGTACCCAAATCATAATCAGGTACTACATCCAAAAACGCTAGTACCTGTTCTAACATTTGACGGTATTGTCCAGTTACGCATACATTAGTATCTGTATTTTTTCTACCTCTAATCTTTCTAATTAAGGGACATATTTTTATTGTTTGAGTTCTTGTTCAAAAAACAATCATTGTTTTTTTTAACTCATAATTAATTATTCCTTATATTTTTTGCTGCTTTCAAGTGCATCTTTTGTAGCTTGTAAGTATGCATATCCAAATTTTTTATCTGGCTCTAAGTAAGTCCCTTCACCCCATTCATTCCATGCATTTATAAATACTATATTATCATCTAAGTCCTTATTATTACTTTCTATTAATACATCCGTTAACCACTTTTCATATAATTTTGGCGTAGATTTCTCAAATATCATACCCTTATTATTTCTCCTTGCAGTATTATCCCACATAGGCATAACTGATCTATATAATTTTTCTGTGTTATATTTGAAGTATTTTTTATTTTCTACTATATCTTTATAGTCTAAAACTTGTCCACTAAAATCATCTCTAATATACTCTATTTGATTAGTTATATCATTACAATATTTATATATTGTTCCCGGGTGAAATTCTCCTACTCCATCAAAACCTAAGTCTAATAGGTTTAAATCTGCTGTATGCTCTTTTATCGCAATTATATAAATTTCTCCAAGGCCAATACTTTTACAATATGCTTTCCAATAATCTAAAACTTCATCGAAATCTGGTATGAACGATGGTCTATATATTATAAGTAATTTTTTTCCATCAACCTCTATATATCTTTTATCTTTCATATATTCAGCAATATCTTTTATTACCTCTCTGTAACTCTCTACAGTATCTGATTGTTTCATTATTACATCTGAATTCGTACCATCAAACCTTCTAGTCCAATTTTCATTTGCCCAACATAAACAAAATGGTATATCTAAACTTTCATCTTCAAGCATCATATCTAAAGGTTTATCTAGTAATCTTTTTCCATCAAATGAATAATAGTAATAGCAAAATCCATATACACCATACATCTTGGCTAATTCTATTTGCCTAGCTATATTTTCCTTCAATCTTAAATCATAGAACCCTAGTTCTCCTGGTATCCTCGGCTGATAATGATCTAGGTATTGCGGAACTGACTTACATACGTTGTTCCATTCTGTTGTACCCTTTCCCCACCATTCATCATTTTCCTTAAATGGATAAAATTGAGGAAGATAGTACGCTATTATTTTAGGATCTTTTTCATCTCTTTCGTATCCCATATTAGTTAATGGTACAAAATCTGAATTACTTTTTTCAGGTATCGAAAGTATTTGTTCTATGTATTTCGATTTGTACTCCTTAGATGTTGATCCATTCAATAGATATTTGTTTGTATCTAAATTGTTAAATACTAATTCTTTCATCTCAATTGTTTTAGCTAACCAAGTATTTTCTAGTGCCTCTCTCTTCAATATCTCCAAATAATCTTTATTAGTTTTCATGTTGGCAGCTATCGATAATTTATCAACAAAATCATTTTTATCACTTGCTATTATGCACGATTCATATTTTCTACACTCCTTAAGGTTATATGTTACAATTGGTTTTTCTGCTGCCATATACTCAAATAACTTTACTGGTGATACAGATTCAGTTATATCATTTATTTCAAATGGTATTATTGCAATATCATACTGTTTACAATATTTATTTAGTTCCCAATATGATTTATGACCAATATATTGAACATTTTTGTGTTTTTTAAGTCCACTGTTTGAAAAAGTTAAGTCATGTTCATACCCTATTATCAATAATTTATATCGTCCATCATTAGCAATCATCTCAAGTAATTTATAATCAATCCACTTCGCTAATGCTCCATGATATCCAACTACTATTTTCTCTTCATCTTTTAAATTTTCTATATCATTAGGTATTTCAGTAGAATTTTTATTTATATTCCAGTGTTCATAATCAACACCATTACAACTTAACATACAATTTTTATTTCTATATTTAAAAACATCTTCAAGTAGTTTATCTGATGTTGCTACTACACTTATTGATTCATTTTTTAAGACAAATTCATGCCTATCCCAAACAAATCTAGGTATATCTCCTGTTATAGCAGGAGTTAACTCATCTATATATTCATATAAAATTGTATATCCTCTCTTAATAAATTCCTCTAAGTCTTCAATCTTTGTTGCTAGGTCTATTGATTGTAATCTTATAACTTTAGTTCCAGAATATTTATCTATTATCTCAAAAAACTTAATTTTAGCCTCATAATTTTCAAAATTGACAAGATATAATTTATCATTTATCTTTTTTATGAATTTTACATCTTTATCTACAGTTGGATGTGCCCCATAAAATGAAATACCATTTACCTTTCCTACATTTAATGATATATGCTGAAAACGTTGAAATAATGGTGTATCCCATCCCATAGGCACATGGAATATATCAATAAATTCTATTTCATTGCTATTTAATTCAATTACTTTTTCAAGTTCATTCCAATAATCTCCTGTTTTATTTTTAGAAATTAAATATGAATAGTATTTATTTTTTATTTTTAGATTGCTATATATGAATACTCTTTTTATAGTTTCTGATAATCCAAATTTTTTGTAATATATTACACTTTTATTTATTAACTGTTTACTCATAATTTGCCATTCCTATCTTAATTATTTATATTCTATTTTCCTATTAATTTTTTTATCTTTGTTAAGTATATATAACCTCTACTAGTTTCAATCTCTTTTATATGCTTATTCTTTGTTTCCAATTCATTTTCAAGCTCTTCTATATATTTGTTATATTTGTTTTTTTCTTCTAATTCATAATTTATATGTTTTTGTTTATTTTCTATATCAACATTTAATTCACGTATATAATCTTGTTGATCTACATAATAATTGTATATATTAAAATCTATATCATTTATGATTAAATCTATATCAATATATTGAACATTAAATATATTATAATCTTCTAAATTTATATAAATTTGAGGATCGTTGTGTAAGAATATATGTTTGTCTTTTTTCTTTATATTAGAATTTATTAGTACTTTATCTTTTATATTTATTTTATTTTTAAAATTATCAATTATATTGATTTTGTTAATATCAATTTCACAATTAGTAGATACTGGGTCTATTCTTATACCTTTCATATTATCATTTATTTTTATTTTAAAATAAGAATTTTTCCCTATAAAATTTTCTTCTTTTATATAGTATGATTCTTTTTCATTAAATCCATTGCCTGTATTATAAAATACTTGTGTATATCTGTTTCTTATTATATTTTGAAATGGTTCAATCATATTTTCAAAATAATATTTTTCTCCTTGAGAAAATTGAGAATTTATCATTACTTTATTGTGGAAATTACACTCCATTTTATTATAAATTTCTAATTCATCTTTATTAAAACCAAATATTGAATAAATATCTATTGATTTTAATTTACTTCCAATTTCAGTATTTATATAATTATTCAAAGCTCTATATATACAGTATTTTATTGGTATTGGAAATTCAAAGACCCATTCATAATCTATAACATTCCATTTATCATTTATTATAATATTGCTAAATATACAATCAATATTATTTACTTCTAGAGATTCTATGTTATTAGGAAAATTTAAATCTCCAAAAAATTCTATAAATTTCTCTGTCTTTTCAAATTTTTTTGATTTTCCACTAGTTTTATATATTACTTCTATAAACTCTTTTATTTTAAGAACTGCTAAATCATATCTTCCATCTAGAAGTAACTTATCTAAAATCTCATTCAAGCTTATGCCTTCAATATATTCGAATTCTAATTTATTTTTATTAATCTTACATTTATTAACTTTTATTTGTTCATTAAAACAGTATTTTTTATTCAATATTTTATAATTTTTATATATATTTTCTAAGTGGAGTATAGATATTTTATTGAGTGCAACTTTTTCAACTGTTTTGGTTCCATCTTTATTTTTTATTATGCTAGTTCTTATTTGAAAATTTAAATTTCTTTCATTTGTATATTTAGAATAAATAATGTTTTTCATTATAAATCTTCCTTTTCTATAATAATTAAATATGAATTAGAAAATAAAGTAAATAAGTTATTTTCTATAAGTGAGTTATATACTCTCTCTTCATTAAATGTTATCATTCTGTCCATATCAAAATTTTTCAAATTGTTGTTTAAATCTCCTTTTTTCGGTAAGTAATCATCAGAGTAAACTATATCTGGTAGTTTATAATCAGGATATGGATAATAAAAATGATATTTTTTTAATCCTGCTTTTTTTAATAAATCTTCTATTTCATTTTTTGAAAAAGTTTTAACACCTTTAGAATCTGGGTAACCTTCAATTCCCTCAAAATATTTACCTGTATGATCTTCTTTGCATCCTGCCCAATACTTTAACCCTAGCCTATTTTCTATTGCAATTATTATTTTACCACCTTCAATCAAATGGCTTTTTATATTTTTTAAAAAATCCAAATAAGGGTTTTGAGATGTTATATATGCTTCAGCATACTCATAAACGCCTATGAGAGTTATATAATTATATTTTTTTTCTATTTTGATCTCTATGTCTTGAAAATTTCCTACTATTATTTCTATATTGTCTTTATCTTTATTTCTATGTGCATTTATTAAACTTCTTTTTTTAGATAATTCGATACATGTTACATCATTTGCCAATTCTGCTAATTTTCCAGTTATAGCTCCACATCCAGCTCCAATTTCAAGAACACTTTCATTCTTTTGTATAGGAATCCATTCTATAATATTCGCTCTTTTGGGAGATAAATGATACAATATTGGCCATTTATTATTATCTTCTATTATTTTATGAACATTATCTAAATTAGACTTTTTAACAATTTCTAAAATTTCATCTTCTATATCTCCATCTGAGTATAAGTCCTTACCTTCATAATAAGTTAAGTTTAACTTTACATTTTCTATATATTCTTCCATACCCATTCCTTTCTTAGCTTAACTCAATTTTAGAATTCATATCATAGTAGCCCACAGTATTTTTTACCGCTAATACGTTTATATTACAAACATCGTATAATCTATTGTAAACTACAAAATTATCATTTTCATATCCAGTACATCCTAATGATAATAAATATACACCTCCCTGTAAATCCAACCTCTGCTTAAATGTAATCGTGATTTCTCTACTATTTCCATTTGTATCTATATTCTCCACCATTGTATTCGTTCCAGTTATATCTGTTCCTTTTAAATCTTTTATAGTAAAAGCATAAATAGGATTTTCTATTTGTTTGTTCATTTTAACCTTCATTTTTATAGAAAAAATATCACCTTTATTTATAGTATTATTAATTTTATTTTTACTATCTATAATTGCAAAATCTATAATTTCTGCATTTCTATTTCCATACTCTAATTTATTAGGATTAATCACAAGATTTTCAGACCATTTATTGATAAAATCCATACCTCTTACTTCTTCTAAAATTGATTCACTTTCTTCTATTTTAGAATATTGATTAACTAATATTTGTTTATATATATCTACCATATCAGGTGATTCACCTTCTGATATTAATTCACCTTTATTTATTAATATAGTTCTATCACAGTACTTTATTATACTACTCATATCATGAGTCACGAATAATATTGTTTTTCCTTCCTTTTTTAAATCATTAAATTTCTTATAACACTTAGCTTGGAAAAATACATCCCCTACACTAAGAGCCTCATCAACTATTAATATATCCGGTTCAACATTTATAGCTACAGCAAAAGCCAATCTAGCAAACATACCACTAGAGTAAGTCTTTACTGGCTGATTAATAAAACTACCAATATCAGCAAATTCTATAATAGTTTCAACTTTATTATACATTTCTTCTCTACTATATCCCATCATAGTACCGTTTAGATAAATATTTTCCATACCTGTATACTCTGGGTTAAATCCAGCACCTAGCTCAAGTAGTGCTGATACCTTACCATTAACGGTTATATTTCCACTAGTTGCTGTTAGTACTCCTGTTATCATTTTTAGTAAAGTAGATTTTCCCGATCCATTTGTACCTATAATACCAACAGTTTCACCCTTTTTCACTTCAAATGAAATATTATCTAGTGCATAATGATCTTTATGATATTTCTTTTTAGAAGGACTTAACGTTTCTTTCAATCTATCCATAGGTTTGTCATAAAGTTTATAAACCTTACTTATATTTTCCACTTTTATTGCTATATCACTCATATTATCACCTCACTATAATACATCCGAAAAATGTGGTTTCAACTTTTTAAATAAAACAAATCCTATGCCAAATAAAACTACTACAACTACCCAAAAATAAATAGTTTGGTTGTATCTATTCCAAAACCAAACATGCTCTATTAATGTATCTCTATATCCTTGGCATATATAGTACATAGGATTTAATTTAAGTATCCATTGGTATTGTGGTGCTATCATATCATAACTCCACATTATAGGAGTCATCCACATTCCAATTTGTAAAAATATATTTATAATTTGCCCAAAATCTTTAAAAAATGGTATTATTGCACTTGTTGCATATGATAGTGACAATGACAAACAAAATGTACAAAAAGAATAATATGCCAGTTGGATAACATGCACCGTTGGATATTTTTCATATATAATATATAAAGATATCATAAATCCAACAAAGAAAATGTGTACAAATAATGCAGATATATTTTTTACTAAAGGTAATATACTAATCTTAAATACTACCTTTTTAACTAAATAACTATACTCAATCAAACTATTCGTAGCATTAGCCAGTGCATCCGAAAAGAAAAACCATGGTACAATACCTGATACCAGCCATAAAACAAATGGAAAATCGTCTACAGGAGCGGATTTAAACCCAACTTGGAATACAAACCAGTATATAAGTACTGTTATAACTGGTTGTACAAATGCCCAAAATACACCTAGGTATGATCCTGCATATTTTGTTTTAAAATCATTTTTTGCAAGATTTAGTATTAGTTTTTTACTTCTATATAATTCTTTTATTAGTGACATCTTACTACTCCATTCTATTAATAGATAAAATGAATTATGTTAAAATATATACATAAATCATTTTAATTTATTATAAATTATCTATTATCATATTGTTTCTTGTAATATTCTTGATATTCTCCAGATAATATATTCATCCACCATTCTTTATTATCTAAGTACCACTTTATAGTCATATCTATACCTGTATCAAAGTTATACTTAGGCTTCCATTCTAATTCTTTTTCTAATTTTTCAGGATCTATAGCATATCTCAAGTCATGTCCTGGTCTATCAGTAACATAAGTTAGAAGTTCTTCAGACTTATCTAATGCTTTAAGTATAGTTTTAACAACTTCTAAGTTAGTTCTCTCATTATGACCACCCACATTGTACACTTCGCCTACTCTACCATTATGTATTATCAAATCAATCGCAGAGCAATGATCTTCTACATGTAGCCAATCACGAACATTTTCACCATTACCATACACAGGTAGGCTTTCATCATTTAAAGCTCTACTTATCATAAGTGGTATTAGTTTTTCTGGAAAATGATATGGACCATAGTTATTTGAACATCTAGATATAGTTATCGGTAATCCAAATGTTCTATGGTAAGCTTGTACTAAAAAATCTGAACTAGCTTTTGATGCTGAATATGGTGAACTTGGATTAAGTGGTGTATTTTCTGTAAAGAATAAATCCGGTCTATCTAGTGGTAAATCACCATATACTTCATCTGTTGAAACTTGATGGTATCTACTAACCTTAAATTCTTTTGATGCATCTAGTAGTACTTGTGTACCAATAACATTTGTTTGAACAAATATTCCTGGATCTGTTACTGATCTATCTACATGAGATTCAGCTGCAAAATTTACTACTATATCAAATTTTTCTTCTTCAAATAATTTGAATATAAATTCTCTATCTGCTATATCGCCTTTTATAAATTTATAATTCGGCTTATTTTCAATTTTCTTTAATGTTTCTAAATTTCCTGCATATGTTAATAAATCTAAGTTAACAATCATATACTCAGGATATTTATTTACCATATAATGAACAAAGTTTCCACCTATAAATCCAGCTCCACCTGTTACTAATATTTTTTTCATATTATTTCTCCTATTTATACTTTTTAATTTTTGTTTAAATATTATTCACTCTACTGTGAATTGTATATTATTCACTAAGCCGTGAATTAAAATAATATATCTAATTCTTTTAATTCCTTTAAAGTTTTTTGTTTTTTATCTTTTTCTGATAATATTATTTCTTCTATATTTTCTAATGGCCATTTTATATTTACCTCTTTATCATTGTATAAAAGCCCGCTATCATACTCTGGTGCATAGTAGTCAGTACATTTGTAGTTAAATACTGCTTCATCAGATAAAACTAAAAATCCATGAGCAAATCCTTCTGGTACGTAGAATTGTCTTTTGTTTTCTGCTGATAAAACTACACCATCCCATTGACCAAATGTAGGAGAATTCTTCCTTAAATCAACTGCTACATCATATACTTCTCCTTGTGTAACTCTTACTAACTTTCCTTGTGTATGCTTAGTCTGAAAATGCATTCCTCTAAGTACACCTTTTTTAGACTTTGATTCATTGTCTTGAACAAATACCATATCAAGTCCAGCTTCTACAAAGTCAACTCTGTTGTAGCTTTCCATAAAGTATCCTCTATCATCTCCAAATACCTTAGGTTCTACTATATATAGATCTTTTATTTTTGTCTCTATAAATTTAAAGTTCCCCATGTTATTCAACTTCTTTCATTTATTAATAGTTTATTTATATATTTTTATCATTTATTTTTCTTCTTCACTTACTTTTACTAAGTATTGTCCGTACTCTGTTTTCATAAGTGGCTTAGCTAATTGTAATAATTGTTCTTTGTTTATATATCCTTTTCTATAAGCTATTTCTTCTAAACAAGCTACATATAGTCCTTGTCTTGTTTGTATAGCTTCTACAAAGTTAGATGCTTCTAATAATCCTCTATGTGTTCCTGTATCTAGCCATGCCATTCCTCTCCCAAACAACTCTACCTTTAACTTGCCTCTTTTTAAATATTCATTATTTACAGCTGTTATTTCTAACTCTCCTCTTTCAGAAGGCTTTACACTCTTAGCTATCTCTACTACATCGTTATCATAGAAGTATAATCCTGGTACTGCATAGTTTGACTTAGGCTCTGTAGGTTTTTCTTCTATTGATACAACATTAAAGTATTTGTCAAATTCTACAACTCCAAATGCGGTAGGATCACTTACATGATATCCAAATATAGTTGCTTCATCTCTTTTAACTGCATTTTCTAATCTTTCACTAAATCCATATCCGTAGAATATGTTATCTCCAAGAACTAATGCTACTTTATCATCACCTATAAATTCTTCTCCTATTATAAATGCTTCTGCTAGTCCATTTGGTTGTTCTTGGATTTTATATTGTATATTTAATCCTAGTTCACTACCATTTCCAAATAATTCTTCAAACAAACTTATGTCTCTTGGTGTAGATATTATTAGTATCTCCCTTATGCCTGCTAGCATAAGTACAGACATTGGATAATATATCATCGGCTTATCATATATTGGTAAAGCCTGCTTTGATACTGATTTTGTTATTGGGTATAATCTCGTCCCTGATCCTCCCGCAAGTATAATTCCTTTCATAACTCTTTCTCCTTATTTCTATTTTATATAAGCTATATAGCTTTTACTAAAGCTTCTTGCTCTTTCTTTTGCTCAAAATAAAATGAATGCATACTCATTTTTTTTACATATTTCATAGGTATTTTTTTATAATTATATCCTAGCTTATATCCTATAAATTTAAATCCACTTTCTACTATTAAATGTGGTATTAAATAAATCTTTTTATTTTGAATTAAGTACTTGATAGCATTTTTTACAAATTTTATACCTTCGGATTCTGACTTAACTCCTCCAAAATATAGTTTGCTATCTGCAAATACTACACCTACGTCAAAGTTTCTTTTAAACTGTTCTCTATATGTGTAATTATGTGAATGTATAACTTCTGCTCTTGATGTATAACAAGTCTTTTTATCATTAAATATAAATTTTGATGCTATTATCATATCCTCATTCATTATTGTATCTGACGGAAATCCTCCAGTTTGAAAAAAATCTTCTTTTACAAATGCTGAACAAACATTGCTAAAGAAAAATGTTTTAACTCCTAATTTATCTATGTCTTGTCTTGACTTTATAATATCTGCATTACCATAGTTAAACTTTCTTGAAAATACCTCTATACAACTAGAATTTTCTCTAGGTAGCTGTCTACCGTATGAGCAAACTACATTATCTTTTCCTAATGGTTTGATTAATTCATCTAAGAACATATCGTTATTTGGATATGCATCTTGTGTCATAAATACAAGTATATCTCCTTTTGCTACTTTTGCTGCTTGGTTTCTTGTTTTTCCGTGACCAAATTCTCCATCATTTATATGAATAAAGTTTATACCTTTAAATTCTTTACATATTTCTTTTGTTTTATCTTTAGAGTTTGTATCTATTATTATTATTTCCATGGGACTAATTGTTTGACTTTGAAGTTTTTTTATAAGTTTCCCTATATATTTTTCTGCATTTCTAGTTGGAATTATTACACTTATATTCAATACCTTCACCCCCATATACATATTTTTATCATACTTTTATATTTTATCTTATTTTTAACTTTTTTTAAAGTTTTAATAGAATATTGTCGTTTTTATGTTTTATTATACTGCACTTTAGATTTCATTACACTAAAAAAAGATATGGTTCCTAAGTTAATATTATCCATATCTTTTTTAACTATTTTAGTTTTCTCTAAACAACTTATTTGCACATACTCCAGCTAATACCCAGAATATTATAGATGTTCCTACCCAACTATCATTAGATAATCCTTGTACTGCATATGCAATAAACCCTACTCCAAATATATATATATATTTATCATCAATTTTATCTGACAATTTGTCAAATAATCCTTTTAATACATAAACAAGTACAGCTAAAAATGCACTAAGTCCTAATATTCCACTTCCGTATGCAACTGATAAGTACCAGTTATGGGGCTTATCTATAAATTCTCCATAAGTACTTATTCCTCTATCTTCATCTTTATCTGAAATTACATATGGATAAGTATCAAGACCTTGCCCTAGTATTGGTTTTTCATTTATTAAATCTATAGTTTTTATCCATATATTTATACGATCGGTACTCATCTCATTTAATTTTTGGTATATAGTATTTTCTGTTATTACTTGTTTGTTATTTTCTATTGTATTTGATAGAGCTACTCCACCTATTAACATAGATACAATAACAACTCCTATAGCTATATTAAAAACAACTTTTCTATTTATAAACTTCATTATAAATACTACTAATATAAAGCCTATTATTGCTACAGGAATTATAGCACCTGATATATCATTTATTTTTTCTATTATTTTAAATGATTCTTCATATACTTTTTCATTTGATTTGCTTAGTATCATATATGATATAGCATTTAGTATAACTGTAGGTATAGTCCATAGTACAGTTTCTTTTATTCCTCTAAATCTAATGCCTATTACTAATATTATAGGTAATACTATCAATGCTGTAACAAATCCCCCAGATGATATCATTGCTAATAACATTGTAAATGATGCTACTGTTGTTATTACTAGTGCTATTTTAATTTTTGTATTTTTTTCTAATAATAAATACGTAAAACTTACACTAAATATAACTGCTGATATGGCACTTCCGTAGTTTTGATGATATAGTGTAGTTACTAAATATCCACTAAGACCTTTACCTAAAATATTATTTACTACTCTATTGTCTATTAAGTTATATCCATATAAATTTGTTAACGATGTTATTAAATTTACTATTATAAATGGTATTAGTACCCAATAAAAATACTTGTATTGTTCTTTTTCTATTTTTATATTGCATAAAGCATAAAATACTACTAGATACGAAAACCATGCTATAGCTCCCTCATGTCTGTCTGAGTTACCAAGTAATGATATATCTATATAATCAGATACTAACGGTGTTATTAATATAATTGCTGCAAATATTAATATTATCATATTTAATTTATTGCTTTTTATTAAATCTTTAAGCGCTATTGTCTTATATATAAGTAATCCTAATATAAGGAAACTACTTATGTTAAGTATTACACTTTTATAGTAGTTAAATATATCTACTTTATTGCCTGTAGAATACACGTTTCCTGAAAGTATAGGGCTATACACCATACTATCATATCTATACATTATTAATGGTATTATACTTATCATAAACATAGCAATAATGGCTATAATCTTATCAATTCTAGCTATCTTTTGTTGTCTATAGTTATATTCATAGATTGATTCCACACTCTAGCCTCCTTACTTCATTTCTTCATTCAATTTATCAAATTTCTTTTGTTGTTCTTCATTTTTTTCTAGATTTTTTATTTTCTCTAAAATTTGATTTGCTTTATCATTGTCTTTATTATTTATACATACATCAGCATATATTAGTAAAAGATTTACATCATTTTCTAGTTTTTTATTTAACCTTATTGCTTCTTTTACTGATTTTTCTGCTTTATCAAACTGCCCCATTAAAGCATATGCTTGAACTTTACTCAATTCAAATTGATCTGTTTTTATATATTTTTTTTCTAATTTTTCAATAGTTTTTAATGATGATTCTATTTTTTTTCCTTGATTTATGCTAAGTTCAGCTTTAGCATATGCTGTATAATCATCTTTTCTTTCCGATATTTGCTTTTGACCTTTGTCATATGAATACATCATAAGAAATAAGGCTACGGATAAAAAAGTAATAAATATCTTACTATTTTTATACATTATAAACCTCCTTATTATTTTTAACTTTTTTATTATATCATAGATATACATAATATTATAGATTAAGACACAATTACCATAAAAAACATCAAATACAAATAACATTTAAACATAAATAAACTAGGGTATTTATAACCCTAGTTTATCTTATATCTGCACTTTATTTATTTATTCTACTTAACATAGAAACTGACTCTGCTCTTGTTATTTTTCCTTGAGGTCTAAATGTATTATCCTCGTATCCACCCATTATTTTGTTATCACTTAGCTTATCTACTGATGCTTTAGCCCATGTAGATATTTTATTACTATCTTTGAATGTTAATTTTCCATCATTATTTAAATTGATTAAAGATGCTACTATTGATGCAGCTTCTTCTCTTGTTATTTTTTGATTTGGTCTAAATGTTTTATCTTCATATCCATTTATGTATCCTGCTTTAGTAGCTATACATATTTCATTGTAGAACCAATCTGATGGTTTAACATCTTTGAAATCTTCTGTTCCAACTGTTTTTAGTTCAAATACTTTATTAACCAATTTTACGAATTCAGCTCTTGTTATAGAGTTATCTGGTCTAAATGTTTTATCTTCATATCCACCAATATACCCTTTTGTCAAAAATTCTTCTATATTTTTCTTAGCCCAATGTTTCTCTATATCTTTAAATCCATTAGTTGATGTATTTTGTGATTTACTTAAATCATATTTATAATTTGCAAATTTTTCTTCTTTTGCTGGTCCTACTTTGCTTATGGCAGAATTTGTACCTAAGTAATTAGCTCCATTTTCATGTGTTCTAAATACTACATTTCCTTTAGTCTGTACGGGTTTTATAGTCCAATTATTATCTGCATTAGGTGTTATAGTTCCTTTTTCCTTTATATAATTAGATACTACTTGTCTACTTTCTTCTTGACCAGCGTATACAGTTTTACCTGCAAACTGTTCTGCTCCCGCTCTATAGTTATTTGTTATAACTAAAAACTCTTGATTTTTATCTAAAGGTTTACCGTTATATGTAAGGTTTACTATTCTTTCACTGTCTTTATTTATCATTTTTCCGCTTGTATCATATTTTGGATGCTTAGTTACATCTACTTCATATTTTAAACCTTCTATTGTATCAAACATATATCCTCTAAAATTTAGATTAACTAATTGTTGTTCTTCTTTTTTATTAGGGTCTATTGTATTAAATACTGCAGCACTTCTCTCTAACCATTCTTTTACTTCGCTACCTTTTATCTTTAATACTGTATATGTATTAGGATATTTGTAAAGGCTTGAAACATCACTTATAGATATATTTCCTGATTTGATATTTACAAAATCAGTTGGGTCTGGTGAATCACTTCTTCCTCCTGTTTTAAATGGCGCTGCCGCTGATAATATAGGTAGACCATTGTATTTTTTCATAGATTCATCTTCTTTTAATAGTTTCTTTAGGTATTGTGTTTGAGCATCTGCAACTAATTCTACTGATGCATCATCTTGAACTAATGTAAAGTAACTTTGTAAATCTTTTGTTGTTTTTCCTACTGGTGATTTTACATAATCCACAACTGGTTTATGATATGATTCTACGAATTTTGATAAATTTTCATCTCTTTTTATATCTATATTATTATTTTTATCATACACTTTTCTTATATTAGTTTTTGTATTTCCTTTATCTATTACCCATTTCCCATTTTCTTGTTTTAATTTCAAATCTATAACGCCTAGTTCAGATGCATTATTAATAGGTTGAATAAAAGGTACTTCTGTTCCTTCTATTTTTCCGCTATCACTTGCATGACTGTGACCTGTTACTAATGCATCTATCCCCTCAACTTTAGCCAAATTATTTACGTCTTTTGTATCATTTCCGAAGTGGGCAAGACCTACTATTATATCAGCCCCTTCTGCTTTCATTTTTGGCACAAATTTTTCTGCACTTTCTTTAAATGATTTTACACTTACTTTACCTTCTAAATTTTGCTTATCCCAAACTAATATATCTTCTGGAGTAAAACCTATTACACCTATTTTTACTGTTTGTTGTTTTCCAGTTGAATCTACTACAGTTTCAGTTATTATTTCATACGGTTTAAATAAGTTTTTTTCTCCTTTTACATCATATACATTTGAGCTTAATATATCTAAATTTTTCTTATTTTTTTCATTTTCATTTACTATTTTTTGCAAGAAATCTAGCTTATAATTAAATTCATGATTACCTAATGTTGCTGAATCATATCCAACTTCATTCATAGCTTTATATATTGGATGTTCCCCTGTGACAGTCTTAAAATTATTATAATAGTCTGCAAATGGATTTCCTTGTATAGTATCTCCATTGTCAAATATTACAGTATTATCTATATTGTCTTTGTCTCCTGTTTTATCTACTTCACTTTTTACATTCTTCATTATAGTTGATAGTTTTACTAAACCATATTTTTGACTATCTTGCAATGTGTAATAATCATAATCCATAATACTACCATGTAAATCACTCGTTCCAACTACCCTCAAATCTATAGTTGGTTCACCTGATTTAGTTGTTGATTCATTAGCCAATACTTTTAATGGCTGTATTCCTGATGCTGTTAGTCCTAATATTAATACAAATACACTAATCCTTTTCATATGTTTTTTATATGCCATATTAATCCCCCTATTATTTTTTCTTTCCACTTATATTCTATATAACCTTTTCCTCATTGTAAACCTTAATATAAGTTAAATAAAAAAAAACTATTAAAATCATACCTAAATGGTTTGCTTTAATAGTTTTTTTATTATACTTTTATCTAATTATTCTCTCTAAAGTAGATACTGCCTCAGCTCTTGTGATACTATTTTGAGGTCTAAAAGTATTATCTTCATACCCACCCATTATTTTATTATCACTTAATGCATCAACAGATGCTCTAGCCCATGGTGATATTTTATTATTATCTACAAAATCTAGTTTTCCATCACCTACTAGCTTTGTAATTTTTGCTACTATACTTGCAGCTTCTTGTCTTGTTATTTTTCCATTAGGTCTAAATGTATTATCTTCATATCCATTTATATATCCTGCTTCTACTCCTATGCATACATCATTGTAATACCACGCAGAAGTTTTTATGTCATTAAATTTTAGTTTTTTTGATTCATTAAATTGTTTTAATCCAAATACTCCATTAACAATCTTTACAAATTCAGCTCTAGTTATATAATTTTCAGGTCTAAATGTGTCATCACTATACCCGCCAATATATCCTTTTGCTGCAAACTTAAGTATTGCATCTTTAGCCCAATGATAATTAATGTCTATAAATTTATTTTCTATTTCAGGTATTGATGGCTCATCTGTTGTATCAGAATCTAACTTTACATATGAATTAGATACAAATCCTATTCCATCATTGTACTTTATTTTATACCAATCACCTATATTTTTCTCTACTATTTCTACTTTAGTTCCTTTTAATAAACTTCCTATTATATTATAGCTAGTTCCTGCTCCTGCTCTTACATTTAATGTATTTGCAGTTGTTATACCTGTATCTATAACAGTTGGCGGTGTTACTACCGGTGGTACTTCTGGGTTTTTGTCTTCGTCTCCTGAATTCATATTTCCATTTAGATATTTAACTATCCCATTAGCAACTCCTGCAGCTAATTTTTCTTGATACTGTGAGTCTATCAATTTTGAATATTCTACTGTATTAGTCATAAATCCACCTTCAACTAAAGCTGAAGTCATATTTGACGTTCTTAATACTGCATAGTTAGCACTTTTTACACCTCTGTCTCTTGCATCTGTCTCTTTTATTAAACTCGTCTGTAACTCTGAGCTTAGGGACTTATGTGCTTCTTTATTAGGATGATAGAATGTTTCTATTCCATTTGCTGATTCTGATTCTGCTGCATTATGATGTATTGATACAAATATATCTGCTCCATATTCGTTAGCAATATCGGTTCTCTCTGATAGCGTTAAGTATACATCTGACGTTCTGCTCATTTTGACTTCGATACCTTGATTTTCTAACTTTGACTTTACCCTTTCAGCAACATCTAAATTTAATTGTTTTTCACTTTTTACAGATCCTACAGTTCCAGGATCTGATCCCCCATGACCTGGATCAATAAATACTTTATGTTTGCCTTTAGAGCTTTCAGCTTTTGCATTCTTTGTTATATAATTAGTTTTTTCATTAAATACGTATAACTCTATTATATGTGCTTTCGACCCTATTTTCTGACTTAAAAATACAGTACCTTCTTTTAAAGGTTTCACTATACCATTTTTATCTATTTTAGCTATTTCATTATTTGACAACTCCCAGTTTGGATTTTGTGATAGATTTAAGGTTTCATCTAATTTTATAGCTATGGCATTTTCTACTATTAAGTCTTTTTTATTATATTTTCCTATTACAGAATTAAATTCTACTTCTGTTTTATTATCAGCATAAGATAAAGCTATATTAGATAAAATAGACATTGCTGTTATCATGCTTATTGTTAATATAGATCCTAATAATTTTTTCCGTATATTCATTCATTCATCCCCTCAATATTTTTTTGTTATATTTTGCTATTTATATTTATATTATCATAGAATATACTATAATTTAAGTTTTTTAATCATAATAGTTGAATATATAAATAATCGCATAAAAAAACACTAGCTAAAAGCTAGTGCTAATATCAAAATAATAAGCAAGTCTATAAGCGGAGTTTTGTATTAGACAATCATCTTTCTAGGCCTATTGTCACCAATATGCTCAAGCGACCTACCAACCGGAGGATGCGAGCAACATCCTTTTTATCCTATCTTGGTCTTGCTCCAGGTGGGGTTTACACGGCTCGACTAGTCACCTAATCGACGGTGAGCTCTTACCTCACCTTTTCATCCTTACCACAAAAGTGGCGGTTATTTTCTGTTGCACTTTCCTTAAGATCACTCTCACTAGGCGTTACCTAGCACCCTGCTCTATGGAGCTCCGACTTTCCTCACGTAGTAAAATACTACCCGCGATTGTCTGGCTTACTTAATATTTAATTGACTTTTATAATATTAACATGAATTTTAATTTATGTCAAAAGTTAATTTTTGAATTAATTGTATAAATTTATACTAACTTTCATTTAATTATTTTTTAGCTGATGTATGCAAAGTATCATACGTTTCCTCACCTGACATAGTATAATTTTTAGATTTATCATCTAATTTTATCCCCTCTTTAGTTATTATTCCTTTTAAAATGAGCTTATTATCACTTTGTCTTTTATAAACATATATTTCTTCTTTATTATATTCTTTAAGTTTTCCATCACTTAAATATTTATCTATTTTATACATATGTGAGGCTGCTTTTTCCCCCCAATATGGGTCTGAGGCATAGTTTATATTTACACCTGAATTTTTATTTCCTAAATTACTACCATTATATAATTTAGATTTTTGATTATAGTAAGTTTTTGACATATAATTTTCCATAAATACTTTAATACATTCATCTATACTAGCAAATTTACTTGCTCCTGATTCTGCTCCATCATTTGCTTTTATACCAAATATATTATTAGGTTTAACTAATCTTGTTCCAAATGCGCTTTCGTTTATAGATATGCTTAATGCCATCAAAGCATTAACTCCATATTTACTTTGATATTTTATGAAAGATTCACCACTACCTTTTAAAACACTATTAGACGGTGCATATTTGTCTATATATGAATTTAATTCTGCTGCTGTATATGATGTTTTACCTTTGCCCGGCAAAATATTATAGTAATTATAATATGGCGAATAATTGTTAATTGCATTACTATGGCTAGCTTCTTTTAAATCTGATATTAATTTCTTTATATCATCATAAAAATATTTTCCATCGTAACTATAGTATTTTTTTGTAGGCTTCATAAAACTAGGTGCTTTTCCTATTATTATTGATTCAAAATTTCCTTCTTTTTCTATCATTTTGCTAATGTTATGAATTAGCTCATTCTTTTCGTTAATTTGATAGTAACTTAAATTTTTTATATTATTAATTGGCACAACAACCAAGTTATCACCTTTTGTATCAGATATAGGCATCCATCCAGTAAATCCTGCAACTTCTATTTTCACCATATTTCCTGATATATCAATTATGGGAGCATCTTCTATAGCTCCTGGTGATATATATGTATATTTATGATTTCCTTCTGTATCTTTGTATAAATTAATAGTTGTGTTTTGACTTACTAATTGTCCATCTTTTGTTTTAACGATTTTAGCTAAAGCTTCTGTAGCATATACTATCATCCCCTTATTATTTATCACAACTGGAATAGCATTTTTATAAGCATATTTTAAATTATCTGCAATTTCAATAGCTTCTTCCAACATATTACTACTATCTAAATATGTATACTCTCCATTATCTTTAGATAATGCCACTTCATAGTCATCAGTAGTTTTTAATTTAAACAGCTTTATACTAGTTGCTGGCATAGTATACGTTTCATATTTTTCTTCATTTATTGGCATTTCATTTTCATAACCAGTATAATTTGTGTAGTCTATCGAACTTGCACTGACTAAATTTGTTGATGATATAAAACTCGATACAACTAAAATACTAGCTAAAAAAATACTTGTATTTTTATTATTCATATTTTTCCCCCATCAATTTTAATTTACTAATATATAGTATCATAAGTTTAGGAGTTTATTAACTAATTTCCAATTCTTTTGTTTAATTCACTTATTCACTTATTCTTTTAGTAATGAGGTAGTTTATTGTAGATTGAAATAATATATCTTTACAATTAAAAAGCTATTTTAAAATATATATTACTTAATAAC
Organism: Romboutsia lituseburensis; assembly: GCF_024723825.1. Taxonomy (NCBI): domain Bacteria; kingdom Bacillati; phylum Bacillota; class Clostridia; order Peptostreptococcales; family Peptostreptococcaceae; genus Romboutsia; species Romboutsia lituseburensis. The sequence goes on from NZ_JANQBQ010000001.1 coordinate 1,893,208, forward strand.
ATATTAAAAACATGGTTTATATGCTTTAATAAAGTTATTAAATAATATAGTTATATTTTAAAATAGCTTAATTTATATTATTTATTTAAATAATAAGTTTCATTTCCTACTAAATTTTTATTAATTTCTTTTTCTAATATTACACTACTCTTAGCTATAACATTTATATTTTCTGGTTTGAAATCATCACCAACTTCAAGCTTAGCTTTTCTTATCCAACATTTATTTATGCTATCTGCACTAATTTTTGATCCGTCTTTTACTTTTATTATATAATTATCTTCTTGACCTTGTTCAAAGTCATTTCCTGGATTGTCTAACACCCATTCATATGTCTTACCATCTTTTGTTTCTATTCCAAAATAAATATAATCGTCTGTTCCTGCATATTTTTCATTTGCAGTCTTTATAACAACATTAAATTCATCTAAATTATTCATATCTGAAGTATTTTGAACTGTTCCTGATACTTCATTTAAAAATCTATATAGAAGTTTAGCTGTGCATTCTTGAGAATTCTTCATTGCTTCTATTGCAGAATATTCCCAATCATCATAACTATGCTTCATAGTTGAATGGCTATAATATAAATCTTTCGCAACCTTCGCATATTCTGTAGAGTTTTTTGTCATCCAATCATTAATATCTGTATTTTTTAATGCATCTTCATATATACCTTTATCTGTAGTATAATTCATTGAATTTATAGCATAGTTTTCTTTTCTCTGTTCAACATAAGTTTCATATTTAACATGCCCTGGAGTATCAACTGCTGTTTGATTAGATGCATGGTATGGATTATTTAAATCACCTAAATAATGTAACCCTTGACCTAATAAGAATATGGCTTGTTGATGGTTCCCTTTCTCCCATTGATGCTTAGCTAAAGCTACAAATTTTCTAACTTGAGTTTCAGCAGTATCGTATATAGCATAACTAGCATACCAAGAATTATCTATTGTAAAGTTATTGTTTGTATCTGAATCCCAGAAATGATCTTGATATAAATCATATGCATTAGGATTATAATCTGGATACGTTGATCCAAGTTTTAAATCTTTTACTAAATTATTCATGATGTTTAAATTAGTTCCAATTTTATCTTGTTCTGATTTGTTTAAATCATTATTTATCATT